>JBDRLT010000055.1:0-5586 GCA_043812815.1 Candidatus Woesearchaeota archaeon | reverse complement strand
TATTAGGTCCCCATATCTCTGCAAAATGGGTTTGCCCCCCCCTAATGTGGTGGTCAGACGCGCGATTGAGACTCCATAACTGTGAGTATCTGTTAATGGCTTTGTTAAGCTAACTCTACTCAGGAGTGCAAAATTTGTGTTATCAGATTTATTTGATTTGGACGCATGGCCGTTTACGCAGATGAAATCCTCATAATTTTCTTGGATTACGAATCCATTTGGATTGGTGCAGAATGTTCTAACAACATCATCATGGGCTTTTGAATTGAGAAAGAATGTCGGGTCATACAATGTATCTGTGATTTCTTCCATAATTTCAGACGGCACTTCAACTCTGACACCTACTTCAACCGGCCCAAACTCAACACCCAGGTTGAGCTTCTGCGCTTCGTTGTATAACCACTTTGAGCCTGCCCGGCCTGGTGCGACAATGAGGTTTTCGCATTCAAAATCGCCTTGGTCTGTCCGAAGTCCAACAATTTGCCTGTTTTCAATGATGAATTCCTCTGCTTTGGTTTGAGTCTGAAATTCCACACCCTCTTTTTCAAGAGATTTTTGCATATTTCCAATCATCCTTGGCAGCTCATCTGAACCCATATGCTTGTATTTGAGCAGCATAAGGTGCAGTCCGTGTTGTAAGGCTGTCTTATAATAATACGCGGCTTTCTGCTTGTCTTTTGGGAATATTTCACCATCCATACCATACTGACCAAAGATCTGCTCAACCTCGATGATCAGCTGTTTTGCACTGTGCTCTGGGAGAAACTGTGTAAGATCTGTCTTTCCGTGTTTGTGGGTGAATACAAGCTTCCCATCTGAGAATAGCCCTGCTCCGCCAACTCCACACATGCCATTTGAGAATCCGTTCTTGTAACTGCTGCCAGCTTTAACCCTTTCAGCAGCGGTCATGCCTTGTTCTATAATTGCGATTTTCTTGTCTTTCAATGTATGGGCTGCAAAAAGGCCAGCAGGGCCAGCTCCTATTATAATTGCATCGTATTTCATCTGAGTATTGTCTGTGTCCGCTCTGGACCAACAGAAATTATTTTTATTGGGGTTTTGGTCGCTGCTTCAATAAATTTGATATATGTTTTTGCTTCTTCTGGCAGTGAATCATAGCTTGTTATGTCTGAGATGTCACCAAATGACTTGAAGTCTTTATATTCCGGCGTGCATTCACTATAAACAGAGATACTTGCTGGCTGATCCACAACTTTCTTGCCTCTGCAGAGATAGTTAGTGCATACCCTAATTCTCTCAAGATTAGAGAGGATGTCTAACTTCGTAAGGGCAATTTCAGATACACCGCTGACGCGGATGCTGTAATTGAGGGTAACAAGATCCAGCCAGCCTATCCTTCGTGGCCGGCCGGTGGTTGTGCCAAATTCATGGCCTTTCTCTCTGATCTGGTTCCCGAGCTCTCCTTCTATCTCAGTTGGGACTGGTCCTTTTCCAACTCTTGAGGTATAGGCTTTAGCCACGCCTATTACTTTGGTGATTTTGGTCGGACCAACTCCTGTGCCTACACATGCGCCGCCTGCTATGGGATTTGAAGAAGTGCCGTAAGGATATAGACCATGATCAAGGCACAGCATAGTCCCCTGGGCTCCTTCGAAGATGACTGTTTTCTGCTGGTCGAGAAGAGTGTTGATTTGCTTACTCACATCACCGATAAAGGGAGCGAGTTGATTGCCATATTCGAGATATTGTTGAAAAATTTCCTGTTCGTCAAGTTGGATATCTGATTTGTATGCATGTGTTAGAGTTGCCTGCTTAATTTTGGTAAGATATTCTAATTTTTCTTTAAAGACCGCCTTGTCAAGGAGGTCTATCATCCTAATCCCGTGGCGGGATGCTTTGTCAGAGTATACAGGTGCTATTCCTCTATGGGTTGAGCCTGCAGAGAGTTTTCCTTGTGCTTTGTCTGCCAGCTCATCCTGCATTATGTGGAATGGCATGATAACATGCGCTTTTTCGCTGATTAGCAGATTGGGTTTTATCCCTTTTTGCTTTAGTTGATCAATTTCAGAAAGAAGGACTTGCGGGTTGACAACCACCCCTGCGCCAATAAAGTTTTGTACTTTGGGATAGAGTATTCCTGAAGGGATTAGATGAAACTTGAATTCTTGTTTGCCGTATACAACCGTATGCCCTGCATTGTTACCTCCTTGGTAGCGCGCAACCCCATCCGCTTGCTTGGTCATAAAATCTACAATCTTCCCTTTTCCCTCATCCCCCCACTGCATGCCCACTATTACTATTCCTGCCATTGGTTCACCCCAAGTATTTTCGTATGTCAGAGATTACATAGTCTGCTAATTTTTCTGCTTCGCCTATGTATATGCTTGGAGTTAGCTCCATAAGTAATTTTTTTGTTTTTGAGTCTATATCAAGCGATTTAATAAACACTCTTAAGTCCTGCAAAGTGACCTTTTTTCCCCTTGTGAGAGTTTTTAGCTGTTCATATGGGTCTTTTATCGGCTTTTTGCGCAGTACTGTTTGTATTGCCTCTGCAAGGACTTCTGGGTTTGAGTTAAGGTCAAGTTCTAACTGGACCTTGTTGACCTCGATAATCTGCAAGGCTTCTATTGCCTTTTTATATGCAAGAATAGCATATGCCAATCCCAGCCCTATAGAGCGTGCTGCAGATTTATCACTTAGGTCCCTCTGCATGCGCGAGATTGGCAGTTTGTTAGCTAGATGAGTGAGGAGGGCGTTTGAAAGACCTAGGTTGGCTTCGCTGTTCTCAAAGTTTATTGGATTTACTTTGTGCGGCATGGTTGAAGAACCAACTTCTTTTTCCTTTACTTTTTGAACAAAGTAGTCTATGCTGATGTAATGCCACATATCCCTTACAAATCCCAGGAGGATGTTGTTTATCCTTGTCACATTTAATAATAATGCTGCGAGGTCATCATATGGTTCAATTTGTGTTGTAACCATATGTGGGGTGAGGCTGAGTGAGTGTATAAAGTCCTGGCTAAATTGCATCCAGTCTACTTCAGGGAAAGCGATCTTGTGGGCATTGAAGTTACCTGTGGCTCCATTGAGTTTTGCAGATATGGGTATTGCCTGTAGCTGAAGCATTTGACTGTGAATTCTGGCCATAAAAACAGCTATCTCCTTTCCCACTGTTGTGGGAGATGCTGGCTGGCCGTGGGTTCTTGCCAGCATTGGTGTTGATTTATGCAGTTGTGCTGTTCTAAGCATTTCAGCCAGTAGCGATTTAATATTCGGGATGAAAATTCTTTGGATGAAATCCTTGATAATAAGCGAGTATGCTATGTTGTCTGTGTCTGTTGAACACAGCCCAAAGTGGACATACTCTGGGTTTTTCAGAGCTTTTCCTAGCTTTTGCTTAATGAAGTACTCCACTGCTTTGACATCATGGTTTATTTCATCTTCAATTGCCTTGATTTGCTGTGCGTCTTCCAGAGAGAAGTTGAGGTATAGCTCTCTTATTTTTTCAGATTCCTTTGGGATAATCCCTGCTTTGGAGAGTGCAAGCAAATATTCTATTTCGACTAGAACACGGTACCTAATCAACCCATACTCAGAGAAATATTGCTTGAGTTCCTACACATAACTGCTGTAGCGGCTGTCTAATGGCGAAATCGCTGTGATATCCATACAGTTATTGTTGAAGCAGATTTGTTCTTTATAAGCTTTTTCATATTGCCAGCGCGTTAAACATCCCTATAAACATTGGCACGATTACAAAGACTATTAAAAGTAATACGATTACCAAAAACGCAACAAAGTAGATTTTACTCGAGTGTTTTGGCGCTGGTTTTGGAGGCACTTCTGATTTGAATTCTGTTGGTGTGGGGACTTCCATTTCCTGCTTCTGTGTCTGCTCCACTGACTCTGATAAAGGCACAACATTTCCAAAGGCATCAGAAGTGTAGACTGGCTGTTTGATGTCATTGTCTAGCCTGAACTTTTTGGCTTCTTCAAGTGATTCAAACTCTTTCCTCAAGACCCCATCAATTATGAGATACATAAGCATTTCTTAGAAGAGCGATTATATAAATTTTTGGCATAAGGTTTAAATATGAATTGGAGTTAACAAGAGTCAGCCCCTCTTAGCTTAACGGTTGAGCGCTCGGCTGTAGACATAAGTAAGAGGTTCTCGATGAGAAACTGTGAATGCTTATCAGCCGTCACCGAGCGGTTCCCGGTTCAAATGTGAATACTGAGAATCCGGGAGAGGGGATTTCATTCTAGTAATTGGTGGGTTAAGATAATCTTTTTCTAAAGTAAGTCATGCCTCTTTGCGAAGTCATCAATTCTGTCAAAGGCCTGGTTGATTACAGTTGGGTCTGCTGCAAATGACATTCTGAGGTGGTGTTCCCCGCTTGGTCCCATTGTGCTGCCGGGGATGGTGATGACTTTTGCCTCATCTACGAGAAGCTTGGCAAATTCTAGAGATGAGAGTTTCAACCCGGTTATTTTGGGAAAAACGTAGTATGCGCCAGCTGGTTTCTGGTATGAGAAGAGCTTTGGCAGCCTATCGAAGCGTTCGCAGATCGTTCCCCTGCTTTCTGTAAATTTTGATTTGAAGTGCTGCTTTGCTTCTTCGCCGCGTTTGTCTGAGAGTGCGCCTATGCACGCTACTATTGCTGGTGTTGGAGGCGAGATGCAGAAATGGAGATGGACTTCCCTGAGTTTTGAAATAATTTCAGGATTTGCATACAGATAGCCAAGGCGCCAGCCTGTCATAGCAAATTCTTTCGAAAAGCTTCTGCATACAATAAGATTGTTGCGCAGTTTTGCAATATTAAGTGGTGAGTAGAGTTCAGTGTCATAAGTGAGAAATTCATATGCTTCATCTAGTAGCAGGATGAGGTTGTGGTCTATTATAATTTTTGCGAGTTGTTTTACTTCCTTTTCTGAGAGTACAGTACCTGTGGGGTTGTTGGGGTTAGTAAGCACAACTATCTTTGTTTTTCTGGTTATAGAATTCTCAAGCTTGTCTAAGTCGATTGCCCACTTTTGGTCTTCCTTAAATGGAACAAAGATTGGTTTTGCCTGAGTAAGGTGTATTTGTGCCAGATGCAGAGGGTAGCTTGGATCAAAGTAAATGGCTTGGTCTCCTTTCTCAAGGAAGCTCATGCATGCTGCATAGAGCCCACCAATACCTCCAAGGGTGAGATATAGCTCATCTGGAGATGGTGTGAACTCATGATTGTTTTTTATTTGCTTGGCAATTAGCTGCTTGAGTTCTGCTTCGATGCCAGGATCAGAGTACATGCCAACTTTTTTGTCTGTTTTTGCGCGTTCATAAAGGTAATCGTAGATAAATTGTGGTGTTGGGAATTGTGGTGTTCCCTGGCCTAGTGAGATAACGTCTTTGTACTTGGAGGCATATCTCATCATAAAGCCAATGCCTGAGTTCGGGACATTTTGGACCCGAGAAGAGAATTTATACTGCATAATACTATAATCGGCTAATAAGTATAAAAAGGTTTCTCAGAGTTTGGCAACCCCTTTTTCAGATTGCGACTGATATTCCAATTTGTTGCTAAATGCGAACCAAAAAGTTTAATAAATCTGATGAATATAGTCAGTTAAAATGGATATTGA
>JBDRLT010000054.1:0-15054 GCA_043812815.1 Candidatus Woesearchaeota archaeon | reverse complement strand
GATCCCAACAATCCTGAAAAGCCTCTCTTCTATTGTCAGTAGCTGATTTATTCCCAGCTGCTTGTCAAAAAAACCATTGGCAATTCGGCCTCCCACCACAATGACATTTGTGTCTGCAGGACCGAGCATTCTGCCTTCAGCAATTTTTGATGTTGTTATCTGGGACCATGTGGCAGGATCAACACCGGTTACACTAACAGAGCCTTTTTCAGCAACATAGTAAATCTCTGCATTACCCCTTATCTGGGTGTCAATAAGCTTGATATCACTCACCCCTCTAAGAGCCTGTATGTCTGTTTTGTCAATTACTATTTCTTCTGTTGAAGAGCTTCCACCGAATTCTCTGCCTGGACCAAAACCCGCTGCTCTTGACCGACCAGCAGTGAGTGTCAGAATGTCTGCGCCAAGGCCGCCAAGTTGCGAGGTCATGTCTTCTTGCAGTCCCTCACCCAGGGAAACAATTGACACTACTGCAGCTACACCAATAACAATACCCAGTATTGTGAGCCAGCTGCGGATCTTTGCATGCACTACCATGTTGAATGCATGCTTGAATGATTTGGAGAGTTTCATTTACGATTTCTTAGCTTGTTAGCCTTTTTGACAGTGTCAGCTAGTAATTGCTTGTAGGTGTAAGCTGGATTCTTTAGCCTCTCTTTTTTATATTGCCGCTGACCTAAGATAACAAGTAAGGTAAGTATTGCGAGAGGTAGGACCCATTTTGCGGTATTCCAAATCTGCTGCGTTGTGCTCTGCCTTTGCCTTCCTAACGCAGGATTAAAACCAGCTGAAGTGCCTGTAGCGCTTGCAGCAGTTGCTGCCCTGGCAGATGTATCTACTGCAACTTCCTTTTCAACTGTGTTTCTGTTGCCTCTTGAATCAGTGTAGATTATTTCAAGGTTAACCTTCGGATTTTCCATTGCTGGCCTGGTCATATTAACTCTTGTGAAACCCTGGCCTGGCTGAGCTCCTGTCTGCTGCAGATTGAAACTCGCAATTGTGTAATCTCCTTCATTCAGATTGCCGATTATTACCGAGTTGCTGCCTGTTACACTCCAGCCTTGCTGGACTGGTATTCTTACAGTGACTGAACTTGCTGAAACACTCCCTATGTTTGATATGGAGAATGTGTATTCGCTGCTAGAGATTCCTGAGAATGCAACATCAAAGTCAGTTGCGCCACCGACATATATTCCTGCTTTTGTGGCAATCTCTTTGTCCTCACCGGTAATAGGGTCTGCATACGTTAATTTGAGATCAAGTTTGTACAGATCAGGGTCAGCATTTGCGCTGGCTATCACATCAAATTTCAGTTCTGCGCTGCCTCCCACATCTAAGTATTTTATGTATTTTGTGTTGTCAGAGCCTACAGGCAGTATAATATCATCCTCATTCTCCCATTGGAACGAGATCTCTCTCAGGGGAGCAGATCCAACATTGTTGATCGTGAATTTTAGAGGGGTGATCTTGCCTGGGATCAGTTCCACCTGATCAATGTAAATTATTTCAGCGCTCTCTCTGCTTTGGACATCGACTGAGAGGCTTTTTTGGGTTGCTACCACTGAGCCTTCTTCGTAGTATTTTACTTTAAGCTCGTAGCTGCCTGCAGTTGTGTCCTTATCAGATCTCACTTTATACTTGATAATTTTCATACTCTCTCCCTTTTGATACGCATTCATTGTACCGATCTGCCTGACTGCTGTCTCACCAGGTATTAGGGTAAAAGGGTAATCTGGGACAAGCTCAACTATCAGGTTGGTTGCTTGCTGGCCTCCGATGTTTTCTACACCTATGCGTACTTCTACAATTTCTCCTGCAATCGCAGGGTCTGGGTCCTGGTTAACCAGGCTTATCGATATAACCTGAGAAGAGTCCAGCGAAGATGCTGCATGCACAGATATTGCAAGAAGCATAAGCATCACTAAAAATAGTGTTTGTTTCATTTTTATCCACCTCGTATTATTTGTCCATCTTTTAATTCGATAATTGTATGAGCGTATTTTGCAATGTTGAGGTCATGGGTTACCATTACTATTGTTTTACCTTGCTTGTTGAGGTTTGTTAGGAACTCCATTATTTTTTTCCCGGATATTGAGTCCAGGTTGCCTGTGGGTTCGTCTGCAAGGATTATTTCAGGATTGTGAACAACAGCCCGGGCAATTGCCACTCTCTGTTGCTGTCCTCCTGAGAGTTGTGCTGGGAGGTGGTGTATCCTGTCTGCAAGACCCACCATCTCCAGCACTTTCTTGGCATTGGCTGATGCTGCTTTTTCCTGATATTCGAGGAACTCGAGTGGCATAACCACATTTTCAAAAGCGCTCAATGTAGGCATTAGATTGTATTGCTGGAAGATAAAGCCGATCGTGCGACCTCTCAGGGAGGCAAGATCAGATTCTCTGAGCCTAGTAATATCCTTATTCTTTAGGATTATTCTGCCTTTGGTCGGAAAGTCAAGGCAACCAATGAGGTTCATCATTGTGGATTTGCCTGAGCCTGATGCTCCTATTACAGCCACAAAATCACCTTTGTTAATGCCGACTGTTAGGCCCCTTAATGCTGGTACTTCTACTTCGCCCATTTGGTAGATTTTCCAGACATTGTCTAAGTGGAGGAGCGTGGATTTCATTTTTTCTCTGTGCGGGAATATGTCTTTATAAAGTAAGTGGATTAGTGATCCATAAAAAGAAAAAAAGGGCTTATTCGCCCATACAGCCAAAGCGGCCTTTGCCCATTCCAGTTCTCTTTAATCCAAGCGTTTCTTGCAGTACTGAGACTCTATCAAAGTCTTTGTTTTGCCTTGCCTGATGGATTTCAACCAGTGTGTTGAAGTCTTCTTGTGTTAGAATCTTTTCAGCTATAAAGGGGGTTGGTTCCATACCTTCAACAATGGTCTTCCACCCATCATAGTCGGCATTTTCAATTGCCTTCCGCATGGCTTGTCTAGACTCGATATCTTGGACATGCCGCATATTCTTTTGCTTCATCTGCTCAAATCTCTCCTGCGTCAGGCCAGATTCCATTGCCTGCTTCCATGCAGTGTAATCATTTGCATCCAAAGCCGCTCTCACTTGTTCCCTGTTCCCAAATCCACCAAATGCAGATACTGCTCCTACTGCGATTACTCCCAAAACAAGAATGGTAATCAACAGTCCACTTGTTTTCATCTTTCACACCTCCATGTTTGTCAGATTGTGACATAGTGGGGGTGTATTTAAGCAGGAAGAAGGTGAAATGTGCATGTGGAATCCATATGTTTTAAATACAAGAAATGCTCTATTTGAGGTATGGCTTTGATTATTCCTTTTGTTCTACAGCTTGAAGCAGTGTATTCTGCAGTGGTTATTGCGCTTTGCGTGTTTATTTATCTTAGAACAAAGGAGTTATATGATCTTACTAGACATGAGGGTATTAGGTATTTCCGAAATACTTTCTTGTATTTTGCTGTTGCCTATTTTTTCAGGTTCTTGTTTTTCCCTTTGCAGATTGTCAATTTGAGGTATCATCTGATTTATCCGAGGATGCTGCATTTCCTGACCTTGCTTTTGACAACATATTTCAGTATTGTGGCAATCTTTTCATTAAGTCTCAGCATTTTGTGGAAGCTCAATAAGTCAAAGCATAGTGAGCTTTTAATACATGGTGCAGCTATCATTCTTGGGGTTCTGGTGTACATGACAGGCTCTGCTATGATTCTTATTGCAGCGCAGATTGCGGTTTTTGGATTTGTTATTGGCTTTAGCTTAAACAAACTAAAAGAATCAAAAAGCAGATTGCTCTCTTCTTTGCACCTTATCTACTTGCTGCTATTTGTGTTCTGGATATTGAATCTTTTTGGGCTGGCTTTGCCTGGGTTTCATGTGTTTAACAGGGTTATAATTTATCTCATTTCTGTTGGGATATTCATTGTTGTTTTATTGAAAGTGCAAAAGGCTGAGGCTGATGGCAAGAAAAAGAGAAAGGTTAGAAGTAATATATGATATTCTCAGGATTATCAGGGATAGCAATAACTCGATTAAACCTACGCCCCTGCTGAGATATTCTAATTTGTCTTCCCAGAGTTTTTCAGATTATTTTGGTGAATTAAAGGAAAAAGGCCTTGTTAGAGAAGTTGAAGGGAAGCGTGGCAGGAAATCCATTAGTCTTTCTGATAAAGGGTTTAGGTATTTGGACAAATATCAGGTTATTGCCGGTTTTATTGATGAGTTTGAGCTCTAAACACAAAAATATTTAAGTGAGCCAGACTATTCTGGAGTAGATACAACTTAGGGGGGCTGTAATATGCAGATAAAACTCAGAAAGGAAAATAAGGATGGGATTATGAGAGTTGAAACTTCAGGTGAGATTAAGGAGATACTTATTAACGAGAATTTGCTTTATCCTGACCAGGAGTCAATATCTGTGTGTTTCAGAGGCGCGAGCTCTTCTGGGATAATTGATTTTTCACCTAGTGAGTTTGAAAAACTTTTTGATACAGTGAAAAGCAGGATCCACCTCATAAAAGGCTTCAAAAGACTGAGCGGTGGGGGACCTTTCAGATTATGAACTCTCTCCGCAGGACTGTTATTGCCCTTTTATTATACTTAGGGCTATTCACTCTGCTTTTCTTTATTGCATTGTATAGCTACACGCAGGATGTGCCTGTTGTTGTCCTAGGATTAGGTGCCAAGAAAACAGACATGCTGATTATGGCATTGTCGTTTATTGGTGTTATTAAAACGACTCTGCACATAATTCTGCTGAAATAGATTTTATTCAGCTTTGGTTACATTGACTGCTTTAGGACCACGTTCGCCTTGCTCTACTTCAAATTCAACAGCGTCGTTATCGTGGATTACTCCTTCTGCAATGCCTGACTGATGGACAAAGTACTCATTGCCATCTTCGCCTGCGATGAAACCAAATCCCTTCATCTGATTGAAGAATTTTACTGTTCCTTTCATTTTAACCTCCTACTATTATATCTAGATGTTTCTAAAAATGGAAACAAAATCACAATCTAGAACCTTTGTGGCTTGTGTTTTGGATAACATTCTTTGCAGTAAACCGGCCTGCCGTCTGTTGGCTGGAACGGAACTTCGCACTCTTTGCCGCAATCAGCACATGTTGCTTTGTGCATTTCTCTTGGGCCAAAGCTACTGTCAGGCTTACTGAACCTGCTACCAAAATTACCTGTACGTTTTGTATCTCTTCTCATTTTTACCTCAATTCAGAAACAGCACCTAAATGGTCAGTTACATGTTCCCGATTGCCACTAGTATTGCTCTTCTATTTTTAAATGCTTCTATTTTGGGTGCGAAAAAATCATTATACTATGCATAAAATTTATTCAGACAGGCAGAGTTTTTTATTCTTACACATACATTTTTAGTGCAGTGTTTACCATAGTTATTTCGGATCGTAGAAATGGCATTTTTGTATCTGCTTCTCATCGCAGATGAACCAGCTGCCCTTGTTGTTCTGGATCTGGAGTGATTCCATTTTGACGCAGATGCGTCTCCCATCTTTTTTCCAGACCCCCTTTTTGTACATCGGGTTCTGGCTTGTGTTTTTGAAGACTCCTTCATAAATACAGTGTTTGCACTCGCCAGTACATTTTTTTGAGATAGGATGAGCAGCAACTTCTGGTAATTCCATTGCTGGTTTGTGCCCAAAAATGGGAATGTGGGCTAAAGGGTTGATTATTTCGTGGACAGTGCTCCACTTTTTGCTGCTGCCTTTAACTTCTGGAAGCTCTTCAGTTACAATGTCCCATTGCGGACAAATTTCGTCTCTTTGCATATGGTATATCCCCTTATTTCAACTATTGTTACTGAAAAGGGACTATTTTTTGTAAACTTTTCGGTTTTTATCAAAAAGTGCCCACCTGTTAGTAGTTAACTCTTGGGAAGATTTATATATGGTTCCCAATATTCCTATTAAATGGTTGAGTGGTTAGCTGCTCCGCAATGGTTTTTGGATACTGATTTGAGTGTATTGTGTGATCAGACCCAAGGGCTTTGATGCCTAGGCTTGAAGCTAGCCTAAGCGAGGCTATGGGAGTGGAACTCAACAGACAAAAGATTACAGGTGAAACGTGCGCTCGTCTCGAGCCTTACGTGCCATATATGCATTGGGAAGGTCGGGTTATGACTGGTTGGCCGGAGACTCTTTCTCAGCAACTTCAAAACTGTCTGCGTCCTGTTTCCATGCTTTTCAAGGGTGAGCGTGCCTTGAAAAGAGTTGCATGGCAAGTTTATACAGTGGCATTTGCCCACTATGCATTGGCAATAAGGGACGGATTGACACATAATGGTATTGCCTTTCCTGCATATTGCTGCGGGCCGTCATGTGACAATGTAGCTTTAAGTCTTATCCAACAGGGTTATCCTACGGCTCACATGGCCAGCAAACTGGACCATTGCGTTGTTGGCTTGCCGTTTGTTCTGGTTGATCCAATGATGCAAGGATGTATTGTTGTTGATCCAACTTCTGACCAAAAGAAGAAGAATGGAGAACCTCTCCCTAAAAACCTCCTGTTTTTGGGCGAAGGCGCAAATTGGGAATATAAAATTGGTGCATTCAATTTTTTTCCGCAAACTGTATTAGACTGTAATGCCTATAGAAGGCTTTGTATACAGGGTTTATCTCCTGCATTTGATGGAGCACTATACTTAATTAGGACGGATAATTTTTTTAGGGAATGTTTTTCCAACACACTCCCATCTAATCTGGATTAAGAATACCTATCTAGCTCTTTCTGTCACCATTCTGACGCGGGGCTCGAGCAGAGTCCATAGCCATGTGACAAATTCTCTAAGATTCTTTGTTTGGATATAGATTTCGCCTGGCCCTGTGATGTGTGTCAATAATCCCTCTCCTGAGAATAGCAGCTGTTTTATTCCTGAGAGGCTTTTGACCTCATATTTGCAGGTGTCGCTGAATGCCACAAGGTGAAAGTTGTCGACAATAAGTGTCTGGCCTTTTGCAAGTGTTTTCTTTTCAAGAGCGCCGAAGGTGTTGATGAAGAGTTGGCCTTCGCCTGTTGCTTTTATCATGAAAAGCCCTTGGCCAAACAACCCCTTGGTAAAGCCCTCCCACTGGATGTCAAGGTCGATTGGACCATTGGAAGCGATGAAGGAGTTTTTCTGGATGATCATGCCTTTTTTTGGGCTGACTTTGAGTACGTCGATATCCCCAACAGGGGCTGCAACCAGCGCTATTTCTCCCGGCCCGGTGTAATGGTTGACAAAAAATGATTGCCTGCCAAGAAGCGCCATGCCGAGATTTTCAAGAAACCCTTTTTTTCTTTTGGTGGTTTCTACCTGTACTGAGGGATCCATATAGGTCATGGCGCCTGCCTCTGCGGTTATTACTTCCCCTTTGTCCAGAGTTACCACAAGCATGGCATAGCTTGGCCTGTGCTGGATTTTGTATTCCATAAATCCCTTTTAGTCATGCTTGCTTAAATAGGTTTGTAAACCACAAAATAGTGCGCTATACAATTGTACACTGCAGATTCAGCCCAGAATTGAGCCGATTGCAGAACGAGCTCCAATGAAGATAACCAAAACCGCTATCTGAAGGGGGGGATAATATCTTATGCCGGAGGTTGCCTTGCCTTTGGTAATTACACCCATAAGCATACTAGCAAACAGGGTTGTTATTGCCAGCATTACATAAGAGAAATTTGTAAGAAAAACAGGGGATATTTGGGACCCGCCTGCAATAAACCCTATGTCAAAGCCAGAGGCATCTGGGATGTTGCCGCCCATTGCTGTGAAGCTGCTGAGCATCTCTACAAAATGGACTGATATTGAGAGTAGCACAGGAGTGCCAAAGAGTACAGTGAAAAGGATAAATGCAGTGTAGGTTCTAGTTTTGGAGATCAGGTCTTTTCTGAGAGCCTGTGTCTCTCTGATATCATTTGCCAGGTCAGAAAGCAGACTTGAGAGGTTGCCGCCTGTCTTGAGTGAGCTTGCCTCTAGTTTGAGGACGCGCTCGAGCATAACTGATTTTATTCTGCGGCTGATGTCAATGAGCGCTTCTGTGAAGGAGTTTACGCCCCATGCCTGCTTGGTGGCATTAAGGATCTCTTCAGAGAGCGCCCCAAACTCTTTTCTGGCAGAGAGAGTGAGTGCATGGAATGGAGTCATCCCTGATTTGATGTTGTTTGCCATGAGCTGGAGCTGGTCTGGAAGGCAAGATTCCACCTGCTCAATCCTACTCTCAACTTTGAAGTAAATCGCTAAGTAAAATACCACCTGAATAAAAAAGAAGGCCATGATGGCAACCAGCAGGGCAATGAAGACTGACGCAGGGGTGTAATAGTAGACATAGAGCAGAGCGATGATGAAAACAAGGAATGATAGCAGCAGTGATGAACCGAGATAGAGCAGCACATTCTCATGCTCCCCTGCATACCTCATCATAGATTCAAAGTATTTGACATAGCTTTTCGGGAAAAATTTTGTGAGGCTGATGTAGATGCGCTTGGTGAGTTTCATCAGAACTCAACCACCGGTCTTCTGGATTTGATAAGGCTGATGATCATTATCTGGATCATTAGGGTGACCATGAAGAACATAATGAGGGAAGCAGGACTTATGCCCATATCTGTAAACGAGCTTAGGATGATCATCATAGTTATGCCTATTGTAGGGGCGGCAACAGCAAAGAGCATGTAGATTAATGACCACAGATTGAGCTCGTTTGCATAGCTCATGATATCTGCTCTCTGGGTCATAGTGAGATCGTTGACAATGCTGCTTAAAGCCTCTTTGAGGTTTGAGCCTGACTTGAGTGTGTTGACAATTTGCCAGATAACCTTTTTCAGATAGACAGACTCTGTGGTTTCGGCAAGCTCTTCTAATGCAGAGTCTGTGGTTCTGCCTGATTCGATTTTTCTAGCTACGGCATCAAACTCTTTTGATACTATTCCGTAGTCTGACTGGGAGACGTGGACTATAGCATTGTAAAGGGAGGTGCCTGAGGCAGTGTGCAACAGAAGGTCTTTGACTGCGAACATGAGATGCTTGTCTATCTGGTCTGCGATCTTTTTGGCAATTATTGAGGGATACTGAGTGATTACAACGACAAACAGGAACAGGACGGCAAATGAATAGCCAAGGCTCATTTTGAGTGCATTTTCTGCAGGTGCTAAGACAAGGATGAGTATGGCAAACAATATGCTTATTAATGCTGCAGAGAGGATTGCTGCTATGATGAAGTCTGTTGCACTGCAATCCATGTCTGCGTGTTTCAGGTTTTTTGGGAGTGTTGGAAAAAATCGGCCAATTTTCTTGCCAATACCCCTGAGAGGTTTTAGGTGCTTTGATACAAAGTCAGGGCTGATGAATAAGAATGGGACATGGGTGGTCATTTTTTCCTCATTAACTTTGAAAACATGCTTTTCGTAGGTGTGGGGATGAGCTCATCGTCTTCATCCTCATGTTTTCGCTGAGGCTTAGGCGGTTTTTTTTTAACTGGCTTGTGGCCTGAGATGTGCTCTTCATAGGCATCAACCACTTTATCGTAGCCCATTTTCTTCTTGATGCACCCCACAAGAAAATCTTTGTTTTTGTAATAGATGCTTAGCACATTACCTACTTGATGGAGGCTGTCCACACCACTGTCAAGCATCCACTGCAGGATCGATGCTCTCTCTTTGAGATCTGCTTCTATCTCTTTAGGAGTCATGCCAACGTGGAGGCTGATCTCCTCATAGACCCTACGGCTTGTTCTAACCTCTTCAAATTCATCGTTTCTCGGATTCCATCTGAAGAGGTGATTGAGCTCAACGTTCTTTTTGGAGTCAAGGATTTCCACCAGTTCCCTTGTTCTTCTCCTGCCTGTCCGCCTGTCCCTGAACTGGATTAGCACAAGGTGAAGCGAAGCCAGCTCTGTTTCCGGAACCTGTATTGGCGGTTCAAGCAGCCTTCTGATGACTTGCGTAGAGGTGTCAGCGTGCATTGTTGCGTAAACGCTGTGGCCTGTGTGCATTGCCTCGAACAAGGCCTGAGCCTGATCTTGTTTTCTGATTTCTCCTACAATGATTCTATCCGGGCGCATTCTGAGTGCGGCGATAATTAGATCCAGCATTGAGATTGCGCCTTTGCCCTCTGGGTTGGCGTTGCGACTGGTCATTGGCACCCAGTTCCAGTAGAGCGATTTGGGCAGTGATATTTCTCTGGTGTCCTCAACACTGATTATCCTGTTGGTGGGGGGTATCAAAGAGGAGAGTGCATTGAGCACAGAGGTTTTGCCTGATGCAGTGCCTCCGGCAATTATTATGTTGAGTTCATATTGCATGGCAAGCCAGATGAATGAGGCCATGCGTTTTGACATTAGATTGATTTTGGGATTGATGAATTGGGTGATGGTCCAAGGTTCTCTTGAGAATCTCCTGATAGTAATGGTATTACCGTGGGTGCTAATGGGGTAAATTGTGGAGGCAACACGGTCGCCTGTTACCAGGTGAGCGTCCATAATTGGGTTAAGCGAGTTGATTTGCTGCCCTGATTTTCTGCCGATTTGTGATGATATGTTGAAAATTTTGTCTTCGGTTGGGAGATAAATAAGGGTTTTCAGCCAGCCTTGGAGTTTGTGGTAGAGCGATATTGTCTCATTGGAGCTGTTGATAGCAATTTCCTCGATATAATCATCAGAGAGGATTATGTCAATGATGCCTAAACCCTGAACACGGTGATAGAGGATGCTGGCAAGTGCGTCAATCACTGCCTGGTTTTCCTCAGGGAGGGTTTCTTTTAACAGCGATAATATAAGGTCAAAGTAGTCTTCTTTTAGTTTCTGGATCTTCTTGGGATCTGTAGCCTCCTCAAGTTCCACAGATATTGTCTTTGTTAGTCTGCTCACTAATCCATCGAGCAGAGCTCTCGTACCAATGCCCAGCTGTGGGGTAATCAATTGGTATTGGGAAACATCCTGGGAGGCTGATTTCCAGATCATAACCTGTGATTGGAGCTTATCACAGTCAATGGTGTATTCCTGAACAAGGCTTTTGTTCTCAGCTGGCTCAACAACCCGCTCATCCTCTTCTTGATTTTTTACTATTAGAGAAACCTTTGGAGAAGCCATCACATTGGCTGGGTAGTCAATGGAGAGGAGGCCCTGCGCTTCGAGAAATTCGGCCCAGAATTCCACCAGCTTCGCTTCTGCACCCAGGTCAACTGCGATTTTGCTGAGCTTGACTGGTTGCTGGTCTGCCTGCTGCAAATATGCAATGATTTTGTCTGGAAACGTCTCAATTGTGTTTAACATCTTCAATCCTCAGTCCGTCTTTAGCTATAATAATCTTGTACACATTTCTTGAATGGCATGTAGCCCTCATTTTGAAAACCTCTAAGAAGAGTTGCCTTCTGTTGTTTTTCATAACATTGTACATCAGGATATCTCCGTCAACCTGGAATTCTTCCATAGTTGTGTGGTGCTGGCCAATCACTTGGGGGCTTTCTGAGATTAGGAGTGCAGTGCAATTCCATCTACGGATAAGGTCAAAGAGTTCCAGGAGGGCTGCGCGTTTGACAACAGCTGACTCGTACAGAAGAGTGATTGCTGTGATCGAGTCTATAACAACACGCTTGGCATTGATGCTGAGTACAACATCTGAGATTATACCTCCACCTGTCCTGATGACATTCTCAACTTGCTCGGGGGTGTATTCTAAGAACATGAATTTGCCTTGCTTCTCAAGTTTTTCAAGATCCCAGCCGAACAGCTTCATCTCTTTGTAGACGTTTTCTTTGCGCTCTCCAAAGCTGACATATAAGCCTGGCTCATTGTACTTGACAATGCCGTTTATGAGGTATTGTGTGCAGAAGATGCTTTTGCTTGTGCCTGCATCGCCTGAGATAAGGTTGACGCTTTTTGTCACTAGGCCGCCTTCAATTATTTTGTCAAATCCTGGGATGCCTGTTGGGGTTCTGTGCATCTTCTCTGACTTTAGTAGGGGGTGTTTTTTCATTTTGATGCGTGCTTTCTTAACAGATCCAGCTCCCTGCGCCCTTTTGAGAACTGGAGAGATCTATAGACATAATAGGCGAAGAGCAGCAGACAGATGTCAATCATTATTGAGATAATATCGAGAGCCTGTTTTGCGTATTGGAAGTGCAGGCCCAGGTTGAAGATAAAAGTGAGGACAATGGTTGCAGAGAGTGCAGAGATGGCTCTTTTGAAGTATTCATAACGGTGGGCTTTCTCGTACTCAATGAATGCTTTTGAGAAGATGATCTTTTTGCTGTCCAGATACCAGAAAATTGCCAAAACATAGACCGAGATTATTGCGGCTGTTATTTGGGAGACAAAATTTAGGAATTCGAAAAAAGTCGGATAGTAGATCATGGTTGCACCTCTTTTATGGGTTAAATTCTGGCTGGTTAATATATAAAACTTTCGCTTAGTTTATATGGCAATCTGGCAGTGCCTTGAGAAGCCGTTATAATCGCTGATATCGAGTGTTCCAACTGTGATAGTTGGCTGATAGTTATAGGTTAGGGTGAGGTTGTTGAGTCTTGTTGGCAGCACTGTTTTTATTGTCAGCTGGGAGTTGCCGATGATCACTCGCATGCCTTGGGTTGCGGAGCGGGCATAAAAAGCTGTGTTGGCTGTGTCTTTGTCAAGGTTGCGCGTGGAGTCAAGTGCAATTGCGCCAGTTGATTTGCGCATAACTGCATGCACATTGACCTCTGTGCCAGAGTTTGCAGGAGAGCCTGTTGTGTTCAGTGAGTCTGCTGAGAGGCAGGTGAGGTCTACGGATACCTGGGTGAGGTTACTTATGTCAGAGATAATTATATGGGTGCTGTTGAAAGTAACGTTAATGCCTTGAATCTTGAATTGTCTTGTCAGCGAGACTGTGAAGGGGATGTTGGTTAGATTGGAGTAGTTTTGCAGGAAAGCTGTGTAGGCTGTGATTTTGGGCTGGGTGTTTGCGAAGGTGAAATTGCTGATTTTTATTTGCTGCCCGGTTTTTTCAAAGGTCATGCCGTTGAGCGGGAAGTAATCTGATGCCAGGTCTTCTTCAAGCTGCCTGATCTTGGCTGCATAAGGAATATCAACTGCCTGTTGCTTGAGACTCTGTCTGTAAAGTGTTACATAGTTGAAGAGTGTCATGAGTAGCAGGATTGACATGAGGCTGAATACAAAGCCTTTTTTATTCATTCGGGCTTATCTCCATTCTGGCATAGTAGGGGTTTTTCTGATAGATAAATGTCCGGTAGGCAACTGATTTGGGGTTGGTGTTGTTCCAACAGCTGAGGTTTACCTCATGGATCTGGAGGCTTTGGTTAAATATTGTGATGCGGCCGCATAGGCTCGACGGCAGGAAGTAATCAAACTGCATTTGGAGCTCGAAGCTGTCATTTGTAGCTACGAGGTTGGTGAAGATGTTGCTGCGCTCGAAGAGAGCGAGGATGTCTGCGCCAATTGAGACGCGCTGGGATCTTGGCTGGTAGTTTGTGCCCATGAATCTGAAGAGTGTGAAGACGACCACAATGGCTACAACTAAGGAGACGAGTGCATCAAGTGAAAAGATTATGGCTTTTTTCATGTTTTCCAGATTTTGACAATTAGTCTTGCAGGGAGGTTGTTGTCGAGCATTGCAACGCGCTCTTCTCTTACCAGCAGGGTTGCGTTTACTGGGTTGTCTCCTACTTTGATAGTGGCAAGGCCTCCGCCAAAGTTAATGATGTAACGCACATTATCGTATTGTTCGATTCTGCTGGTGTTGAAGAAGGCTTGGCCTTGGGTATCGCACAGGTAGATTACCTGGCCCAAGGTGTAATTCACATAACCCATGAGGACATGACCTGAAGTGTGTTCCACAAGGGTGACCAAGCCGCCTTGGCCTTTGGATAAGCGGTAGCCCTCTATACATTTTATTTCATCTCCTATGTCAACTCTGTAGAGTATGCGGTCAAGGGCAACCACTATGCCAAAATCGCCCTCCCCAAGCCTATTAATTTTGATGCCGAATACCTTGATGATTGTTCCCTGCTCTTTCTGGATGTACATGTTGCCGTCAGCAACCCAGTCTTTAAGAGTGTTTTTCTGGGCTGTTGACAAGCTGCTGTCATCAATCCAGGGATCTTCCATGATCACAACATTGTAATCCCAGATTTCGCTAATGAGTTTTTGCCAGTTGGCATAGTAATTGGTGTATTCTATTTCGTTTTCATCGAGATATGATCTTATGCCGAAGTTGGCTGCGTCTCCCTCTTCTGGTCCACCGTCTGAGTTGGCATAGGTATATGCTATAACCGGGTGGGAGCCCAGGAGGGTGTAATCGCCCGGATCATAGATAACTTTGATTTGGAATTGATAGCCTGCTCCCCTGATTCCCAATATTTTTTTGATTTCCTCGTATTTTGTTGGATAGACTGATTCTAGTTCCGAGATCTTGTCTGTACTGAGCAGATGGGGTGAGGAGGCTATTCCTATAGATGAGATATTTGAGGAGCTGATTTGCAGCTCTTCCCAGTTGGCTGGCTGGCCTGGGGTGGTGAGGAGTGTTTGGGCAACGTTTTCTGCAATGGATTCCATGTCATCTCTGGTTTGCTGGAGCTGCCATTTTTTCTGAAGCTCATCCCAGGCAAATATGGTGGTGGTAAAAACAAGGAGGAAGACTATAACTGCAAAGATCATATCCAGCGAGAATATCTGGGATTTAGTTGAGGTAGATTGTTTCATTTTCATAGGTTATGGTGTTTGAGCCTGTGTGGAGGCTGCCTTGCATTGCCGCGATGACAACTGGAGTGGTGAGGTGCTGACTGTTCCATTTTATCTCCACAAGGTTGTGTGTTACCACCATTGTATAAGCCGACTCTCCGAGGATTGTGTACGGCAGATTAACAGCCTTTGTTGTGCCGTCGCCTGCTTCGTATACCTGGTTGATGCTTGCTGCTATGGTGTCTGCTATTTTTCTTGCTTCTGATTGCTGCCTGTAGAGATTGATGTCATTGTTTTTCTCGATAATAACTTTGACAAAGACAATAAAGGTGATTAGGGCGAAGATACTCATCACAAGGAATTCTATGCTTAGCTGGGATTTCATGGGACAGTAAC
>JBDRLT010000053.1:0-5081 GCA_043812815.1 Candidatus Woesearchaeota archaeon | reverse complement strand
GAACAGATATTCAGCACATTCGAGCAGCAGCAACGTCCCGAATTAGCCAAGCCAGTTCCCTCTCAGATCCAACAGGTGATTGCCATGCCAAAAAAGACAATACTTCCTGTGCCTGAAGACCAAGGGACAGTGTGGCAGCGTCTCACAACTATGACCCAGAAAGAAATGGACCAGCGAGGTTACCTCATCAAAGATCAGGAAGTCTTCAACGAGTTAAGATCACTCTTCATTGAGAAAAGGGCTTCCCAAGCTCCGGAGAAAGTGCGCGATTACGTGGACAGCGGTCATGTCACCGAAACAAATATTGTGCCTTTGATTACCGAATTTGCCAAAAAGGGAAGTATAAACCCGGAAGCTCTCAACCACATAGTACAAAGATTACTGGAAACAGGGCAACTCACTTCTGCAAAAGCAGAATCAATAATTGGACAGCTGAAGGCAAATGGGATAATCACCAAGCCGCAAGCAGACCAAATAATTTCTGGACTGGGTTAAAATCCTCTTTCAAAAGTTTTTTAAAGAGTCCAAGATTACACTGAACCATGCCATATGAGTTAATCATAACTGAAAAACCTAAAGCTGCGCAAAAAATTGCAGAGGCATTAGCCGACGGCAAACCAATCAAAAACAGCCGCAACAAAATCCCTTATTACGAGCTAAAGCACAAGAACAACAATATTATTGTTGCCTGCGCTGTTGGACATCTTTACCAAGTTGCAGAGAAGGAACCAGGAAAATTCAGCTACCCTGTGTTTGACATTGACTGGCAGCCAGCCCACTCAGTCAGCAAATCAGCAAAATTCTCAAAAAAATATCTTGACACAATTAAAAGCCTGTCAAAAGACGCAACATCATTTACTGTAGCCACTGACTATGATATTGAGGGTGAAGTTATTGGTTACACTGTTATCCGGCTGGCATGCAAGCAAAAAGATGCCCAGCGCATGAAATTCAGCACTCTGACAACCCCTGATCTGGTCAGCTCATATGCTGCCAAAATGAAGACAATCGACTGGGGGCAAGCGAATGCAGGAATAACAAGGCATTTTCTCGACTGGATCTATGGAATCAATTTATCAAGAGCCCTAACAACCAGTGTGAGGAAAATGGGGCTCTACAAAGTACTGAGCGCAGGCCGTGTCCAGGGTCCAGCACTTAAAATACTTGTTGACCGTGAAAAGGAAATCGCTGCATTTAAACCAGAAGACTACTGGCAGATACAACTTATTGGAGATGCGCGAAAAAAACAGATTGAAGCCTGGCATGAAAAAGACAAGCTTTGGGAAGAAAAAGAAGCAGATTCGATCATTGAAAAAACAAGGGGCAAACCTGCATTAGTAGAGCAGGTGGATAAGAAGCAGTTCATGCAAGCCCCGCCTCCCCCATTTGATTTGACCACACTCCAGACAGAGGTATTCAGATGCTTCCGGATAAACCCTAAAGAAGCATTGGAACATGCGCAAAACCTTTACATCAGCGGATTCATATCCTATCCAAGAACATCATCGCAGATTTTGCCAACCACCATAGGTTATAAAAAAATTTTTGATCAGCTTAGCAAGCAGTCTGCCTATAACACATTATGTAATGAGCTAATGACAGCACCCTTGAATCCCAACAACGGTAAAAAGACCGATCCAGCACACCCTGCAATCTACCCCACTGGCATTCCACCCAAAGCCTTGACTCCAGAAGAACAGAAGGTATACGACCTCATAGTCAAAAGATTCCTCTCAGTTTTTGCTGAGCCTGCAGCAAGGCAGACAATGAAGGTTGACATTAATGTCAACCAGGAGATATTTGTGGCAAAAGGAACAACCACATTGAAGCCAGGCTGGCACAGATACTACGCTCCATATTTGAACCTCAAGGAAGTGGAACTACCCTCTCTGGAAAAAGGGGAATCAATAGCTGTGCGCGAAATCACCAAATTGGCCAAGCAAACCCAGCCATCAAAACGCTACACCCAAGCCTCGCTAATCAAAGAGCTTGAAAAAAGGAACCTGGGCACAAAAGCCACAAGAGCAAATATCATTGACACCCTGTTTCAGCGAGGCTACATTTCAGGCAGACCTATTGAGGCAAGCAAGCTGGGAATAATCATAGTTGACACGCTTCAGAAATATGCGCCTTCCATCCTGGATGAAGAACTCACCCGCAATTTTGAAGAAGAGATGGAAAAAGTTAGAGAAGGCCAAAAAACCAAAGACGAAGTGTTTAATGAAGCCAAAAAGGTACTGACCAAGACACTAGAGGAGATAAAAGGCAAAGAGAAACTGATCGGCAAGGAACTGGCATTCGCCAAAATCGAAACCGACAAAAAAGAAAACACCCTGGGAGCCTGCCCTGCATGCGGCAACAGCCTTGTAATTCGCAGAGGTAAATATGGTCAGTTTATTGCCTGTAGCAATTATCCAGAATGTAAGGTAACATTTAATCTCCCAAACAGCGTGCTTGCCAAGCCGACAGAAAACAAATGTGAAAAATGCGGCTATCCTATTATAAAACTAATTAGGAGAGGCAAGAAGCCACAAGAGACATGCATCAACAGCAATTGCTCATCCAAAGAAAATGGCCTTGAGAGCGGTGACAAAAAATGCCCTAAATGCGGAGCGCCGCTAGTTGTAAGAAAAAGCATTTACGGCCAATTCCTGGGCTGCAGCAAATATCCAACCTGCAAATACACTGAGAAAGTGAGTAATGGCGCCTAGATTGGCATGAATTTTCAAGATATTCATAAATCTGACTTTCGTAATGCATATAAACCTTAATCCCTTTTACCTGCTTTATGGACAAAACCACAACCCTATCTGAAATAAAAAATCGAGTTCAGAATTTCAACACTGCCCGCGACTGGAAAAATCTGCCAATCAAAGATCTTATACTAGCTCTCCAGGAAGAAGTGGGGGAATTTGCCAGATGCTATCTGTGGCTTTCTGAAGAGGAAATCCAAAAAGTGCATGCCAACCCTGAAAAATTCAAAGCAATCCGAGAAGAATTGGCAGACATTTACATATATCTCATAACACTTAGCTATCAATTGAATGTTGATATATCGGACATAGTTAACACCAAGTTGGCCAAAAATGAACTGAGATATCCTGTTGCAAAAGTCAAAGCCCAACACACAAATATCCTCCTTGGAAAAAAAGCACATGAACTTGCTAAAGAGATTCTGAAAAAACAGGATAAACAGAGTATACGTCTGAGTTAATTATCACATGCTTGTCTAATAAATCTAAGCTCTGCTTTAGCAAGGCCAATATCTATTTTGGGAAGAACACCCTCCAAAATTATCGGGCGGTCCAAGCCTGAAAGCCAACTTTGGATTAATCCCTTATTATTCGTAAGATGCACTAATACATGTCCCTCAGTTCCCTTGCTTCCACTCACATGAGCATATCTGAATCTGTCACCAGCAACCATTTTCAAATTAGCTCGCAGTTGCATTGAAGCATCATTAACAAATGCGTGATGATAATCAATTACCACACCAAGTTGATTCCCTGAGATAAAATCTTTAATATCTGCCGCAGTGGATCCATACGTTTTTGTATTAGTCATATTCTCAGTGCAAAATGGCAATCAAGTACTCACCAAATACTTTGCACTCGCAACATCCGGGTGAACCACAACAGCATCAGCATTCAAATCCCTAACTAATTGTTTTAGTCTAATTATAACTGCATCTGCAGCACTCCCCTGATATTTAATATCCAACCATGGTGCATGTATCGTAACAAAAGAAAAATTCATGCACAACTTTTTAATTGCTGGATTGAGCCTAAACCCAACCAACTCATTCCGATATGCAAATCCTAGTTCAATAGCATCAGCGCCGCTCTGCGCAATAAACTTAATCCTATCCTCCATACTCATCTCAAATCCATATAAACAACCTGTAGAAAATCCGATGGTCATTACAGCTAATAAATAATTTTTTTTATATAAATTAATCGGTATCCTCATAGGAATTCCACATTCATATATGTATTGCCTCATAAAGCCAAATATTGCTCATTGTTTGGGTCCACCCTTGTCAAGCTAAACCTAACAAAAAACACTAAGTTTGAGGAAAAGTTTATTAATGGGTTGACTACTTCACAATAGTCATATGGGTATACTTACAGATAATCGGGCAATTGCTTTCGTTGCATACTGGGCCGGTAGCTATCCTGATGAAGCAGCCCAGACTCAAGCGATTGAATATAAAAGGGCTGTAATGAGTGCAGTTCTAGAACAATTCCACATGCCCACAGAAATTGACCATTGCCTTACACCACAACTATGCACACTTGACGGTGGTTTAGTTGGAGTAATCCTCTTCCAAGAAAAACCGCAACTACATCAAGCCCTTACCGTTTTGGAACAGAAACTTGGTTTACCAAACCTTATAGGTAGCCCTTTTCACCATTTTGAACACCAACTTTGGATCCCAGCTTTGCGAGGCTTATCTGTAGTTGCGAATTATGTAGAAGGTCATTATGGTTGTCACCTATTAGCAAAGCCTAATCGTTTGTATCCAAGTCATTTCATTGTTGAATGCCCCGACCCACATAGCTATGCTTAGTTATTATTAGCATGTTTAACCAATATAAATTATCCAGAGAAAACAACCAGCTAATTGCTACCCATTCCTCTAATATATTTAAACTCTGCTTCCATCATTTCAAGGTAGAATGGTTGCACTAGACGAACTACAGGTCAGAGCAGGCATTGGAGTGCATTTGGGTCTACAGGGTGTAGGAGTTGCCTATTGGGTTAGGAATGCTGAATCCCCTCACTGGCAGGTAAGTACCCAATTAATTACTACTTTATAAAGGTAACAATAGAAAAATATTAATACAATAACGACTTCTTCGCATTATGCATCCGCTCAACTACAATGTGGTTTTCAGTACCCATCAATGTTCTGGTACAACTATAGAACTTCCAGCACAGGAGGCTTTCGCTTACATGGAAAGCAAAGCTGTTGATTTGGCACAGTTGAATATGGGATTTTCCTCACTCTGTATCCCTCTTGAGCGCATATCCGCCAGAAATTACTGCGTCTCACTCAATCCTCAAGGCACAAATGTACT
>JBDRLT010000052.1:0-22696 GCA_043812815.1 Candidatus Woesearchaeota archaeon | reverse complement strand
GGAATTGAACCCGCTGTCTTCTCCGTGCGAGGGAGACATCTTACCGTTTGACCACGAGCCCATATCAACAGTGTTTTCTCAAAGGTTTAAATAACTTTTCGGATAAACAATGACATTTGTCATAACTTTTAAATAACAAACATAAATCCCAATGACCATGTTGCATTTCCGCCTTGGTTTGGATTTCATTGTAGATCAACATGGAAATTTTCATGTAATTGAGGTAAATGGGATTCATAGTGGCACAGTCCACTGGGGATTAAGGAAAAATCTAGAATTTCATAAAGATGAGTTGGCAAGAATCTGCTCATATGCTAGTGGGAAAGCAATACTTGTTCAAGAGGCTAATCCTCTGATGAGTCACAATGAATATATTACCGACGCAGGAGTTTTTTGCTTAGAATGGCCAGGGATTGAAACAATTGCTAGGCAAAATGGGTTGCCAGTATATGTGTTCAATAAAATAGGTGTTTTTGATGGGAACAAAATATTAATTGACTATTCCCAGTTCGGAGTGAATGAGTGTGTTATTATAGATCCTTCGGATATTGGAGTTCTTGTTTACGAAGGATCATATGAACAAAGTGCAGTGGAGAATATTTTGGGCTTTGATAGGTTAATTAATCCCTTTTTGATTGAAGCTTTAACATGGGATAAGGTTTTGAGTGGGACTATGTTAAAAGGAACAGCTATCGCTACTATGGTTCCTGACTTTCTGTGGACGTATGGCCCTCCAGATGCCAGAGACGTATTTACTGCCTTTGAAAAACTGAGGGCTGAAAAGATTGTCGTGAAACCAGCTGGAGGCTGTAGGGGAACAAGTATCTACATTTTTGATATTAGTGATCCCGGAATTGAGAGAAGATGCAATGAGATGGTTGGTGTAGCTGGCCCTGCAGAGATAAGGAGCAGGATAGTGAGCAATGGCAAGTGGGTTGTCCAGCCTTTTATCTCATCTAAACAATATGTGGTGCAGAAATATGTAGCGGGCCATCCAACTATTGCACAACACCTAGGCTGTTATAGGGTACTCTGCCATGGACCTGTTGGATTAGAGGGATATTTACGATTATCCAGAACTCCGGCAACTGAGATTGACATTAGCGATGACAGTAGAATTGTGAATGGTGCGAGAGGTGCAATACCCAATGAGATTCCAGAAGATACTAGAGATGCAATAATTCAAGCCGCAGGAGATATTAGCGGTGCTTTCTCAGAAGCTGCTGTAAGAACCAATCTAAGTGAATTGGAAAAAAGAAGCCAGGCATATAGACTTTAAACTTGTCAATTGCCATGTAAGCAAAACCAAAGGGTTTATAAACCCAAGCATAATAGCATCTTTCAAGAAAAGAAAGTCGTATTGGCAGAAACAGGGAGCAAACACTCATTCTGTTTCAGACTTGGAGGATAAAATGTCATTTGAAGAATTAGGCCTGAGTCCGGCTATTGTTAGGGCTCTGAAGGAAGATCAAATTACTGAACCAACACTTATTCAGACCAGGGCTATACCCTTGGTTAAGGCTGGCAATGATGTAATTGGCAAATCCAAAACAGGCAGTGGCAAGACCCTGGCTTTTGGAGCACCAATCCTAGAGATGATTAAACCAAGGGCTGGATTGCAGGTTTTGATCGTGGCTCCTGTCAGAGAGCTTGCTGTGCAGATCTCAAGAGAGCTTAGGAAGTTTGGTAAGTATTTGAAATTTAATGTTGCTACAGTCTATGGTGGTGTTGCCTTGAATCCACAATTTGAGAAGATTAGCAAAGCAGATATTGTGGTGGGTACGCCTGGCAGATTGCTGGATCATCTTAACAGGAAGACCATGAATTTGAAGATGATAAAGTGTGTTGTTCTTGATGAGGCTGATAAGATGGTTGAGATGGGCTTTATTGAAGATGTGCAGCAGATTTTGGACAGCACACCAAAGGATAGGCAGATATTGCTTTTTGGGGCAACGATTTCTGATGAGATCGGTTTGCTGCAGCAGAAGTATATGCACAATGTTGCTGTGGCCCAGGCAGAGGTTCATGTGGGTGAGCACTATCTTCATCAATTCTTTTATAATGTTAGGCCGAATGAAAAGTTTTCTCTATTAGTGCATCTAATTAAAAGCGAGAGGATTGAAAAAGCAATTGTTTTCTGTTCCACAAGGGCTACTGTTGATATGGTTAGCCGGAATCTTAGAAAGCAGGGAATAAAAGCTATGATGATTCATGGGAAATTGTCCCAAAATAAGAGGGAAAGAATAACTGATGAGTTTAAGACAGGCAAGTTGAAAATATTGGTGGCTAGCGCAGTGGCAGCCCGTGGTATTGATGTGAAGGATGTAACGCATATTATCAATTATGACTTGTCAAAGGATCCTGAGGAGTATATCCACCGAGTTGGAAGGACTGCAAGGGCAGGTGAGATTGGCAAAGCCATAACCTTGCTGAGCCCTAAAGATTATGATATTTTTAATGAGGTGCTGGATAATTATCCTGTTGAGGTAAAAGAGTTGCCTTTGCCCAAATTCCAAAGGATGTTTTTTGATGCTGGGAGAAGGGAACCTCGGGTGGAGAGATCAGGTGGTTTTGAGAGGCCAAGACATGTTGCGCGAGCATACAGTGTCAAGAGTTTTGGAAGATAGACTATTTTATTGTAGTAACATTTAAATATTGTTTCTGAATATTTTTGTTAGAGGTATAGTCTCACTAAAATGAGTATTGACGAAATTATTCCAACAGTGGTAGCTTACCTTAGAGATGTCGGTGTTCTACAAGGAAGCCCCAGATTTGCTTGGACGCGAAGTTATCCAACTGATCCTGAGGCTATTGATCCTTTCAACTTTGGTAGGCCTGATATGTGGGAGGTAAGAGACCTCCACAAAGAAGTCTATGAAGCGATGGTGGCTCGCTTTGGCGTGATTGATTATGATGAGGTGCAGCAATGGGGTATTGATAACATTCCTAATTCTGCAGGCACCCATATTGTTGAGTTTGGGTGTGAGTTTGGTAATAAGGGAGCTGGATATTTGGCAAGCAAGAAACCTGATACTCATGTTACTCTTGTTTCAGGGCCTTTACGAAATGTTTTTGCTCCTCTTCAATTAACCCATAATTACACTTTGTGGCAGCATGTGCTTACCTTCGCAGATGTTCCAGCACAGCCTAGAATAAGTGACGTGGCAAGATTTATTAATGAGTTGTATGCCAAAAATGGGATTGGGAATGTATGCTTTTATGAGTATTTGCTCAGTGCTGAGGATTGTGATAATTTGCCGGAGTTTTTGAGAGTTGCGGGTGAAGTTTTCTTGTATGGTCACCAGGCTCCCGGAGAGTTGCCATTCATCATCGGAAGATTATATAGGCAGTTAAATGCTAGGTACATGTGTGTTTCATTATCTGCTCCTGAAAAAATGGATCCTATGAGTTTTGTTTGGCCTTATATTCAGGTTTATCTAGGATTGGATTATGCGCAATTAGCAGGATTGAAGGATTCAATTTATGATAACCGGTCTAGTTTTTTAAAGGCTAAAATCCCAAGATATGATTATCGAGATCCCAGCCAGAAAAGAGTGGGTGTGATGATTCAGTTGGCGCTCGCCTTAGTTTTAGCCAAGATGGTTGATGGAGAAGTAGTGAGAAATGGGTTTGAAGATGATGTGTTTGGCTTCAACAAGCCAGGATGGTATGTAGTTGCGGGGGCATACTGAATAGATTCATTCAATAATACCTCTTTTCACGAGATCAGGAATGATTTTATTCCTGTCGCAAGGGCCAAGGAGATTTATGTCGGAGTTTGAGTCGAACCATTTCATATCCAGAATCTCGGGAGTTTTTCTTGGTATTGAGTTTGGCTTTACCTGGTACAGTTTAATGTTAATTATAGTAGATGGTTCATTCATTGCGCTGTCACTATAACTGCCTAGAAATCTCATTGACTTAGGCCTTATTTGAAGCTCCTCTTGCATTTCTCTTGTTAAGCATTGAATTTCTGTTTCATTCTCTTTGATTGTTCCACCAGGCACACCAAAAAGTTGCCAGCCTTTTTCTTTGACTACAAGAAGTTTATGATTGTCAATAATTGCCATGCCAACTTTGGTTATTTGTTTCATCGGAAAATCCTTTTGAGGGATATATATTTAAGCTTTGCGTAGAAAGGTTTTTATGGTTAGATCTTCAAGAGATGATAATGGACTGGCCGGGACTTTCAACCATTGACCAAAGGGGGCTTTATGCCGCCTGAATTTTGGTCCAGCTTTTGCGAACGCAAAAGATGGGTTTGAACCCGGAGCCTTCCGCCAGCCGAGCGGACGTTCTACCAGGGTGAACTACCAGCCCACATTAAAAAAGGACAAGTAAGGAGTATTTATGTCTATTGCTTGGCTGCAAGCTTGATGTCGCCATCATGGATTGTTTTTCTGCCTGAATGTTTGGCAATTCGGTTTGCCTGTTCTGATATCTGTATTGCATATTCCTCAAGCACCTCTGCAAAGGCTTCAACTGCGTCTGCTGCTACTCGCTTTGCACCCGCTTTGTAGATAATTCTGCCAATTGGAGCCCTTGGTAGAAGATTTGGTCTTTTTGTCATTGTCACACCTCTAATATATTCTTGTTTGGTATTTAAAGGATGAATAAGGTCTTTATTAAAAATTTTTTGGTTTCTACGGATAATTTTACCTAATGGAGTAACAATAGCAATTTTTGGTTTGCGGCTAAATGTACTACTTGTCACTGCAAATATACTTATTAATACTTTACTATACTTAATACTATACTAAGATACCTATATATTCTATACACAAAATTCATGGATAGTCAGTTAAATATAAATAGACTAAATTTGTTTAGCCTGATTATGATATGCTTGGGGATTGAGTCTACTGCTCACACCTTCGGTGTGGGGATTGTTGATGGGAAAAGGGTGGTGGCCAATATCAAGGATGCGTATTCAACCAAGAGTGGGGGTATCATCCCTTTCAAGGCTGCTGAACATCATGTTGATGTCTGTGAAAAGGTCATTACTGATGCGCTAAATATTGCTGGATTGACAATAAAGGATATTGAGTTAATTGCCTTTTCGCAGAGCCCTGGCTTGGGGAATTGTCTCAAAATTGGAGCAATGGTTGCACGCTCTCTGTCTGCTTTGCATACTATCCCTCTTATTGGAGTCAACCATTGTATTGCTCATCTTGAGATTGGGAATTTGCTGACAGACTCGAAGAATCCTGTGCTGCTCTATGTGTCTGGAGCAAATACACAGGTGATTGCGTATGAGGCTGGCAAGTATAGGATTTTTGGGGAGACTTTGGATATTGGCTGCGGAAATTTGCTGGATGCGTTTGCGAGGCATATTAATATTGGCTTTCCAGGCGGCCCTAAGCTGGAGCTAATGGCAAGGGAATCAGAGAATTATGTTGAATTGCCGTATGTGGTTAAGGGTATGGATGTTAGTTTTGGCGGTATTTTGACTAACCTGAAAAGCAAGGTGAATTCTGGGAAGTTTAACAATGATAATTTGGCGTTTTCCCTGCAGGAAACGATTTTTGCGATGCTGCTTGAGGTCAGCGAAAGGGCAATGGCGCATTGTAATAAGCAAGAACTTTTGCTAGGCGGTGGAGTTGCATGCAACAAACGGCTGAAGGAGATGGCACAGCGTATGTGTGCTGATAGAAATGCGAAATGCTTTGTTCCTGAGAATCAATTTTTAGTTGACAATGGTGCGATGATTGCTTGGCTTGGTTTGCTGATGCATGAAGCAGGGAATAGAACTGATATCAGGGATTCAGTAATCAAGCCTTATGAGAGGACTGATGATGTTGAGGTTAATTGGCGATGAGATTACGGAGTCTGCATAAGACCCAGATTTTATCTTTAGGGAACGCTCGTGGCTGCGGAGTCAAGGGAGTAGATTTAAAAATAGTGCACGATTTTGAATTAGCTAAGGGGCTGTGATCTAGCTTGGTATGATGCGCGCTTGGGGTGCGTGTAATCCGGGGTTCAAATCCTCGCAGCCCCATTTTAGAAAAGTATATAAATGACGTTATGCTAAGGAGGGGTAGGTGATAGAGTGTGAGGAAAATTGTGGTTTTCTGGGTTGTGTTGCTGCTGACTGCTACATATGCGATTGCTCAGGATGAGATAGTTGTTGAGAGCAGAGCAATAAGGGATGCCATTTCTGCGGGCGACACTGCGCTTTTCAATATTACTGTCAGCAACAATGGCAGATTTGATGATTCATTTAGGCTGAGCTTTTCAAACGATGTTGAGTGGACTGTGCTTACTGACCCATTAAGGTATAAACTAGGCGCTTTTAATCTGAATGTGGGGGAGAGTGTTAGTTTCTTGGTGAAGATTAGGGCAGCACCCTCTGCTGCGCTCAACTACAATCAGTATGCGATTGCCATGGAAGTGAGAGGCAAGGGCTCAAAGATGATTGCCACTGAAATATTCACACTCGGCTATGGGCCACAGTTTCTGACTCCAAAACAGTATGCTGCGCTGGTTATTGCCACGCTGGATGTGCCAGAAAAGATTGATCCTCGAGCAGGGATCCCTATTAAAATTTTCCTGAGAAACCGAAATCCGCTTAATATTAGTGATCTTGAGATTGAGGCTAATTCTGCTCTTGTAAGTCAGAAAACATTTACCCATCTGGAGCCATTGGAAGAGAAAACCATTGTGTTTCATCAGGAGCTTGATCCGCTGCAGAGTCCAGTCAGGGATATTCTGGTTGTGACTGTTGTCAGGCAGAATGTCACATTGGTGAGGCTTGAGAAAACCTTTGATGTGGTAAGTTACTCTCAATTTGAGGAGAGCGTAGTTAAGCAGAAGGGCTTTTTATCAACAACAAGTATTATCAGTGTGAGAAACAATGGGAATTTTATCAAGGAGGAGACTGTTAAGTATGAGGTTTCGTTTATGCAAAGATTGTTTACGCAAACATCCCAAAAAGCTTTTTGGCTTAAAGAGGATGGCCACAGATATCTTGCCTGGCACACCGAATTAGGCCCAGATGAAACCACTGAGATAAAGGTTGTAGTTAGTTATTTGCCACTGCTATTCCTATGCGTTCTGGGTGTTTTGGTAACCTTTGCCTATTATTTGCTGCGGAGCCCGATAGTTTTAATAAAAAATGCTGTAATTGTTGCCAGAAAGGAAGGTGGGATCTCAGGGCTAAAAGTCATGCTTAGGGTCGCCAACAGATCAGGGAGGAAGATTTGGGGTGTGAGTGTTGTTGATTCAATACCTAAGCTCATAGATGTTGAGAAAGGTTTTGAGGTGGGGATTGTGAAGCCCACAAGGATTTTGAGGCATTCAAAAAAAGGAACCCTGGTGAAATGGAATCTGGGTGAGCTAGAAGCTGGTGAGGAGCGGATTCTGAGTTATAAAGTTCAGGCCAGGTTCACTATCGTGGGATCGTTTGTTTTGCCTGCGCCTGTTGTCAAGTTTGTTCAGGGTGGCCAAGATAGAGTGGCTTATGCTAATAGGCTGAAGGTAAACTTTTAGAGATAAAGAGACGATGTTTCTTTTTCTTGGTTGATTCGGAGGATGAATTCTGCTAATATGGGTGCGACACTAATTTGGTTAAACCACCTGTGCTGTTCTTGGAAACCATCCGGATGTACAACCGTGTCTGAGGTGAGTAGCTCTGCAAATCCACCTTGCTCATAGAGCTCATCCAAACGTGCAATTGCCGAGCCACTAAGTATTGGATGGGTGCAGCAGGCAATAATCTGCCTTGCTCCCAGTTCCAAAGTGTGGTGGATAACCTTTTGCATTGTGCCTGCAGTATCTATCATGTCATCTGTTATGAGAACTGTTTTGCCTTTAACTTCACCCTGAATTGTAAGGAAATCTACCTGGTTTGCAACTGATCTTTTTTTGGTGGTGAAGACAACCCGGTCATGCAGATGGCCTTCTCCAAAAAGATGGTCTGCATAGAAGACTGCTCTTTTGGCTGCCCCTGGATCTGGGGCGAGGATTACTAGATTTGCAAGGCCATATCTCTGTTTGATATATTGGATGAAGCTGTGGGTAGGGTACAGGATATCTGGGAGAACTCCAACAGCTTCAAAATAGCCTTTTAACTGGCTGAAATGGGGATCCAAGGTGATTACAGCGTCTGCACCTGCTGCTGCCAGCACTTTCGCCATCACTAGGGCAGAGAGGGGTTCTCTGCCATCGCGCTTATCTTGGCGTACATAAGGCATACAGGGGATTACTACAGTGGTGTGTCTGGCATGGCAATTCTTCAAGGTGTCAATGGTTAATAGGGTTTCCCAGATATTGTCTTGAATTGTTCTTATGCTTGTTTTGTCTATGGGGCACTGGATAAGGTAAACATCCTTGCCTCTTACTGTCTCGTTTTTGCCTGTACCCAGACTTACTTTGAATTCCCCGCATGCAAATTCATTGACCTCTGGGAGACGCAGTTCTACCTCCAGCTTTTTTTGCAGTTCCTGATGTATTTTTCTGGCCAGAGAATAGCCTGACCTGTTGGCCATGAGAAGCAGAGGAGCCCTATGCTTGTCTTGTTTGAGGAACCCACCCATATGTTTGGATAGTGCTCAGTTGTTTTTATACATTGTGAATTTGGCAGCTATAATAAATTTAATAATAGTTAAGGTTACCAAAAGATTTATATACTACTGTAGAGCACTCACTATAAATAGTAACTAAATGATAGGAACTATGTTGTATATTATATGGTTTTGATAATACATATGGGAGGTATAAGATGAAAGCAAACAAAGTAGTTATCGGAGTCTTGCTGTTTTTGGCATTAATTGCTGGTGTCAATGCAGCTGCTCTTTCTATTGGCTCTGTTTCGAGAACTGTAAACGAGAGTCAGATTGTGACTGTTGATCTTGCAGCTTTGACAACTTACACAGGGAACCAGACACTCACCTATACAAAGAGTTTAAGCTCTGGTGCAATAGCTGCTAAAGTGTTCATATGGCAGACTGATTATTCGGATGCTGGTACATACAATGTCAATTTCAGTGTTACTGATGGGACCTTGCATGCTTCTGCTATTAGTGTTGTTGTTGTGAATAATGTTAACAGAGCACCTACAATTTCAACTTCAGCTGTGACTTCTGTTGAGCTTTATGATGATTATTACTATGATGTGAATGCAGCAGATGCTGATGGTGACACCTTGACTTATTCTTTGGTTGTAAGTCCAGAGGGAATGGATATTGAGACTTCAACTGGAAAAATCACATGGGAGACAAATGCAACCAATGTGGGAAGTACTACAGTTAAGGTAAGAGTTGTTGACTCACATAGCGGAGAAGCTACGCAGGAGTTTTCTGTTACTGTGCTTCCTTTGGTTATTGATGAGCTTACTATAACCGTTGATGGTGATGATGATACTTATGATGATGGCGATGAGTTTGATGCAGAGCCTGGAAACGCCTTGGAATTCAGGTTAAATATTGTTAATCTCTTTTCCGGAGATGAAAAAGAGGATGAGGTTAACTTGGAGGATGTTCAGGTTAAGGTGATTATTGAAGATTGGAGTGATGACAGCACCGAAGACTGGAAGAGCGATAAGGTTGATATTGACTATGATGAGGAAGAAGAAATCACAGTCGATGCAGGTACTATTCCAGCAGATATTAGTGATGGCAGACATAAGGTAACCATTGAAGTTAGAGCCAATGACGAGAACAACAAAAAGTACCTTTTCTCATTGGAGCTTCAGATGAACATAGATAAGGCAGATGAGGATTTCAGAATTGCCAGTGCAACACTTGAACCATCTAGTGTATCATGCAGCCGAAGCGTAACATTAGATGTGAAGTTCACCAATGCAGGTACAAAGAACATAAAGAAAGGTGTTTTTACAGTAAAAAGCACTGAACTTGGCGGTTCTATGATTACACCTGATATTGAGATAGAGCTCAAGGAAGGGAAGAGTGAGAGCAAGACTTACAGAATCTTAGTTGCTTCTGATATTGCTCCCGGAACATATTATCTGAAATTGGCAACCTACTTTGATATGGATGCCTATGAGGATGATGATGTGAGCGACTTTGAGAATGTGGCTGTGGTTGTTCAGAGATGTGCGACAGAGCAGCCTGAAGAACCTGAAGAGCCAGATGAGCCGGTTGTTGTGGTGACCTCACCTACTGAGCCTAAGGCACCTGTGGAGACAGTGGAGCAGGGATTCTTGACAACCAAGAATGCGACATTGGTTGGCCTTGTGTTGGTCAATGTGTTGCTTATCTTGGGGATTTTGATCCTGCTGGTGAAATTGTTCACAAGATAAATTTCTTTTCTTTTATTTTATGCAATTACTGAGCTTAAAAATGTTTCACAGTTATATTAAGCGACCTGATAATTATTTCTAATAAATGTTTTGGCGCGCAATCAGCCAAGGATGGCTTGAAGCCGCGAGAACTCTTTCTGTTTTCCCTTGATTGTTGAACAGTCTGGTATTTCAGCATGCTTGCGGAGCTTACGATTATTAGGTGAAGAAGCGCCTCGCAAGCGACCCAAAAGATTTAATACAAAAAATATGTTTTAGCGCACGCTCTGCATATACTTACTTGAAGCCGCAGGAATATTTGCTGTCACTTGCGTGATAATTATGGTATACCAAAAGAATGGCTGCGAGAATTATGCTTTTGGCTTTTCAATAAATTTTTTCATCTCGCTGACAAAATCATATGCGTCTTTGTAGTAGCGGTCGTATTCTGAGCCTGAAATCTCTTTAATCTCTCGGTAAATGATCATCTTTGACAGCTTATAGAAATTGCTCATTATCTGGGCATATTTCTTATCGACAAGTTTTGGCTTGACCATTCTCTCCTCTATAAGATCTGCTACATGCTCTGGGCTTGGCGGGACTTCATCAAGTTTCATCAAAGCTGCATGCGCAGCGTCTATCACTGCCCAATATAGGTCCATTGAGGCCTGCAGCAAGTGCCACTTTGAGTTGTGCAGGGTATCAGGGGCGCGCGTGAAGTAATTCCAGATAGATTCTGCAGAAGGCCTAATTCTGCCTTGTTTAAGCAGCAATTGGAGCGGACGGATAAACCCTGTGTCCATAAGTGGCAACCCTTCTCTTAGGATATTTACCCCAATGGGATCGCCTGCACGGATATACTGCCAGAATGAGCTCAGCTTAAGGGTTGTTACGTGGAGTTTAGGCGAGATTTCTACAACTGCCTTTTCAATTATAATGCGGTATGCTTCAGCAACCTCAGCTGAGAGGATTATGCTGACATCATCAACAATAATAAGAATATCAATATCACTTTTATCTGTTTGCTGCTGTCTGGCTGCGCTGCCAAATAAAACCACTGCTCTGACAAATTCACCAAATTCCTTATATATTGCACTAGTGAATTTGTATGCCAGGGCAAGTTCTTCTTTGCTGTGGCTGCGCTGTTTGTGCTCATCTCCCAGATCGCGTTTCTGGACACTGAACTCCATAATACACCCCTTTTTTTTTAGATTGGCAAGAATGAGAAACAGTCATTTATATATGTTTTGTTTCCGATAGTTTTTTAAAAGCAAATTGATTATGGCAGCAGAATGGAAAAAGACGTGCTGGCAAAGTATGAGAAGGCAGGCCGTATTGCTGCAGAGGTGCGTGAATTCGGCAGGGGACTGATTAAGCAGAAGAGTTATATGCTTGATGTTATAGAAAGATTGGAGGAGATGATTCGCCAGAAAGGGGGAGAACCTGCTTTCCCTACACAAATTTCTATGGACCATATAGCTGCTCACTTCTATCCGGACCAGGATGAAAAGATTCTGTTTGAAGACCAGGTTTGCAAACTTGATGTGGGGGTGCATGTTGGGGGTTATATTGGAGATACAGCATGCACAGTTGATTTGAGCGGGAAGTATGGGGAACTTGTTAAGGCTTCGGCTGATGCCTTGAGTAATGCAATTAGTGTTATTAAGAATGGTACAACGCTCGGAGAGATTGGTGCAGCTATCCAGCAGACCATTTCAGGATATGGGTTTGCGCCTGTGAGGAATCTGAGCGGGCATGGGCTGGAGCAGTTTGATGTGCATGCTGCTCCGAGTATTCCGAATACAAATACTGGAGATCAGACTAAATTGGAAAAGGATATGGTTGTAGCTATTGAACCCTTTGCCTCAACTGGTGCAGGGATTGTGGTTGATACTAGCAATGCCACATTGTTCCAGGTGCAGCAGCACAGGCCAATCAGGGATAATTATAGTAGAGAGGTTTTCGCGTTTATTGCTGAGCATTATGGTGAACTGCCTTTTGCCAAGAGGTGGCTTGTCAAAGAGTTTCCTGTGTTTAAGGTGAATTTTGCGTTGAAGAGGCTGATGGATCAGGAGATTCTAAGGGATTTCGCACCTTTAGCTGATCGTGCAAAAGGTATTGTGAGCCAGGCGGAGCACACCTTATTGATTGAGGATGAAATAGTGAGAGTTCTGACAAAACCAGAATAATTTTTATAAGTAGACTAATATTACCTTCAGAGATGATGATTGGATTGTGTTTTCCTGAAAGTGTATTTCTGGGCAAACAACTGGCTGCAGAGTTTGCAGCGTGGGGTTGTGAAGTCCAGGAAATTGAGGATTTGAATGGTGTGCTTCCAAGCCTGGTTGTTGCTTATGTCAGGATGGATGCCAGATTGGAAGATCTTGCCAAGGTTCTTGAAGATAATCCAAAATCAGCAGTTTATATGACTGGAGAAGGTCCGGATCTGCGCTACAGCCAGTTGAGGCAATATGATAACTTTGGTTATTTAGGCTATTGCAATCTTGGTATTAAGCTTAGGGAAATGAGGCGTTTTCTTGGAGTTTAGTGAAAATATTTAAATAAGGTTCTGATTACCCATTGCTGATGGCGACAGTAGTGCAACCTGGCTAGCATTGGGGACTGTGGCGACCTTTTACAAAAGCTCGACCAAAAGAAAGGCGGCGTGCGCTTCGCTTAGCCCCCTTAAGGTTCGCAGAGATCCTCCGATCCGGGTTCAAATCCCGGCTGCCGCCCTACTTTATTTTTGTCTTCTGGTAGCGGCAGTCATAGAACAGATGGTCGTTGTGCTTTCCAGGGATAACATACAATGTGGGAGCAACTGTTCGCCAGAGGTTGGTTGACCTATTATTAAGATACTGCGTTAAGGATTCGCTTTGTTTGTAGATTCTGAGTTTGCTAAGTAATATGGGATAAAGAATAGTTATGCCGGCTGACAGCAGTAAGGGCAATGTGAAGTTGTTGAACAATAAACTGACTGCCTGAATGCAGCCGCCCACTGCCCTGCCAAAATGCAGGAATACATGCCTTGATTGGTTGGTGTCTGCCGGATTTTTTTGATTATCAAAGGCAACTGCTGCATATAACGGAGCTACAATCATCTGGAAGAAGCCCATGAAGCACACTGCAATTGTCCATGCAAGCAGAGAGGAAGAGAAAGCTGCTGCAACCAAGCACAGCGCTACCAATATTGAGTTTAGGTAGATGTAAGGTGCTCTCTCAAAAGATTTGTCAGAGTTTTTTGCCACCAGCAATGAGGCTATTATTCCAAAGAGGCTTAGGATGGCGCTGAAAATCCCAAAACCCTCTGCAGTGCTTACAAAAGTGAGGGTAACAAGAGGTATGGTAATCATAGAAGCTGTGCCTGCCATGCCTTCAAAAAATACAAGAATATTTGTCTTTCTTGTTTTTCTTAGTGCAGTGCGGATATCAAATTGGATTTTCTTGTCGGGTAATCGCACTGAGAATTTCAATGTCAGTGCAAGAATCAATATACTGATGATGAATACAATGGGATAGCCGTGGTATTTGATAAGATAGCCTCCGATAATTGGCACAAACAGGCTCAGAAATGGTGAGATGGTTGAATACAGGCCGATTTTTGTTGCTGTGTTGTGTTTTTTGCATTTGCCATAGACTAGGATATCAAGGGGTAACCAGAATTGGGGAACAAATAACCCAAAAATCAAAGCTATTAGGTAGAGGGGAATATGGCTAACAAAGAGCAGTGCAAAGGTCAATATTCTTAACAATAGTGACAGAGTCACATTCTTACGATTGTCCAGTTTTTTAATGAATATGGTCACAAGACCAGCAATTAGGTATGTTAGTGTGAAAAATATGGCAATCTCGATGTTGGAGTAACCTTTGGTGAGAAAATACAGGACTACAAAACTCCAGCCAAGGATCCTGGCAGCAGAGTAGCCTATGTTAACAATATAGCTGTAGCTTTCTGGTTTCATTTTCACGTAGGAATCATTTGCGCTTGCAATAAAAAATAAAAAATGTTTGTAAAGATACCTTGACTTTGGATTTCGAATCACTTATATTTAAATGTTTCTGTGAACATTTGTAGCATTAAATGGGCTTTTTTTAAGAGAAATAAGGCTTATTGCCTATTTTATTGATGATTTTAAGATATTTCAGCCTGTTTAGACCAGATATTTTGACATTATTAAGATATTAGTATATCAAAGTGTATATTAATTTAAATAATTGTATAATAATAGCTTCTTATGTAAATAAGAATACATTTTACTTGAAATTGAAACCGGCCAGCTGGGTTATCTTTACTGCTTGTTCTACCCCCGTTTCCATATTCTTAATTTTGACAGCGCCTTGTTCTAGCTCCTTTTGGCCAACAATTATTACGTATTTTATGCCATACGCGTCTGCATATTCAAGATTTTTACTAATGCCCCTTTCAGCTAAGTCAAAGTCGGTTTTAACTCCAGCATTTCTGAGCATTTGCACAATTTTGATTGATTCCTTGGTGGTTTTAATCGGGACCACATATACCTCAACTATGGATTTTTTAGTGAGCTTCCTTTGTTCTTTGACTGCTTCAATAATAACGTCAACACCATAGCTTATGCCTGTTGCAGGGTAAGAGCGTTTGCTTTGGAGATAGTTGCCTATTATCTTATCATAGCGGCCACCTCCTGCTACTGAGGAGGTTATTGTTGAATTCTTAAGATAAACCTCATATACAGGCCCAGTGTAGTATGCCAGACCTCGAGCCAGAGATGGGTCAAATACAGCACATTTAACTCCAAAATCGTCGAGAAACTCCATAATTTGTTCAATCTCCAGAAGGCCTTGTTTGCCAGTTTGATTTGTCAGTAAACTTTTTAATTTTTTCCATGTATCTTGGTTGGTCTTACCCTTTGTGAAAGATGCCAAAATCTGGCTAATCTGGGTTTTGCTGAGGCCTTTTCCTTCCAGCTCTTTAGAAACCTCTTCCTTGCCGAATTTTTTCAGCTTGTCGATTGATATTATAACACCGAATCTCTCTTCTTCTGGGATATTTAATTGCTCAATAATGCCATCTAGTATCTTGCGGCTGCTGAATTCAATAGTCACTTCAAATCCGAGCTTGTTAAAAATCATCCCACTTAGGGCAATGATTTCGGCGTCTGCAAGCATTGAGTCTATCCCTACAATATCAGGGTCCATTTGCATGAATTCGCGGTATCTACCAGTCTTTATTGGACCATCTCTAAAGACCTGTCCCATCAGGTATTTCTTAAAAGGCATCTTGATCTTAGGGTTCATGCCCACAAATCTGCAGAACGGAACTGTCAGGTCGAATCTCAGGCCGAGCTCTCTGCCACCTTGGTCTGTTAGTTTGAATATCTCTTTTAAGGCGTCGGATTCTTCGCCTGCTGCGAATTTTGCTGCCAGTGTTTCGTATCTTTCAATTATTGGTGTTTCTATTGGGTTAAAGCCATACAGCTCAAAGCATTGTTTAATAGTTTGCACTATCTCGTCTCTTATGATTTTGTCTTCTGGCGGGAAGTCTCTGACTCCCTTTGCCAATTGGAGTTCGAATTTTTCTTTGGGGTCCACTTTTACATCATCTCGATTGTTGGTAAATATTTTCTTCAGCTTACGTATATTATATTGGATACTACATATGCATTATTTGTATTGTACTTCAGTTTAGATAAGGTAATATTTCTTTTATATACTTTTCTAATAACTGCATGTTTTGTTCTGTGTCAATTGTTATACGAATATAAGGACCTTTAAGTGAAGGGTACTTTGAGAGCCAGTAAGCGTAGGTGAATACTCCCTTCCTTTCAAGTTGCATATAGAAGTTTTTTGCGCTCTCCATATCTTTGAATTTCAATAGCAGAAAATTTGTGTTAGAGTCAAAAACAGTAATTAGGTTCTTTCTGAGGAATCTTTTAAATTTATCTCTTAATATTTTCATCTTGGTGAGGATATTTTGGTAATATTCTTTTTCTTCCAAAGCTAGTCTGCCGGCTACAGCAGCTAGCCTATTTACATTGTAAGGGGGTCTGACAGGTTCAATCTGATTTATGACTTTAGTATTTGATACAATATAACCTAATCTAAGCCCTGCCAGACCAAATGATTTCGACATACTTCTGATAATTATTAGATTCTTATACTTATCAATAAGATCAATAATGGTTTTGCCTGAAATTTCAGAGTAGCACTCATCAACCGCTACTGCAGCTTGAGTAGACTGCAATATTTCAACAATTTTGTTCCTTGGAACAATGCTTCCTGTTGGATTATTCGGATTACATATCCATACCAGACTAGCATGGCTAAGATCCTTTTCTGTATAGTTTACTTCATATTTTTCTTGATTTAGGCAGTTGCTGGTGATGATTTCTGCTCGGTATCTTTTTGCTGCTTGAGTATATACCCAGAAAGTAGGTTCGGGGAGAAGGACTGTCTTTCCGAAGGTTGCTGTCAAGAGTCCAATTGCCTCATCTGAACCGTTTGTAAGCAATATGTTTTCCCGATTTACACCACAATATTTGGCTATTTCTTTCTTCAATTGTTGATATTCTTCTCGGGGGTACAGGTTAATTCTCGATAGCTCCTTTGATAAAGCAGTGACAATGCTTTGAGGAGGTACGTATTTTATATCACCAGTATCCAATCTTATTGGCTCATTAGTTATGTTGGTAAAATTAGTTTTGAGGTAATTAACAGATCTAGTGAATTCACCATAACTAATATTTTCTATTTTAATAGGGATATCTAGGTGTGGAATGAAAGTTAGAATTTCATTTAACTTAACCTCACTTCGATATATTGGTGTTCTGTAGTGTTTATTAGTAGAGCTAATTCCACTAATGTGGATTAGTCGGATACGATCCTTAAACAGCGGATAATAACTCTGATAGTCCTGCTTATTCATAAGAGCATGGATTATATCAAAAGTAAAGTAGAGCTGCTTAAACCTATTGAAGAATTGTTGCAACTCCTGAGGGGAATTACCCACTCGATCGCCTTCTAAATTTTCAATTGCAATTCTAATATTGTAGCATTTTGCAATGTTTAGTATTGATGCGATAGCCTTAATTGCAGCATTAATTCTCTGTTTTTTTGTAAGACCGTTTGTAAACCTGGTGCTTGGGTGGATATTTACTAGCTTAGCCTGGATATCTACTGCAAACTCTATCAGTTTGGTGAAGTAGCTCAAATCTTGATCTTTAAACTTAGGATTGGCCAAGTCCAGTTTATAGTCTGCATGGATTAAATATCTAGTTTTCAAAGCTCTGAATTTAGCGATATTTTTCAGATATTTATCAATCATTCCAACAGGGACGAGTAAATCAAAATAAGAATAACCATCCCTGATAGCCTGACTAATTGCAGAGAAAAGACTACTCATATTTTCTTTGTTGTCATATGGATCATAGGATGCAACGAATTTCATCTTTATCACCTTAATGACTCTTGAGCCACTCTTAAGAGGGTAATAGGTACTTTAAAAGGTGAGACTGCTATGTAATCAATATCTCCAGTACTTAGCAAATATCTAATAGATTCTCGGCTTGATGCTTGCTCTCCACATACCCCCACAACCAATGAGGGATTCACTATCCGCCCTGCTTTTATTGACATAGTAATTAACTTTCCAACACCATCATCTCGAATCACCGAAAAAGGATCTGATTGAAGAATGCCTTGCCTGATGTATGTGGGAATAAATTTGGCATCATCTCTGCTAACACCATATGTACACTGCGTGAGATCATTTGTACCAAATGAAAAGGTTTGACAGGATTTGGCAATAGAAGCGGAATCAAAACATGCTTCTGGAACCTCTATCATTGCACCAATTGTATATATCCCCTTTAGATCAATCTTTAGAGCTTGAAGTGTAGCTTCAACAGTCCTCTGGATTTGCTGATATTGCCGCTGCATCTCATTCCCATTCATAACAAGGGGAACCAGAATTTCTAACTGGGCATCTACACCTCTTGCTAAGCAGTTCACTACAGCTAATATTGCAGCCTCAACTTGTATCATGTAAATTTCGGGTTTTGTTATTCCAACTCTACTCCCTCTCCAACCCAACATAGGATTAGATTCCTGCATAGCAAAAATTGTATCCTCTAATGTTGTTTGATTAACTTCCAATTCCCGTGCTAGAGCCACTAAGTTAGGGGATCCCTTTTCCATGCTTTTTGGAAAAAATTCGTGTAGCGGCGGATCAAGAAGTCTAATACATACCTTGTACCCATCCATGGCAGTCAATATCCCCTCAAAATCACTGACTTGGAAACCTCTGAGGCTTGCTAGGATTTCATCACTTGCCCTTCCTAATAACATCTTTCTAAATTGTCTCAGCCTCTCTGTTTGAAAGAACATATACTCTGTTCTTACTGGACCCGTACCTTCTGCACCAAGTAATCTAGCAGTCTTAGCTTGACTGACCGTATCTGCATTTACTCTAACAGTAATCTTAGCTGCTTTTTTACAAGCCTGAATTACTTCTCGCACCACAATGCTTTTTAGGTCAGGGAATTGCGTTGCGACCTGGGCTAAGTATATTCGTCCTGAGAGGCCGTCGATTGAAGCGTATTGTGATGCAGTAATCACATCCATTTCCGAGCTTTCTACTACAGCAACAGCAATCCCCTCGGCAGAGGAGACAATCTTGTAGTGTGCTGGAATATTTGAGCTGACAATTCCAGCAAGCTTGGACGGATCATCGAAGATCATCGGATCTAATTGGTTGCTTACCAACACTGCCCTTTCATTTTTAATACGAGAAAGCTCCTGCGTGGTGGTTACTACCTTGCCAGAGACTTGAAATGGCATTAGCACTTGGGACCCTACATAATCTCCAGTTGGTTTCTTCCAGAATCTAGGATATACTAAGTTTGCCAGTGCCTCCTCAGTCATTGTTTGAATGTTTATCATGCTCTCACCAGTATACTAACCACTCAGTCATCCCAGTAAACCTCTTATGTCACCTATAGCCTGACGGTTAAACGCTACCGATCTGTAGATACTGCAACCTCCGCAACCTGAACAGTACAATGTGCTTCTCTGTGTTAAGTCAACTCCAGTCTGCCTCATTATTTCATCAGATTTCACTGCTGCTCTTAATAGCTCAAGTGCTGAGCACGGCATTAGTTCCTCGTATGCTGAACCTTGAATTGGCTTAAAAGGTAAGCCTTCAGCTGTTGCGCCTAATGCTGCTAGCTGGGTTACTCCTTCGAGCAGTGTGTCTATAGGTTGAAGACCAGGTATAAGTACAGAGTAGGTTTCAAGTCCTCTCTCAGCCATGAACTTAAAGGAATCCATGTATCGCTGCTTTGGTATCAAACCCTTTGCGGGCATTACAATCTGCCTTAGTCTTTCTGTGAAATCATCTGCTGGAAATACCTCAAAATTGAGCCATACGGACTGTACATTTGATGTTAACCATTCCAAGTCTTTTTGGTTTTCGGGCGGGCTTACCTCCAATTGAATAGGTAATTGAGAACCAAATTGACTCCTAAGCTTCTGTACAAATGGTTTGTACTTTGCTAACCCCCTATCCGGTGTGCTGGTGTTACCCCCTGTCAATGTAAGACTAACTCGATTCCTCTGCATGTCCCACTCTACCACCTGTGCTAGAGTATTCGGATTAAGTGGTTTGTAGACTGCATTCATTCCACAAAAACCGCAAGCTTCTCCAGTTTGCCTGTACTCACATTTTTGCCAACCATCTTGCTCTGGGATAGTAACCATCAGGACTCCGAGTTCGCTTTGTGCAAGGGTAGACATGGTCACTCGTGCCTTTTCTTGCCCTCTGCCGAGAGTGTACGGATACCAAAAAGGTGCTGGTACAAGTCTAATTGGAACTTCGAAATCAGATAGGTAGTCAGAGGTCAATGCAAATCCGCCTTGAGTTTTAACTAGCTTAATTGCCGAAGCAAGATTAAATCCATCTTCTGTATACATTGTTTCAACTGGTATTTGGGTTTTGAAGTTGGAAGTTGCACCCAAAAATGCTCCGAAACCAACATTTCCTGTCCGCTTAGCTATGTCAGCTCCTCCCTGTGATATCTGCAGGATTTCTTCCATTACTCCCTGCTCTGTCCATGCACCCATAGTTGAGGTCATTGCCAAAACAGAAAGCACAGTCCTTGCACTAGTATTGGGCTGCAGTAATCCGCGCTCCCAAAGGTCAAGAGCCTGCAACCTATTCCTCTCTCTTAACTCAGCCAAATATTTTTTTGATCTTGTCATTTTTTCCCTCCATATTAACTATCTTGCCAAAATTGTAAAGTGATTAAACTAAATCAATAAGATTTTCAGTTATGATGAAACGCATTTAGAGAACGAGCATCAAGGGCGATAGGCGAGAATCGAACTCGCATCTTAGGATATCTATAGTCTTGATTAATTGTTTTTAGAGCTGCCACAGTCCAGGATTCTGCCACTGAAGTACTACCGCCAGAATAATTGGGTTTTTGAATTGTGTAAAGAATAGAACTACAACTACCAAAGGTGAAGACAACCAGCGTCGAGAGACGCCTTGGCCCCTTGCGAAATTGCTTGTGTCATGTTTATTACCTTGAACAAAGAAATCCTTATTGTTATTTAAGCTTTTCGGATTGTTGTTACCACAATGTCATAAATATATAGGCTATTTGAAGTAGCCTTCTTTTTCTACATATTCCAATGATTCATCATGGAATTTTTTTATCTCCGGAAAATCAGCAAAGAAATGATCATTGTACTGCCTTACTTTCTCATCTGTCCAGCCTTTCCAATCTTGTTTATAGTCCAGTTCATGGACAGTGGCATCCAGCTTATCAATGGCTTTTGCGAATTTGGTTTCTGGGGTTTTGGCTGCTTCAAATTCAAGGAAGAGCTGTTCAAACTTCTGCTTAAGTTCAGTAGGTATCTGCTCTTTAATAATCTGCATTGCCTTCAGCTCATCTTGGTGCTTGCTTTCTCTGATGTGGAGTATTGGTGTGTCTCCTGTTATTATCTCGACAACATCGTGGTACAAGAGCAGCTCAAAGACCTTTAGTCTGTCCAATTTGGTTTTTTCAAGAAAATAGTCTACCAGAACAAGGCAGCTCCACGTGTGTTCTGCTGAGCTCTCATGCCTGCTATCGACTCTATTCTGTCTGTAAACTTTTTTCAGCTCGTGGAACTTCCTGATTTTTTGGTCCATACAGTGTAAACTATGGAATTGGCTTATATACTCTTCTACAAAGGTTTAAATATTTCAAGTTCATGAAAAGCAAGGGGGTGGTTAGAGTGGAGATTCCAGGATATGTCAAAACTCTTTTTAACAAGGTAGCTGCTGTGGCTTTTGCAACTGCCAGCAGCGATGCTGACCCAAATGTTGTACCAATTTATTGGAAGAAGGTGTATGACGGCGCAACACTATTGGTTGTGGACAATTTTATGCTGATGACCCATGAAAACCTGTTGCATAATAACAAGGTTTGTGTGAGCTTTTGGGATAGTGAGACTGAGGAGGGCTACAAATTGAAGGGGGTTTCTACATATCACACTGAGGGTGCAATTTTTGAGGCTGGCAAGAGGTTTGTGTTGTCAAAGAATCCAAATCGGGTTCCCAAGGGGGTTGTGGAGATAAGGGTTACAGAGATTTTCAATATTACCCCTGGACTGGGCGCTGGAGAGAGGATTTGAGACCTTTTTCCAAAGGCTGTTTGTTTATAATTTCTAAGCAATATGAGCATTATTTGGGTTGCAGACGACGAAGAAACCAAAAAATATTTAAATGGGAATTCTCTCGTCTATACTAATATTATCAAATAAAAAAATAAGAGGTAAAAATGGCAGAAAAAGTAGCAAAAGTCGGCGTTAAGAAAGCAAAAGGATGGCTCTACTTTGTGGATAAGAACGGAGACATCTCAAGAGCAAAGATGGCAAGAGGAGGCAGAAAGAAGAAAGCCAAGAAAGCCAAAGCTAAGAGAAAACCAGCAAAGAAGAGAAGATAATTCTTTTTTATTTTTTTATTGATTTTGCAGCAATAATCCCTGTGGCTGCTGCTCCGACGATATTTCCTGATACACCTGCTCCATCTCCTGCAACGTATAACCCTTTTATCTGCGTCTGCATATTCTTATCAGAGGAGATTCTTGCGCTGAAAAGCTTGATTTCCGGTGCATAGAGTAGTGTTGAGTCTGAGGCAACTCCGGGAATCACCTTGTTTAGGGCTTCCATTGATTCTATAAGATTTACCAATATTCTTTTGGGCAGTGCCATTGAGATGTCTCCTGGTGTAACATCCTTCAATGTTGGCTCAACATAGGTTTTTTCTAACCTGCCCCATGTTGAGCGCCTGCCTTTTATTAGGTCCCCATATCTCTGCAAAATGGGTTTGCCCCCCCCTAATGTGGTGGTCAGACGCGCGATTGAGACTCCATAACTGTGAGTATCTGTTAATGGCTTTGTTAAGCTAACTCTACTCAGGAGTGCAAAATTTGTGTT
>JBDRLT010000051.1:0-2336 GCA_043812815.1 Candidatus Woesearchaeota archaeon | reverse complement strand
GCTTCAAGCCATTGTTTGCAGAGCGTGCGCCATAATGTATTTTAATAATAATTCTATGTCCTCAAAGTATGATACAACAACAGATTGAAAGCTCCGCAATTACAAAGACCTACCTAGTAACTCGTTCACTCTTCACAAACTCCTGCAATTCTCTTGCCTTCTTATCAGTCTCAAAATGTTTTCTGACAGGTTCCACCATCTTATTGATGTACAAAGCAGTAGCCTTCTTCAGATCAGCAGGGTGAATCTTGCCGGTAGAGTAAGCCTTCTCAAGCTCCCCATAGCTGCCAAACTCAACATCTCCCCCAAACTTTGCAGGCCTCTCAATCTTCATTGCATCAAATCTTTCAAAAATCAAGTACTTACAATACTCTAAAACAGGATTCTCTGCCACCTGCTCAGGACACCAGGCTTTCAAGATCTTTCTCTTAATCTCCTCTTCAGAATCATCCATGAAAACAGCAGTATCCGGCTTAGACTTGCTCATCTTCAGATCAATTGTTCTTTCCAATGCATCCTTCTCTCCTGTAGCTGGCTGCCCTAGTCCCATTAGCATATGATGGCTCACAATAACCGGCTTCCAAAATCCAAGCTTCTCACCAATCTCTCTTGCAAGCACATTAACCTTCCTCTGGTCCATACCAAGCTGGCAAATATTAGCTTTCAAGTAGAAAATATCAGCGCACTGCATGCACGGATACAAAATCTGTGAAGCCTGCATAACCTCGGCTTCCTTTCTGCCCATAATCTGCCCACATCGCACAATCCTGCTCACAGTAGAATTCCGGACAACCTGCATCACAATCTTCCAATACTCAGGATCCTTGATAAAATCATTAGCCCATACAAACTCAACCTTCTCCAAATCCATTCCAGAAGCTTTCCACACCTCAATAAAATACTTCCCCACCTTCTGGAGCTTCTCAAGGTCCCCACCCATCTTATTGTTAGCCCAGCCATGCCAGTCAGCTACCAACATCTTGAACTTAACGCCAGCCTTGGTCATCTTGTTAATATTAATAGCTCGCATAATGCCTTGGGCAATATGAATCCTGCCAGAAGGCTCAAAACCATCATAAGCAACCAGCTTTTTCCCAGACTCTAGTAATTCTCTCAGTTCTGGAACAGTAACTATCTCTTCACCAACCTCATTAATCAGTTTTAATCTTGATTCAATATCCATTTTAACTGACTATATTCATCAGATTTATTAAACTTTTTGGTTCGCATTTAGCAACAAATTGGAATATCAGTCGCAATCTAAAAATGGGGTTGCCAAACTCTGAGAAACCTTTTTATACTAATAACCTGAATAATGGACTATGCAATACAAATTCTCTTCCCGCGTCCAAAATGTCCCCAACTCAGGCATTGGCTTTATGATGAGATATGCCTCAAAATACACTGATGTACTCTCCTTAGGCCAAGGCACTCCCCAATTCCCAACACCGCAATTCATCTATGATTACCTATATGAAAGAGCCAAACACGATCCAACAGTTGGCATGTATGCTGAACCAAAGTTGGAGGTCGAACTCAAAGCACTAATAGCAAAATACATCAAAACCCAAAATGGCTTTCTGCCCAGCACCGATAAACTCTACTTGACATTAGGTGGCATTGGCGGTTTGTTCTCTTCATTTATGAGCCTCCTTGAAAAAGGCGACCAAGTAATCTATTTTGATCCAAGCTACCCATTACATCTAGCCCAGATACACATTACCCAGGCAAAACCCATTTTTGTTCCATTCAATGAAGCCAAGAGATGGGCAATAGATCTAACTAAACTGGAAAATTCCATCACCAAGAAAACAAAAGTGGTGGTGCTTACCAACCCCAACAACCCAACAGGCACAGTGCTCTCTGAAGCAGAAGTCAAAAAGCTAGCCAAGATTGTACTCGACCATAATCTAATATTGATACTCGATGAGGCCTACGAATTCCTTACCTATGATACTGAGCTGTACTCGCCTCTTAATATCCCAAAGCTCAGGAACAATCTCATTGTTTGCAGAAGCTTTTCAAAAGAGTTTGCCATGACAGGCTGGCGCCTCGGATACCTTTACGCAAACCCAGAAATAATCAGCAAACTTAGAGAAGTCCATCTCCATTTCTGCATCTCGCCTCCAACACAAGCAATAGTAGCGTGCATCGGCGCACTCTCAGACAAACGCGGCGAAGAAGCAAAGCAGTACTTCAAATCAAAATTTACAGAAAGCAGGGGAACGATTTGCGAACGCTTCGATAGGCTGCCAAAGCTCTTCTCATACCAGAAACCAGCTGGCGCATACTACGTTTTTCCCAAAATAACCGGGTTGAAACTCTCATCTCTAGAA
>JBDRLT010000050.1:0-13179 GCA_043812815.1 Candidatus Woesearchaeota archaeon | reverse complement strand
ATAATCCTGGAATACATAGACAGTCGGGATCAAAATCACAAATACCAAAGAGAAAACTGTAAGATATTCAATTGATGCTTGTGCACGTAGCATTATAAAAAAGGAAAAAATTAAGGTTCAATACCGGTAAAAAGCTCACCCGCAGTCCTTCTGGTATAGGTTGCCCCAGTATCATTATAATACCATGAAATAATTATATCCCACCTATACTTAGTGTCATAATCCTTAGAAATGCCTGCATAAAAGCCAGTACAAGTAAGTGTAGCATCGAAGTTCTTACCATTAACAATTACATCAGCATAAGCCCCCGCGTTGCAATGTATATTATTTCCAGCTGTTCCATTTGCAATAACAGAAACTATGTTAATTGATTTGCCCATCGCATTACTTAAAGAAATAATCATATTAGAACTATTCTCATGAACCACATAGTCCCTGCACGTAAGCCCTGTGGGGAATGTGCATCTGGGAGGCAAAAGCCTCTGAGGATTCAAAACCCCAAAATAAGCGAGAGCACCGATAACCACAAGCACAACCAGAATAGCCCAACCATAAGTCATCAAAAACTCCATTGCTGCCTGGGCCTTCCTCTTTTTAAACATAATATCAACCTCCTAAAATCACATTATTAATATCCAAACTAGTACCTCTTTTATTTATATATAAACTTTTCGGTTCCAAACCACCATCTTGGCAAACATTTATAACACCCCTCCTCACCAACACACCAATGCAGATAGTCGATGCCCACATCCATGGCAGGTTCTCCAGAGCAACCTCAAGCCAGCTCACCATAGCCAACCTTGAAAAATATGCGCGCATGAAAGGAGTCAGCATGCTTGGCACAGGCGATTTTACCCATCCTCAATGGATCAAAGAACTCAGGCAGCATCTCATCGAAGATGAAACAGGCATTCTCAAAACCAGCACAGGCTTCAACTTCGTCCTCCAAACAGAAATCTCATTAGTATACAGCCAGAATAACAAAGGTAGGAGAATCCACAACCTTGTGCTTGCCCCAAGTTTTGAAATCGCAGGTCAAATAACAGCAACTCTCAGCAAAAGAGGAAGAGTAGATTATGATGGCAGACCCATCTTCAAAATCCCATGCCCGGAATTTGTCGAGATGTTAAAAGAGATCAGCAGCGAAATAGAGATTATCCCTGCGCACATCTGGACACCTTGGTTCAGCCTTTTTGGTTCAAAATCAGGCTTTGACTCAGTAGAGGAATGCTTTGGCGACCAAACAAAACACATCCACGCTTTGGAAACAGGGCTTAGCTCAGACCCAGCGATGAACTGGAGACTCTCAGCTCTAGATAGCTACACGCTAATTAGCAACTCCGATTTGCACTCATTCTGGCCGTGGAGAATTGGCAGGGAATGCAACATCTTTGACCTCAAAAAAGTAAACTACACTAGCCTCATCAGCGCCCTCCACACCAGAGAACATTTTGTTAAAACCATTGAGTTCTGGCCCCATGAAGGCAAGTATCATTATGACGGCCACAGAGCGTGCGGAATTGTGCTTGCACCAAAAGAGGCAATCAAATTAAAAAATATCTGCCCTGTCTGCAGGAAACCGCTCACAATCGGTGTGCTGCACAGGGTTGAAGAGCTTGCAGACAGGCCAGAGGGCTTTCAGCCAAAAGAATCAATACCATTCACAAATCTCATACCATTGTCAGAACTAATAGCTGGTTTGCTTAATTCAACAGTCAATTCTCAAAAAGTCTGGCAAGAATATCACAAGCTGATAAGCGCATTTGGTGACGAACTCACAGTCTTATTGGAAACACCATATGATAAACTCCTGAAAATCGCAGCCCCGAAAATAGCTAACCTAATAATCAGCAACCGCCATCAGAAAATTACAGTTCAGCCAGGCTATGACGGAGTGTATGGTAAACCAGTGTTCACACAGCCGGAAATTGTCTTGCCACCGACTAACCTGCAAACCGATCTGGGAAAATTTATCTAAACCTGCTTTATGTCTACAATAGAATAGTGTTTCTTCAATCTACAATCCTCTTCACCCGGGTAAACACAAACATACTCTCTGCATTTCTGAGGCCGATCATTATATATTGTGCAAGTTGCCATCCCTTCCTTGATTTCAAGAAAAACGCAATAACCATTAATCCTCTTCAGCAAAGGGCCCTTAGCCACAAAAAACCTTTCCTTATACCCCCATAACCTGATCCTCTTAATATCCTCTGCATTCAATCTCACAAGCAAACTGCAGCACAAACCACATCTGCCAACCTCAGCCATAATCTCCAGAACAACAAGATATGTTAAAAAATCTTTGTAAAAAATAAGATGTCCCTAATGGGACAAAAATTTATCTCTTTCTGACCGTTTTTTTCTTTGAAGCTTTTTTCTTCACGGTTCTTTTCACTGCCTTTTTCTTCACTGCTTTTCTCTTAACAGCTGTCTTCTTCACTGCTTTTCTTTTGACAGCTTTTTTCTTCACTGCTCTCTTCTTGGTAACCATCAAAGCACCTCTTGTTATTTTCTAAGAATTATGTTCAATTCAGGGATTGCTCCTTTAAATATTTTTTGATTTTTTGATAAACATTTTAATCTTTTCCGATAAAATCACATTCCCGGCAACAAATAAGATGACACTGCACACCAGAACTCTCAACAAGATATTTGTAAACATATCGACGAAAAACTGCTTAGGAAACAACCGAATCAATGAACTTTCATTACTAAACATCCAATTTCCCTGCGGAAAAAATATAAGGTGAAACTTAACAAACAACCACTCAAAATTGTTTGCCATCAAAAAAAGAGCAGCAATCAGCATAACAAGGAAAATTCCAGAATAAACCATCGCCGAAGCAAGAATCTTGAAATTGCGTCTGAAAACAACACCACCCCAAATTAATAGCATTATCACTGATAAAATCTGCAACCTCTGCACAATTATCCGCACATCTCTCAGATGGTCAACTTCATTTTTTGTGAAAGCGCCTGAAGTAATAATGGCAGATTCAGATTTCAGATATTTTATCATGTCTAGCGCAACAGCATCTGCATTGGCAATCTTTTCATACGTATGCAGCTTCTCAAACTCCTGCTGATATAAGCCAAGGTTAAACATAACCAAGAAGAGATTAATACATACTATCAGATATACTGTTGAAATCACCAGCAAAGTAAGCACCAATCTCCGTTTTACCATACTTTTATCCAAAGCGCAAGTTCAGCATAAATAAGTTTCCAAAACCAAAAAATATATATTCAAGATAACCAGGAAAACCAATATGGATATTTTTGAGGCAATCACAACCAGAAGATCAGTCCGCAAATACTTGGATACACCAATTGAATGGGAGAAGGTGAGCAAAATCCTAGAAGCAGCACGCTTGGCCCCTAGTGCAGGAAATGTTCAGGAGTGGAAATTTGTTGTGGTAACCCAGCCTGAGCTTATCAAAAAAATGGCTGAAGCAGCAGTCTCACAGCGCTGGATGGAAACCGCTCCAATAATCATCGTGATCTGCGCAAAAATGGAGAAAATCACCCGATACTTTGGATTGAGGGGCGAACGACTCTACTCAATACAAAACTGCGCTATTGCTGCCACACACATGATCCTCGCAGCAAGATCACTTGGCTTGGATACCTGCTGGGTGGGCGCTTTTGAAGAGAATATGGTCCAGCGGGCACTGGGCATACCAGATGATGTCAGACCGCAGGTGATTCTGACTTTAGGTTATGCAGATGAGAAGCCAAATCCAACATATCGCCTGCCAATTGAAAACATGGTATATATCAATGGCTATGGCGGCTCCAAAAGGATAAAAGATATTGGCAAAGTGCTCTGGGATCACAATTATGTTGGCAGAGCAGTGGCAAGCACTCAAACCATGGCAGCAGCCGTTGAGAAAAAAACAAGCAAGCAAAGAAAAGACATCGCAGCCACCATCAAAGAGCAAGTTAGCAAAATTTCCAAGAAAATAAGGCCAAAAGACTAAACATATAAACAAATCTACTTTTCTTGCACTCTGTGAAAAACCTATTCCCTTACGAGAAAATCAGGCCAGTGCAGAAGCAACTCATGCAGAAAATCGACGAGGTAATCAAGAATAGCACAAACCTCATTGTCCATGCACCAACAGGTCTGGGCAAGACTGTTGCAGCATTGTGCCCTGCTCTCAATTATGCGCTTAAGAATAAACTTACAATTCTCTTCCTGACATCCAGGCACACCCAGCACATTATTGCAGTTGAAACCCTGAAGGAGATAAATCAGAAATTCAGTGTGGAAATCAAGGCAATAGATATAATAGGCAAGAAATGGATGTGTCCTGTGCCTGGAATCGAGACACTATATAGCTCTGACTTTGCTGACTACTGCAGAGCAATGCGGGAAGAAGGCAAATGCGAGTATTATGCAAACACCCGAAATGGCAGCAAGCTAACACCCCAATCAAAGCAAGTGATTGAGCAATTGTCAAAGATAAGCCCAAGCCACTCTGAGAAAATTGTTGAAATCTGCTCAGAACAGAAGCTATGCCCCTATGAGATAACCACAGAACTCTCAAAATCAGCCAATGTGATAATCGCTGACTACTATTATGTGTTCAACCCTGCAATCCGCGAAATCTTTTTCAGAAAATCCGCTAAGGAACTCCAGAGTTCAATCGTGATCGTGGATGAAGCTCATAATCTCCCTGCAAGAATCCGCAACCTCATGACCCAGCGCACCTCAACCTACATTCTTGACCGTGCCATAAGAGAAGCCAGGAAATTTAGTTACAAAGAAACCGAGCGCAATTTATCTATTATTAAAAATGCATTATTGGATCTCGCTGCCGAAGTCACCTCAGAAACCATTGTAAGCAAGAATGAATTCATGAACAAAATTGACAATTATGAACAACTCATTGAAGATTTTCATTTCATAGCAGATGCAGTGCGAGAACAAGAGAAGCAGAGTTTTATCGGCTCGGTCGCCAATTTCCTGAAGCAATGGCAAGGTCCTGACCAAGGTTTTGTGAGAATCCTAGCAATTATCAAAGGCAGAAGAGACAATGTTGTCCTGAGTTACCGCTGCCTGGATCCCAGCCTGATTACAGCGCCAGTCATTGCAGAGACTCACTCCACAATACTGATGAGTGGCACACTCACTCCGCTCGAGATGTACAAAGACATACTCGGGTTCGAAAAAGCTGAACTTGAGCAATACAAAAGCCCATTCCCTGACGAGAACAAACTCACAATGATAATCCCCGAGACAACCACCAAATTCTCTATGCGAAACGAAGCCCAATACAAAAGGATAGCGGCAATCTGCTCAGAGCTTATCGACTCAATCCCAGGTAACACAATCATCTTTTTCCCAAGCTATTATGTGCGTGACCAAGTCAACAAAAGCCTGGTGTGCAAAAAGACGACATTTGTCGAGATGCCCAGCCTGAGCAAAAGTGAGAAAAAAGAAACTCTGGAAAACTTCAAATCATACAATGCGCAGGGAGCTGTGCTCCTTGCAGTAGTCTCTGGCTCATTTGGTGAAGGGATCGATCTGCCAGGCGATTATCTCAAAGCAGTGGTTGTGGTCGGCCTTCCCCTAAATGTGCCTGACTTAGAAACGAAAGCACTCATCAAATATTATGATGAGCAGTTCAGCAAAGGCTGGGACTACGGGTATATTTTTCCTGCAATGAACAAGGTAATGCAGAACGCTGGCCGCGTTATTCGTTCAGAGACAGACCGGGGCGCCATTATCTTCCTGGAGGAGCGGTATTCTTGGCATCACTACAAGAGATGTTTTCCTTTAACCTGGAAGATAGTAACAACCAAGCTTTACAAAGAGCGTTTGGACGAATTTTTTAAAAAGTAGCTAATATACCTTTTTCTATACTGATACCCTAAATAGAAATATTTATATACTAGTATGCCATCTTACCCTTAACATGGTTATTTTGTTTGACCAATTCAATCTACCTGACAATATCTATGAGGTAGTCTTTGCCACAACCCAGCAGATAGTAGTGGCCCAACTCCTGGTAAAATACATCAAAGCCCACAAAGGCTCAGTAACCAAGCCAGAGATGTCTGAGTTTGCCACAAAGCTCCACGACGGCAAGGTGGAGCATGAGGGTAAAAAAATCAGCTACAACAAAAGACAATTTTACGATCGAATCCTCACCCCTATGAAATCCATGGGGATTATCAAATACGACCTATACAAAAGAACATACTCCATATCAGATGACTTCCACAAAGCACTCCTCAAATTAGCCCATATGTGGCTGGAGGAATTCAACTTATAAGGCTCCCTTCAAGTGTTCTTATTCCCCAAACCCCTCTCTTAGGGAGCCTTTTTTTTTATAATTCTGACAAGTCAATAAACCATCTGGACGTATTATTGTAAACTCTGCAAGTCTCCGTGCTTGAGAATTCTAACGCCAGCGAGATATTGGGTTTTCCCTAACTCTCAACAAGCAAGGGAAATTCAGTTAATGTTCCCGCGGCTTCAAGCCATTATTTGCAGATTGTGCGCTAAAATAAATTTTTTGTATTAATTATTTTAGGGTCGCTTAAGAATACTGCAAAATTAATATTAAGCTCCGCAATTGCATATACTCAGACTTTATATATGGTGACCATAAATTTTCCTACGTCAAAGAATTAACATTATGCAGTATTACTACCCTTCTCACGGGGTATAGTCACCAGACAATGGTAACGAACCAAAACCTTTTTATATACTACTAAACTCTCTCTCTTAAAAAGGGTTGCCAAATGGACATAGCCAAACTAACAGAGGAACAGGTCAGGCTTGCTAAGAAAGTAATAACAAAAGACGATTTCTCTCAACTGGCTACCATCGGTGGAGCAGATATAGCTTACATCCAAGACCAAATGGTGGCAACTGTTGTTGTTCTAGACTTCAAAACTCTCACTCTCCTCGAAAAAAAACACATAGTGACCAAGCCCAAAATACAATACATCCCGTCATTCCTGAGCTACCGCGAAGCTACACCAATCATCGAGGCATTCACCCTTCTGCAAACCAAACCAGACATTCTGGTGGTTGACAGCAACGGCATTCTCCACCCAAGAAGAATTGGCTGCGCCTCACACATCGGGCTGCTCCTGGACCTTCCAACAATAGGTGTGGCAAAAAACCAGTCCTGCGGTGTATTAAAAGAAGACAAAATTTATCTGGATGATAAACCAGTGGCAATAAGGCTGCATACTAAACAGCACTCCAACCCGCTTATAATAAGTCCCGGGCATAGGATAAGCCTCAAAACAAGTACACAAATCATCCAACAATGTCTCATCCCTGGCAAAAAACTACCTGAACCACTAAGGTTAGCCCACAAATTCTCACTCCAGAAAAAGACAGAGCTTTCTCCAAATCATTTCCATAAAGTTTAAATATCACCTGCTTGAAAAACCACCAAGGGGGTTACTATGGCAGAAGATGAAGAAGACGAGTATGATATATACTCAGATGAAGGAAGAGAAGAGCTAGTTGAAGATGACGCTATTGAGCCCTGGGAAGAGGGCTTTATGAAAGGCGCAGATGGCATGGGTCAAGATGCCAAATGCCGCTATTGCGGAGAGATCTTCACTGGACCGGACTCAGTAATTGAAGAAGAGATAGACGGGGAAATACTGAGATTCTGCTCAGAAGGATGTGCTGAAAAGTACAAAAAAAAGCATTAGGCTGCCTCTATCACACTTCTTAAGGGCTTAGTTTTTACTATGCCCTTGATTTTCCAAATAATTTATATACTTATATCCCCATTTATCCATCATCAACACAGGAGGTGGGTGAATTTGGCTCAAAAGGTTGGTACAATAAGCCACTACTTCAGTAATATCGGAGTGGCGGTTGTGGAACTAAGCAACACATTAAAGGTTGGAGACAACATCCAGATAAAGGGATTTACCACAGACTTCACAATTGCAGTCTCCTCAATGCAGATCGAGCACAAAGCTGTTCAGGAAGCAAAAGCAGGTCAGTCCATAGGCATGAAAGTTCCTGGCGCTGTCCGCCAAGGAGACAGTGTATATAAAATTTGATTTTTAGAAATCTTTAAATATCACTCTCACGAATTTTTTATAAAAAGAGGTACAATGGAAAATATTTATGAGATCACTATCATTGGCAGGGGTGGCCAGGGTGCAAAAACAGCCTCTGAAGTGCTTGCAGGTGCCGCTTTAAAACTCAACAAGCATATCCAAGCATTCTCTGAATATGGTGCTGAAAGAACAGGCGCCCCTATTCTAAGCTACATCAGGATTAGTGACACACCTATTTTTCTGCACACCACAGTAACTCAGCCAGACTTGATCCTGATCATGGATGACACTCTAACAGAAATGGCCAGCCCTTCACCTAATACAAAAATTATTATCAACACCACCCAGTCTACCCAGAAAATCAAACAGCTACTCAACTTTAATGGCAAGGTCTTCACCTTTGACGGTACAGCCATATCGCTAAAAATACTTGGCAAAAACATACCTAATACCCCTGCTCTCGGGGCAATAGCCAAAGTATTAACGTTAATCCCAAAACACTCTGTGGAACAAGAACTACGGGACCATCTTGAAAGAAAAATCGGCAAAGAGGCCATGGACCGCAACATTGAATGCTTGAACCTTGCATACACTGAGCTTAAAGAGGCATAAATGAAAAAGAAAGTGTCTGGATTTTTGGCAGCATCAGGAGAGGCCAAAGGATGGCGCGATATTCCTGAAGGAGGCCTAATTATCCAAGCAGGAAACTCAGAAGAGTATTACACTGGCGGATGGCGCACCTTCAAGCCATTGGTTGACAAAAAAAGATGCATCAACTGCTTACAATGTTGGATAATGTGCCCTGACACATCTATCTATGCTGAAAAAGGAAACATGGAAGGCTTTGACTATGATCATTGTAAAGGGTGTCAGATTTGCGCAGAAATCTGTCCAGTCAAATGTATAAAAATGGTTATGGAAACAGAGCCCACCCCGGACTTTGACGAGCGAGGCAGGACAACCAAAGTCCAAATAAACGAGAAAAAATGAACACACAGGCATTAACAGGCGCAGCAGCTGCAGGTGAGGCAATGAAGCAGATCAACCCAGATGTGGTTGCAGCTTATCCCATTACTCCCCAAACACCAGTCATGCACCAATTTGCACAATATGTGGCAGATGGAGAAGTCAAAACAGAGCTAATAACAGTTGAATCTGAGCACTCAGCTATGTCAGCATGCGTGGGTGCTGCAGCTGCAGGGGCACGCACAATGACTGCCACTGCCTCCCAAGGTCTTGCTCTAATGGTGGAGATAGTTTACATTGCATCCTCTTTAAGACTCCCGATTGTCATGAATGTTGTCAACAGAGCTTTGAGCGCCCCAATCAATATCCACGGAGACCATTCTGACTCAATGCTTGCAAGAGACAGCTCATGGATACAATTATACTCAGAAAACCCTCAGGAGGTCTACGACAACACCATTGTTGCCACTAAGCTTGCTGAGCACCCACAAGTTAGACTGCCTGTCATGGTTTGCCAGGATGGCTTTATAACAAGCCACGAAACAATGCGGGTTGACACTTTAGAGGATAAACAGGTTCAGAATTTCATTGGTGACTACAAGCAACCATACCCCTTGCTGGATGTGGATAAACCAGTAACATCAGGGCCTCTTGACCTCTTTGACTATTATTTTGAGCACAAGCGCCAGCAAAGCGAGGCAATGACATATGTTTTTGGAGCATTTGAAAAAATCGCTGACGATTATCAAAAAATCAGCGGCACCAAACTAAATCTCATTGAACCCTATCAACTTGAAGATGCTCAATTTGCCATTGTCAGCATGAATTCAAGCGCAGGCACAACCAGACATGTTATTGATGAGCTGCGCAGCCAAGGCATAAAAGCAGGTTTGCTGAAAATTAGAATGTACAGGCCATTTCCAAAAGACCAGATTGTGCAAGCCCTCAAACACCTCCAGGCATTTGCAGTGCTTGATCGTGCAGAGACATACAGCCTTTCAGGCGGTCCGCTTTTTATCGACGTCAAATCAGCCTTTTATAACCAAGACAAAAAGCCCAAAGCAATAAACTATATTTATGGCCTTGGGGGAAGAGAGCTTACCCTTGACCATGTGAAACAAGTGTTCAAAGAACTGCCTGAGATTAATGGAAGAAAAGACTATGACTATATACGCTATCTGGGGGTCAGAGAGTAATGGCAATAAATATCAAAGAGCTCTCAAAACTGCCGGAGCGGCTTGGCCCTGGTCACAGAATGTGCATTGGCTGCGGAGTCCCCATCGCAATAAGGGAAATCCTTCTAGGAACAGACAAACCAGTGGTAGTGGGCAACGCAACTGGCTGCTTAGAAGTCTGCACCACAATCTACCCATATACCTCTTGGAAGGTTCCGTTTATCCACAATGCTTTTGAAAATGTTGCTGCCACTATGAGCGGAGTTGAAACAGCGTACAACGTGCTGAAAAAGTCAGGCAAAATCACCAAAGATATTAAATTCCTGGCAATAGGCGGAGATGGTGGCACTTATGACATCGGGCTTCAAAGCCTCTCAGGCATGCTTGAGCGAGGCCACAATGTGTTTTATGTCTGCTACGACAATGAAGCCTACATGAACACTGGCATTCAGAGAAGCTCAGCCACACCCTTTGGAGCAGACACCAAAACAGCACCCGCCGGTAAAGTAAAACAGGGCAAAACCCAGTTTAAAAAAGATCTCACAAAAGTGGTTGCAGCCCACAACATTCCCTATGTATGCCAGGCAGCAATCCACAACTATGTTGATGTAATCAAAAAAGCCCAAAAGGCATTTGCCACTGAAGGCCCTGCATTCATGAACATTCTAACACCATGCCAGGCAGGCTGGGTATTTCCATACAACAAAACAGTTGAGATCTCCAAACTTGCAGCCCAAACATGCTACTGGCCGCTTTTTGAAATTGAAAATGGCAGGTATACTCTCAACTATGATCCCAAAGACAAAAAACTGCCAATAACAGAATGGCTCAAAACCCAGAGAAGGTTTTCACACCTTTTTTCTCCCCAGAACAAGCCATTGCTTGACAAAATCCAGAAGCATGTTGACCAAGAATGGGAAAAACTTAAAAAACTCTGCGGCGGATAAAAAACTTTATATAGACTTCTTAGTAAGATTAGCCTATGAAACTAAGCAGACTAAAGGGATTAGCTCATGATTTTGCATTCAATCTCAGCGATGAAATCTGGTTTGGCAACCTAAAAAATATCAGTTCACAAATCGACCGGGAAACAATTAATCAAAAAACAAAACTTGACAAAATTGGATTCTTCAAGAAACGCCTCCCTGGTTCATTCAACTTCAAAAGAATAAACTCAATTAGGTTGAAAAGCCGAACAGTTACCACCCATACAATATCAGTCACAGTTGACAACAAACCATTTGCTTGCACAATCCGCTCGAGTATGTACTGAAATGAAAATAGACAAACTTGCCGTCATCTCCTTATTTATCCCATTACTAATCTATTTGGTAACACTAGCTCCAACTGTGTACTGGGGTGATTCAGGGGAGTTAATAACAGCAATCCACACCCTTAGTATCCCCCACCCTTCAGGCTATCCCACCTACATTCTCCTCGGGAAACTGTTTACTCTGCTCCCATTTGGAACAGTTGCATTCAAAGCCAACCTCTTTTCGGCAGTCTTCGCTGCGCTCACATGCCTTCTTGTATTCTTAATATGCCTTCATATAACCAAGTCAGCACCAGCCTCAATGGCAGCTGCATTCATATTTGCCTTCTCAAAAACTTTTTGGGGCCAGGCAGTTGTTGCAGAAGTATACACCATGCACGCATTTTTCCTGGCTCTCAATATCTATCTTCTACTGGAGTACACAAAAACCCATGAGCCCAAGTATCTCTATCTGTTTACATTTTGCTTCGGCTTAAGCCTCACTCACCACATAACCTCAATATTGTTTGCGCCGGCATATCTTATTTTATTATTGAAAAACCAGCAAATTACCAAGCACATTCCGCTATGCGCAGTCCTCTTTATTGTTAGCCTAACCCCCTACATCTACCTGCCAATAAGATCAGCAATGAACCCAGTTATTGACTGGAACAACCCAGAAAATCTCTCAAACCTGATCACCCACATAACAGGAAAAGAGTATCACTATCTCCTCAAAATTACAGAGCCGCCCATCAGCGATTTCTTCAGCCAGTTCTATTCTGAAGTTGGTATCCTGGCTATGCTCTTTGGGATAATTGGCATAGCTGCCTTGAAAAAACCCAGTCGTGCAACCGTCGCCTTTGCAGGAATAATTTGCATAACATCCTTCTATGGCTTGCTTTACAGGATAACTGACATCGGCAATTACATCTCTCCAATAATCTTGGCATACACATTCTTTATCGCAATCGGTTTAAACAATGTTTTTGCCAAATTCAAGCTTACCTCAAAATCAATCTTGGCAATAGCACTTCTACTTATCCTTTTTCCTCTCATCAGCAACTATACAACAAACAACAAAAGCAACTACTTATATGCCTATCACTATGGATTAAATGTGCTAAATGTTTTGGAAAACAATTCAATCCTGATAGGCAGAGGTGATAATGACCTTGGTATCTTCTCATACCTGCAAAATGTGGAGGGCAAGCGAAAAGACATCACATTTGTTGAAATGCACCTTTTGGTCAAACCATGGTTTTTCAACAAAGTAGCAGACACACTTCATCTTGACCCGAATGGTAAAATATTCTGGAGCTACACCAATCGGACTCATGCAGACCAAACCATAAGTCTTTTCCTCAACCAGCTATTAACCAAGAATATTCACAAAAGGCCAATCTACGCCACTTTCCTTGACATAGATACCGAATACTCATTAAACATAATCAGCCAAGTAGCCAAAGTCCAAAACCAAAGCCAGCTTTATCCATTTACCACTCCAGCATATCCTTACGTGGGGATTCCAGCAGACTATTATGGCAGACATCAACTCTCTCTGGCAACGCAGATCATTGGAATAAATGCACTTCAAAACAGCGAATGGAATGCAGCCATTGAATACCTCGCTTATTCAACAGAGCTCCAGCCGAAAAACGTGCCTGCACTGAATAACCTCGCAATTGCCTATATCAAGACTAACCAACCCCAAAAAGCTTTGGATACCTGGAA
>JBDRLT010000049.1:0-16055 GCA_043812815.1 Candidatus Woesearchaeota archaeon | reverse complement strand
CGTGCGGGGCATTTTTTATGGTTCAGATAAAGATTATTGCGGTAGGGAGAGTAAAGGATAATAGGATTTCTGAGCTGATTGCTGAATTTCTTAAGAGATTGAAGCCTTTATGCAATGTGACAATTGTTGAGTTGAAGGATGAGGGCTTGGAGAAGGAGGGGCTAAGGATAAGCAAACTTATTGACAGTTCGGCCTATATTCTTGCGGAGGAAGGTAAGATGCTTGATTCTGTTGAGTTCTCGAAACTGATGAAAGAGGAGAAGCTAACTTTTATTCTTGGCGGGCATGATGGGATTGATGCGGTTGTGAAGAAGAAAGGCAAACTGATTTCATTGTCCCGCATGACTTTTACACATGAGATGAGCAGACTGTTTTTAGTAGAGCAGATTTACAGGGCTATGATGATTGTTAATCATAGGGAATATTATCATAAGTAAATAAGATTTAAATATTAGGGAAAGATTATTGCTCTCGTGCCAACGTCGCATAACTCGGTAGTGCGGCTGCCTCGAATCAAAGCTAGAGAGCAGCTGTCCGCAAGGACTTCCCGGTTCAAATAGACTTGAAAGGTCTTTGAAAGTCCGGGCGTTGGCGTTTTGTCCCTTAGCTATGTTGAAGCAAGGTTTTTATGTTTTATTTACTATTAACAATATATGGGTAAGATTATCCAGGTTGCTGGAGTTTCTGGTTCTGGGAAAGGTAGGGCTGTTGAGGGTATTGAAGCAGCTTTGGAATCTGCTGGGTATGATGTGGTTAGGTGGAGGGAACCTCAACCTTTAAGGCATATTGCAAAATGGTATAAACAGCAGAGGTTTGCCAACCCATATGTTGAGACTATGGTTTTTGCAGCTGATCGGTTGATTACCTATATTACAAGTATTAGGCCGCATGTTCATGATCCAAATATTGTTCTTCTCGGTGACCGAGGCAAATTGGACAGTATGGCATATCAAGGAAGAGATGTGCCTTTGGGATTAATAGAGGCAGTTAATTCTGGATTTCCTGACCCGGATCTCCAGCTAATTTTGGAGGTAAGCGGAAAAGAAGGGTATAGGCGTTCTTTGGCAAGAGAGCAGAGCGGAGGAGAGGCTGTTACTAAAAATGAGATGCCTGAGGCTATTGACAAATTGGCTGCAATTTACAGAGAATTAAATGGTGTCTTTCCTAGAATGGCCTATATTGATACCACTCAAATTTCGCCTGAAGAGAGCCTAAGAATAGCGATGTTTAAAGTGTGGCGATTGCTTGGTGAATGGAGGGATGTGAAAGCAGTTGGTTTTGACTTGGATAATACGCTTTATCCCACTACCCCACAGATGGATGAAATTGTGCAGCAAAGGATGTGTGAGCTTGCTACTGCTGAGCTTGGCTATCAGGTTGGAGATGTTAGGACTGCGTTTGATAGTCTATACGCACAACATAAAAGCGCAAGTACTGCGCTTTCAAAGCTTGGTGTTATGAACGGAAAAGCCCTGGCACAGCAGGCGCTTGCAGAAGCGCCAGTGCATGGATTGATTAAGCCTGATCCCACGCTGGTTGAAATGCTTGACAGGATTCAATTTGAGCGGAAATTGTTTTTGATAACTACAAGTCCGAGAGATGTGGCATTGTTGAAATTGGCAGCAATTGGGATTGATCCTGATGTTTTTGATCTGGCTTTGTATGGTGAGGCTGCTCATCTGCAGCAGCCTTTGTTGCGGGATGATGGTTCTGCTTATAGGCATGTTGCTCAGTATTTTGGTTTGCCGTTGAAGGATATTGGTTTTGTTGATGATAGAGCTTCTTATCTAGAGGTTTTGTTCTGGCTGGGCGGGAAGACAATGCAGGTGAATTATGATAAACCAAGTAGGTATGCGCATGCTTGTGGGCCAATTACTTCATTGGAGTGTTATTTGTAGGATTGGTAACTCACTACTTTATAGTGGTCTAATTAGAAAGATTTAAAAATGGTGGAGTTTTTCGGTTGGATATGCCAAGATATGGTAAACATTCTCGCCCAGGATTTAAGCCAAAGCGGGTGAAGGAAAAACCAAAACTACAACCTAGGATGCGTAGTGCACCTGTAGTTGTTGAGAGGGATCCAATGGCAGAGTATAATCTTGCCAGAGTATATGCTCCTCAACTGCTTATTGATGTTGCTTCTGGGGTTATTTATCACAGGGATGCTATAGGTCCTTATGACAATAGAGAATTTTTGTCCTTAGATCGCCTTGTGGAGGGAATTTCTGCTTCTGGCGATAGGTTTACTCCAGTAATTCGTGATCCGTTATGGCAGGCACTTGATGGTAGAGGTAGTCTGGAAGGAGTATTGGGGCTGTATGAACTTGAACCTGGGAGATATATTGCTTCTAGTTCTGGTGTGAGAATTGTTGCTAATATTCTAAAATTGCAGTTAGATGAGTCTGCTAGGAAGTTCCTTGCTCTACATGCAAGGCCCAAACCGAAGGTAACGCCTCCAAAACCGCAAGTTCAAACTGCGCAACCCAATGGGTTGGCTAACTTATGGCCAAGAGACGCTTATCAAAGTCAACGTCCAGAAGGAAGCGGTCGAGAAAGGTTTGAACCGCAGGATGCAAGACCTGCAGTAAGAACTCCGGGTTTAGATCTAGTGGTGCTTGCTGAGATCACCAATAAGTTATATTTTGATGTGTGCACTTGGACTCTGGAAGCGGGTTTGGTTGATGATGTAGTAAGCGCAGGTCATCACTTTGACGATTTATTCTCTGTTCGCATACTAAGATTATACAAAGATAAACCACTTTATGGAAGTATTGCAGAACAACCAAGTGTGGAGGCAGCCATTAGATATCTTACATATGCTATATGGCCAGGATCATACGAAAGCATTGGAGCAGTCTCTGGATTAACTTCAGATAAGACAAAACCAAGACACGCGCTTACCTTGGGTCAGAGTGCAGTTGATCATCTTGTGGCAATTTGTCAAAGGCATAATTTGCAGATTCCTCGAGAGTTGACTGCGCTTATGGCAAGGCAACCAGAGGTAGAATTATCACATGAGTTATTAACTCGAATTGCAGACCGACTGGTTTTTAATATGATGGGTAGGATGATTCATCTGGATTCAGAAGCTAGCGGTTATGGTTTTGAATATACACATCGTCAGTTGGTAACTGGAGGAAATGGACCCTCGCCTCTTCAGTGGATGGCAGGATTTACGACAGCCCAGAAACTTTACGAGGGAATCCGCAATGGGTACCAGTGGGCTGGACCAGCATTAGAAGGGACACCACGTATTCCTTATTATAATCATTTCACACTTAAACCTGACCAGAGTGTTCTTGGATTTGTGGCTGATACTTTGGGTATCAAACCTTAATTGAAAGTGGCGAAGCCGGGCTTTGAACCCGGGACCTCAGGATTTCTTATGTCATCGGATTGCTCCTCCTCACTCAATATTATGAGTCCTGCGCTATATTGCCCATTGCTTCCAGGCTAAGCTACTTCGCCACAAGGATTGGTTTTTAAAAATAGCTTATAAATGTTTCTTAAGGTTATTAGTTTAGAGGCAACAATGACGCTGGCCGGCCGGGGGACCTGCCCCCTTCGGGGTGGCCGGAAGGACTGAACAAAGTGAAGTCCGTCAGCGGTCATTATTGTTGTTTACAAGTCTTGATCTTAACCCTTGGCATCTTTCAAAAAAAATAAATACCAAAACGAATTCCATACAGATATGAGCTACATTTGCTTTGACGCGGATCTTTAGTTTGCGCATCGTCCTTCTTATTCAAAAAGCTTAAAAATTCAACAGGTATTGGAGGAATAAAATGGCATATAGAACAAAAACATGCGGCGAATTGAGAAAAGAGCATAATGGTCAGAGTGTTAAGCTGGCTGGGTGGGTTGATACTGTCCGGGCTAGCGGCAAGATTGGGTTTTTGGATATTAGGGATAGATATGGTATTACTCAAGTAATTGTTAAGGGTGATTTGGTTAATAAGATTAAGGAGCTTCGAAGGGAGACTGTTATTGGGGTTGAAGGTTTGGTAAAGGTGAAGCCTCAGGCTAACCCCAAGTTGGCTACAGGGGAGATTGAGGTTGAGGCGAGTAAGCTTGAAGTGCTTGCGCCTGCTGATGCGCTGCCTATGGAATTGGATGAGAGTGTTGAGTCTACTGAGGAGACTAGGCTTAGATATAGGTACCTTGATTTGCGAAAAGAGCGGATGAAGAATAATATCATTTTGAGGCATAAGGCTGCGTTTGCAGTGCGTGAGTTCATGAATAGGGAAGGGTTTTTAGAGATCGAGACTCCATTTCTGGCAAAGTCTACGCCTGAGGGTGCCCGCGATTATTTGGTGCCGAGCAGGGTTAATAAGGGGAAGTTTTATGCTTTGCCTCAGAGCCCGCAGCTGTTTAAGCAGATTTTAATGATTGCTGGGTTTGACAAATATTTCCAGATTGTGAGATGTATGCGCGATGAGGATTTGCGGGCTGATAGGCAGCCGGAGTTTACGCAGATTGATATTGAGATGAGTTTTGTTGAGATGGATGATATTATTGCAGTGTGCGAGCAGCTTGTTAAGTATGTTTTCAAGAAGGTGCTGGATGTTGAGTTGCAGATTCCGTTTGAAAGAATAACTTATGATGAGGCAATGGCAAAATACGAGTCTGACAAGCCTGATCTGAGAAAGCCTGGTGAGAAGTTTAAATTTGAGTGGGTTGTTGGCTTCCCGATGTTTGAGTATAGCGAGGAGGAGCAGCGTTTCAAGGCAATGCATCATCCGTTTACTATGCCTGCCAGCCTGGATTTTTCTGATATGAAGAGTGTTAAGGCTAAGGCGTATGACCTTGTACTGAATGGCTGGGAAGTAGGTGGCGGCTCTATTAGGATTTTTAATCCAGAGGTACAGCAGAAGGTGTTTGCTGCTTTGGGGATTGGCGAGGAAGAGGCTAAGCAGAAGTTTGGGTTTTTGTTAGAGGCTATGCGCTATGGTAATCCGCCTATTGGCGGGATTGCGTTTGGGTTTGACAGGCTGGTTGCAATGATGGCTGGCGAGGTGTCTATTCGTGAAGTTATTGCATTCCCAAAGAATAAGGATGCTGCTGATCTTATGACTGGTGCTCCTTCGGATGTTAGCAAGGCGCAGCTGGATGAGCTTGGGATAAAAACCAGATGACACTCCCAAAATCCAGAAGTGCCCAAGGTTAGTCGGTAGATAGTTATCCTTTTTCCTTTACGTAAGTGAGGGAAAACTACGCAGAACTCAGATAGGATGTAATATAGCGCACGGAGCATTATCTACTGCAAAAATAATGTGGTGGGAATGTAAAACGAAAGATTAATATAATGGTTTATAATATTTTATAATAAATCATAATAATAGGGGGGAAAATGGTGCAAGCTATTGTAAATTTAGGGGAACATCAAGATAGACTCTTAACAATAATTAAAGGAAAATTTGGGTTTAAAAATAAGTCTGACGCTGTGAATTTTGTTATTAGTAAATATGAAGAAGAATTTCTTGAACCTCAACTAAGACCGGAATATATAGAGAAACTTCAAAGTATAAAGAAACAGAAAGGAATCCGGTTTAAAAGTGTCAACGAGTTGAGGAAGCATATTGAAAATGCGTGAATTTGAGATTAAACCGGAACTACATAAAAAACTGGTTAAATTGTCAAGAAAGGACAAGAATTCTTATGAGGCAGTTATGCTTAAGATTCAGGAAATTGCAGATTCACCTGATGTAGAACATTATAAAAACTTGAGGTATGATATGAAAGACTCAAAGAGAGTCCATATCGGTCATTTTGTTTTGGTCTTCAGTTATAACAGATCAGAAGATTTTATTTCTTTTGAAGATTATGATCACCATGATAAAATATATAGGTGATTGTGCAATTGCGGAGCTTGTCTAGCACTATGGGATGCGCTGACAAGCGACCCAAAAATCATCTTGAAAAAAATATTATTTTAGCGCGCAATCTGCATATACGTGCTTGAAGCCGCGGGAACAGTTACTTCTATCCCTTACTTGTTGAATTACAAGGGCGGGTGATTATCAGGGTTTTACTATTTTAAAATGGTGTTTGACGAAAAGTATTTATATGGGGGTATCTGTTGGGAGAAGGATGGAGGTTCAGGATATGGTTACTGCTATAAGGATAGTACCCGAGATATACAGTTTATTGTTTGTTCGTTTTGAATCCGTAGAGGAGGTAGTGGGTGGTGCAGTTGTTACTGCCGGCCAAGATTTTCAGTTACCTGGAGCATCAGAATTCGAAATCCAATATAGACTAAGGGGAATAAGGGATCTTTTGATTTATACTGCAGGAAACAAGCGAGTATTAGCAATGTATTCTGATCCTAGTTTATTGGTATGTGCTTCGCCTTGTAATTCAGAGGTGCTTGTAAGTGGCAGTAACCTTGAGCTGGTTGCCGGGCAGTTAAGGGATATCCCCAGAGAAGGGATAATGACGATTATGGGCCATGGTGGATTAGTACAAATTGAGGGCATTCCAAAGGATCCCTCAAGAGAGGCTATTGGTGATTTAGTTAGTCCTGGTACTAACATCGTTGCTGTACTTGAGGGCCATGGATTTCCCCTGGTGGTGGCTAAAGTTTATAGGCAGTTATATATAGCTCCAGAATATAAGACTCCTGGCTAGCGAAACATTTATATACCCTCAATTATTACTAGTTTTAAGTTGTTTTCTTAGTTAATATGGAAAAGGGTGTTGATATGGAAAAGGAAATGTTGAAGACAGGCACAACTACTGTTGGGCTTTTGTGTCAGGATGGGATTGTTTTGGCTGCTGATAAGCGGGCAACTTCTGGTTACCTTGTTGTGGATAAGAACTCAGAGAAGATCCACCAGATAACTGAGAATATGGCCTTAACCACTGCAGGAGTGGTTTCTGATATTCAGCTGCTGATGAAGATTATTAAGGCTGAGCTCAAACTGAGAAAAATAAGGAATGGGCGTGAGCAGAATATCAAGGAGTCAGTGAATTTACTGGCCGGGATTGTTTATGGCAATATCAGGAAGATGTCAATGATCCCTGGACTGAGCCATTTTATTGTTGGCGGGAAGGACAAATTTGGGTTTCACCTTTATGACCTTTTCCCTGATGGCTCACTTACTTTGTCCCAGGATTATATTGCCTCTGGGTCTGGGTCAGTGATGGCCTATGGTGTTTTGGAGACTTTATACAAAAAAGATATGACTGTTAAGCAGGGTGTTGAATTGGCTGTGAAGGCTATCAATGCTGCCTTGCAGCGTGATGTGGCAACAGGTGAAGGTGTTAAGGTTGTTACGATCACCAAGGAGGGCATCAACACTGTGGTCAATAAAGAGCTGAAAGTGCAACTGTAAAATTTTCTGGAGGGTTGTGATGGGCGACATAATAAAGGAAATACTGAGCCAGTTAGATGAATCTGAGATAAGTGATGCTGTGTTTGAGGGTGCAAATATTGTGTTGTACACCAAAGACAAGGATTTCTTTCTCAACAATGGCGGTGCCATCAAGCAGGTGGTTGACAGTATTAAGAAGAGAATAGAGCTTAGACCTGATCCTGCCATCACCATGGATATGGAGAAGGCTGAGAAAGAGATTATGGCGATTTTGCCCCAGGAAGCAGGGGTTGAAAAAGTGATTTTTGACCCGCAGAGAAGCAGTGTGATTATTGAGGCTGAGAAGCCCGGGCTGGCAATTGGCAAGCAGGGCCAGATTCTGAGGGAGATCAGGGAGAAAACTCTCTGGGTGCCTTTTGTGAAGAGAAAGCCTGCTATCAAATGCAAGCTGATTGACAATATAAGGTCTGTGCTGTATCAGGAGTCGGATTACAGGAGGAAGTTTTTGAATAAGACAGGGCATCGTATTTATGATGGCTGGATAAGGGAGAAGAAACATGAGTGGGTGAGGATGAGTTTCCTTGGCGGGGGTAGGCAGGTTGGCAGGAGCTGCCTGTTTTTGCAGACCCCTGAGTCAAGGGTGCTGCTGGACTGCGGAGTTGATGTGACTAATGATAATGAGGCTTATCCTCTGTTGGAAGCACCTGAGTTTGATATTCAGGAGCTGGATGCAGTAATTGTTACACATTCTCATCTGGATCATTGCGGGTTTATCCCTTATTTGTACAAGTTTGGGTTTAGGGGCCCTGTCTATTGCACTGAGCCGACGCGTGATGTTTCTGCTCTGCTCTTGCTTGATTATGTGAAGATTATGCACAGCGAGGGTAAAGAGCCGATTTTTGATGTGGACCATATTAAGGAGATGGTTAAGCACACCATAACACTAGAGTATGGAGAGGTGAGTGATATCACTCCTGATATTAGGATTACTCTGTATAATGCAGGACATATTTTAGGGAGTGCAATGGTGCATTTGCATGTTGGGAACGGGTTGCACAATATCCTTTATACAGGAGATATGAAGTTTGCAAAAACGTCTCTGCTGGAGGCTGCGACCACCGAGTTTCCAAGACTGGAGACTTTGATAATGGAGTCAACCTATGGTGGCAGAGACAATATATTGCCGCCCAAGAAAGAGTGTGATATGCTCCTTGCTGACAGTATTACTAAAACAGTGAAGAGAGGCGGCAAGGTTTTGGTGCCAGTGCTTGGCTCTGGCCGTGCTCAGGAGGTTATGCTGATTATTGAGGAGCTTGTGAGAACAGGGCAACTGGAGAAGGTCCCTGTTTTTATTGATGGTATGGTTTGGGATATCACTGCAATCCATACTGCTTATCCTGAGTATCTGAATTCAAGTGTGCGAAGGCTGATTTTCCACAGAGACCAGAATCCGTTCTTGTCTGATATTTTCAGGCAGGTTGGCAGCCAGAAGGAGAGGAAACAGATTATTGAGGAGGTTGGGTCATGCGTGATCCTGGCAACATCGGGCATGCTTGTGGGCGGGCCTTCTGTGGAATATTTGAAGCAGCTAGCTGACAATCCGAAGAACTCTCTAATATTTGTTTCTTATCAGGGAGAGGGTTCTCTTGGCAGGAGGATTCAGAGGGGGGAGCGCGACTTTACTTTTGCAGGCAATGGCAATCAGAATGAGATGGTGCAGCTCAAGATGGAGGTTGACACTATTGAGGGTTTCACTGGCCATTCTGGAAGGAAGCAGCTTATGAATTTTGTTTACAAGTGCAACCCTAAGCCTAAACGCACATTGGTGGTGCATGGGGAAAGCTCTAGATGCCTTGATTTGGCTAGTTCTATTCACAAGACTATGCGGATTGAGACTATGGCGCCAAGGAATTTGGATTGTGTTAGGATTAGATAATTATTTTTTGCGCTTCTGGAAGAATGCAAGGTAGATAATTGGCAGAATGCCTACAGTGTTCATGATTAGGAGAAATATGAACCAGACCATCTGGTTGCTTCTGGCTGATTTCCACAGGGCAATGCCTTTCCACAAAAGCTCCCATAGTACAACAATGGTTATGAAGGAGACGAGCACTGGCAGCAAAGGGTTTGGGAACATAGTGTTCAAAAAGGTGGCAGGTTATTAATGTTTTACTCTTTCTATGGCGGTAAATGTATGCCAGTATATTAAAGAGTATACTGTATGGCTTCATTAACTTTTAAGTAAAATCACAAGCTTTTTAATATTGAGGGAGTTGAATTTTAGGTTATGGCTGTCAAAGAGAAACTCAAGAAGCTCTGGTGGTTTATTTGGGAAGATGACAGTGTGCTTAGCTGGATTGTAAATATTGTGCTGGCTTTTGTGGTTATCAAGTTTGTGGTGTTTCCGGGTTTGGGCTGGATTCTGGGGACCAATTACCCGATTGTGGCTGTGGTTTCAGATTCTATGGAGCATAGCGGCAGTTTTGACAGCTGGTGGAGCATCCATGAGAAGTTTTACAATAATTTGGTGATTTCTAAGGAGGATTTCATAGAGTATAGGTTTGCCAATGGTTTTAACAAGGGGGATATTATGATTCTGCGGGGAGTGCAGCCAGAAGATGTGCAGATTGGGGATGTGATTGTTTTCAGGAATAGTCAGCCGGATCCAATTATCCACAGGGTGGTGAAGCGCTGGACTGTTAATGGAACTTATCATTTCCAGACAAAGGGGGATAAGAATTTGGCTTCTATTCCTTTCTCGCATGTTAATGAGATTGATATTGTTGAGGAGAGGGTGGTTGGCCGGGCAGCGCTGAGGATTCCTATTGTGGGGTATATCAAGATCTGGGCTTTTGATCTTTTCAAATTGATTGTGGGGGGTGTGCAACGTGTTTTGTCCTAAGTGTGGATCTATTTTGGTGCCTAAGAAGAAGGGAAGCAAGACAGTGATGATTTGCAGCAGCTGCGGCCATTGCCCAAGCGATGTTTCAACAGTCTTGAGCGAGAAGATCAGGCATGGGGAGAGGCGGCTTGATGTGGTTGACAAGGAACTGGAGGTTTTGCCCATAGCTGATGTTACCTGCCCCAAGTGCGGGAATGAGAAGGCTTATTATTTCTTTGTGCAGACTCGCGCTTCAGATGAGCCTGCAACGCAGTTTTTAAGGTGCACAAAGTGCAGGCATCAGTGGCGGGATTATAGTTAGTCAACTGTAAATAACTTAGAGTCATGCACATCAAACAGTTTTAGAGAAGCGCCTGCGTCAAGCCAGCCGTGGGCATAATTCAAGCATGCAAAGGCGTTGATGTAATCGCCTTTTTTCCTGAAGTGCTTGGAGTCTTCAAAATACCTTGTTGCCATGTCTAGAATTAATTTGGCCTCTTTCGAGAGAGGTTTGTTTTTGTGGGCTATGACAATTTGATCTAAGGCTTTTTGAGTTATGATTGTGTATTTGTCTAGTTTAGAGTCTGTTATTTTATCCATAAAACAACTTATTTGAGAATGAGCTTAAATAATTTATTAAAAAAAAGAAAAAATTTTATGGGATATTGGCCGATGCTGTCTGGACACACTGCCCATTATTGCAGGAATAGCCACTTGGGCATGCATACACGGCAGTATAGCAATATGGGTGTACATCACAGTATCTTTCCCACAGCATGCCACCAATACAGGTGTCATACTCAATTGACAGAGTATTGCCATAAGATCGTATACATTTCCCTGCCTGGTCAAGTTTTAAACCACCATCAGAATCTGTACAGGTTGGTTTGACGCATGCTCCATCCTGGCATTCGTATGGACACTGGTAGCTGATATCTTTTACCTGCCCATTATTCTCACAGTAGTATTCGTTCAATGTGCCTTTGTCTCCAGATGTGGTGCAGAAGTCTGTCTTATTCACAAAAAGATTTGAATTTGGACTAATTCCCACTGTATTACCCTTAACATCATAGTTCAGGCCACCATCTGAGTCTGTGCATTGGATTTGCTCGACGCATGCTCCATCCTGGCACCCACCAGTACAAACATGGTCGTATTCGATTGACCCTGCAGTGCTGTTAACACAGTAATACTCATTCAGGCGGGTGGCATCTGCGCAGTAGTCAACTTTTACAGCTCCTGCATTTGGTGCGGTCATTTTACCCTTAACGTTGTAGTTTCTACCACCATCTGAGTCTGTGCAGGTTACAACTGAAACACACTTACAGCAAGCCAGATTGCTTTCTGGATAAACCTGTTGGCACTGCATATTGTTAGTGCAAGCAGTTACATAACCATAATCTGCACAGGTTGCTTTAATGCAATTGCCAGAGCACCATTGGACATCTACAATATCTCCTGCTACACCATCACAGTTAATGTCAATGTTGCTCTGCCATATCTTCTGCGCTTCTTCTACTGTTATCACCCCATTACCATCAAGGTCGCACTTATTACAGGAGGGGGTGCATGTTGGGGCAACTGTAAATGAGCCAGTGCATGATGCCCAATTACTTTTATCTGATACTTTATAGGTAATAGTGTCAGAGTTGTAACCCTTATTGCCATTAGTGTCCAGAAATGCGGTTACAAATGGGCCAGCACTGCCATGATAAGCCCCATTCTTGTATATTTGGTAACCACTCTTCCCTACAATCTGGTTCCATTTCAGATACACGAAGATCCTACCATCGCTCTGTACTTGCTGGGTAATGGTCATACATGTTGATGCAGCCTGCCCTGCAACTGTCTTTCCCTGAAAGCCTTTGCTGTAAACAACAAGGGCAACTATTATTAACACCATCAAAACTGAGAAATAAACCCATAGCTTGTTCTGGTTATGCTCATGCTTCATAATATCACCTTTTTTTAGTAATTAGTTGTAACCTTTGTAGTGCTAGTATAAATATTTTGTGGTGGAAATGTATACTGGAAGCTTTTAGTCAACAATGAACAGCCTGTTGTCATGCACATCAAACAGTTTTAGAGAAGCGCCTGCGTCAAGCCAGCCATGGGCATAATTCAAGCATGCAAAGGCGTTGATGTAATCGCCTTTTTTCCTGAAGTGCTGCGAGTCCTGGAAATACCTGGTTGCCATGTCCAGGACCATGACTGCTTCTTTGCTTAACGGTTTGTTGATATGGGCCTGTATTTGCTCTAGTGCTTGCTTGGTAATTGCCAGGTATTTGGTGAGTTTTTCTTCGGTCATCATGCGCACAGGATATTTCACTTGCTAAAAATTTTTTGACAGGCAATAATGACACGAGACGTCCAAATTCTGCGAATTTATCTTACGGGCTACCCGGTGGCATATGAGCGAGTTCGCAGAACTCTGCTCACTCGCAAATCATGGGACGTCCCCCAGCCCGTCTCGGTCATTGTTGTTGCGCGATGATAATAATGGCCAGATGGAGCTGACCAGGTTCCCAAACAAAGTTGGGGGTTCTGGTCAGCGGAATAGGACTCGCGGAGCGAGGCCGTCTGTGCCATTATCGCTCTGCATAATCAACACTACAAGTTAACAAACTAGACTAACCCAACCATTCTTACCTAAATTTTTCCTTTTCCAAACCTTTAAATAAAATCTCTCAATTCTGATTGGTGAATGAAAGAATTTGGCGGCCAGGCAGTGATTGAAGGGGTGATGATTGCCGGCAAAAAGAATTATGTTGTGGCAGTGAGAAAAGGCAATCGGATTCTTGTGAAGCGCGAGAATATCAACAGGGTTTCTGATAAATATCCCATTCTAAAATGGCCTTTTGTGCGGGGCATAGTTTCATTGGTTGACACACTAAGGATTGGTGTTGATGCATTGGGCTGGAGTGCGATGCAGGCTGGAGAGGCTGAGGAGGAGCTTGGCAAAAAGGACCTGGTGTTTGTATTCGCTAGCGCTTTCTTGTTTAGTATGCTGCTGTTTGTGGGCGTGCCTTTTTTCCTCACCAGGCTTGTTTCAAAGGATGATGGGCTGCTGTTCAATCTGATTGATGGGTTTTTCAGGATTCTGGTTTTTGTTTTGTACATCTGGATTATCTCCTTGTTCAAAGATATTCAGGAGCTTTTTAGGTACCATGGTGCTGAACACAAAGCTGTGAACTGCTACGAAGACGGGAAAAAGCTCACTTTGGAGAACTGCAGGAAATATTCAACTGTCCACATGAGGTGCGGCACTTCCTTTCTTATGATTATTGTGCTTATCAGTATTGTTGTGTTTTCGCTTATTGCCGATAACAGATGGTATGTCAAATTGGTTTTGAGAATTCTTTTGATACCGCTTATTGCAGGGTTGGCTTATGAACTGCTAAAGGTGAGTACCAGGCTGAAGGGTAGGATGAATCTGTTGTTCTGGCCCGGGCAATACTTACAGAAGCTCACTACAAAGGAGCCGAATGACAAACAGCTTGCTGTGGGGATTAGAGCATTGAAAGAGATAATAAAGTTAGAATCCTAATCTCGTTCTTCTATTGAAGCCACTTCATTAAGCCAGTCCTGGGCGGTCTTAGCCTGCTTGAGTGTGCCTTTTTCTGCGCAGTACGGGCATTTTGGCGGTATTTTCTTGCCTGGAGCTTTTTCCAGCTTATACCCACATCTCTCACAGTACAAAGTTGCCATACCTGCTATTTAATGCTGGGTGTATTTATAGTTTTTGGTTACCCTGGAACACAAGCTCCGTCAGAGCATACAAAGCCATCTGGACAGACATACCCTGGGGCAGAGAAACACTGTTTGCTATATGGGTGGCAGTACATCTCATAAAGATGTATTACACCATCGTCGTTCTGGCAATGGTCTGAAACAGGATATATGTATGCATTGTTGTCAACGCATGATCCTTTGGTGTTGTAGTTAATGCCATCTGTGTCAGTACAAGTTCGTTGGAGGCATGCTCCGTCCTTACATCCAAGAGGACAATAGTAATCTGCAAAGGCCATAAATACTGACTGATCCTGGCAATAGTACTCCCTCACACCGCAATTATCACCATAGCAATTGTTCCATGGCTGTTTGGTTCCGAGATTCTCGCAATAGTCTGTAGATTCTGGGCCAATTGCCATCCTAGATTCCTTAACCGTGCCTCGTAAATAGACATTTTCTCCATTGTCAGAGTCTGTGCAGACTGGTGGCTTTTGGCTGCACACAGCCCTGTTGCAGTAGGGTGCTTCATTCGGGCAGGTTAACTGAAGATGGGTGGGTACTCCGTCTTGGCATATTGCTTCCATAACCATATATACAGAACCCTGCATGAAATCACAGTAGTCTGACACACCGCCAGTTGAGGTTACTGCTTCGCCTGCAACAAATAAGTTTTGTCCTCCATCTGAGTCTGTGCATCGCGGTGGGACACACTTACAGCAAGCAAGATTGCCTTCAGGATAAACCTTTTCGCAGACCATATTGTTAGTGCAAGAAGTTGCATAACCATAGTCAGCACAAGTTGCTTTAATGCAATTGCCAGAGCACCACTGAACATCTGCAATTTCACCAGCATTACCATCACAATTAATGTCAATATTGCTCTGCCATATCTTCTGCGCTTCTTCTACTGTTATCACCCCATTACCATCAAGGTCGCACTTATTACAGGAGGGTGTGCATGTTGGGGCAACTGTAAATGAGCCACTGCATGATGCCCAATTACTTTTATCTGATACTTTATAGGTAATAGTGCCAGAGTTGTAAACATTAGTATCCAGAAATGTGGTTGCAAATGGGCCAGCACTGCTATAATACGCCCCATTCTTGTATATTTGGTAACCACTCTTCCCAACAATCTGGTTCCATTTCAGATACAAGGAAATCCTACCATCGCTCTGTACTTGCTGAGTAATGGTCATGCATGTTGATGCAGCCTGCCCTGCAACTGTTCTGCCTTGGAATCCCTTGCTGTAAACAACAAGGGCAACTATTATTAATACCATCAAAACTGAGAAATAAACCAAAAGCTTGTTCTGGTTACGCTCATGCTTCATAATATCACCTTTTTTAGTGTTAAATTTATATCCTCAACATTGAAATATATAAACTTTTTCCACAACTATCTGTGTTTGTAATAGTAAACGAGGAAAACCACGATTAATAGTATAATGAATATTGGGAGGAATATCCAGGGGATGATGGATGTGGGCTGAGCTTTCTGAACACATCTGGCACATGGGCCGCCGCAGTCTATGCCCACTTCCCCTTGATTTCTTATGCCGTCGTTGCAGCTTTCTATTGGGATGAATGTACAACTGCGCATTACTATTGGTTTACGAGCTACTGTGCCGCATTGGTATACATCAATACAATCGCGTGTTTGCTGGCCGGTTGGCGGGCAACTCAATGGTTGCCAACTATCGCATACCCAGTTCTCTTGACATCCATCTACCTCGTTATCATCGGTAATATAGTAACAGCCAGGGTCCTGTGGATAATCTATTAAACCGTCACCATCATTATCAATTCTGTCATCGCATTGCGGTGATTCCTCGGGAGGGGTTTCGTTTATTGGTAAAATTATTCGGCCTCCTGAACTTCCTCCTGAGCTACCCCCTGAACTACCAGAGCTTGGACATCTGCCACAGTCTACCGGGCAGCTCCTGCAAGTTTCGCCTGATGTACATGCTCCATCACCGCATACGGGGGTTTCTCTTACCCAGTATGTGGTCCAGTGAGGCACTGTAAACACTAATACTTTATCCTGATATGACACAATTTTACAATCAGTGCAAAGCTCATTGTTGCGCATTATCTGCGGATATTTTAGACTGAGGTTGTAAAGCGTA
>JBDRLT010000048.1:0-45895 GCA_043812815.1 Candidatus Woesearchaeota archaeon | reverse complement strand
TTGGAAGGGAAGAGCGCTGCTTTGGACTCAAGGATAGCATCAATTGACTCAAAGAAAGCCCAGCTCAGCCAGCAGCTTAGGCAGAAGGAGCTTGACCTCAATAATGCAAGGGAGAGGTTCAGGCAAATGGGGACAAGCCCTAAATTTATGCAATGGTCTGAGCTGCATAACAAAATAAATGAGTTAAAGGGAGAGCGTGACCTTAAAGCGAATAAGATTCAGGCAGACCATGAGCAGAAATTAGCAGGGATTTTGCAGCAGCAGGAGCAGGTAATTATGGGCAGTGCTGATTCTACCTGGAATAGGCTCGAGAGGGAAAAGCGCAGATTAGAGGATGAAAAGGGTGCTTTGTGGGCAAAGCAGATTAGGCCGTATGAAGACCAGCTTGTTCTGCTTTCTGCCAGGAAAACTGCTTTGGAGAATGAGGCTGTGAGAGGGTGCTGGGCAGCTTATGATTTGGTTAAGAAGCTTGAGGCTGAACATTGGGAGTTAAAGCAGAAGCTTGAGCATTACAATGAGTTGTGAGCAAAAGGTTTTTAATTGGCAATGCCAAATTTAGCGGAATGCAGAGAAAGATACAGTTGCGGTTTGCCATTTTGATTGTCATTTTATTCCTCTTGCCAGGGCTTAACGCTTTTTTTGATGAAGCCCCCACACTAGCAGGGAGTTTTGATTTTATTTTCCAGATCCAGAAGATTTATGTTATGCTGGCAGTTTTTTTCCTGGTCTTTTTGTATCTGGGGCATGATAAGCTTGTTAAGATTAAGCCGAGTGTTAATTGGCTTATTATGCTTGGTTTGGGATTGTTTGTGGTTATAGCTTATCTTCAGATCCCTTTTTTTGATGCCTTGCAGCTCGGCCTGGTGAGAGTAGGCGGGGCAATTAGTTATGATAAGGTGCCTTTTATTGGCTCCAGTTTTTACAGGGGGGAGTTTGAGCTTGAAAATGTAAGTGTTATGCGGCTGGTTGAGCTTGATAGAATCCCTGATAATCCGAAAATCAAATGGTGGGGGTACTGGGCTGATGATGGTTCTGGCAAGCTAAATGATGAGCTTCAGGTATTTGTCAGAGTAAATAACAAGACTTATGATGTCAGCAAGTTTGATTTTCCAGCCTGGCAGATTAAGCTGATGGAATTTGAGGTGAATAAAAGTGATTTGGTAGTAGGCGAGAATAAGATTGTGTTCTGGGCCCAAAATAGCGGTTATGACCGAGTATTTCTAATTAACCATATTTACCATTATGAGAATGCTCTGGTTGACAAGGGGGAGGGATGGCAGTATGCTGATGGGATGGTGCTGGCCTATATTGAGGAGAATGTAAGTTATTCTAGGCTGCAGGTTTTTGTGTTTAATTACAAGCCATTGTTTGTGCTTTTGGCTGCGATGTTGCTGTTTATTGGCTTGTTTGGGTTGAAGTTTGCTGGCAAGTGCATGGGGCTATGGCCCGAGGCTGTTGCTGCAGCCTTTGCCACCCTTGGATTTGCATTTGGAACTGCATTGATTAAGCAGAATTGGAGGCCTATCGCTGAGCTGGTTGTCAGCTTGGTTGCCAAAATTTGCTCTTTGTTCTTTTCTATTGTTGTTGATGTTAAGAATCCTGGCTGCCCTTTTTTGAGAGTGAATAACTTTGATTTGTTGGTTTGCGCCTCTTCTTCTGGGGTTGAGTCTATTGGCTATTTCACATTGCTTTTCTTGCTTATTTTGGTGACTAACTGGAAGAAGGTTGACAGGTTGAAGACAGTTGGATTATATGCTGTTGGTTTGATGGGGACAGTTGTGGTGAATGTTTTCAGGATCTTCTCTTTGGTGCTGGTTGGGCTGTATATTTCGCCTGAGTTTGCCCGAGGCACTTTCCATACAAATATTGGCTGGATTTTGTTTTTGGGGTATTCGGCTGCTTATTGGTTTTGTTTGCTGCCTTATGTTAAGAAAAGATGAAGAGCTTTAAGAAGGTAATCTTGTGGATTCTTTCAAATAAACAGATATCCGCCATCTTGTGTATCGCCTTCCTGATTTATTTTATTGGTTCATGGTGGGGATTGCCATATCTGTATCATCCAGATGAGCAGGATATAATTGATATTGCTCTTGGCTTTTTTTCAGGGGATTTGAATCCTCATTTTTTTATTCAGCCTACATTTCCGATGTATCTGATATTTACTCTATTAGTCCCTGTAAGTTTGATTATTTTTATCATGAGCAAATTCAGAGGCAATCAGGCAGGGGGATTATATGAGTTATTACTGCAAGAAAAGTATGTTTTTTATTTTGTTGGTAGGTTGGTAAATATCCTATTTTCCGTTGGCTGCGTCCTACTAGTGTATCTCATAACTAAAAGACTAACCAAAAATAGGGATCTTTCAACATTGACTGCAGTAATTTTTTCTGTTTTGCCAGTGATTGTTGAGAATAGTAAGTACGCATTAAACAGTATGCCCTTAGCATTTTGGGTTTTGGTAAGTTTCTATTTTTGTCTTGGGATAAGCCAATCAAATGATATAAGAAATTACATCTTGGCTGGATTTTTCGCTGGTTTGGCTGCTTCCACAAAATATTTTGGGTTATTGGTCATTCTTCCTGTTGTCTCTGCTCATCTATTGAAAAAATCCAGTAAGCGTCAAAGATTAGTATCCCGGAAGTTGGTACTTGCCTGTTTGGGATTCCTGGGCAGTTTCATTATGACATCACCTTTCATTTTTCTTGATCAAACAGCTATTGGCAGTATTCTGGTACATTTCAATCATATTAAAGCTGAGGGGCATTTGGGTTATGATGCTATGCCGGCAGCTTATGCTTATCTCCAGTATTTACTTAAGGATTTTGGGTTAATCCTGTTTTTTGCTTGTGCAACAGCTGTAGTTTTCTTACTTTTCAAGAGGATTGGCCTAGTTTTATTGAGTTATCCATTAGTATTTTTATTATACATTTCCACCTGGAAGGTATATTACCCTCGATATTTAATATCTGTAGTGCCATTTTTAATTATATCACTAGCTTTCATGCTTAATGACATTTCCGGCAGCAGGATTATTGGATTATTGAGAAAAAATACCAAATTGTACTATTTGGGTACAATGATATTGTTAATTGCGCTTCTGTACCATCCAGTAGCTAGAGCTGTGCTAATCGAATCGGATTTTCTGAAACAGGATACCAGAACGATTGCAAAGATCTGGATTGAAAATAACATATCGCCTGGATCGAAAATCGCTTATGAGTTTTATTGCCCTCAGTTGGATGTGGTCCAAAAAGGCAATTTTACATTGTTCAAGGAATGGCAGATTGTTTCTAAGCCTTTGGAATTTTATGTGAATGAGTCTGTGGATTATATTATTCTTTCTTCCACTTTCAAATACCGGTTCTTGAATGAGACCAAAAGGTATAATGTAGAGGTTGAAAGGTACTCACAGATTGAGGCGAACTCAGAATTGGTTTATGAGATTACAGCAAATCAGAGTATTGTTGGGCCAAAAATTTGGGTGTATAGACTTAAATGAGTGTGGACAAATGATACAATATATTTTGCCTTTTTTGATTTATGTATTGTTGCCTTTGCTAGGGGGGTTTTGGGTTTATTTACTTACAATTTTGCTTGTCGGGGGTTTGCTGGCTTTTTATTGGCAAGCGTACAAAGTTAAGACGAGACTGGACTTGCTTACTGTGGTGAGTGGAGCGCTAATATTTGGCTTTTGGATCTTGCTTAAGGATTTTGAGCTTATGAAGATTGAGAGTTTTGTGCCTGGTAATCTGTTTGAAGTGGGCTTTAAACTGTTGGCTATGAGCACTGTTGTGCCGGCAATAGAGGAGATTTTCACTCGCGGTTTTTTGATTAGATATTTTGCAGCCAAAGACTGGCACAAAGTTGAGGTCGGAAGGTTTACTTGGCTGTCTTTTATTGTTACTGTATTGTTTTTTGGGTTTAGCCATAATAGGTGGCTGGCAGGGCTTGTTGTGGGGGTAATACTGAACTTGCTGTTTTACAGGACAAAGAGATTGGGGAATTGTATTGTGGCGCATAGCATTGCCAATTTGTTGCTTGGATTGTATGTGATTTTTACCCAGTCTTGGTTGTGGTAGACTCAGGCTTGGTGCAGTTTCTGCAGAAAGCATGCATGAAAGGGGTGTTCACTAGTTTCCTGTAGAGCCTGAAGTTGAAGCTGTTCCAGTCTTGCATGAGATTACCAGTGTATGGAGTTAATACAAGCAAGCCCATCTGGTGATCACATGGTCCGATCCAACCCTTATAGTTAATATAGGCGATATCAAAGGGCTTTGTACAATTCTTGATGATTTTGCAGTTGCTATTGAATCTCCTGGATCTTAGGATAAGCCGTATGTCCAGCTTTGCTGCCAAGGTTCTTGCTGAGTCGATTGTTTTACGAACCTGTTCTGGTGGCAGCTCAGCGATTGTCAAGCCTGGCTGCTCTACATAGAGGAGCTCTACTGTTGGGATTAGGTATTTGCTTGACAGAAGCAGTATATTCTCTATTTCACTCATATTGATTTTCTGCACTGCCATTTTGAGGCAGATGTTTTTAGCAATTGCCGGATTTTTCTGGATGTTGGTTTTGAGGAGTTGAAGGTTGTGAGTTAGTATGTCGAAATCCAAGCCTTTGCGGATATATTCACCGAGTTCTTTGGTGGAAGCATCAATGGATAAGAAAAGATGATAATTTCTTTGGAGCATTGTTTCCCATAGCTCATCATCTTTTTTGGCAAAGTTGGTGATAATTGAGAAAGTGCATGTGAACTTGGCTAGGAAGGTGAGTATTTGTTTGAAGTCATCTCTTACTGTTGATTCGCCAAAACCTCTAAGGTCAACTTCTTCCACATGAGGAAAGACCTCTTTAGCGATTTTCTTAAAAAGAGCTAGATCCATATTGTACTCGGGTTTGTATTCTGGCTGTTGACTATAGCCTTTGCACATGTTGCACCAGGTGTTGCAGTTTCTTGAGAGTTCTATGTAGAGGATACGCGGCAATTTGGTTACTGAAAAATTTGTGGGGGTTTTATACACATTTTGGTATATATCGAATATGTTTATACGGTCAGCTGGGTGCTGCTCTATTTTGACTCCCATTCTTTCTAAGTTGTGAATTTCATGCATCAGCTTTTCTGCTGCACCTGTGAAAAAATGGATGTCAGGCAGGTTGTTCGCTCGGTAGATAAAAGCTGCTCTTTTGACTGGCTGAGAAGGCATGGTGACTCCTGCTGATGCTATTACCTGCTTGGGAGGCCCGCTATTCATGGGCTTCAGTATATGTTTTAAGAATAAATATTTTTGCTAAGTAAAAAAATTTATAAAGTCAAGAGCTATCGGGTTGTCTATGGCTATCGGTAAGGAACTTCAGGACTGGATTGAAAGGTGCTTGAATAAAGGTTATTCCAAGGATAAAATTAAGAAGAAGCTGCTGGGGAGTGGCTATTCTCAGGAGGATATTAAACAGATTTTCAAAGATACGGAGAAGAATACTACAAAAAGTAAGCTTATTGCTATGCCTTTGATTATGCCAGCTGTCATTCTGATAATAGTGTTGTTCTTGGTTGGAATTATGACCCAAAGCCGTTCAAAGCCTGAGATGATAGTTGATAGCAATAACCCCAAATTTAACACAGTAACCACGCTAGATAAGCCTGATTCTTGGGAGCAGGAGATAGTCGTGGAGGGAGGAGTATACAACTTCACTTTGGTTGCCAAAGCAAAGCCATCTGAGGATGGGGGCTGGATCATGACCCGTGTCGAGCCATTTGTGCGGGAGATGCGGAACCCTGATGGCAGCTTGTCTAACAGGACTATCTCCCAAGTGTTCAAACGCTCTGAATCCTACTTTTTCGAGAAGTACCCTGAAGAGCGCTGGCCGCACATCTCTGTCAAGCTTGATGACAAAGAGGTGTATAATACCTATGTGAAGTCTGAGGAATTCGTGCCATATTCATTTTCTATCAGCATTGATACAGATGGACCGCATACATTCTCAATTGAACTGCTGAACTACAACCTGGATCCAGAGTGGAATAGCTCATCATCGGGGGAGAGGCCTTCATTCTTCAAGACTCTGTCTGTCAAAGAAGTACGGTACAAGTGAGTTAACTACAAGAAGGCTACTTTGCCATTATCCTAATTGGTCTTCATCTTTCTCTGGAGCATGAGCGCAAGAAGAGATATGCCCAAAATGCTGAGCAGAGCTGTTGAAGCGGTAAATTCAGGGACACAAAGCCCATTCAAACAGGTGTAGGTGTGCTCGCCTGAACAATCAGTCCAATAATATGGCGATTCAGAATAATCATAAGGCGTGCAGCTGGTTCCATCGCAGTACCAGTCTACCCCAGAAACGTCCTGACAAGCTTTTGCGCTATTACAGCAATACCGGCTACTCAATGTTTCCCAATCATTTGCATTGCAGTTGGTGCAAGCTGTGCAACCTCCCGCGCCACAACTGGTATCTGTTCCTGAGCAGGTAATGGTAGTCTGACATGCCCCACTGCAGCAACTGTTGCCAGCACCACAGCTCGTTGAGGAACATACACACGCATTATTCAAGCAGGTAGGCCTAGTTGTATAACCACGCGCAGCACAATTTGCATCAGTGCAGCATTCCACGCACTGATTTCCAGAACAGCACATGCAATTGGCGACCCAATTTGCCTCGAGGCAGCCATCCGCATCCGTGTCACTACACAGCCTGACTGTATTCCCATCACAATAATAGGTACCAGAGAGATAGCTACACTCATCTGTGCAAGAAGGATAAACGCAATTAGTACCGTCCCATGTCTGGCCTGTAGTGCAGCAATGACCACTGGCGCAATACTTGCCACTTGGACATGTGCCACAGCTCCCCCCACACCCATCTGAGCCGCAATCCCCAGGACAATTGGGGGAGCAGCACGCATTGTTGTACCAAACCTGGCCTGAGGAGCAGCAATGACCGCTTGCACAGATTTGACCAGTCGTGCAGAGTATGCCGGCACAACAAACTCTCGGGTCAGAGTTTGAGATGCACGAACTTCCACAGCAGTGATTACCCGTGGTACAGCAGCCACCATTACAGCAAAGCTCAGGAGTATTGCTACAACAGTCGCCGCAATTGCATTGAGGATAGGGATATACAGTACTCGTACCTTTACAGTCAGCATTAATACATCCACAGGAGGTGCATGCTGCCTGTACAACTGAAGAGAGGAGAGGAAATAGAAATACAATAATTAATGCTCCGCATAACCTCTTTTTCCCCATCCTAGAGATTCCATACTATGTCAGCTTAATAAATTTTTGTTTTTGGTGCCTTGGCTTTATGCAATATGTATATATATGTCTAATGGTTTTTTTGAGTTGTAATGAGAATTGTACTTTTTGCACCAGAATACCTACCGCAGATAGGTGGTATGGAGCAGTATGCTTTCCAGCTTGCAAAATATATAAGGCTAAAGCATGATGTTACAGTATTTACACTGGAAAGTAATCCAGTATTTGCTGGTTCTGTGCCCTGCCTGAATTCTAACTATGAGCATGATTTGGCTATAGTAATGCAATATATTAAGGAGAAGAATGCTGAGATTGTCCATATAAATAATGCTGGGTTTGCGCCTGCAATTCCTATCCTTAAGAAGCTTGGGGTTAAGGTTATTGTAACAGTGCATGGCAAGGATTTTCTAAACCCATTTCGATATGCAGAAAAAAGCTCTGAAAGAGTGGGTGGAATTAACCAGGCTGATAGGATTATTGCAGTTAGCCATTTTTTAAGGGATAGACTTGTTTTAATGGGTGTTAATGCAAGCAAAATTGAGGTTATGAATCATGGAACAAATCCTGACCTATTTAAACCTGCTATTCCAGACAATGATCTCAGGAAAAGACTTAGGATTGCAGAAGGGGGAGTGCTACTGACTGTTGCAAGAATAACAAGAAAGAAAAATATATTGGGAGTAATTAATATTTTGCCAGAGCTTATAGATGCGATTTATCTGGTTGTGGGGCCTGTGGCAGACCCGGTATATTTTGAGGAGATAAAAGCCAGGATTCGAGACCTGAGACTTGAGAGAAGAGTTATTTTTGCAGGAGCTGTTGAGCATGCTAAGCTGCCTGCTTATTACAATTTGAGTGATGTTTATGTTATGGCTTCTTTGGAGCCTACTGTAGGAGATATTGAGAGTTTTGGGATTAGCTTTTTGGAGGCGAGCGCTTGTGGCAAGCCCGTGGTAGGCTCGCGAAATAGCGGAGCTGCTGATGCTATCGTGGATGGGAAGAGCGGGTTTTTGGTTGATCCAAGTAATATGTTAGGTAAGATCCAACTACTGCTTGAAAATGCTGCACTGAGACAGAAAATGGGTGATGTTGGAAGGAGGTTAGTGGAGAAAGAGGGCACCTGGCAAAAATGCTTTGAGAAGGTGCAAGAGCTGTATTCTGAAGTATTAACAAGGGTTAGTTATGGTGAGTATCTGCTTGATAATGAGGAGTTTATCAGCGGGGCTAACCTGTATTATTCAGAAGTGAGCAGGCTTTTGGCAAAGTCAGCTAAGCCGCATAATTTTGCTGATGTTTTAAATGGACAACTCAATTTTTGTGATAGTGTTGTGTGTAATTCTGGACCTTATGCTCATATATACCATTATCTTAGAAAAAAACATGGCCTTAGGTTTAGGATAATCAGGGATGTACAAGCTCTGCTGAGCAGCTATCTACTGCAGGAAGTGCTTTGCAGAGATATGCTGCAGCCAGATGACATTGTTATGTTTCCGTCTGAGTACACCAGGCAGCTGTTTATCAAGATATTCCCGCATATTAACGCAGACAACTCTTGTGTGTGCTATCCTTGCATGAGCTTTTTTCCCAAGGTTGAGCGCAGGAAGCATGATGGCTTTAACATAGGATATGTGGGCAGAGTAGGGAAAGAGAAAAATTTTGAGCAGCTGTTAGAGGCTTTTGCGATTGTAGCCAAACAAAGTGATGCCAGGCTGTTGGTTGCCGGCAGGGTTGAGGAGCAGGCATTCTTGCCAGATAATGTGAAGTCTTGGCTGAGAAACAAGGGTGTTGATCCTGACAGATATGTGCATTTCAATAACGGAGCATTTGTGCCTTATGAGCAAGTCTGGGAGATTTACAGGGATATTGATGTGCTGGTTTTTCCTTCTACAGCCAATATTGAAACTTTGGGCAGGGTAATACTTGAAGCATCAAGTATGGGAATTCCTGTTGTGGCGGCAGAGCATGCTGCTGCTCCTGAGGTTTTGCCAGGCTCGAATCTTGTGGGGGTTGAGTATTTCCGTAAAGCCAGCTACCTTGGGGAGACATGCAGACTGGGGAAGATTGCTGAAAAGGAGCTAGCAGTTAAAATTCTTGGCAAACTGCAGAAGGCAGATATTAGTGCTTACGAGCAGGAGGGTAAGCTTAAGAGAATTTTAGGAGGAAAAATTGTCGAGCAATTGAAGCCCCTTAATGAGAATATTCAGAGGTTTATTGACCGAATTAAGGTTGTAGGGATGACTTCGGCGAACGTCGATCGATATACTGAATTAATCAAAGTATTGGATTACAGATGGCTGAGGAATGCCAAGCTGGTGGCAGAAAAACTGGAATTTAGGCCATACCTTCAACTGTAGCTGCCATGGATTGTTACAACTGGACCTTCTGATGGTGATAGCCAGGCGTTGATGGTGGCCTCTGCTCCTTTTGAAGTGAGTACAGTGGCTACTGCTGCTGTGCCCACAATAGAGCCAAGTGTGAGAATAGAGCGTTTGGAAATTTCACCTTCCTCTGTCTTAACAAAGTCGCGCACCCTCTTTCTAAACAGGGTCCAGAGGAGCCAACCGAATAAGTTGATGAATAAGTCCATGGGTATACCAGTTTGCTTTAATATTTAATAACTTTTTGGTTTATCTGAATACATCAATAATCATTCTGATAGGTTTGCCTCTGTAGAACACCACCCTGATAAGCCTGATGATGTCTTTCACTGAGGCAGTGTCAACGCCGATAACCTTCATTGGCTGCTTGAGTGAGGGCTGGCCTTCGCAGCAGACAACATCGTGGGTTGTGTTGTAATCCACTATCCATCCGCTGGGCTTGCCTGTGCACACAGTGAGTGTTGTTGGATTAAAGAAAATGCAGCCCATCTTGGTGTTGCATTCTGCCTGGCAGAATTTGCTTGAGTCTGCTTTGTATGCGCAGTCTGCACCGCACTCTTTGTATTTTGATTCAACTGTGAAGTTAATGGAATAATTGGTGTTCATCAGGAGGAATTGGTTGCTGAGGTCAGCTCCGATATAATCCTGCTTTGAAGCTGCTATGTCAAAACTGGTGTTTCCCATGAGGCGGATGCTGTAGTAGCCTGTTGCAGTGGTGTTGGTGCTGTTGGTGTAGAGGGTGTGTGAGCTATAGTAAATATCCCAGAACTGGGATTCGCCGAGTGCCTGCAGGTTTGCATTTTCAACACCATTGGCAAAGGTATCTTTAACATATCCTGAGACAACAGAGTAGCAGTGGGGGTCATTGGTGTCTGGCACGCAGCAGGCATTGTTCACCCAGAAGCCGCCAATATCATTGCACGTGTCCTCATTGTCTCCTGGCACCAGCCATTCTCCTGGATCGCACACTTCAAATTTGGTATCTGTATCAAGGTCTTTATAGGTGCTGTTCCTGAAATTGGAGTCCCACACATCAGTTCTGCCCATTGTGGGGTTAGCTAGAACGCAGGTCGAGCCAGAGAGGTAGCAATCTGTGTCGCGCCCGCACATTGAACCCATGCTCAGGCACTCAGAGGTAATTGTGGCAACAGCCTCACTAAGGTCTGTGTAACATATGCTCTCATAGACGCAGTCGTTGGCAGAGGGGCAGCATGCTCTGTCCAATGGATCAGTTAGGATATTTGTTGCTTGGGAAACACTGAGAACCTCTCTAAACCTGTAGTTCCATCCAAAACTAAGGCAATCTGGCTGTGTTACTAGTGTCCATTGACCATTTTTGCAGACATAGCCATCATAGTAACTTTTGGGTTTGCAGCTGCCTTCCCAGAAACACATGTTGTTGGCTTCACATGTTAGCTGATTTCCCAAAGGACTGCATATTGCCTGGCCAAAGGCGAGATCAGGGTAGCATTGGCCGCCCATAATACAGTCGGAATCCATGCTGCAGCAAGCCCAGGTGCCATCTGAGATATCTCCGCGACTGCTGCGGCAAAAGCATGTCCCTGCTCTCTGACTGCCTCCCCAGCTGATGTCAATGACCTCTGCATCATATGTGCCTATATCACCAAAGCCTTGGCATGTAATGTTAAGTGAGCATATTGGAGCAGTGCAAGACTGAACTGTGAGGCCGTCATCTCTCCTAGTATATTTGCAGCAAAGAATGTTTGCATAGGTTATAGGTATGACAAGCAGGAGAATTAAGATGACAGCCTTCTTCATTGAGCACCTCTTTTATGGTTCTCCTCAGTATTTAAATTTATAAAGGTTTCGATTTAACATAAGTTTTATAAATAATTAATGCGAGTAGACTCTTGATTATGGCAAAGAGAACCAGCAAAATCAAGCATGTGAAAAAAAGTGCCAAGCAGAAGAAGCCTGCGAGCAAGCCGCCATATTTCTTGATTGCAGTATTATTGGGTGTGGTTATTCTGGCACAGCTCAGCTCGAAGATGGAGCCTGACACTGTGAGGGTTGCAAGGCTGAGGCTGGATAATAGTAGGGTTAGTTTCAATCTGGTGCACAGCTACTCTGCAGAGAGGGAGTGTTATGCTTTTATTGAGCTCTTTAAGGGAGATGTGCAGATCGGGAATGAAAGTAGAAGTCTGGGGATAATCGACCCAGGGGTGCAGGTTAGCAGGACAATCGAGGTGGATTTTCCTGAGAGGGGTGTTGATTTTCAAATCGATATAATGTGTAATGATAATGATTGATATTGTGCTTATTGTGGCAGGGGTTTTGCTTGGCTTGATAACTAGCTATGAAGATATTAAGGAGCATCTTATAAAGAACAAGTGGGTTTTTGCTGCAGTGATTGTGGCGTGTGTCTCGATTTTTTGCAGGAGCATACTGTCATGGGATGGCCAATATTTCCTTGTGTTCTTCACGAATATCCTTCTCGCGCTTGTCTTAGGGGTTTTGGTTTGGGAGCTTGGATTTTGGAATCCTGGTGATGCCAAGCTGTTTGTGGCTTTTGCTGCCCTGACACCATTATCAGTTTACACTTTGGGTTATATTGATTATTTCCCGGCATTTACTATTTTGATTAATGCGCTGACGCCTGCTTTTTTTGTTTTCACTGTGGGAATGCTTTTTAGGGCTGGCAACGAGGCAAGGGTAAGGGTGTTCAAGCAGGTTGTCAGCTCTGCTGGTGAACTTGCGGTTTTTGTTTTCGGATTTGCCTGGATAATTCCTCTGCTTTTCAGCCTGGTGAATGTTGAGGTTAGCATTGTTGTTACTGTGCTGAGTTTGCTGGTGATAATGCTGGTTAACAGGAAGGCAGGCTGGTTTGACTGGCGGTTTAACATTATTGTGGCTATCCTGAGACTGTTTAACCAGACAGAATTTGCTGTGATGGAGTTTTTGCTGATGTTGCTGTTTATCCTGGGTATTAGGTATCTCACAGAGCTTGCTGATGCTTGTATGAGTACTAATATGCCTGCCTCAGCTCTCAAGCCAAGGATGTTTGTTGAGCATAAGAACAGGGTAAAAAAGCTGAAGCTTATTGATGTGTGGCAATTGCGCAATGGCGGAGAGAGTGTCAAGGTTTTGCAGACCATGAGTTTTGCGCCTTTGCTGTTTCTGGGGTTTTTGCTCACTGTTTTGTTCAGGGGAAATGCATTGCTCGCGCTTAAGCTGCTATTAGAAAGGTTTATATAAGAATTCTGTTTATTTACAACTTTAGAGTGGGGTGAATTTGCGGTGCGCATTGTTAATAATATTGAGATCCATGAAGATTATCTGGTGGTATCAGTAAACCCTAGAATTTTCCAGCTTGATGTGGTGTATGCTGCAGCTGCTTTTTTTATGAAGGATTGCTATGTCCAAATCAGGGGAGATGTGGAGGAGGAAATTGTGGTTGAGCTAAGGCCAAAGACAATGCAGAGCATGGAGCTTGTTGGAAGGGACTTTGGGAATAGGCTGGTGGTGGGGCTTTTGGCAAAGTTCGAGTCTGCCAAGGGCAATCAGCTGATGGAAGAGGTTATCAAGAAGGCTGTGCAGAAGCGGCAGGATGCGCTGTATGTTGGCAAGAGTTGGCCAGAAAAACCTTTTGAGCCGGTCCAAGTGCCTAAGCCGGCTGAGACACAACCACCTAATGAGAGTCAGCCTCAACAAGTGGTTCAAGAGAGTCAAAAAGCTGAGAAAGAGCCCAGCTACCTAGATGACCCTTATGGGATTGCCAAGCCCTGGGAGGAGACACATGGAAACCAGTGATGGTGAGGTGAGGCTTTTGATAGACACGCGATTTTATGGATACCTCACTGTGCTCCGCGCTGCCAAGCTGTTCACGCGAACCTGTTTTGTTTACATGGACGGAGATCCTTCTGATAAGGTGATTGTTGGCCTGAAACCCAAAGCATCTACTTTGCCGCTGGAGAATTATGGCTATGAGTTCTACAACTGCATGCTTGGGATTATGAGCAGCAGTATCCGCAATTTTAAGCAAAGTTTATAAATCTCGGTTAATGAATTTGCTTTATGAAAAAAGGGTATTTCTTTATGCTGGACTCTTTTATTGCCATGAGTATTATTCTTTTCAGCCTGATCCTGATCTTCTCGTTCCACACATCTAAGCCATACCAGATGCAGGGCATTTTTATTGCTGATGATATTATGGATGTGTTTGCCGGGACAAGGGTTGAGGAGATTGACAATGATTTTATCTACGGGCTGTACACAGGGAGCACAAATATAACCAATCCAAAGAATAGTCTAGCTGAGCAGGTTGCTGAGTTTTTAATAACAGACAGGGAGGGGCTTGCGCAGCAGTTTGTGAAGAATATCACTGTGAGGATGGTGCCAGAGAAGTATGGTTTTATGATTAGGGTTTATAATGAGACAAAGGCTTGGCAGTTTAACATAAGCGAAGGTTCAGTTAGTCAGGATGAGGCTAAGCTGATTGTTTCTTCTAAGAAGATCCTCACTGGTAATATTAATCGCACGTATTATTGGGGGCCGATGATGGCTGAGGTGAGGATATGGCAGTGAAGAGGGGGATGTTCTTTAGCATGATTGCTATCGTGATGGTGATGGCTATTATTGCATTGTTTGTTCCAAACCAGGAATATGTTTCATTGTTTGGAAAGGTGACCACTGTGAAGACTAGGGTTGGCAAGGCCAACAGTTTTCTGGTGGCGGTGCAAAAGACAATGATCCAGAGAGCATTGTATAATTCAGGGCATTATGCTGTCAAGGCGATGGTGGCTTATGTGAATAAGACTAAGCAGCCAATAGATCTTGCTGATTTTGACGAGATATTACTCAATGGAACAGTGGGCGGAGTTGAGTTGGCTGATATGGGGATTAGTTTTATGGTTGGGAGGGGTCTGGCGTATCGCCTGGAGGAGATCTCGAATATGTCGGCAAGAGAGCTTAGGTTGGACAATACTTTTACGGTTAACGATGTTTTGATTGTCCAGGATAATGAGACTGGGTATAAGAACTTCTATGTTGGGGTTAATCTGAGTGTGTGGGTTGATGCGGATATCGCGACGTGGAACTCAACATTTGTGGTGCTGCAGGTGCTGGATGTTGAGGATTATTATGACCCGTATTGGATTATGAATAGGGATATTTATAGGGGGTTCTACTTTGCCAATGTGAGCAACTGGAGCACCAGCCTGTTTTATGATTTTGCTGGAAGCTTGAATTACAGCTATGATGGCAGAGCTCCCAGTTTCCTGATGCGGTTTGAGAACTCCAGCATGGGTTCAGAGTGCTGCGGTGTTGAGACTATAATGGATCCTGTTGCTTTTGGCATTGATGATGAGCCTTGGAGTTATGTTGATTATTGTTACTTTGGGAGGCAGTGCAATGGAAGCAAGGCAACTGACAAGAGCCTGTGGAATATTACCGGGATCAGTTCTGTTGTTGAGGGCGAGAATTATTACCAGTTTAAGCTTGAGGTTTACCATATAGATAAGTATAATCTGAGTGTTGACAGGCGAGTGGTGCAGCTCCCATGAGGTATTATGATGGGATTTCTAAGGGTTATGGCGAGTTGCATGGCAGGGAGCAGCTGAGCAAAGCGAGGATAGTGGCTGGTTTGCTGGACTTGCAGAAGGATGGTCTGCTGCTTGATGTTGGGTGCGGTGATGCTTCTTATTTTGGGCTGTTTGACTGTGTTAAGGTGGGATTGGATCCAAGTTTTGAATTGTTGAAAAAGGCCAAAGATGGATTTTTTGTGCAGGGGGTTGCTGAGGCGCTGCCTTTCCTTGATGAGTGTTTTGATGCTGTTGTTTCGATTACTGCTGTGCACAATTTTGAAGATTTGGAAAAAGGGCTTCAGGAGATGCACCGAGTGGCTAAGGATAGGGTGGTGGTGAGTGTGCTCAGGCAGAGTGAGAGGTTTACTGAGACAGTCCGCCTGATTCAGGAGCTTTTTGTTGTGGAGAGGGAGATTGCCGAGGCTAAGGATGTTGTGTTCGTGTTGAGGAAATGAATTTACATAGGCGGTGATTATGGCACAGACGGGCTCTTCGAGCTCCGCTGACCAGAACTCCTCACTTCGTAAGGAAACCTGGTCAGCTCTGTCTGGCCATCACCGCAAAATTGGGTAAAATTTAAAAATAGGAAATACTAAGCTATGAGTATGAAAAAGGGGTTGGATATTGCGCAGTGGTTTAAGGTAAACTTTCCTATGGAGTTTGTGCTTACTTTTGCGAGTGTGTTTAATCCTGATTCTTATAATAAGCTGAGTAATAGTTCTAATAGGAATACTGCTTCGTATTTGTTTTCTGTGGTTTTTATTAGCTTTTGTGTGATGATTTTGCTGATGATTCCCAGAGTTGCTTATATGCGGCAGAGTGTTGAGGCTGGGCTTGATAAATTTGCGGAGTTTACTATTGATGTGAATGTTACTATGAAGGAGCCTTTGTATTTTAGGAGTGTTGGGCTGGGGATTGATTCTGAGCATAGCCGCAAGTTGAGTTATGAGAATATTTTGATTGATAATGAGACTTTACAGTTTAGGACCTGCTATATGCTGCCGTGGTGTAATCTGTTTAAGGGTGTGCATTCTGTGCAGTTGGATGATTACAAGAACCCGTTGAAGAAGGCAGATGAGCTGAGCGGAGTGCTTGCTGTGGCTTTTGTGGCTTTGCTGCCTGCTATTCTTTTTGGGGTGTTTTTTATGCTGCTTGTTAAGTACAGTATTATGGCTTTGCTCTTTGGTGTGTTTGGCATGGTGCTGCTTCGGGTTGTGTTTAGGAGGATGAAGTTTGTGAAGCTGCTGAGGTGTGCTGTTTATGCTTTAACTGTGATGGTTGTTGCTGAGGTTGTCAATATTGCTTTGGGTTTTAATTTGCTGTATTTGCCGTTTTTTGTTAGTCTGCTGTATTTCTGTGTTGGGGTTGTTAATGCTAGTGAGAAGGCTTTTAAAAGCTCTTAATCCTGGTCAACCAGCCAGTCAATTGTGGCTCTTCTGTATGGCGAATCCCTGAATTCAGTTACTCCAATATGTTCAGAAAAGCCATGTCGCAGGTCAAGATAGTGGGCTTCATAGCCACGACCTGCATACACCTGATGGGTTGCCTCGGTGTATGCGTTCCTACGTGTAGGAAAGTGTTCTCTGATCATGCTCATTGCATCAATCCATGGCTTTTGCGTAGCTTCGTAACTCACGTAGGTAAATACTGTGCCCTTGCCAAACCAAATGTTTACTCTGGTTTCACCAAGTCCTTCGAGAAGGAGTTTTGTATCATTAAGTGAAAGGCTTTCAGTAGATACTTTCCTTCTGCCATGCACCAAGTTAGAGAGTGTTCTCAGCATTTAATCACCTTTGTGTTGGATTAATGAAGAAGAGTATATAAAGAATTCCATTATATTGTTTAAATGCATTCGAATTTACGGAGCTCAACTAATTTGCAGTTATCTTCAACCCCAAATAATTATTAAAAATTTATTTTAGCGCACGCTCTGAACATATTTGCTTGAAGCCGCGGGAATAATCAAAGAAATTACTAACTTGTTAGACGGCACAAACTATTGGGCTTATCATCTAGGATGGGCGATAATACCTTTGTAGTAAATTGCCAAAAGGAAACATGGGTTACGCTAGTTAGACTTAATCTCGACTTTTACTGTAGGTAATGTTAGTTTCCCCTGGCTGATTCTCACAGCAGCCTCATACAGGTGAGCTAATGCTTTATTGCTGCTTGTGTATAACGCTGAGAATACTCCATCGTGGTATGATGGATCAAAAGCATTGCCCATGAAAACTGTTGGTTTACCGTTTGAGTTGAGGTTAACAAACCAGAATTTTACAGTCAGCCCCTCAGGTCTGGGCGGGGAATCTGGTGGTAATACAAGCAGGTTGTTGGAAAAAAGGATAACTGGCTCTTTGATGATTGCGAGTAAAGCCATTGTATCATCAGCAAGATATCCAACCCCTAGACCTCCTCCAGGGATAACCACATATACTTGGTCAGGGATTATGTTTAGGGCAGTCAAAGGATGCATTGGGAGTTGTGTACAATCACTGTTTCCAAAATACCTAACCGCATACCGTACCTCATCAGGAAGTAGATTAGGGTAAAGATATTTGGGTGAGATCTGCATTATCTCATTCGGTCCGCGACATCCAGAGACTGTAATTACCCTAGTGTCCTTGGGACCGTATTCGCTTGGCGGAGTCCAAGGAATTCGCTTCAATGCGCCAGCCTGCCGTTCTGCAGGTGTTTCATCTGGCTCTACCTCCTCAGGAAGTTCTATTACTAAATCATCAATTCCTAGGAAATCTAACAGCTCATCAAGAGATGCAATCCCATTAACGGAGTCTAGGAGATGCTGTGATGCTGTTGACCTCAGATAAGGATCAGCTGTTTCTTCCTCCATATCACGGCTTATTGATCTAACATAATTCTGATGGAGCTCTGAGCACAATTGAACAACAACCTGCGAATCATCCCTGTAATCAGTTTGAGCAAGGAGACCCAGCACTGTGTCAGCGATCTGCCGTGCGTGACTGAGATCCATGTTAATGCCTAGGGTGAGGAGTGCATAGAAATGGAGCAGATCAGTTCCCACTCTAGTCTGGACATATTTTTCTCTGCCTTCTGGAGTTGTTTGAGCTTTCCAGCCCCTGTTGATGGCATCGATAAGCTGCCTCCTTTCCTGCAGTGCATGCTTTAAACCGTGGGTAAGATCAAGCACATGGGCTACAAGATAGGTTCTATCTGGTTCTGGAATAGTGCTGGCTATTCTTCCGTAGGCATCAGTAATTGAGGCAAAGGGAGTTTTTCCTGTTTGTGCCCGGCCGCCAATGATCTGGACTGTTTCCCTAAAGTGTGCTCCAGAGCGATTGCAGCCCTCTTTGATGGTTTGCAAAAGCTTGACATAGCCTTGGAGTGTCGCATATGACATTGAGACTAAGGCGGGCTGTATTCTTTCTTCAACTGCTCCAAGGATTCTTTCGTAGAGTTCTCTGCGAACAGCACTGTCTAGAAGTCTTCTTACTTCTCTTGATATGGAATTGAAATTGTCATTTCGCCTGTATATTTCAGCATATCTTTCTGGGCTGAGTCTTGTTCCTAAAGCGCTTCTCACAATATCCTGAATCTCAGAAACACCAACCAACTCAGGAAGCTGCTCGAAAGGAGCCTGTTGGCTTACAGCGTCTTCAACTAATCTATCAAGTGTTGCTGTAAGTGTGTCCCTGTGCTTCCAGGGCCAGTGTTTAAGGCTGCTAAACACTTTGGTCTCTGCATCATCAGTCAAGGCCTCTGCCTTGGTTTTTGTCTCTCTCATAAGAAGCGAAGATATTAGCTCTCTCAGTAGGGTGTAGTCATAAGGATCAAAGGTGGTTGTATCATAAGCATTGGCAGCCAGTATGCCCATCAGATCATAGTTTACATCCATTAGAAAGCGGAAATATCTTGCCTGGGTCTTGCCAAGGACTCTTTCAAGTGCTGGTCCAGACATCTTGTCTGGGGTTGTTTCGCGAACGATTATCTCAAGTGGCCTGTCTTTAATATGGCCTTGCCTAATTAACCATACCAGCTTGGTTAGTCTGTGATTGCCTTCTGCTAAGGAAACACGAGACACTTCTGGTGCTTTTGTAATCTGGAAACTTTCCAGATCTATGAGTCTTTGCGCTGCCTTCTCCCACGCTTGGGGCGTGCCACTGTTTTTTGGCATGAGCAATTCGAGCGATGCCATGGCATCTGCTTCTGTTATTACAGAAATGGCAGCTTCATAAAGCTGCATAATAGTCATGTAGACAGTTTTGATACCAGAATGCACTTCTGTAGCCATTTTGGAGGAGTAAACCAACCAGATTATATATAGTTTTCTGCTGATTTAGCAACCCTAACCTTTTTATATGAAAGGATATTGAGTTATTATATGGCCAAGAAATCTCCTGAGAAGTTCAAGACGTATCATCTTAAGGAATTTTGCTAGGTTCGTTGGGTGAAGAAGTCTTGGAAGAGTTCTCTAGGAAGTCCTTGCTGCACCAGATGTACATAAGGATGTGGATATTCCAACTGCCTCTGCCCATCTAATATAGCATCCATCTCTACCAATTTCTGTGTGGTTTGGCCTAGTAAATCCTCAAGGCGAGGTTCCTCATAAATCCACGCATATGATCTCAAAAGGAAGGGAACAGTAATCTGAGCCCTTTGATTTCTTAGTGGGCCAATAATATGGTATTGCATCGGAAATATCCACTTACAAAAAAACGCTGTCCAGGCGCCCGGAATTGCAGTGATTACCCCAGTTGTATGGTTTGTCATCGAAGTTTCCACCCAGCCAAGAATGCCATAGTAACTGACTAAAATTGGGCTTGCCCTGGCTGGCGTTAAATAAGGGCTTCTGTCAGGATCAACTCTAGCACTCCAATATTTGCGCCTTGTTGCATTTGTGAGGATGGCTGCCAGGCCAGGATCCATGACAGCAGGGAAATCACCAGTTAATACATGATCTAGATTTAAGTCTGCGGGTTTAATTGATGAATGATTAGTCAAACCGATATACGCTGGTTTGCGGGTTTTTATTACAGTTAAATCAGACATGTGTCTATAGAATTACTAATGGTATATTAATTTTCTGCATAACTACTAAAAAATAGTCATTGCTTCAAATATATAATAAACCAAAGGTATTTTAACTTGAGTACGGATAGAGGATTTATGACTAAAAAAAGTCCTGAGAAGTTCAAGGTTTACAAGAATGTGTTTGATAATTTCACTTTGAGGAGTATGTTTGAGCTGGAATCCAAACATTGGTTTGATGAGGAATCATTGGTGCCGATAAGCATTGGGAAGGAGTCTAATGTATTCTGGGGGATTGGCAAGCAGGGTGATTGCGTGCTGAAGATTTACAGGCTGGAGAACTGCGATTTTAACAGGATGTATGATTATATTAAGTATGATCCCAGGTTTTTGGAACTGAAGAAAAATAGGCGGAAGGTGATTTTTGCCTGGGGGCAGCGCGAGTATAGGAATTTGCTTATTGCCCGAGAAGCAGGGGTTAGCGCACCAATGCCTTATGCTATTGTGAATAATGTGCTTATTATGGAGATGGTTGGCAAGGAAGAGCCCGCGCCGAAGTTGAAGGATTTGCCTCCTCAGAATCCCGAAAAGTTTTGTGCTGAGGTTATGAAGAATGTGAAAAGGCTTTATGATGCAGGGTATGTGCATGGCGATTTAAGTCATTTTAATATTCTGAATGATAATGAAAGGCCTGTACTGATTGATTTTTCGAGCTGCACTTCTTTAAAGAATCCCAATGCCAAGGAGTTCTATGAGCGGGATTTGAAGAATGTCAATAACTTTTTTACCAAGCTGAAAAGATCAGATTAAGATCCCTTGCTCTTGTTCCTACCTCTTTGTTCAACAATTTCAAATCTTTTAATTATTTCAGAGGCTTGGCTGGCATAATGTTTGTAAGATTTTAAAACTTCTGTAAATGCCTCTTCAAAGATTTGATGGTGTTTCGATTCTAAGGCCTGTTTCAATAGATGGAGATCAACTGCCTTGTCTTCGATTTTGTGGCTTTCATAGCTGAGGCCGAAGTCAATAAAATATATTTGGTCTTTGAGCAGCATATTGGACGTTGTTAAGTCAGCGTGGATGATGTGGTTGTTGTGGAGGATTGCCAGTTTTTTGCCGATTTCCTCACAGTATTTTTTATAGTTGGTTTTATTTAGCACATCTCTTAGTCTTGGGGCATCAATGAATTGCATCTGGATCTTCATTGTTTTGTCATCAGAATTAATTAGCTTGGGTGTGAATCCCAGCTTGTCTAGTTTCTCAAGCAGCTTGGCTTCTCTTCTGGTTCTGAACTTTCTGAGTTTTTGATCTATTTCAGGCAGTCTGTAGTTTTTCTGGATTCTTTCTTTGATTACTTTATTATTCTCCAGATAGATTATTGCTTCTGCGCCATCGCCAATTTTGGGCATAAACACATTTCAATTTTCAGTTATTTTAAAACCTTTGCAGAAAAATGGGGAAAAGGTTTATATATAAGCAACTATTGGCTAACTATAGGTGATATATAATGAGCACAACAACCATACAGCTTGACAAAGAGGTAGTCAGTTCACTTAAGCAGATTAAGGAATATCCGAGGCAGACATATAATGATTTGGTTAAGGATATGATCCAGGTTTTCGCACGTGTCAAGCAACGCAACCAATACGACGAGTTCCTTCACAAGATACAGCAGGTAAAAATGCGAGAGCTTTGGGACAACAAAGAGGATGAGGCCTGGGAAAATGCTTAAGGCAGGCGATGTGGTTCTAGCCAATATACAATACACTGACACTTTTGAGGTGAAGAAAAGGCCTGCACTTGTGCTGTTTGAAGAATATGATAATGTGGTTGTAGCTGGGATAACAAGCAATTTCCAAATGGAAGGGATTCCTCTGCTGAAAGAAGAGGGAGCTGTGAAAGATAGTGTAATTAAGCTGAATTATTTGTTTACCCTTTCTTCTGTTATGGTTGAGAAAAAGCTGTTTGAGTTAACCAGAAACAAGAAAAAAGCAGTTTATAAAGAGCTCGTGAATAAATTACAGTCATTTGATGTATGATTGCGATTTCCTTATTTAGGCAACAATGGTGGAGACTGACCCGGGGAAGCCCCATCCTGTCTGGGTCATTGTTGTTGCGCGATGATTATGGCAGAGGCGTGACGGGGGACCTGCCCCCTACGGGGTGTCACGCAGGACAAACCGTAGGTTTGGCCGTCTATTGCCCTTATTATCATCGCCTTATGTCCAATTCCCCCTAAAACTTCTATTTAAAAACCAAAAGCTATTTAAACTAAGCATGAACTCATATTCATATGATTTGTGATTCATATTATAGGTTTTTCAACACTGTCAGCCATAGGATGCGGTGGGAGATACTGAGGCTGCTGGAAAAGAAAGCCATGAGTGTTTCAGAGATTTGCGAAGCACTAGGAGAAGAGCAGAGCAAGGTTAGCCATAATCTGAAAAAGCTTGTGGATTGTAATTTTTTGGATGTTCAGAAAGAGGGCAGGAGTAGGATTTATTCTTTGAATAAGGAGACTATTTTGCCTTTGATGGAGCTGGTTGAAAAGCATGTTCGAAATTATTGCGGAAAAAAATGCTGGGTGAGAAAATGAAGGTTTATTTGGATAATAATGCGACCACGCCTGTTGACAAGGAAGTTTTGGCAGCGATGCTGCCATATTATAAGGAGAAGTTTGGGAATGCCTCCAGTTTGCATAAGTGGGGAGAGGAGGCAAGGGAGGCTGTTGAGGATGCCCGAAGAAAGGTGGCTGCATTGATTAATGCTGGGCCTGAAGAGATTATTTTTACTTCTGGGGGTTCAGAGTCAGATAATATAGCTATTAAGGGAGTACTTGCTGCAAACCCAAATAAAAAGCACATTATTACCAGTACTATTGAGCATCATGCTGTTGAGCTTACCTGCAAGTATTTGGAGAAGAAGGGCTTTAAGGTAACGTATGTTGGGGTTGATAAGTATGGCTTGGTTGATCCTAGGGAAGTTGAGAAAGCTATTACCAAAGAAACTGGGATTGTGAGTATTATGCATGCCAATAATGAGCTTGGCACTGTTGAGCCTATTGAAGAGATTGGGAGGATGTGCAAGGAGAAGGGTGTTTTATTTCATACCGATGCTGTGCAGAGTGTTGGCAAAGTGCCGATTGACATGAAGAAGCAGCATGTTGATTTGCTGAGTTCTTCAGCGCATAAATTGTACGGGCCTAAGGGTGTTGGGTTTTTGTATGTTAGAAAGGGCACAAAACTTGATCCTCTGATTCATGGCGGTTCGCATGAGTTTAATCTGAGAGCAGGGACTGAGAATGTCGCAGGGATTGTGGGGTTGGGGAAGGCGTGTGACTTGGCCAGGAAGAATATGGCTACTGAGAACAAGAAGATGGTTGAGCTTAGGGATTATTTGACTGCGAATGTGCTGAAGATTCCTGAGACTTATTTGAATGGGCATCCAACTAAAAGATTGCCAGGCACCTGTAATTTCAGATTTAGTCATATTGAAGGAGAGGCTTTGGTGATAATGCTTGATGATGCTGGCATTGGAGCTTCGACAGGGTCTGCATGTTCAACTAAGTCTTTGAAGCCGAGCCATGTGCTGATTGCTATTGGCCTAAAGCCTGTAGAGGCGCATGGCTCTTTGAGGCTGAGCCTTGGCAAGGAGAACACAAAAGAAGAGATGGATTATGTTTTGGAGGCACTACCTAAGATTGTTGGAAAGCTGAGGCAGATCAGTCCGTTGGGGACGGCATGATGTACACTAAGGAAGTTTTGGAGCATTTCAGAAGTCCGCATAATATGGGCGAGATTGAGCATGCTGACGGCATTGGCAAGGTTGGGAATCCTACTTGTGGCGACCTTATGTGGATTTATATCAATGTTGGGAAGAATAGCAAGGGAGTGGAGATTATCGAGGACGTGAAGTTTAAGACTTTTGGGTGTGTGGCTGCTATTGCCACTTCTTCTATGCTGACTGATATTGCCATTGGCAAGACTTTGGAAGAGGCCAAGCATATTACGCGAGATGATGTGAAGAATGCCCTTGGCGGTTTGCCTCCAATCAAGGTGCATTGCAGCAATTTGGCTGCTGACGGGTTAAGGAAAGCGATTGAGGATTATGAGAAGAAACTTTAATTCTGGATATTGACAAAATTATGTGGGATAAATTTGGTCTAGCCAGACAGCAAACTGTGAACCGCCCATGTACAAATAATGGTAAATATTCGCTACTGGATGTTCTGCCAGACGGCCTCCTGGTTCTCCTACTAGAATAAGTTCTAATCCGTCTCTGTAGAAGATTATGCTGTCGGGATTCTGTAGCAACTCCGCAATTCTTGGTTGGGATTTTAAGTCGATAAATTCTGCTTTCGGATTATCACTCAATACCTCTTGCACAGAAGCATCACAATATGTTGAGGGATAGTGTTCTAGCAAATATCTCGTAGTAGATGCACTATGTTTAGGCATAAGGGATGGTGATTTGTCTTTTTTTATAAAGATTTGGGTTGTTTACTACCTATAAGTACTCACTGGAACAAATAGACCTATATATTTTATATATACGGTATGCATATTAGGAAGTGTATGTTTAGAATTTTATTTTCTGCAGTACAGATTCCAAGTTTGAGATCTTCGCGATAACCAATCACCAAAATTGATGTAACCTCTGCTTTAGGCGGATTACCTCCAATCAAGGTGCATTGCAGCAATTTGGCTGCTGACGGGTTAAGGAAAGCGATTGAGGATTATGAGGAGAAACTTTAAGTTTATTTCTTTTGGTCACTGGACATAGAGGCGTAAGTCTTATAAAACTGTGTAACGATAAAGCTGTATGGCACGAGCGAGTCTTGATAAAGTACAAATTGCAGAGCTTTGCGGAATCATTTTAGGAGATGGACACGTGCATAAAGAAGCGAATAGGATAACAATAACAGGTAGTCTAAACGATAAAGATTACCACAGAAAAATTGTGGCACAACTCTTTATGGCTAATTTCTCAGTCAAGCCTATTTACTTTGAACAAAGGGAAAAAAATGCTCATTATATTCAAGTGGAGTCAAAGCAATTACTTGGATATTTTTTATCATTAGGACTTAAACGTGCTGCCAAGATAAATCCAGAAATACCCATTTTTATTTTCAATAACCCTTTGTATATGTCATGCTTTATAAGGGGGTTATTTGATACTGATGGGTGTCTTAAGTTTTCAAAGATGACTTCAGAACTAGCCTATTATCCACGGATTAGGATTGCGGCTAAGGAGTCTAAGATGGCCAGAGAGATAGGTTTACTACTGGATAAATTGGGGTTTAATTTTTCTTTATGGAAAGACAAAAGAGCTAGGAATACCATATTTGTTTATGAAATTTCAGGGAAGGATAATCTGGCAAAGTGGTTTAGAATTATACAACCAAAAAATCCAAACAAGATTAACAAATATAAGATTTGGAAGAAGTTTGGGTACTATAAAGAAGGGTTAGCTTTAAATAGTTAAAGAGAACTACTTTGGTTATTCTTGGCTTAAGCCCCCTAGCCCCGTAGAAGGATGAGCTGTTGGCTTCCCTACGGTATCTAGCGGCCAAGGATATCCGCCTCTGGAGCGGGTGACGGCAGTTCGAATAGTTAACGCTCACCGTTAACGACGGAGAAGCGGAGCTTCGAGAGTCTGCCCGGGGCTATTTTTCCTCGTAGATACTCGAGGCGTAATCATATACTGTTCTTAACAGGTGTATTTGTGCAGAGTGATTTATCGAAAATCCCCTGGGAAAAACCTGCCACCTCTGGGTGATTCAAAGTGTTTTGAGAAGGTTTATTTGCCAGCCGGAGAGGTTATATCTACAATTTTTATCTTGAAATTGAGTACTTTTCCAGCTAGCGGATGGTTTAGGTCTAAGGTTATGGATTGGTCGTCTACTGCGGCGATTTTAACAGGAGCCTGTGCGCCATTGGGCAGCTGCATTATGAGCATCATGCCTGGCTTGGGTTCTTGGTCAATGGGTATTTTGTCTCTGGGGATTTGCCTGACAAGCTGGGCATTGATGTCGCCGTAGGCTTCTGCAGGCTGGAGCTTGAAGGTTTTCTCTTCGCCTTTTTTCATGCCCAGGACTGCATTTTCAAAGCCTGGAATGACTTGTTTTGCGCCCACTTCAAATTCCAAAGGATGAGAATGATCGCCATGTGTGGATGAATCAAAGACTGTGCCATCATCAAATGTGCCTTCATAATCCACTTTTATTTTATCACCTGTTTTTACAACCATTTTGCCTCCAAGTTCAACGATTTTCTGACGGATATAAATCTGTTATTTAAGGGTTTTGGTGCAGATCACATAGCCAGGCTGGATCTTAAAGTGTGGACTTCCTGCTGAACTCTTCTTAATAATTCAGTCTTGTACTTTTGTTGGAGGTTAGACTCGGTAACTGATTCTGCACCTGATTTATACTGGATTAAACCCGCTTGTATCTCGTCAAGTCTTGCCTCTCCTGGATGGTGCACTAACTTCTGCAATCTTGCTTCATCTGCTATTGACCATTCTCCTGTCATTATTCTATGTACTCTGGTAATTGTGTGCACTGCCAAATCAACTGGATGAATATCTTGTATATGGGATGAGACATACTTTATTTTGGCAACTGCTTTTGCGAATTGATAAAGGCCAAGCAGTTGATCGTATGGGTTAGAGCCAATATTTAGGGGAAGAGTCGCTGTTTGTAAGCTGGCCAATTTGTTAGCTCTTAATCCTTTTTTAAATTTATACTGCCTAACCATTAGTTCTGGGAAGAGTCTTAATCCAACAGCTCCTCCGGCTGCGGTAGAAGCTAATGTGGTGATGGTTTTTTCAATATAATATGCAATGCCATGTAAGTTGAATGTGGCTCCGATTCTACTGCCAAGGTAGAGGCCTCCAATAAAACCTAAAGTAGCACCTATTGCTGCTCCTGCTGCAAGATATCCCATAACTGCGTTGCAGTCAGCGAAACACCCTTGGAATAGGCCAAGTTCAGGCTCAATATCTGTCCAGTATGAGATAGTTTTGTCTATGAGAAGCCTTGCAAGCCTACTTTCACCTTGAATTTCGCCTTCAACAATTGTTTCTAGAGCAGGTGGATTTTGCATTAGCTTGGCTAAACAAATAGTATATATAAGGGTTTTGGATAGGTGACTACTATATGATAGTCAAAAAACAAAGTTTTAAATAAAAAAAAGGTTTTCGCTTTAGGATGGTATCAGAGTTGCAGACAGTTTATGTCCAAGGGGGACCAGATGAGTATATTGTGAATACTGTGGAGTACCCTCAACTCGATAGATTCGGCATAAAAGGCGTTTTACAAGAGGGAAAACTTGAAAGTCTGATGGATGATTTGCTAGAAGACGTTAATACATCGTGTTTAATTGGTAAGTTAAGAGCAAGCTTGATACGTTTAGCGGGTGTAGATTACTATGTCGAAGAGGGAACTGATTTTGATTTAATTGCTGGGGATGATCTCCAGTCAATACCCCCTGGTAAAAACGGGTATTTATATTTTGGGACTGTGGTCAAAGCAGATATTACTGGAGATAATTGGGATGAAGATCTGCCTTCTCTTCATGATGCTTGCGCAGGCTTGGAAAATCTTTAATTGAGAATCGCAATGTTAAGGTTGAGCACAGTAGCAAAGCTAACCCACAACAGATATGGAACAAGCAAGTAAGCTGCTTTTTTCTCCAATGAATAGAATCTGACTATTGTTAGCAGGATAAATATCCATAAAGCAATGATTTCTAAAAATGCTGCTGATGGTGCTTTAAAGCCGAAGAAGATAATTGACCATAATGTGTTTAAGATGAGCTGTACAAAGAAGAGGAAAAGTGCTTCCGGTACATTTTCTGTGTTAGTGCCTTTTTTGAGGATAAGATAAAGTGCAATGCCCATGAGCAGGTATAATGTTGTCCAGACTGGGAAGAAGAGCCAGTTGGGTGGGTTGAACCATGGTTTTTGCAGAGCAGCATACCATGTGGGAATAGAGGCTGTTGTGAAGATTGAGCCAACAAATCCAGCTGCCTGGCAGATGAGTATTGCCAGGAATAGTTTTACAATATGCTTGGGTTGCATGCTTTTTTCCAGTGCACTCCTTCTGGAGTATCTTCAAGTATAATGCCTTTTTGCTTTAGCTCCTCTCTTATATTGTCAGCAAGCTGGAAGTTTTTCTGTTTTCGAGCTTGTTCTCTTTGCTCCACCAGTTTCTGGATTGAAGCTGACAACTCTTCTTTTTGCCAGTCTGCAAAGCCGAAGCCGAAGATTGTATCAAATTTTAAGAGTAATGCAGATTTTTCCTTGCTGCCAAGATTAGCATCTTTGATTACCGCCCACATTATTGACATTGCCTTGGGCATGTCCATGTCATCGTTGATGGCTTCATGGAATTGCTGTTCATACGTGTTTTTACCTGGTTTAGAATCTGTGCTGGCTTTGATTTCGAGGATTTTTGCTTTGATGCTGGCAAAGGAACTTTTGGCTGTCTCCATTGCCTGCCAGCTGAATTGGAGCTGGGAGCGGTAATGGCCTGTCAGGCAGAAATATCTGTATATCAATGGATTATACCCTTTTTCTTCAAGGGTGCGGACTGTGATGAAGTTTGAGCCTGATTTTGCCATCTTCTCTTTTTCCAAAACCAAAAACTCGCCGTGCAGCCAGTAGTTTACCCAGGGCTTTTTGCCAAAGCCTGCTTCTGACTGGGCAATCTCATTGGTGTGGTGCACAGGGATGTGGTCAATGCCGCCTGTGTGGATGTCGAATTGCTCTCCCAGATACTTAGAAGACATTGCTGAGCATTCTATATGCCAGCCTGGAAAGCCTCTGCCCCAGGGGGAGTCCCATTGCATGTCTTGGTTGCCAAATTTTGATTGCGTAAACCACAGCACAAAATCCCGGGGATGTTTTTTGCTTTCATCCACTTCTATTCTGGCGCCTGCCTCAAGGTCATCTAATTTTAGTTTGGCAAGCTTGCCGTAGTCAGCCAGTTTTGAGGTAGCAAAATACAAGTTGCCTCCTGAAACATAGGTGTAACCATTAGCTTCGATTTTTTTGTTGAGTTCGATCATCTCAGCTATGTGCTGTGTTGCCCTTGGCATTATTTCAGGTTTCTGGATGTTGAGTTTCTGCATGTCCTCCAGGAATGCATCTGTGTAATACTGGGCGATTTGCCAGACTGTTTTTTGCTCGCGTTTTGCGCCTTTGACCATCTTATCTTCGCCCTCATCTGCATCAGAGGTGAGATGCCCAACATCTGTGATGTTCATTACTTGAGTAAGCTTATAATTGTTGTAGAGGATAACTCTTCTCAAGACATCAGCAAAGATAAATGAGCGGAAATTGCCGATATGGGCAAAGTTGTAGACTGTGGGGCCGCAGTTGTACATGCCTACGTGGCCTGCTTTGAGTGGCTTGAAGATTTCTTTTTTTCGTGTTAGGGTGTTGTAAAGTTTTAGTTCCATGGTATCACCTGTACAGATTATTGCTTAAATATCTTTCGCCCCTGTCTGGCAGGACAGTGACGATGTTTTTATACTTATCTTGCACTGTTAATGCAGCTGCCATGTTGGTGCCGGAGCTTATTCCTGCAAGGATGCCTTGCTTTGCGAGTTGTTTGCTCATGGCAATTGAGTCAGTAGTGCTAACCTGCACCACCTGGTCGATAAGGGAGAGGTTGTCTTGGACTATTTTAGGGATAAAACCTTCGCCTATGCCCTGTATCCCATGTTCTCCCGGCTGTTTGCCTGAGAGTACTGCTGATTCTGCAGGCTCGACTGCAATTATTTTGATTTTAGGGTTGTGGGCTTTGAGTGCTTTGGCTACTCCCAGGAGAGTGCCGCCTGTGCCAACCCCTGCAACAAAGGCATCAACTTCTGGTATCTGTTTTATTATTTCCATACCCAGTCCAAGTCTATGAGCCTCAAGGTTGTCTGGGTTTTCAAATTGCTTTGGGAGCCAGGCATTAGGGTGCTGCTTGACATAATTGTTGTAGAAGGTTAAGGCTTCTGTCATGTTGTCTGGTGTAAAGACAACTTCTGCTCCAAAGGCTTCCATCATCTGCTTTCTTTCAGAGCTCATTGATTTTGGCATTAAGGCTGTGAAGTTGTAGCCTTTGATTGCAGCTACCAGGGCAAAGGCTATGCCTGTGTTGCCTGTTGTCAGTTCGATTATCTGTTGGCCTGGCGTGAGTTCTTTTCTGAGTTCAGCTTGCGCTATCATGTACTTGGCCATGCGGTCTTTGACAGAGCCGCTTGGATTTGCTGTTTCGAGTTTTGCAAAAATTTTTCCGATTTTTAAGAGTGGCGTATTGCCAATTGTTTGTATGATGCTTTTATTTATCATTTTTACCCCAATGTTTATTGCTGATTTATCTCAAACTGTTTATAGTAAGATAAACCTTCAGGGCTGTTCATATTAACCTTGTTTATTGGATCCCATTCATCCATGGTTATTGCATCTGCAGCTAAACAGGTGTACCAAAAAAGTGGTAAATAATATACTGCTAGTTTACCTCTTTTTCCAACAGCACAGAAAGGCATTAAGCCGTACTGGAGTATATTCCGCATATTTTCAATAAAAATCTTTGATGATTTAACTTGTTCTACTTCTGCTAAGTATCGGATCATTTGTTTCTCCAATCCGTATGTTTTTCGTACCGCAATCCCTCCTAGTTCCTTAGTTCGTCTCTTATCAAATGAGAAAAAGCCAGAATCTACATACAATTTTCCAGTAGCCGAACCAAGAGTAGAAATATCAACAATGCCCCTATCAAATTTTGGGATTAGATGTTTGGCACTAGAAAATGCAACAGCAAGTAAGTCAGGGTCGATACTTGAATCAATTCCATGTCCATAGTTTTGCATATTCCCAAATAAATGAGCATAACTATCTGTAGTTGTTAATACTAATACATAATTTGTTCCATATGTATAATCCAGTTGTTCACCGAGTGTAGCCATTTTTTCCTTCAGATAATTTTGGATGTCAATTTTTTTTAAAAAATAAAAGGTTGAAATCAATAAGAGCTAGAACTAGCAAGAACAACAGCATGCAGTTGTGTGCATTATCATAACCAGTGGTAATTCAGGCGAGTTTATAAACATTATGTTTTATAGTACTAAATAGTAGAAATAATTATAAAGGAGTATAGCAGATAGTACAATATGATTGTGGATAACTCGGTTTTTGACAGGTATAGGCTTCTGAATGGCTTCCTTCTTCTCCGAGAGTGCAATATGGCCAGCGGGGATTTCCTTTCTATGGCGCAAATTTTAGAGGACCACAGCAAAGGCTTAAGGGAATTCAGGGTTGTTGGAGAGGATATGCAAAGCACTCAGTGGCTGGAAGCAGAGATTCGTGCTATTCGGGAGGCTTGCCGAGCAAAATCAGACATATATTATGTCCTGGCTTTTGATGAAAAGGGTTTGTACAAGGTATTGAGAAAGGGGGGAGAGGGGCTTGAAGAAACGCTTAGGTCCAGCGCTATTGGTGAGGAGCCTGCTGAGATTGCCGAAAGGTGGCTTCAGCCTTGGCCCCAATGGGAGTGGCAGGCATTTTTCAGTGATACTATCCTCAGTATAAGGGTTTATTTTCACGAGCCTGCAACTGGGCTACATACCTATTTATGGCAAAGCAGAGGCCAAGGCAGACTTTTTGAGCTACCGCAGCCAGCTTTTGAAAGGATGATGGAACAGACTGTATATGGGATCTCTCTGCTTAGGAGCATGGTATTTGAGGAGATGGTTGGTCTACTAAAAGAAGAGGGTTACCGCTGGGACATTGGCCCAATGGATTTAGCGGCTGCGCTCGGAGAGGTGCCTTGTGACGAGGCTCAGAACACTCTGGTGATGAGGCTGGGAAGTGTGATGCGACTGTGGGATACCACTTCTGCTGTGAGAGGTGTTAAGCTTGGAGGTGGCAGGGAAGAGCCTCTGCAGAATGTACTTAATGCTTTGGTGCAGCAACCAGTTGACACTGGCTACCTGGGGAGTTTACCACACTTTTTTGAACAGAATTTGAGCTATAGGTGATTATAGCCAATCATCTCCTTTGCGCCGAACATTTTCTTGCATTTGTGGCATTGGAAGATTGCCTCGCCTGTGGGCATTGGAAAGTCTGAGTGGGAAATGATGTGGTAGTCGCATTTTGGGCATTTGAGATTGATTTGCTTTATTGAGAAGAATTTCTGGCATACTTTGCAATATTTGATGTCTTCATTTATGTTCATGAGCTTGTGCGCAGGGGAGTCGCAGTATGGGCAAAATTCAATGGTTGTCATTTTGCTAGGCACGAAATATGATATTTAAATACCTTTTGTATTTACATATTCTGGCATAATTCTAAAGAATGTATGTCCGATATCTGAATAAAGTTGTCCCAATCCTAGGCAACCTGCTATGGCGCATGCCTCTTCTGCCCATAACCCAAAGCCATCCCAGATTTCTCCTGTGTTAAGTACTCCCGCATCTCTCACAAAGTCGCCTATTTGGTAACTCGTGCCCATTGTTTGGACATGCCGGAGAAATATTTCCCTGTGTGGCTCGCACACTTGAGGTGAGACCCTAATTTTTCTCACTGTGTACCCAAGCACCTGAATTGGATAGAGGACTGCCGCATATTCCTCAGATTCATGTATTATCTGACGGATAATTGGACAGATCTGCTCACTATAGCCTCTCTGGTCCCAAGCTGGTCTTCTCCTAAAAGTGCTTGTTACTTCATTAACCGTTGTTTTGGTTTCTTGCAGGAATTCTCTAAGATTAGTAATTATTCTATACGAAATTTTGCCTAAGGTTTGGTAAGCTCGAAAAATTGCCAAATTAATTCTCTCCCCTGGAGGAAAACAGAGAATTCCTTCGCCCAATTTGTCTGAGGATAGTTGAGATACGTAGGCTGCAGCAGCAAAAAGGTTAACCATGTCAGAAAATGGGTCTTGAAGTCTTTCCATCCAAAATAATCTGCCGGTGGAAACTGATTCAAAATGCCCGACTGTTACACCATCCGCTTCAATTACCATTTCTATAGCTGATACTCCCTCGGTTGGATGAGGAAATAAGGCAACTCTTTCTTGTGCAGAATCATATGGTTCGCGTCTCAAGGCAGCGCACGCTGCAAAAAATGGGACAGTCCAAGTTTTTCCCAGTTCAGTTGGAACAACCAAATAAGGCTCTGGTTTTAATCCAGTCACTAGAACCCTAAGCATCCACTCAGAGACAGAAGTGGTTAAAAAAATTCTCTCTCTTTCATCATCAAGTGTTGCTTTTAAACCAGGCAAATCCTCTAATCTAAGTAAACCCATTTTGGATACTACTTCAGAGTTACATATAAACTTTTTGGTATGTGGATATGGCTTTATCCAAAAATTTAAAAATAGCAACAGAATAACTGGCCTTGTTTTTAGAAATTTCAAAAACGGAGGAAAGTACATGGAAGGAACAGTAAAGTGGTTCAACAGAGTCAAAGGTTTTGGCTTTGTGAGCGGTGAGGACGGCCAGGATTATTTTGTGCATCACACTGCTGTTGCAGAAGGCCAAAGATTGAATGAGAATGACAAAGTCTCATTTGAACCAGTTGATACAGAAAAAGGTAAGCAAGCAAAGAACGTCACATTAGCTGAGTAAGTTCTTATGTTTTTCTTATAAGAAGAACGATTTCTCCTTTTGGCTTTATTTTTGGGAGGATTTCTTTAGGGTTACCCCTGATGAATTCCTCGAATCTTTTTGTTATCTCGCGAGCAACAACTACCTGATGGTCTGGCATATCCTGTGCCAGGGCTGCTAGTGTTTTTTCAATTCTGTGCGGAGATTCAAAGAAAATGAAGGTTGATTCTTGGTCTTTGATTTGCCTGAGGATTTTGGCTGGCTTTTTTGGCATGAAGCCGCAGAAGGTGAAGCGGTCTGTTGGGAGGCCTGAGCAAACCAATGCAGCCAGGATTGAACTTGGACCTGGGATGGGGGATACTGTGATTTGGTTTCTTATGCATTCTCGGACGAGGTAGAAGCCCGGGTCACTTATTGCAGGGGTGCCTGCGTCAGAGACTAATGCTATGTTTTTGCCTTGTCTTAGCAGCGCTATGATTGCAGGGGTTTTGTGTTCTTTGTTGCGGTCGTGGTAGCTTTGGAGTGGCTTGCTGATAGTGTATTTGTTTAGAAGGATTCTGGTGCGGCGGGTGTCTTCTGCTAAGATGAAATCGACTTCTTTGAGTGTGCGGATTGCCCGCAGGGTAATGTCTTCAAGGTTGCCGATGGGGGTGGATACAATGTAAAGCATTGGTGATTTATAGACGCAAAGATTTATAAATTATTTTATTTTAGTTTGGGCTAAAAGAGGAAACTATATGGCTAAGCGTTCTGCAAGATACTTTTTCCTGCCTGTACTTGCGGTATTTCTGCTCTTATCAGCAGTGGTGCTGCTTCCGTTTGCTACCCCTATTTTGTCAGGGGTGATCCTGAGTGTTTTGGTTTATCCTCTGTACAGGTTTGTCAACTTCCGTATTAAGAATCCTGATGTGAGCGCTTTGCTGGTGACTGTTGTTATTGTGCTTTTGATATGTATCCCTATGCTATTGGTTGCACAGCAGATTGGCTATCAGGCCAAGGTGATTTATGTTCTGACTAGGAAGAGGATTGTAGGGGCGGAGCTTTTTAATTGTGCTGGAAAAACTGATTTGCTGTGCAGGGCAGGGAATTACTGGACTAGCTTAAACTCAAATCCTGAGTTTGTTTTCCAGCGTGACAAACTTTTCAAGTATGTTGAGGATTATATTTGGAATAAGACGCCTAATCTGCTTTTTGCCATCCCTGGATTCATCCTCAACATTTTTGTGATGGTGCTTGTGCTGTTTGTCGGCTTGAAGCATGGTAGGGCTTTTGCAAGAAGGCTGACTATGCTGATGCCAGTAAAACAGGGGCATAAGAGGAGAATCCTGAAGAGGCTTAAGGATGTTTTTGGTGCGATTGTAAATGGCCAGGTTGTTGTTGGCCTAGTGCAGGGATTTGTTGGTTTGCTTGGGCTGTATGCTTTTGGGATTGCCAGTCCTTTGGTTTTGGGATTGGTGATGACTTTTGCTGCTTTTATCCCTTTTCTGGGCGCGGCGTTTGTCTGGGTGCCTATTGCCTTGCTGGAGATTTTTGATGCCATGGCTCGCAATGATCCAAATGGAATAACCCAAGGTGTGGGTTTTTTCTTCTACGGGTTTTTTGTTATTAGCATGATTGACAATGTTATCAAGCCGAAGATAATGGCTGATAAGGCGAAGGTAAGTCCGATTATTGTGTTTATCGGGTTGCTTGGCGGTATTGCGGTTTTTGGATTTGTAGGGATTGTGCTTGGCCCGCTTATTTTGAGTCTGACTCTGACTTTGATACAGATTTATGAGGAGGAACGCGATGAGATTACGAGTTAAGGACATGGATGTTGCAACTGGGGGAACAATTGTGGGGATATTGAATAAGCGGGATGCTGAGTTGATGGATCTGCACCACGAGGACAGGATAAGGATTAAGCATGGCAGAAGGGAGATTGTGGCTATTCTTGATATTGCAGAGTCTGAGAGAGCAGTAGCTCCTGGCCATATTGGCTTAATGGAAGAGGCGCTTGATGCGATTGGCGCAAAGCATAATGCTGCTGTTGAGGTTGTGCTGGAAAAGAAGCCAACCTCTGTCGGGTTTATCAGAAAAAAGATTGAAGGTGGTAAACTGAGTGCAAAGGAGATCAATGCGATTGTGGCAGATATTGTGCACAATAGGCTAAGCAGTGTTGAGATGACTTATTTTGTTGCCGGGTGCTACTGCAATAAGCTTGATCACAACGAGGCTGTATTTCTGACAGAGGCAATGGTGAGGAATGGGTCCCAGCTGAGTTTTGGAAGCAGAGTGGTGGCTGACAAGCATTGTGTTGGAGGAGTGCCTGGCAACCGCACAACAATGGTGGTTGTGCCGATTGTGGCTGCCTGCGGAGTGCTGATGCCCAAAACCAGTTCAAGATCTATTACTAGCCCGGCAGGGACTGCTGATACTATGGAGGTACTGGCTGATGTGGCTATCCGTAGCGCGAGAGTTAAGCGGATTGTGGAGAGAACCAATGCGTGTATTATATGGGGCGGGGCTTTTGACTTGGCTGCTGCGGATGACAAGCTGATTAAGCTTAGGCATCCTCTGAGTTTGGATCCTGAGGGAATGGTGCTTGCAAGTGTGCTGGCAAAGAAGAAGGCTGTGGGAGCAACCCATGTTTTGATTGATATTCCTTTTGGGAGAGGCGCGAAGATCGAGAGCAGGAAAACAGCGCTGAGGTATAAGGGCGAGTTTGAGCAGCTGGGGAAGCTGCTGGGAATGAAGCTGAAGGTTATTCTGACTGATGGGTCTGAACCTATTGGCAATGGTGTAGGGCCTGCGTTGGAGGCCAGGGATGTGCTGATGGTGCTGAGGAACGATGCAGGGCAGCCATTGGATTTGAGAGAGAAATCTCTCCAGATGGCTGGGGTTTTGCTTGAGCTTGTTGGCAAGGGTGGTAGGAAGCTGGCTGAGGAGGTGCTTGAGAATGGTGCTGCTTACGCCAAGATGAAAGAGATTATCAAGGCGCAGAGCGGCAAGATATGGGATCCTGCAAAGATTAGGCTTGGGAGGTATTGCTTTGATGTGCTTGCCAAGCAAAGCGGGAAAGTGAATCATATTGATAATTTTCTGATAGCCAGGGTTGCGAGGGCTGCCGGTGCTCCGCTTGACAAGGCAGCGGGCTTATTTTTGCATAAGCACAAGGGAGAGTCTGTGGAGAGAGGGGATAGGCTGTACACTATTTATGCTGAGAACAAAGAGAAGTTGGGGTTTGCAAGGGCGATTGTGCAGCAGGGTTACGGTTATGAATTGCGTGATTAATGATAAGCTTTTCAAGAAGCTCGCTGAGTTTAGAAAAGGGGGCAAGGAGAATTTGCTGATTGTGAGTGACTTTGACCGTACGCTGACCAAAGAGTTTACTGATGCTGGATTGCCAAATTCGACCTATGCAGCACTAAGGAATTCTGGGCTCATGCCTGAGGAGTATTCTCGGCTGAATAAAGAGTGGTATGAGAAGTATCACAAGATTGAGCTTTCCAGGGAGGTGAGTGTTGAGCAGAAAATGCCGCTGATGATCGAGTGGTGGGAGATGGTTATGAGGTCTATGTTTGAGTATGGATTGACTGCTGAGGTTATTAAGCAGATTGTTGGTAATAGGGTGGTGCAGATGCGGCCTGGCTTTGGGGATTTTCTTGAGGCTGCTTCTGAAGTGCCTTTGATTATTGTGTCTGCTGGGGTCGGTGATATTATTCAAGGGATTATTAATGGCTATGGTAGATTTGATAATGTGAACGTTGTTTCCAATTTTCTTGATTTTAAAAGGAAGTGCTACAAGTCAGAGATTGTGCATGCCTTGAACAAGACAGGGTCATTTATTAGCAGGCAGCCGTGGTTTGAGGCTAGAAAAAATGTGATTGTCTTGGGAGATACGCCTGATGATTTGGCTGTGCTTGAAGGTTTGCCTTATGATTCTGCTATTAAGTTTGGGTTTAGTGGCAGGACTGATGCGCTGGAGGGGTATGATGTTATTGTCAGAGATGGGAGAATGGACTGTGTGGTTGAGACTATAAGGGAGATATTGGGGTAATTCGAAATATTTATAAATAGGTTTCTAACCCTCAGGTACATATTATATAAAACCGGAGGGGTGTTAATATGGCAAGTAAAGAACATATCAATCTGGTGTTCATCGGACACGTTGATCATGGGAAATCTACTACTTTAGGTAGGTTGATGTATGATTCTAAGAACATTGATGAGCAGAGTATGAGGAAGCTCACTGATTTGGCAAAAGAGATGGGCAAGCCAGGGTTTGAGTTTGCCTATGTCATGGATCGCTTGAAAGAGGAGCGTGAGAGAGGAGTCACAATTGACTTGGCGCACAAACGCTTTGAAACACCAAAGTACTATTTCACAATTATTGATGCTCCAGGCCACAGAGATTTTGTCAAAAATATGATTACTGGAGCTGCGCAGGCTGATTGCGCTGTTTTGGTGGTTTCTGCCAACCCAGGGGATGGTGTGCAGCAGCAAACCAAAGAGCATGTGTTTCTCGCAAGGACCTTGGGGATTGGGCAGCTGGCTGTCATTGTCAACAAGATGGATATGGCAAAGTATGAGCAGAAGCGCTTTGAGGAAGTGAAAGCAGAGGTTACCAAGCTGCTCCAGACTGTTGGCTATGATCCAGGCAAGGTTAATTTTATTCCAACTTCTGGATTGAAGGGGGACAATGTGTTTAACAAAAGCACAAATATGGCATGGTATAAAGGCCCAAGTCTGTATGAGGCTTTGGATACTTTTACAGTACCAGAGAAACCAACTAAGCTGCCATTGAGGCTGCCAATCCAGGATGTTTACAACATCAAGGGTATTGGGGTTGTGTCTGTTGGCAGGGTTGAGACTGGCACTATGAAGCAGGGAGACAAAGTGATTGCAGTGCCTGGAAGAGAGAATAAGGGTGTTCTAGGTGAAGTGAAGACTATTGAGATGCACCACGAAGCTGTGCAGCAGGCTATTCCCGGAGATAATATTGGCTTCAACATAAGGGGCTTTGGCAAGAAGGATGTTGCAAGGGGAGATGTTATTGGGCATGAGAGCAATGTGCCTTCAATTGTGACTGAGTTCACTGCGCAGATAATTGTGCTGAACCATCCGACTGTGCTGACTGCCGGATACACACCAGTGTTCCACATTCACACTGCGCAGGTTGCATGCCAGATCACTGAGATTGTGAAGAAGATCGATGCCAGGACTGGGGCTGTACTCCAGGAGAAGCCTGATTTCATCAAGACCGGTGATGCGGCAATTATCAAGGTGAAGCCAATTCAGCCAGTTGTGCTTGAGAAACAGTCAGAGATTCCACAGATGGCAAGGTTTGCAGTGCGTGATTCAGGCGCTACTGTGGCTGCGGGGATGTGTATTGACCTGGTGAAAAAGAATTAGTCATGGTGAACTGGGTTTTATCATGGGGTAGAAGATGCAAAGAGCAAGGATAAAGTTGGCGAGCACTGACATTGGCAAGATCAATGAGACATGTGTTCGGATTAAGGAGATTGCAGAGAGGACAGGGGTTGAGATGCGCGGACCTATCCCATTACCCACAAAAAAACTTAAAGTGACCACAAGAAAGGGGCCGTCTGGTGATGGAACTCCTTCTTTTGACAGGTTTGAGATGCGCATCCATAAGCGGCTGATTGATTTGGGCTTGGATGAAAGAGCTTTGAGATTGGTTATGCGAGTGCCTATTCCTGAGGGATTGAATATTGAGATTGAGATGGTTGAGAAGTAGGGGTGGTAGTATGGTGTCGGTATGGATAGCCCATGTAATGTGTATGTTCACCCTTCTTTTCCTTTAGAAGATTTTAAAGATGGTAAAGCGTGGTCTTATTTGGACGAGCTTTTAGCCAGTGTTGATGGCAGATGCTATATAGTTACTGTTGGTAGAGAGTATGATAGGGCTCTAGCAACAGGGAGAAAACTTATGCTACCTTTGGAAAGTCTGGGCACAAATATTGATGGAAAGATTTTCCCAAGCGGGTGGGTTGTGCCAGGTCTTTTGGATGAGTTGACTGCTCTGGCAGCTCAGGAATGGATAACTTTTCATGGAGCTTACTTTGGAAGATGTGTGGCAAATTTTATTACGCAACTAACTTTTATACGGAAATATGGATTGTATTTGCCATCAGAGATAACAGGACGCGAGGGTTTGGGTGTTAGGTTATATGGCAAAGAGGTATGGCAGATGCGTGCCCTCATGTTTACTAGCTTACCCCCTGGATGGAAGGTTGGTTCTTGTTGCTCAAAGGATATGGGAGATTTGATTTGGGCGAGTATGCAGGATGGCTTGGGGCGGAGATTCACAACTTCTGAGACAAGGATCCACTTGATGCGTTTTGATGGAGCCAGGGATGGATTATTGCTAAGATTAGCAAAGTTGTCGGGCCTAGTGGGTAATGCAGAGATTGTAGTACCAAGTGAATTTGATGGGTTGTAGGGTTTCTGCAAGCGCTTAGCTTAAAATCTTGCAGTTATCTTATGTGACACTGAAATAATTAATATAAAAGATTATTTAAGCGCACAATCTGTGCTTTTTTGCTTGAAGCCGCGGGAACATTTTCTTTTTCCCCTTGCCTGCTGAGCAGAATGGGATTTCAGCATGCTTGCGGAGCTTACGATTATTGGTTGAAAAAGCGCGTCGTAAGCGACCCAAAAATCATCCTGAAAAAAATATTATTTTAACGCTTTTCCTATACGTGCTTGAAGCAACCTGAACATTACCAGAATTTCCATTGCCTGTTTAATGACAGGGATATTGAAAAGCTATTTAAATGGACAATATTATCTTTATTCAATGGTTTCTGCAAAGGAAGTCACAAAAGGTGATTATTTTAGGTATAAGGGGAGTGTCTTGAGAGTTGTCAGGAAGGAGTCTGTCAATGTGGGGACGCATTGCCATTCCAAGAGCAAGCTGATTGTGCAGAGCATGGAAGGCGGTTCTGAGAAGCCAATGGTTTTTAGCCATGAGGATAAGATTGATCTGCTGGAAGTTACCAGGTCGAAGGCGCAGGTGCTGAGCAAGACTGCTGATGGTGTGCAGATTATGGATTTGCGGAGTTATGAGACTTTGGATGCTACTGCAAGTGTTGAATTGTTAGAACAGCTTAATGAGAATGATTTGGTTACGTATGCTGATGTTGAGGGCAAGAAGATTGTGATGGATAGGTTTAGATGATTATTTTCTTATGAGTTGTGACTTTTTTTAGTAATAGAAAACCGCCGAGTGCAGCGCAGATTGCTGATGCCCAGTGAAGGTAGTTGATTGGGATTTGACTTAGAAGGGGGTGGAAGTTTATCATCTTACCTATTGTTACGAGACCTACACACATGATGATGATTGCTGGCAGGGGGGATTCATGGATCGGGTGTTTTAACGCTACTCGGTGGATCATATGGTGTCCTTTCTTTGATTAGAATATAAAGTTTTTGGATTTTTATATCAGACCACCCCATCTGTGGATCTGTGAAAAAATCAACTATGATCAGTTGCCCGGATTAAAGCTAATCATCCTTTTTGCAGCAATATCTTTTTTAAGCATGAAATATGGTATTTGATGATACATTCAGACTCTATCCATAATTTGTATGTGATCTTCTCACCATAGTAGTTCGCACCATTTCTTTTTCTCCTGAATTCATCTAAGAAATTCCAATCGAGTTGGCTGTAGTTTACGCACAAATAAGCAAATAGACACTTATGATTACTAATCTTGACCTTGTGGAAGATGAGCAGCGCCTCAGTAAGCATCCTTAGGGCTTCATAATAATTTATGAACACTGTCTGCCATTCCAGAGCGGCCTGGTCAATAGTTTTGCTGATTATTTCTGCACTGCTTATTGATATGTCTGCATTTTCTATAAGAGAACTTACCTTCGCACTGTTCACTTGCTTAACTTGGTTGATGTATCCATCTTTGAGACAGGTATTGTGTATCTCTTGTGCTGTATTTTGTTTTTGCATTTACTTCAACACCTAGTTCTTGTAAAGAACCTTTGATGAAGTAGCCTTCAAGAATGTATGGTAAGATTTTCTCAAAGTGCTGCAGTTCAGCCGGATTTTTTGCGAGATGGACCTGGATTTCTCTGTGGAGTTTAGCTTCATATGTTGTTTTTTTGAATCCGGTGTCTGATGGATAAATAAAGATGTCAATGTCGCTTTTGCCATGCCAGTCTGATCTTGCTAAGCTCCCGAAGAGGATTATAACCTTGGATTTGGGAAGTGCTGCTAGATGTGTTATCAGCCCAGAGAGCATATTTAGGGCAAATAGTCTTTTCTGGGTTTCATAGCTATTGCTGGTGAAATCCTGCACATAATAAGGCATTTCTCCTTTGTTCTTGACCCTCTTAACAATATTCTGTTTCTCCAGGATTTTGAGCCAATTTGAAAGCTGAGGCTTGCTGATGTTGGCTGCTTTCTTAATTTCTTGGAATCTCCACTGTTTTGAGCTGTTGAAGAAGAGGTCGAGAATTGCGTCTTTTTTTGAGTGCATTTTGGTAAGGATAATACTTACCATTATTTATAGGTTATGTATAAAACCTTTTTAAACGATTTCTTGATACTATTACTTTAAGCCGGGATGGTACAATTATAACAATTCCCTCAATAGATCAATTATGTACTCAATTTCAAGCTTGTTTCTTTCAATATACTCCTTACTTATTAATACCCCTTCATAACTTGCCCTGTTTCTAATTATTCTGAGCTGGTCCATAATTGCTGTTTCATAGCTTTTGTCAGGATATTTATGTTTGAAATAATCGACCAAGCAGGTATGATTATCTGACTTGTACCCCTCCCTTTCAAGAAGAGCAGTTAACAACAGCTTAACAACCTCATAATAATCTACTGCGATTGCTGACGCAGTATCATCATCAAATACACCAGATTGAACAATCCTCCTTCTTACTTCTGCTGCCTTAACAATAGAATTAATCTTATCAGTATTGGGGGTCACTTTTCTGGTGTGTCCAGCGCAATCCTGCCACTCCATTGGATCCTCAGATGCCCCCTGAGTGTAATACCATTAATTATGTTGCTCAATAAATCAGAGGATAGCTCTTCAGATTCAAATAGGATATTTATTTCATGCCCAAGTCTTTTCGAAAACTTTGAGAGATCCAGCGAATAAACTTTTGATTGCACGAACAGATCAATATCACTCTCTTTAACGTACTCGCCTTTTGCGACAGACCCGAAAAGTACAATGCTTGTAGGGAAGCATGTATCTTCAATGTAATCCAAAAGACCAGATCGGATTATCTCCTCTACTGCATCTGAAGTCTTTCTATGCTTGAACAGCTCTGTCTGTGATGCCTTGAACATTGGGAAGACATGATTTGTTTCCTTGATCACAATACCTTGTTTTATTAGTTTCTTAATATGGGAATGCACTGTGGTTTTTGGTATGCTTAATTTTCTTGAAAGTTCCCTGATGTGCACAGGCTGTGGGTGATTGTAAAAGTGGTTGAGGATTTTGTTCTGTACCATTTTTAAGGACAATTGTACTAAAATATAGGACATATAAATAGTTTGTGGAAAATTTCCGAATTTATTTGCATAAGATTTAAATAAGACATGGTCTTACTTGAGCTTACATGGAATCAATAACAATCAAGGTGCACAGAGAGATGCTTAGGGAAATCGAAAAGGCTGTTGATCCGGATTATGGCACTAAGTCTGAATTTGTGAGGGAGGCAATTAGAGATAGATTGAAGCAAATTCGGAAAGAAAGAGCCATATCCCAACTGCGAGAATACTTTGGCAAAGCAAAAACCAGGACAACATATTCGGAGGAAAGGAAAACAAGAGAGGAAGTTGGCAGAAAAATCGCTAAAAAGTATGGGATAGATTTAGAGTAACTCTTCTGGCTTTTTTATAATTGCAATATCTGTGAGTTTAAAAAAGTGCTTGTCTCTTGTTACCATAATGGCATTGTTGTCTCTTACAAGGATTGCATGCAAAGCATCCCCAAAAGCAACATGCCTTTGCTTACAGAGGATTGCAGCTTCTTTGTTTTGAGAGCATAGTATCTCAACTTTAGTTGAATTCCCCAGAATGTTTTGTATCTCTTCGCGGGTATAATCTTTGCTCAGTTCATCTACTACTAGGTCCGAGTATAGTACCGTATGTCCTTGTTCTATTGCCTTTTTAAGCAGGTTGAAAGCCCATTCGCCTAAAGGTCTGAATTTGTCTGATCTGTTTTCATAGTAGTCTCTCCAGAAGTGCCAAAGTAATATCAGGCCATGGGTATATGGCTGGGTTGGATATTGATATGTGTTGGGTGATTAGCACCAGAGGTTTTCCGATATTTTCAAAACAGTTGAATATAATGGGGCTTGGTTTCTCAGCCATATCAGAAAGATTTATATATTTGTATCAATAAGTGATATAAATGTCCCAAAAACAAGTATCTACAGCAGTACACTCTCCTACCTTAAGGACAATATATATGGTAGAGGATACACTTAGAGACTCGGAAGAGAGCCTTGTTACAATGGCTGTTTTGAAGAGATTGCTTCCAAGACAGGTTAACCACAACACTCTCAAGGAAATCCTTGAGTATCTTGAGGAGAGCGGTAAGATTGCTGTGAGTATAAGGGGGATCAGCTGGATTGATAATCCGGGTTTGATGAAGGCAATAATAAAAGGAAGAGTTCACTAATTTTCCGGGTTTTATTGGGCAAGACTTATTAAGCCATAAGATTTAAATATTAATACCACATTAACCCGGTGTTAATGGTGCAGGCAATTGTGAATATTTCGGATAAGGCAAACCGTGTGCTGAATATTATTAAAGCCAAGTTTGGATTGAGAACAAAATCTGAGGCTATCAACGTGATGGCAAAGGAGTATGAAGAGCAGGTTCTGGAACATCCATTTAGGCCTGAGTTTGTTGAGGAGATGAAAAGGGTTTCCAAAGAGAAAGCTATTCCTATCAAGGACTTTGCCAAGCGCTACGGTTTGAAGTAAGATGTATGAAGTGATGGTCAGACCAGATCTTGACAAAGTATTTGAGAAGCTCTCAAGGAGAGATCATAAGCAGATGCTTATAATTGACAAAAAGGTGGGTGAGATTAGGGAAAATCCTCACAGGTATAAAAACTTGAAGAAGCCATTGCAGGATTTCAAGAGAGTGCATATCGGTCATTTTGTGCTGCTGTTTTCTGTGGATGAGAAGAATAAGATGGTTATCTTAGAGAATTTCAAGCATCATGATGAGATATACAGATGATTTTTCGGTTTTTCTTGGTGAAGATTGTTTAAGCTCGAATTGGATTTTAAGGATACTGCTTTAGCAAAAGGTTTAAATATACCTAGGTATACCTAAGTATACCATGAGCACAACAATAAAAATCCACGAGGAAACCAAGTTGGGGTTGGATAGGTTGAGAGAATACAAAAACGAGAGCTATGATGAGATTATTAGGAAGGTGATCTACATAGTGAGGAATATTAGAAAGGAGCCAGAGCTTTCTGAGCAAGCAGTCAAAGCTATTGAGGAAGCGCGAGCTAGAATGTCCAAGGGGATTTATGTAACTGAAGCAGAGGCAAGGAAAAGGCTCGGTTTATGAGGTTTGAACTGCAGATTGATAAGAAATCGATTCAGGCTCTTGAGAAATTTCCCAAGGAGCTAAGACACCGGATATTTGATAAGATTATTGATTCCACTTCTGAACCATTTCGATATTTCCAAAGGTTAGAAGGTTGTACAGCATACCGGATGAGAGTGGGAAATTACCGGATTATTGCAGACATAGAAGGTAATATCATTTTGGTTAGACTTATTGGGCACAGAAGGCAGGTGTATAAATAAAAACCTTTTTAAACGATTTCTTGATACTAATACTTTAAGCCGGGATATCACCCAACTCATGGAAATAATTTGATATTTCCAGGATGCCAGAAATCATAGATTTCTGAGCATTTTAAAAAAAGTTGGACCAAAACATAGGCGGCATACAGCCCCCTATCGCGGCAAGACCTGCCGCTACAGATGTCTTGGCAATGCCGGGATGGCACAATCTGGTACTGCGCAAGCCTGGAAACTTGCTTCGGCAAGTGAGGACAGCTTGTTTCCGCAAGGATTTCTGGGTTCAAATCCCAGTCCCGGCG
>JBDRLT010000047.1:0-13057 GCA_043812815.1 Candidatus Woesearchaeota archaeon | reverse complement strand
CTCTTGCAGCGCGCAATGTATGTTGTGCTGCAGCAATTTGGCTTCAACATAAATCAAGAGCGCCAGACTCACCTTAAAGAATGGCTAAAATGCGTCTATGTGCCAATTCCAAAAAGTTATACAACCAGAACAGGCCTCTCTGAGAAATTCCTTAAGCGCAGGCTTGAAAAACAAGGCTGGAAAGTCTGGCGCGGAGGCTCAATCCACATAATCCGAAGCAATGAGCTCTACCCACATGTACAGCGCAGCTATCAGCACCTCTGCACATTAATCAACTCTTACTCCCCGTATCTTGAAGAACTCCAGTATCTTTGCGAAGTCCACCACGGCATGCCAGACTTCATCTGTTTCAGAAACAGCCACTTCAAGTTTGTCGAGTGCAAGCTTGGCTATGAAGCCCTAAGCTCAAAACAAAAAGCCTGTTTCAAAAAGCTCACCCAACTAGGATTTACAGTTGAGCTCCACAGACTTGTGGAGCCTTGCACCAAAACAAGAATAGCCTTAGTCAACCCACTAACAGGCGAAAAACAGGTTATTGAAAAACAATTGAAGCTATAGTAAATTCTCAAAAATAAATTATTAATTAACAAATAAAATTTAACGATATCTCCTGAGATTACCTTCCTTTTCCTTAATTAAATCCAGAAGCTTACTTGTAAATACAAAATCCAGATTGTCCATATTCTTAGGGTATAGGGATATTAAATCCAAAACATTATCTTTATACAATCTTTTTTTTGGGTCATAGCTTTTCTTCTTATATTCCGGATCATCTATTCTTCCCCAATACTCCACAAACACATCAAATTCTGGAAGGAAGAAATCCGGCTCAATCCTTATGTTAATAAACGGGATTGAGAAAATCCAAATGGTCTTTGGTACTCTTATCTCTGGGTGATGATGGAATATTATATTCTTTCTCTTAAAATACGCTGCAATTTTTTCTTCAGCATTAGAATCATACTTATTCTTCTTATAGGGCACGAGTATTTTGTACCTTTTAATAGATTCATACCAAAACTCCAAAACAGAAATAACGATAATAAACAAAGCCACTGTTCTCAATGCCCCATAAGCTTCTCCAGGTTCTACAGTAAAAAGAATCAGGGCAGTTATTATCCAAAATACTGATCTAATCTGTTTGGTTGAAAAAGTATTAGTGAACTTCATAATCACATATATTTTCGGTCGAAATAATAAATGTTTGTAATCAGTTTAAAATGGATTAGGTTTCTTAGTTGCCAAATGTTAAAATCAAGTAAACTACCCTAATCAAAATGCCCTAACCATTCTCCCAAAACACCTTAGCCTCTTCTTCCAGCTTGTCTAATCTAGTGTAATAATCAGGGAATTCATTCAGATGCGCCAGAGCAATCTTGCCTGTAACCACAGGATCATCATTAGTAACATTCGTTTTTGGGTCCCTTGTGCCATGCTCAAGCTCCACATCCATCCCTTTTCTAAACTGCTCCACATCAAACCTATCCCATTTTATCCCCAGTTTCTCTCCAATCTTCTTAGCCTGTTCAGCCGTAAAATTTGGTTGCATATTCATCACCTCTCAAACACACAGCCCATTGCCCTTAACTTCTGCTTTGCTCTCTCCAAGTCTTTTTCCTTCACCAGTATGTGGTCTGTGCTAAACGCACCAATCATTAAAAAACTAATATTCGCCTCGGCCATCGCTGCACCAAGCCTTCCAGTAAATCCCACTGTATCCAGAGGAATAACCATATCAAAAGTTAGTACCTTCCAGCCATCACTCATCTCAATAACATCGCCCTCATAGAACTTTCCCTGCTCAATAATCACTGTCGTCTCATTCCTATCAACCACATTTGCAAAAGCATTTGGATAAGGCCTTTGCGATTTAAAAACAGAAAAAACCCCTTTCCACACCAAAACCTTCCCCCCATTAAAATGGTCAACCCCCATAAAATATCCACTTAGCACTTGGAATATAAAAAATTTTGGGAAAAATTGACTTTAAAACAGAAAATCTTTTGTATAAAAAACCTACTTCAGCATTTTGTGTATCTGCCTAAACTCCTCAGTCCCTATTTTCTCTAAAAGCTGGTACAATATCATCTCAGTAGAAACAACATATATCCCAGACTGCCTCATCCGCTCAATTGCCAACTCCTTATTTTGTTCAGTGCGTGATGTAATAGCATCAGCAACAATATACACCTCAAAACCAGCTTCTTTGGCACTCAATGCCGTCTGCAGCACGCAAACATGCGCCTCAATTCCGAAAAGGATCACAGATTCAACTTGCAGATCCTTGAGTTTACTGCAAAAACCCTCACACCCCAAACAACTGAAATGCTCTTTCTCAAAAATAAAGCTCTGCTCTGGTAAGACAATCGTCTGGGTTGTACTGCCCAATTTGCCAGAGTTCTGCTCTGTGCCCAGCAATGGTATTTTCAATATCTCAGCAGATTTGATCAGGATATTGATATTACTAACAACTTTCTCAATATTTTGCATAACAGGCAGCAATTTCTCCTGCATGTCTATAAGAACAAAAGCAGTCTTACTCCTTTCAACAGATACAATCATAAAAACATTGTGACCTTCAAACTATATAAATTTTCCCTAGAAAATATAACTTATAACAAAAAAAAATTAATAAACCTTCATCCCAGCTGTCCCTGCTCTCAGCTCAACATTCTTCACTTTACTCAGATCCTCAAGCTCATTAATCCTAAGCAGAGTTGGTGACTTGGTATAGAGCAGCTCCTCAATATACAGGCTTCGCTCAACCATTGCACCATACTGGTCGCCAGTTGCCATTGAGTGGTCAATCAGGCCGCGCAGTTCAATCTCATCCTTTGTTATCCTGAAAACAAAAGCACCATTGTAGCCGCTGCTTCCTCTGCCACTTGAATCCCACTCATAACTGTAGGCAGGAATAACCAAAAGCTCTTTCTCCTTGTCAAACAGGAAGGCCTTGTGCTCCCACAAAGCAGTCGACTGCGCATATTGTTCCTCAGTAACGAACTTGGCAATCTCTTTAGGTTTGGAAACATCGCTCACATCAAACAGCGAAATCTTCAGGCCGCGAACTCTCCCAAGCTCAGAAGCCTCCTGCCCTATCCCAATAATAGTATCTTCATCATAAGGATGCAGATACCTTGAAAAACCAGGGATTTTCAGCTTGCCAAGCTCCTCAATATTCTCTGGATCACTTAGATCAATCACAAAAAATGGATCAACCTGCCTGAATGTAACCATGTATAGTCTATATCCCATAAACCTCGTCGAGTAAATCTGCTCGCCTTCAGCCAAACCCTTCAAAGATCCAATTACCTGCATATCCTCATCAAGTGCAAACACATTATTGGTTGATTGGCTGTTAACCTTCTCAAACCTTGACCAGCTCTGGCTCACAGTGGTTGCCACCCTGAATATGCTTTTAAACTCATCCATAGCAAACTGGTTAATAACATGGCCAGGCACCTTGCCATTGCCCTCAACACTAATATCCATGCCATCAACAGTAATCTTATGGATAATAGTAAACTCCCTGTATTCATATTCCTCAAGCTTCTTAATGAGCAACTCTTCAGCCTTATCCTGCAGCTCCTGCCTTTGGGTGTTATCCATCAAGTTCACATGGGTGCTGTAAATCTCCCAGATCTTCGCCTGTTTCTCATTCTTTGAAAGCACCTCATTATCAGTCTGCTCAATCTTGGCAATTAGTGCCCGCTCAGAATCAAGCAGTTTAGGCTCAAGCAAATCAATCATTATATCCTGCTCAAGCTCCCACTCATTCACCCATTCAGTATAGGTAATGTAAATATTGTCCGGGCTCATATACATATTCTGGCTGCCCTCAACTGCCACACTCTTTGAGCTCATCTCCTGCTTTGCCAAATCAATTGCATGTACATTAACCCATTCTGGATTTTGGTAAGGTATGTTGTAATAGTACATATCTGAAACAGGCATAGCAATCTTAACATTTCCCTCAAAAATCAAGGGTGTTGGAAAACCAGGCCGGTACTCAAATCCAGATCTCGTAACCAAGTATACAATCCCTTCTTTCATCCTGGCATTAAAATAATTGCCCTCAAACTTGTAATCCTCGACCAGCTGAGGATCATCTCTCTCAGAGATGTCATAGATATTGAAAAAGCTCATCCCATACCTAGGCATGATATCCATTTCCTCAAAGAAATCCAGGCTGTAATAATCGCCAAAAACAGCCAGATAATCTCCATCAACAAAAATCCCTTGCGGCTGGCTGTCAAAATCTAAGGTGGTAACAACCTCTGCCTCTTCTCCTGGGTAGGCCTTCACAATAAACAATGTGTTTCCTGTAACAGTATAAATATAATCACCATCAGTCTTCAAAATATCAGCCTCATCCACTCCAGCAACCTGCACATTTGTCTCGGAATAATCCAAGCTGCCGCTCGCTTCCTTAGCCACAGGAGCACTGACTGCAGCATCTGTAGCTACACCCGCTCCCCTAACCCCCATGGTTTGGTACATCATTCCCTCTGCACCCTGATTTTCCTGAACAAACTGACTCAACTCCTCAACTGAGTTGAACTGATGCGTTTCCAGCTTCACCCCCGGATCAAAATTCACCCCAGAATAAGCAATGTTGGGCACATACGGTTTCCTATCCAAAGCAATCATCAAAACACCAGTTGCAAAACACATTATGGCAACGACAGCCAAAACCATCTCAAATTTTGATATCCTCATTCAAATCAACCTCCATGAAACAAGAGTGTGCTCCCTTTATAAATATCTTTTCAACACTTCAACCTGGATTAAAGCTATAGAATATTCCAGCTAAAACCACAAATCGCCGCTTAATTCTATTCCGAAAACTGGCAGCTCAAGCCACATCCCCCGCCTGAGGGGTTTTCAACCTTTGATGTGTTTTCCTTATTCAAAAAAATCAGAATCTGCAGATTTCAGCAGGCTTGAAGCATCAGCTTTTGTAGTAAGCGTACCCTCTCCGCCGCAATACGGGCAGGCTGTGACCGCTGCACTCTTTCTGCGCACGAATTTGTACTTGCACTTGATGCAATAATACTTGATGCTTTCTTCACCCTGCTTTGGCTTATAGTCATACTCTGTAGTTTCCCGCTTATCCTTTTTTGCCAGGCAGTTCCTGCAAACAAGCCTCCCTGGTTTGTTAGGATCATGCCTCATATTATCTGTTGTGAAAGACTGCCCGCACGAATAACACTTAACCTTTATTTCACGATTTTGCATATTTATCACCTTAATTTATATTTTTAATAATAAAATAATTTACCTATATATATACCTTATCTTCCCAACATAGAAATATTTAAATAACCATTACCCTAAGGCCAGACTATGCAACCAAAGCCTGGCGACCATGTTGAAATCAAAACCAAAGAGGCAATCCTCAAAGGCACCATCATTCCGCAAGAAGGCAAAACCATAGTCCTAAAACTCCCCAACGGCTACAACATCGGCATCAATCCCAAAGACATCCTTAAAATAACCACCATCAAATCAGGCAAGAAACCAGGCACAATCCTAGTAACAAATCTCAAACACAACCCCAACCTCCCAAAAATTACCTTCATAGCCACAGGAGGCACAATAGGCACACATGTAGACTATGAAACAGGCGCTGTCTATATGTGCCGCACCCCTGAGCAAATCCTCACCACAACACCCGAGCTGGGCAATATTGTCAACATCAAAACAGCTTCACCCTTCACCACTGCTTCTGAAGACATGTCACCTGAAAACTGGCAGGCCCTTGCAACCATCATTGCCAAAGAACTCAACAACGGATCTCAAGGCATAATCTTAACCCATGGCACTGACACATTGCATTTTACCTCGGCTGCACTCTCATTCATGCTTCCCAATCTAAGCAAACCAGTAGCCTTAGTAGGCGCGCAGCGCTCACCTGACAGAGGCAGTTTTGACGGCACCCAGAATTTACTTTGTGCAGCCCACTACGCCAAATCAGATATCGCAGAAGTAGCTATTGTAATGCATGCCACTTCAAATGATGATTACTGCCTGGCTAACAGAGGCACTAAAGTCAGGAAAATGCACACCTCAAGAAGGGATGCTTTCAGGCCAATAAACGCCCTGCCACTTGCAAAAATCTGGCCAGACGGCAAATTTGAAAAAACCAACCCACATTATAATATCCGTTCAGATAATAAAATTACTGCTGACACTGCATTTGAAAAAAAGGTTGGCATACTCAAAGTCTTTGTTGGGTCAGATCCAAAAATTATTGACTGGTATATAGAAAATAAATACAGGGGCTTAGTTATTGAGGGTACTGCACTTGGCCATGTCCCAACAGGCGAATCAGGTACTAAGGCAGGTTACTTTGATAAAAAGATGTCATGGATCCCATATATTAAAAAAGCAGTAGATGCAGGCATTGTTGTAGTGATGGCCTCAACCTGCCTCTATGGCCGAATCAACCCATTTGTCTACAGAAACCTCAGACTCGCCAATGCAACAGGCATGCTATATGGGGACAAGCTCGGGACAGATATGCTTCCAGAAGTCGCATACATTAAACTCGGCTGGGTGCTCGGCCACACTAAGAATCCAGAGAAAGCAAAAGAAATGATGCTAACCAACTATGCACATGAAATCTCAGAGCGGAGTTATGGCAACACATTCCTCTATTGATCCAAAAAGAGTTCTAGCAGATGTCTCACCACGAGAATCATTCTGGTTCCACAACGGCATAATTGTGAGGAATATCTATGAGCTGGTAGAGCAGATAAGAAACCTCACTCCCAACAGCTTTGTCTACCATTCAAACCCGGACCATGACGATTTTGCCAAATGGGTAAAAGATGCATTGCAGGATGAAAAACTGGCTGCTGACCTCACAAAAGAGCGCAATCAAAAAAGATACATCAAAAGAATCAAGCAGCGCATACAGCAGCACGAGTCCAATCTCTTTGTTAAAGAGAAACTCTTAACCCCACTAAAGCAAGGCTCAGATAATATCAGATTGCATGCCAAAGAGATGGCAACCTTATCAACGCTACTAATATTACTCATAGTAATTCTGTTCATAAATCAGAATATCTACACTCAGGAGCTGGGTAAGCTTGAACTCAAATTCCAAGATTTAAAACAAAGAGATATCATCATGCAGAACCTCCTCATCCAGACAGTACTGCAGCAGCAAAACCTGAGTGGCGCAAAAACAGTCACTGAGGAATCGCCAGCATTCGAAGAACTGTTCTCATACAAGGAGAAGTTCTCGCCAGAAGACCGCATCTCTGAAGACCAAATAAAAGTTTATAAAGATCGGGTTGTTATCTTCCTCAACAACGCATCATGGGCAAAATTTGAAAGCACAGGCTCCATGCTGCCAACCCTTAATGAAGAGGCAAACGCAATAGAAATCGTGCCTCTTGCCTCTGAGCAAATCAAGCCAGGAGACATCATCTCTTATACCTCAGATTATGCCAAAGGTGTGATCATCCACAGGGTTGTTGAAACAGGCGAAGATGCTGACGGCTGGTATGCGATAACCAAAGGAGACAACAACAAAATTCCTGACCCATACAAAGTGCGCTTTGAACAAGTCCAAAGGGTTTTGATAGGGATCATATACTAAAATGGAAAAAAAACTGATACTACTGATAATAATCCTTATAGCCGGTCTTATTGTCAGGCATTACCTTCCCACTCCAACAGGGAATCTGGTAATCCAGCCTAAGTTATTAGACACCAGTGTGGCTATCGACCAATCAGAACTCAAATACTGCTGCGAAGTTCAATCAGAAAACAAAACAAGGGGGTGCTGGCTGCTTGAAAGATACAGCTGCGATTACTGCCAGCAATACTGCAATGGCTGACTATCAGAAATTCGGCTTCAAGTGCGGCATTGAGATCCACCAGCAATTAGACACCCATAAGCTATTCTGTAAATGCCCAAGTATAATCATCGATACTACCCCAGATTTTACAATCACCAGGAAACTCATTGCTGCAGCAGGGGAAACAGGCGAGATTGACATTGCAGCCAGCCATGAGATGACTAAGGAAAAATCCTATGAGTACAATGCATACAATAAAAACACATGCCTGGTAGAGCTTGATGAAGAACCACCTCACCCAATAAACCCAGAAGCATTAAGCATTTCACTGATTATTGCCAAACTCCTGCATGCCAGAATTGTTGACCAGATCAATATAATGCGCAAAACAGTGGTTGATGGCTCCAACACCTCTGGTTTCCAAAGGACAGCGCTAATTGCCACAGATGGCTACATCGACACATCAAAAGGCAAAGTGGCAATAGCTACAATCTGCCTTGAGGAAGATGCCTGCAAAATTGTCGAACGCAATCCAGAATATGATATCTACAACCTCTCACGGCTAGGCATACCCCTTGTTGAAATAGCCACAGACACCTCAATCAAAGATGGCGAGCATGCGCTTGAAGTCGCCTCCAAATTGGGAATGATTCTCAGAAGCACCAAGGTCAAAAGAGGCCTAGGCACAATAAGGCAAGATGTCAACCTCTCTGTTAAAGGAGGAGCCAGGACTGAAATCAAAGGCTTCCAGGATCTCAAAGCAATCCCAGCAATAATTGCCAAAGAGACTGCCAGGCAGCTCAGCCTAATCCAGCAGGGCAAAAAGGTAGAGAGAACAGTCAGGAAAGCTGAGCCAGACTTCAGCACAACCTTTATGAGGCCACTGCCAGGAGCAGCGCGCATGTACCCTGAAACAGACATCCCCCCAATAACTCCAGACACCTCAGCAATAAAGCTGCCCAAACTCCTCTCAGAAAAAAAGGCAGAGCTCAGCAAGCTTGGCCTGAGCGAGGAGCTCGCCTCAACTATAATGAAGAAAGAATTCACGCTTTTTGAAGAATTTGTCTCAAAATACAAGAACCTAGAGCCCAAATTCATTGCTCACACGCTGGTAAATACGCCAAAGGAAATTAAGAAAAGGTATAATCTTGAACCCAAAATAGACCATAAAAGTCTAAATACAATATTTCAGCATTTGGCTTCAGGCAAAATCTCAAAAGAGGCAGTACTTAGCATACTAGTCGAAGCTGCACAGGGCAAGTCCATGGCATTAGACAAATACCAGCTGCTTGACGACCAGCAGCTCAAGGCAGAAATCAAGGCAATAATTGCAGCAAACAAAGGCATGCCACTCAATGCATTGATAGGCAAGGCAATGGAAAAACTGAGGGGCAAGGCAGACGGCAAAAAAATTGTTGAGTTAATAAAAATAGAACAAGCATTTAATAAAAATTTTTCTTGACTTGTACCTGTAAAGGAGCATCTAATATTTTCAAGAAAATCTGGTGGAGAACTAAAAAAGAACGATAAGTTTATAAACAGATTTTCCTGTTAATCAACTATGGGCCAGAATGACATCATCCAATTCCTAAAAGAGAAACCTGGCCAGTGGTTCAACGCTGGTGAAATATCTCACAAACTCAATGTCAGCATCGGTTCAGTGCTCGCCTGCCTGAGGAGGCTCAGAAAATCTGGCTTAATCGACTTTAAGAACCAGCTCACCAAAGTAGGCACTGTCTACAAGAACATCTTCATCTACGCATTTAAAAAACAAAAATAGAAAGAAATATATAACTCCTGTTCAGAACTATGTGCCTATGTTCCTGGTCAATTTTGCATTTTTTACCATATCATGCATCATCCTAGTAAAAAGTAGCAGCTTTCTAGTCAAAAGCTTGTTAAAGATATCGCAATACCTCAACCTCAATGAATTCACAGTGGGGTTTATTATCATGGCAGTGTCTACTTCTTTGCCAGAACTCTTTATTGGCATCACCTCAGCCATAAACAAAACACCAGAACTCACTGTGGGCAATGTAATTGGTTCAAATATCCTTGATCTCACGTTAATAGTCGGAATTGTCGCCATATTAGCAAAAGGCATTAAAATAACCAGCAAAATAATTAAAAGAGATGTCTTCTATATGCTGGCAATCCTTGTTGTCCCACTCCTACTAGCATTAGACAGAACACTTTCTAGAATAGACGGCATCATACTGGTGCTTATCTTTGTGCTTTATATCTGGCAGATGATTAAACAAGAGCGAAGGTTCCATAAGACTATGAACACAGTAAATAAACAGGAGGCATTATCATTTTTATTTATTGCCTTTGTGAGCATCATCATCCTCCTTGTCAGTTCAAAGTTTGTGGTTGAATTTGCAACAAGCTTATCAGTAGACCTTGGAATCCCTCACATACTAATCGGATTATTTATTATATCGGTTGGTACTTGCCTTCCAGAGTTGATAACTGGCACAAAGGCAGTACTTGCTCGCCATGATGAACTGGCAATGGGTGATCTGCTGGGAAGCGTAATCACCAATTCCACTCTTGTTTTGGGTACTGCTGCAATAATCTACCCCTTATCTATAGATATAGTGATATTCTTTAGTAGTGGCATATTCATGGTGCTTATGGCATTCATCTTCATGACTTTTGCAGAATCTGAAAAAGGAATCAGCTGGAAAGAGGGCATGTCCCTTATACTATTGTATCTTTTCTTTGTGATAATCGAATCCTACCTCAAAATACTAAAAGGATAGCATGAAACTTGAAAAACTAGTCCCTGACACATCAGTGATAATAGAGGGCATAATCTCCAGGAAAATTGAATCCAAAGAGCTCCAGCCCAAGACCATTCTCATCCACGAGGCAGTTTTGGCAGAGCTGGAGCATATGGCCAACAACAACAGGGCAATAGGGTTTCTGGGTCTGGACGAAATAGACCGCATCAGGCAAACTGGCAACACCCTCAGCTTCGGAGGCACTAAGCCAAAAGCCTCTGAGATAAGATATGCCAGCCTTGGCGAGATCGACGCCATGATACGAGACTTGGCTTTTGAAGAGGGCGCTACTCTGGTAACAGCTGACAAAGTGCAGGCAAGAATAGCCCAGGCCAAGGGTATTGAATGCCTCCTCATCCAAATAGAGTCTAAGGCAAGAAAAATCAGGCTCGACAAATTCTTTGATGCTACAACAATGTCTGTGCACCTCAATGAAAATGTATATCCCCATGCCAAAAAAGGCGTGCCTGGCAACTGGCAGTTTGTCAAAATAGGCAGCAAAAAGCTAACCCGTGATGAGATTCGGGAAATTGCTAATGAAATACTAGAAGAGACTGGCATCCGCACAGACGGTTTTGTTGAGATCGAAAGGCCAGGATCAACAATTGTCCAGCTGAGCAAGTACAGAATCGTGATCACCAGGCCTCCTTTCTCAGATGGCTGGGAAATCACAGCAGTGAGACCAGTAAAAAAGCTCAGCCTTCCAGATTACCACTTATCAGAAAAACTCAACCAGCGTGTCAGTGAGCAGGCAGAAGGCATACTAATTGCAGGCGCGCCTGGGATGGGCAAATCCACCTTTGCGCAGGCACTTGCAGAGTTCTATGCTTCACAAGAAAAAATCGTCAAGACAGTCGAGGCTCCGCGTGATCTCGACTTACCTGACAACATTACCCAATATGCAATAAGCCACGGCACCCCCCAGGAGGTTCACGACATCCTGCTATTATCAAGACCTGACTACACTATCTTTGATGAAATGCGCAACACAGCAGACTTTAAGCTCTTTGCAGATCTGAGATTAGCCGGCATAGGGCTTGCAGGAGTGGTGCACGCCACCAATCCAATCGATGCCATCCAAAGGTTTGTTGGCAGAATCGAGCTAGGAGTTATTCCCCAGGTTATTGACACAGTGATATTCATAAAAAACGGCCAGGTTGACAAAGTGCTCAGCCTCAGCATGACAGTCAAAGTGCCATCTGGCATGACAGAGGCGGATTTGGCAAGGCCAGTAGTTGTGGTAAATGACTTTGAAACCAGAAAACTGCTCTACGAATTGTATAGTTATGGAGAAGAAACTGTGGTGGTCCCTGTCAGGGCTGAAACCCAAAATCCTGCCCATAAAATTGCCTCGCAGTCAATTGCATCCGAATTCAGGCACTACTCAGAACAGGCTAAAGTAGAGATGACCTCTGACAACAGCTGCACTGTTTTTGTTCCATCATCCACCATAGCAAAGATCATAGGCAAACAAGGCCAGAACATCGAGCAGATCGAAAAAAAGCTAGGCCTCTCCATTGATGTCAAAGAGCTAACAGACAAAGAGATAACTGGCACTGCCATTGCATTTGATGCAGCCCTGAGCAAAAAGCATGTGGTGCTCTACCTTGATGAGAAACTCTCTGGCAAAAACGTTGACATCTTCCTCCAGGGAGAGTATCTAATAACAGCAAACATCGGCAAGCAAGGCATAATTAAGCTGAATAAGAAAAGCAAGATAGCCCGCATTCTCCAGGACGCAGTCAACATGAAAGAGAATATTAAAGTAGTTCTCAAGGAGTAATTTTAAAAATATTTTTTAGGTCGCTTAAGATAGCTGCAAACTAAATGTTAAGCTCCGCAAGTCTCAAGCTTGCTTGAGAATTAGAACGCCAGTGAGATATTGCATACAAATATCCTCTAAGCTCTTCCCCTGCTTTCTCCCTTCACAATTCCTGCACCGATCAAATGCGCAACCCTAATCGGTTCAGGGATAAAGCTATGAGTGCAGCTAACCTCAAGAAACTCAGCAGCTCTCTCATTAGTAAGCCCGCACAACTGCACATGGATTTTCCCCGCCTTAATAATCTCGCCAGCCTGCTCAAGCAGCTTAACCTTATCAGCTTTGCCCAATTTTATTAGGACTCTTTTAATCTCTTCAAGTTCAGGGTAATCCCTCATAACCACCATGACTGGAATCTTTGTTGTCTTATTTAGCCTAACAACATCCACCACATTAAACCCAGCAACAGCAATCCCGTCAAGCATAATGCACTGCACCTGGGGCTTGAACTTACACTTGTTAATCATCTCACTAATCTTGGCAGTGGCATCGTCACCATCCACCTCAACCACTGTACTCATCACTCCATCCAGCCATGAGCCGCCCCTAAACAAAGTCCCAACCACTAAAGTCTTCTTATCATTATACTTGTCAAAACTCGCATCATCAATACCGATTATGCGGACTTCTGATTTCAT
>JBDRLT010000046.1:0-13347 GCA_043812815.1 Candidatus Woesearchaeota archaeon | reverse complement strand
GGTCATTTTCCCTTTTCACAATCGCAAGCCAGGCCTCACCTTGGTCAATCTGGCTGTCATCATACAGCATCCTGATTTTTGCCGCAGGCCTAAACCTTATCCCTGATGGCTCCAAATTATAAATTCTATAGCCATAAATGGTCGCATCCTGCTCCTCTAAAGCATTTAAGAAAATGCTAAGCTCAGGATTCACAAGTGGCTGACCTGCACCATCAAAAATCTGGGTACCTCTCTTAATCTCAATCTCCACCTGCTTGTCTGCAGACACAATTTTAATATCATCTGTTGTCTTGCCCAGGGCATCTGTTGCCACAATATGGCTAACAGCCCTCTCAACAGAATAAACAAACTCCTCAACCTCAACCAGCGAATCAGCTTTTACTAAAGTGATGGAAAAATCAATTTTCGCAGCCACCATAGAATCAGAGATGGTTACATCAGCTTTCACTCGCTGACGCGAGGCTTTGACCCCCTCCCGCTCAAACTCACTGACATCAACACATTCATACAACTCAGAGTTGATATAATACTTCAAAAGATCTTGATCTAACCCCACATGCTGGTAACCATTCTTGAGGGTTCTTTCTAAACAGCTGTCAACATATTCGCTCAGCCTTGCCTTCTCAGAAACCAGCATGTAAGCATCCTCTCTCTCAGGAGCAAGAACATCAGAAGCAACCTTTGACTTTATCAGAAAAAGCAGAGCAATACTAACCAAAACAGCTATGCCCACAATCAGGAAAACAGACACCTGACCCTTTTTCATACTGCCACCTAATCCATATATACTATAAAAATCTATTGTTTTTGAATTTTACAATATTGCAGCTAGCACACACATCTGCCCTGCATGGTTCACCGCACACAGCACAACTCTTCACCTCCTCGCTACAGCGGTAATCTGCCCTAAGCCTGGGCAAAACTCTGAGAAATGATTTTACCAAGTTCTCTTTTGTACCTGGCCGTGATGCCTCAAGCTCATTGAGGCCGGCCTTTACATCAGCCCTATAAGAGGAGGAGGCATAGGGACATTCTGGCCGAGGCATTTCAAATCCCTTAAGATAGGCGAAAACAACATCCTCTTTCTCAAGACACATATACAGCGGCTTGACCCTCGGAACAAATTTGTTATCCCTAACTACCCCGGCCATCGGTCCCAGTCTGACCAAAGCTTCCACATTGGCCTTTGAGAGATTCATAAAGATGCTCTGCGCCTCATCATCTAGGTTATGGCCAGTAACCACCTTGTCAAATCCCTTTGATTTTGAATTTAGCAAGTATCTCCTCAGAACCCCACAACAGGTACACAGCCTTTTTTTGTCCTTGACATTATCCAGCCTAAACCCAAACTCCTTTTCAAAAGAGTAAACCCTTAATGGAATTTGGTTTGAATAACAATATTTTTTGAGCCAGTCAAGAGTGTGCTCCCTGTAGCCGCAAATCCCCTCATCAATAGCAACCGCTTCCACATCGCGGTATATCCGACTGACCAGCTCTAATGCAACTGTTGAATCTTTGCCTCCACTGCAAGCCACAACAATCTTGTCAGTTTTGCACAATAAGGCATATCTCTTGATAGTTCTCTTCACCTTGCCAACAAAGTAACTCTCAAAATGGTCTGCACAATAGGCTATCTTCCTCAAGTAAATGGCAGGTCTCAAACAGTAACTGCACCGCATGTTAGATAGCTAAGCACCAATTTCTTAAATAGCTTGTGCATCCCAAAAGTTTTAAATAAGAGCTCGGGTTACTCCACCCCCATGTTCGATCTCGCAGACTTTTCAGTTGAATATGCCCAGAAACTCGGTGCCAGCTATGCAGAGGCGAGGCTGGAACAAACCCAAAGCAACGCATTTGTGCTGAAAAACAGCAATCTCGAGTTGTCAGGCTTTGATTCGATCCAGGGTCTGGGGATTAGGATTATTGTCAATAAAGCACTGGGTTTTGTCTCAACCAATACCCTTCAGAAGGACAATGTGAAATTGCTTATTGACCGGACAATCCGCACATTAAAACACCGGCCAAGCATCAATGAGGAAGTGGAGCTCGCACCAGACACAGCACATAAAAAAACCTATGAGGTTAAGCAGAAAATCAATTTAAACAGTGTTGATGTTACAGAGAAAACTGCCGAGCTAATCGAAGCAGACAAAGCAATCCTGGCAACAGGTGTCAAAACACTGGGAAGATATCTAACCCTATCTGATTTTGTAACAACAGAATACCTGGTGAACTCAGAAGGCTCTCAAATCAAGGCTACAGTTCCCAGAGTTACCTTTGTCTATCTACTCACAGTCCAAGAAGGCAGCAAAACAATGCAGCGCTTTTGGCAATATGCCAACACAGGCGGCTTTGAATTTGTAAAAAAATGGGATATCAGGAATATTGTGGCTGAAGAGGTGTCTGCATGTTCCAACAATCTCAAAAATGCAGTGCCCTGCCCTAAGAAAAAGATGGATGTTGTGGCTGCTCCCCAAGTAGTGGGAATAATGGTGCACGAGAGCTGCGGCCATCCATATGAGGCTGACAGAATACTCGGCAGAGAAGGTGCTCAAGCAGGCGAATCTTTCATTACCAAAGAGATGCTTGGCACCCGCATTGGCACAGACGCAGTAACAATAGTTGACGATCCCACAGTTGAAAACAGCTATGGTTTCTACCTTTATGACAACGAAGGGGTTAAGGCCAGGAGGAAAAATCTTATCAGAAAGGGAATTATCAATGAATTCTTGCACAACAGGCAAACCGCAGCACTAATGGGTGTTGCAAGCAATGGCTCATCAAGAGCAGTGGACTATGACAAGGAGAGCATAGTCAGAATGTCAAACACCTTCATGCTTGAGGGAGATCACACTGAAGAGGAGCTAATCGAAGGAGTGAAAGAAGGGGTTTACATGAAGAATTTCATGGAATGGAACATTGATGATAAAAGAATTCACCAAAAATACGTGGGGGCAGAATCATATTTGATAAAGAATGGAAAACTGGGTGAACCAGTGAGAAACCCAACACTAGAAATCTCCACCCTGGATTTATACAGAACAGTGGACGCAGTAGCCAAAAACACAGAGTTCCATGCAGGCAACTGCGGTAAGGGAGAGCCTATGCAAGCTCTGCCTGTGTGGTTTGGCGGACCATCAATTAGGCTGAGGAATATTATGCTAAAATGAAACTGGCAAATTATGTTCTTGGACAACTGATGAAAAAAGGTGCAGATGACGTAGTTGTATCATCAGAAAACAAGGTTTCACAACTCATCAAATTCTCAGAAAACAAGATAAATGCCACAAAAAACTGGGAACTCAACAACCTTAACGTGTTTTTGGCGATCAACAAAAAGTTGGTGACAACCAACATCCGCGATATCTCACAGGCTTCCACAGATGAAATTATCAAAAAGCTGCTGGCTTATGCTGAATCTGCTCCTGTGAACCATGAGTACCAAGGGATAGCGCATGGCCCGTTCAGTTATAAGGAAATACCAAAAACATACGACCCGAAAATACTCAGCATGGGAGAACAATCTATAGATTATGTCGAGCAAGCAATAGACCAGGCAAAAACAATAGGTGCAAAAAGATCAGCAGGAGTATTTGAAACAGTGCATAGCCAGACAGAGTTGCTAACCTCGCACAATGTCAAAGCAACAGAAAAATCAACCCAGCTCTACTTTTCCATAAGATGTTTTGCAGACAAATTCGCTTCTGGCCATATGGTCTGTGTTTCACGCACCCTCAAAGACTTTGAAATAGAAGACACAGTTAGCCGAGCAGCAAAAACAGCAATTGAGAGCAAAAACCCACAAAGAATAGAAGCTGGCACGTATGATGTGGTTTTTGACCATATGCCATTTGCCAACCTACTGGGGCAAGTTGGCCAAGCCTCTTCAGCATTCTCTGTTGAAGCAGGGTTATCCTGTCTGGCAAACAAGATAGGTGAAAAAGTGGGGAGTGAGATCATCACCCTATCTGACTGCCCCTGTTTACCAAATGGGTTCAACTCAACAATGTTCGATGATGAAGGTACACCCACAAAGAATAAGCAGATTATCCAAAACGGAAAACTCAAAACATATCTGCACAACACCTCCACTGGAAAACGTCACAATACTACCACAACAGGCAATGCAGGCATCCTCTCCCCAGAACCATTCAATCTTGTGCTCGAGGCAGGAAAAGTCTCAAAACAAGAGATGATAGAATCTGTTAAACTGGGGGTATATCTAACGAATGTCTGGTACACAAGATTTCAAAACTATAACACCGGCGACTTTTCAACAATCCCAAGAGACGGCGCATTCCTCATCAAAAACGGCAAGCTTGTGCATCCTGTTAAAGAGCTCAGAGTGAGTGACAATCTCCTCAACATTTTGAAATCTACAGCCATTCTTACAAAAGAGACTAAGCAGGTTTTCGGCTGGGAAGTAAATATCCCTGTTGTCACCCCCATAGCTTTGGTAAATGGTGTGAGAGTAACGAGATCAGAAAAATGAAAGACAAAGCAAAACCAGTGGATAATGGATTTTACGGATATAGCACAAATATCTCTAGCTCAGAAGAAGAGAACCAGATACTCAGGCAGACAATCACTCATCTAAAAAGAGAGCTTGACAAATTTCGCACCGCACCATATCTAGTGTGTGAAGTTAAGGAGGTTATTGGGGAAAACGCCTTAATCAAGTTGCCCAATGGAAACGTGTTCTTTGTTGAATTGGCGAGTGACTGCAAAGACATCAAAGCAGGAGACTATGCACTGGCTGAGCAGAAAAATCTTATGCTCCTTAAAAAAATGCCTGCAACTAAAAAATTCAATGTGGAACAATTTGTCATTATGAATAAACCCACTCTGACCTGGAAGGAAATAGGCGGGCTTACCGAGCAGATCCAGGAGATCCAGGAGGTGATAGAGCTTCCACTCAAAAAGCCAGAACTTTTCAAGAAGGTGGGTATCCAACCGCCTAAAGCCATACTCTTGCATGGGCCTCCTGGAACAGGCAAGACCCTGTTGGCAAAAGCAGTGGCCAACTCAACACAATCAACATTCATTGAAATTGTGGGTTCCGAGCTCGTACAAAAATTCATTGGCGAGGGAGCAAAACTCGTGAAAGAAATTTTCGAACTGGCCAAACAAAAAGCCCCATCAATTGTGTTTATTGACGAATTGGATGCAATAGCAGCAAAAAGGATAGAGGTGGGCACTTCTGGCGAAAGAGAAGTGGAAAGGACATTCATGCAGCTGCTTGCAGAGATAGATGGATTCAAACCACTTGGTGAGGTTAAAGTCATTGGATGCACCAACAGAAGAGATATCCTCGATCCAGCAATCCTCAGACCAGGCAGATTAGACAGGCAGATCTTTGTACCGCTTCCAGACAAAGACGGAAGAAAGGAGATCTTCAAAATCCACACACAAAATATGAATATTGACAAGAAAGCAAATATCGATAAGATCATTAATGAAATGGAGGGGTTTTCCGGAGCAGAAATCAGAGCAGTGTGCACTGAGGCAGGTTATTTTGCCATCAGATCCAGCAGGACCCAAATCACTCTCAAAGATTTTACTATGGCTGTGGCAAAGATCAAAGCAAAAGAAGGGATGGAAGGCCAAGATTACTTAGCTATGTTTGGATAATTCTATTATAATTCTACATTAATAATTGATTAATACACCTTTCTATATTAGAATCAGCTGACTAAGATGTGCGTGCTCAGCAGTTACTACCGGCGGTCATTGCCAAAGCTCCCTGGGTGTTCACCTCGTCATTGCACGCAAAACAAAGGTAATCAACATACTATTTAAACTATTTGGAAATCAATGCACACCCTAAAAACATAAGGAGCATATGCACCGCACTTCACACTCTTGAGGATATTGTATTTGCACCCAATGGCTGTGCACACCCTTTCTATCTTGGCGATTGAGCTGGCAGGAAATTCTTTTTCATTAGCAAAATCGTAAAAGTGCAAAATTCCGCGGCTTTTTGCAGATCTGATAGCAACATCCAAAAACAGCTCGCCGGTTTTTGGGAGAGGCATAACCACCCTATCAAATCTTCTACTTATCTTGGGAACAGCTTTTTTCGCGTCGCCTAACATAAGGGTTACATTCTCAGCTTTATTTAGCAAGACATTGGCCTGTGCAAACTTGTGTGCCACAGGATTGAGTTCAACCCCATAAATGCACGCAGCCTTGCTTTGTTTGGCAATAACCAAGGGATATGGTGCGCACCCAGAGAACAGGACCAGTACAGACTCTCCATTCTCCACCAATTTTGCTATCCTCATCCTCTCATTAGCAGAACGCGGAGAAAAGTATACCTTCTCAACATCGAGGTCTAGCCACACACCATGCTCTTTATGCCTGGTTACCCTCTTATCTTCTCCCAAAACATACTTTAACTTTCTGGTTCTGAATTCTCCTTCATACACTCCAGAGCGTTTAAGGATAGTCTTCACATTCTTGTTAACCTTAATAATTGCCTCTGCAATCTGTTGCTCTTTTGCTGAGAGCTCTTCAGGCACACAGATGATGGCAATACTGCCAATAAGGTCAAAGCTCTTCACAACCTCATCTAACTCTTTTTCAGTTAGTTCTTCTGCCAAAAGCTCAGACAATGAAGGAGATGATTCTCTTAGCGGTAATTGCCTGTCAACAATAACAAATTTCGGTAGAAGCCTTGCAGCATCCGCTTTATCATTAATTGGAAAAAAAACATGGGTGGTGTCCCGCTCAATCTGAAAGCTCTGGTTAAGCAGCTTGTTACTCACCAACTTCTCTTTCACACCCTCTGCCTCTCTCAGCGGCACCTTTATTGAGAACATAAAAATTCCCCCAGACCCTTTTGCTGATTATGCTTCTGCGCTAAAGCAACCTTATCTAAGGCAGCCTGCACACGCTCGCTGTTAAAACCATGGTCATCCACAAGTATCTTCATGATTTTGGCATGATTTATCTCTTTCCATTCTAAGGTATAATTGTTTTTTACAGGGATATTGTTAATTAAGTCAAAAACATCCCGCCAACCAAAGGCAAAATATTTTTCCCACTCAAGAGCCTTGAAAATGGCTGCAAAATCAGAACTACCCTTAACCAGCTTGTAGGCCTTCTTGGGTCCAATCCCCTTAATCCCCCCTATATTGTAATCTGTGCCGATGAGCATTGACAACACAACCAACTGAGCGTGACTCAAACCGTTTTTTTCCAGAGTCGAGTCCAGATCGATCAGGCAGGGCATAACTGTCTCGAAAGATAGTCTGTCTTTCTGTTTCTTACGCCCGGTTATTGTCAAGTTCTTGATCAATTTCGGGGCACCATATATTAAGCTGTCATAATCCTCACTGGCAACAGCAAAAGCATCATTATTCCTAACCATAAATGCTGCCTGAGCTTCTGCTTCAGAGGGAGCCTGAACAATTGGACAGCCAAGCGCGGCAGCCAGTTCCTTTGCCTCGTCAACTATTTCAGGAGTGAGTCTGGAAATTCTGGCAGCATACTTCTTCATAGCATCAATGTCTTGCTCTGACTTAGCAATCTCATATTTTACCTGGGCAATTTTTTTGAGTTCAAATCTTCTGGCGCGTTCAGCAGATTTCAGCTTTGGCGCAACCCCGTCAAAAACAAACGCAAGCTTTATCCCGTAGCTCATCAACTTGGTTGTCCTGTGAAACAACCCAGACAGATGGCTTGTGACTTTACCATTGGCGTCTTTTAGAAGTGTCCCATCATACTGCCTAATTGAACTCAGAAACTGGTACAGTATATTATATGAATCAACAACCAGCTTTTTGTGATTCAGATCCTCTAGAGAGATCTCCTTGGCAGCGACAAAATCTTTAAGATTGGTCCCCATCTTCAATCATTTTAACAGTAACTCCTTTTAGCTCCTTATCAAGCATCTCTTTTGCCCTTTTGGTAAGTTCACCACCAGCAAGATAAAGCGCAGGCAAGTTCTTCATCTGACCTTTAACAAGTGCAGCAGCAAGATCTGTATCATTACTCCTCTGCTTACTCTTTGCTTTACAGAAATATCTCAGCGATCCAACTGCACTAGGCAGTTCAATTACAAAGTCAATCTCAGCATTTTTGCGAACAACTATGAACTCAACTATCCTTATTTTCTTACTTTCAAAATATTTTTTCACTCTGCCCAGGAAATCATCCTTAACAGTTTTATCAACAAAGGGTAACGGTTTTTCAGCTTTTGGCTTCTCTGGTTCTGGTTTTATCTCTGCTTTTGGCGATTCTTTAGGCTCTTTATACCCAATAATCTGCTTGATGATTGTCTCTGCATGCTCATTGGTGAGTAAAAACCATCTCCAAAAAAACTCCACATCTTCACCAGTCTTGACTTTCAGCGGAATGGCAAAATCCTTCAGTTTTCTAATTGAGACCCTCTCTAAAGGACTCAAGCTAACATCTCTTAGCACCTGCTTCTCTTTTAGCAGGGTGTAAGTCTCCCTATCCTTTGAGTTGAGCTTCTCAGCAAAGTTCTGCAGCTTAAACTCCTGGCCTTTAATATAATAGAGTGGCGATCCGCCCACCTTGAGGCTGGATAATCTCAATTCATTCCGGGATACCATTTCAGCCATGATTGCTGATGCCATCAAGATATTTGTGTTTAGTTCTTTGGACACTGCAACAGGAAGCGACGGGCCCCGCATCCGTATAAAACTTAACACCTTTTGCTGAATCTCCATAATCCATAAGAAGAGAGGAGCGTATATATATTTTTCTTAAGGCCTTATCCACTTTATCTCATAATAGGTGACATCGCCCTCATTGTCAACTATGCCAATCATTAGCCTTTTCTTAGTAGAGTGAGCCACCCGATTCTTTGCAGCAAACTCATACCATGTGAGCACATTACCCTCATGTACAGGGTACACCACCCATCTAGCATGGTCTTCACCAGGTTTTATACCCCTGTCATAAACTCTGAAATCTGCCCCAAATTTCAGGGCAGTCTTGATCACATAACCCCTGTTCCGGATATCTTTGAAAACGCAGTACCTAGTCCAGAAATTTGGCTCGCTCTCAGATGCCTTTTTGATAAACCGGCTAAAAGAATATTCTTTGTTTCGCTTGTCATTTACCACAAGCTTGCCTTTCTCTAATAAATACAAAGCTTCAGCTAGTGCAAGCCTAACCCGGCCGTCTTCCTGGATCTTGCCATAACAGCTCTGGTTGAACAGCTCCCTAGCCGCGTCACTAACTTCAGTGAGCACTGAACCCTCTGTGAAAACAGCTTTGACTACCACTTTCTTTGCCGGATCCTCTGGTTCTTCTTGTTTTGCTTTCTTTACTTTGATTGACTTTTTAGGCATTTTTTCTACCACTTTCATACCCAAAACAACTCTGACTGGTTTAAAAACCTTCTCTTTTTAAGCATTTATGTCCGGCAATTTGAGAAACATTTAAAAGACAACAAACACTAACTCGATTTGGTAAGCTAGGTTGGGGGGTTAGCCGTCCCCTGTCGCCACAAACCGGCTTTACGGTGGGACTGAAGCCAGGGGAGCGGCGCTTTGCTTGTTTACTGGTCCAGGTTTTGACCATGAAGCCCTGTCCTGTAGGATCCAGGTTTATGAAAACTATGTCAGGCCAGGAATGGAGCAGCATTACTTGTATTCCTGGGTGCTTATAGGGTAGCAGAGTTGAGGATAAGCCTGGGCAAACCAGCACTCATTTAAGGTGTCCATCTTCTGGCATGCTTACCTCTTATATTTTTTCCATATTTCTATTGACCCTGGACAAATATCCTTAGTGTTTATCGTATCGTCTATCTTCTTAGGATCGATAAACATCCCATTTTCTATCTCTGATTTTTCAAGCTGCATTCTACCATCATAAATACAAGAAAAAACCATCATGTAGCAATTGTCAAACTCAGATTTCAGCTTCACCTTAAAATGCTGTTTTAAATCAATATCAGCAATGCCTATCTCTTCGCTAAGCTCTCTTTTTGCAGCTTCCAAATACGTCTCGCCTGACAAAACACCCCCAGCGCAAAGTAAGTCAAAATAGCCAGGCAGGATTTCTTTTTTCATTGTCCTTTTATGGACAAATAACTCTCCTTTGGAGTTAAACACAAGCACAGCCACACCCCTATGAAGCAGATTTGATTCTTTGATAACATGGCGAGCAGCACTACCAACCACTTTATCATTGTTGTCAACCAGGTCCATAATTTCCATATTATTTAACAAACTATATCTATGCTATATACTTTTGTTTTTACCATGAGAGGAGTAAACATTATAAGGGAAATCCACACAAAGTTATTCGTACAGCTAAGCATAGCAAGACGCTTGAAGAGGGGGTCGTTTAGCTCTTTATGATCATCCACTGGAAAGAATCCGGTAGGGGCAAGACCTAAATGTTTCTAGAAAAAGTGGAGTTAAACGCAATAATAGAAGGTTTAATTAAGTAACCCTCTGAATTCCTCGTTAAGGATCGAATAGCGCAGCTGGTCAAGCCAAGTCTTGTTTTTATACACAGCCTTCCTGGCTCTGCCCTCATAAGAAAACCCAACACTCTCAAGCAGTCTCGAAGAGGCAATATTCGAATCCATGACTCTTGCCCAAATCCTTTTCAGTTTTAATTTGGCAAATCCAAATTTTAATAAAAGACATAGCGCCTCTCTGGTAAATCCCTGCCTCCAATAAGGTGTCCCAATCCAATACCCCACTTCAGCACTCTTATTTTTATAGTCAATGTCCATAAGGCTCATCATACCAATAATCTCTTTGGTTTCTTTTAATTCAATTCCAAGCTCGAAGTCACTCTTCTTCTCAGAATGCTTTTTGGTCAGTTCGATAAAGGCTTTGGCATCTTTTGTGATGTAAGGGTGAGGCAAAGTTGTGTAAAGGCTGATTTGCTTGTCCTTAGCATATTTGAAAATTGACTTTGCATCACTCGCCTCAAGCTGCCTGAGATTAACCCGTTCTCCTGTAATTTTCATCCTTCACAAAAATAATCCCCCTTTCTTAAATCTATCTCAAAATACTTAGCAGATAAGTCATATTCTCATAAGAAGAAAAAAATATTATTGCAGCTACCAATGAAAATAAAGTTATTAACCAGTATGCCCACCCAAAAGTTTTAACAAACCCATAGACCTTAAGTTTTTTGTTTGGAAATAAAGGGTATTTCTCATAGTCCATGATGTAATCCAAAAGAAGGTGCAGTCCATAAAACAATACCGGAACTGCAGTCCCCAAGATAACTGATAAGGGAATTAATATAACGAAAAATATTGGCTCCTGTGTGTACCACCTCTTGGGGTAACCTCGTTGATCGATTTTTTTCTCTTTTAAGTAAGTCTTGATATAAGGCACCACATGGTCCAAATCAACAAGTAAGCCAAAACCTAATGCCAGCCAAAAATTGAAAAGATTTAACTTTAGTATAGTTGCGGTAATCAGCGTCACAATCAAATGGACAAGGAAATTCATTGGAACCTTCAAGCAACGACTATTGCAGGTTTACTGGGCAAAGCTTGACTTGCTTTTGAATGGCTTGACTCTTCTGCTCTGACAACATTAATCTTGCAGCCAAAAATGTTTTGGAGTCGCTCTGCAGCCTCACCAAGTGCATTATATTCAATCTCCTGACTAAGCACATCGCCAACAATTGACGGGTTTTTCACAATTCTGGGGACGATAGCAGCAATCTCTTTGCTGTGGTCAGCAACCATCACCTCTCTGATAATAGCTCCGACATCCCTCTTTTCAGCCATAATCTGTTTTATCTGCTCAACAATTTTGTATTTCCACACAGGGCTAACAATAACTGTAATTGAGTTGGGCTTGATTTTTAAAAGGTCCAATACCGCCCTAATATCTGCAGATACCCTCTCAATAAGCATCTCCTCTTGCTCAAATCTCTTGTTAACCTTTTTCGCATCATACCTGGGCCAGGGTTGCAGTGAGATAAAAGGCTTGTTGCCAATACTCTCCCAAAGCTCTTCACAGATATGCGGCGTAAAGGGGGATAATAGCACAATCAAGCCTTCCACAACATGTCGGCTAAGCTCTTTTTGATTTGATAAGAACTGAACAAAATCCATTAGAGATATCAGTCCAAGGTTGTACTTGAAATCAGTGATGCTTTCTGTAACCTCTTTTATTGTTTTGTGCAGTTTACTCTCTTGCCTGTCAATGGTCTTTGTGACAATCTTTGCTTCTGTGACCAGTTTCCATACCTTGTTCATGAATCTGTAGGAACCCTCTACCCCTTTGTCATCCCACTCCATATCCTTGTCGCAAGAGGCAACAAACATCAGGAAGAAGCGGGCTGTATCTATCCCGTACTTCTCGGCAATGGTGTCTTGGCTAACAACATTGCCCTTGCTTTTGCTCATCACCACTCCTCCTTTGTGGAGCATGCCCTGATTGAAAAGATTGAAAGTGGGCTCATCAATTTTTAGCATCCCAATATCCCTGAAGAACTTGGTGAAAAATCTGAAATAGATCAGATGCATAGTGGCATGTTCCTTGCCCCCAATGTACTGGTCAATTGGCATCCAGTAGGCAGCTTTCTTTGGGTCAAATGGCAGAGCAGTGTTATGCGGATCACAATATCTGAGGAAATACCATGAAGAGTCAACAAAAGTGTCCATTGTATCTGTTTCTCTTTTGGCATTGCCACCGCATTTTGGGCAGACAGTATTGATAAATTCTTCGCAATGTACAAGGGGATTGCCCTCGCCAATTGTGAATTTGTAGTTTTCTGGAAGCCTCACAGGCAGCTTTTCAATTGGGACCGGTACCTCACCGCATTTGTCGCAATAAACTACAGGGATAGGGCAGCCCCAGAATCGCTGTCTGCTTATCAACCAGTCATGCAGCCTAAACCTCACAGTCCTCCTTCCCCAGCCTTTATCTTCAAGATAATCCATAATTCTCTGGGTTGCAGAGTGAATATCCAATCCATCTAGGAACTCTGAATTGACTATTGTGCCCTCCTCTTCCTGTACCTGCCCTCTTCCCGTTATCTGTGCTCTGTCTCCATCAGAACCAACAACCACCCTGGTGATTTCCAACCCAAATTCTTTGGCAAAATCAAAGTCTCTTAAGTCATGGCCAGGCACACCCACAACAACACCAGTACCCACATCCATCAGCACAAAATCAGCAACCCACAAAGGCATCTTTTTGTTAGTAAGCTGGTTTAGGCAATACAAACCAGAGAACACACCAGTCTTCTTGGCCTTATCATTCATACGTTCTTCTTTTGTCTTTTTCTTGGCATACACCCTATAATCATCAACAACTTTTCTAAATTCCTTAGGGATAATTGCTTCTTCAGAGGACAGAAGCGGATGCTCTGGCGATATCACCACAAAAG
>JBDRLT010000045.1:0-37566 GCA_043812815.1 Candidatus Woesearchaeota archaeon | reverse complement strand
ATGCCGCATTGTCTCTGCATAAATCCGAGTCAGATCCTTCAATCTCTCCGTCATCATATAGGTCACAGTTTGGATAATTTGCAGCTTCCAAATCCTCTTTAATTATATCTAATATTTTGCACATGTCTGCTGCTGTGCATTGGGTTATTGCTGTCGCTGAGCAGTCTCCTATAGCACTTACAGCTTTGCAGGCCCAATTCTCAAAAATGTCTGTATCAACATCACAGCATACACAATCTGTTGTTGGCTGGCCGCTTGCATCAAGTCTACATTTTTTGTAAGTGCCCCCTGTCTCTCCACATGCTCCTGCTGTGGGACAGGTTGTAGCCTGAGCACAGCAACATACTTGACCTTTGCATCCTATTCGACAGGTTTGATCTGTGACAATTTTGCTGTATTGGTCACAGAAAACTTCTGCGTCTGCCTCTAAATCACACCATGTGTCTGTCTGCGCACAGCATGAGTATGTAGCCCAGTGACAGTGCTGGTGGTCTGAGGGATTAATATATTTAAAGTCTTGGCCACAACAACTCTGAGCTGGGATGGGGCATTGAGCGCCTGCTTGGTAAAAACAATCCGGCTTACCCGCGGGATTACCACAATTCTCACATCCAGTCCCATAAAATGTATAGATATCTCCTGAACCAGAAGTGCATGTACCTGTCGGATAATCTGTCTTTCCTTTGCAAATTGGATTACATGTTGATTTGCACATACCATCTGCACCGATTGTAGAAGCATCAGTTTTACAGCATTTACATACTTGCGGAGTTGCTGAATTACACTTATAAAACTCATTATCATCGTCACCACAACACTCTATGGCATTGCCTGTATTATACTCCCCAAACTGGCTGCTTTCTCCTCCTATAATCCATTTCTTTCCACAGCTGGACTCGCATTTGTCTGCGAAATTATCGCAATCTATCCACTTGGTTCCAACACATATCGCTCCCTCACCATCAATGTCTTCAACCGCCCCTTTCGGATAGCATTTTCCGTTGTACACACAGTCAAGAAAAGCGCCTGGGGAACCGGGAGTAGACATACAGCAGGCATCGTCATTTGCATCGTTAGCTTTTCCAACACAGAAATTATCAGTAATATCATTACAGTACCCTATATCATTCCTTTGGTAGTAGTTGTATTCTTCATTAGCATCATCACCACAACAATTGCGTTCCTGAGAAGCGTCTTTCCAAGAGAAATCTTGATTCAATCTACCCACACAATTTCCCCCGGTCAAATCCCAGTGACTAAAAGGAATGTCCAAACACTCACTGCAACAATCTAAATCATCTTCATCTGTAAATGTATCCCCATCATTATCAGCCCCATCTGAACATGCTGTTTCTATCGCACAATTTCCGTTTGCGTCAATACTTGCACGATCCGTTTTACAACATTTACATACTGCCCCCCCTAAACTACACTTGTAGAACTCGTCTTTATCATCACCACAACATTCATATTTTGTAGTATCATCATACTCCCCCACCCCAGATTCTCCGGCAATAGCCCTGTGATTACCATCGGCAAGATTACAGTAAGATTGCCCATCCCAATAATCTGGATCGTAAAGTGAGCCTTCCCAACATGAATAGCCTTCTCCGGCAGTTCCACATCCATAATTTTCCCCATAGTTAAATTCATCCTTATCGTTAACACAGCAGTACCCACTGGGAGTTGTACCGGATCCGATAACGCAATCGGAAATGCTCGTACAGCATATGTGCATTTGCTTTTCAGTTAGTGTGCCAAAATTATCATAAAATACAAAGTGATTCAATTTTTCATTAGCATCATCACCACAACAACTTTCCTTTTGAGTAGCCTTATTCTCCCATTCAAAATCAATAACATAGGGTCCAGTGCAGCTGGGGCTGGTTGGGAGAAGAGCACCACCATCAAATTTACCGTTGCCATAACGTATACATTGGTTGCAACATGCTGGGTCATCCTTATTGGCTTTACCATTGCCATCTTCATCAGCATTTAGAGCATCCTCGCATGTTTCATTGACTGAAATGCCATTTGTTGAGAATATGATAAGAGAAACAATAAGGACAGTTAAGACATGAAAGAGTATTATGTTTTGCTTCATCTATTCCCTCTTTTAATCCTTTGTCAATATTCTACCTAGACTATATATAAAGTTTATGAATTTTTGGAAATGTTTATAAGAAATCAGGAATTAATAGCTAATATGAGTCTAACCATTATAGGAACAAGCCATATTGCCAGGCAGAGTATTGAGGAGATCAAGCAGGCTTTTGAGGCAAAGCCAGACATTGTGGCTTTGGAACTGGATAGCAAGCGCTTCTATGCCTTAACACACAATGTTAAGGGCATGCCCAATATTGCCAAAATCGGGCTAAAAGGCTTTATGTTTTCACTAGTAGGCCAGTGGGCTCAGCAGACTCTTGGCAAGCAGGTTGGCGTTAGTCCAGGGGCTGAAATGCGCACAGCCATAAGGCTTGCCAGAAAGCACAAGGTGCAAATCTGCCTGATTGACCAGGATATTGAGGTTACTTTAAAGCGATTTTCTGAAACACTTTCATGGAGAGAGCGCTTCAGGATTGTGGGAGATGTGGTAAAAGGTTTTTTTAAGAAAGAGGACTATGGGATTGATTTGTCAAAGGTGCCTGACAAAGCCATTATCAAAAAGCTGCTATTGGAAGTAAAATCACGCTATCCCAATATTTACAAAGTGTTGGTTGAAGAGCGCAATGTGGTTATGGCCAGGAATTTGGCAAAGCTGATGCTTAGATATCCTGAGCAAAAGATACTGGCAATAGTGGGGGCAGGGCATGAGGATGAATTATCTGCATTAGTGAAGAAATATTCTTTGAGTTATTCTTTTAGTGTTGCAATGTAGCCTGATGCTAAAACCTGCCAATATTTCCGCGGCTAAAAAAATGCTTGGGAGTGTGTGCGCCAAAACAAGTTTATAATAAAAAATGATTTTTGGGTCGCTTGTCAGCGCATCCAATAGTGCTAGACAAGCTTCGCAATTGCAAAAAAGTTTAATATTCAAACAAGTAAGGAACCACATATAATGTTCCCGAGGCTCCAAGAAGTTATTTGCTGATTTTTCGCCAAAATTATTTTAAGCCTACCGCACAACTATTTGAGCAAGATTTAAATACAATTCTGCACTACTCTCAAAGCCAAGGGGACGTGGTGTAACCTGGCCAATGGTAAACCGGATTTACCCGGGTTACTTTGGGGGAACTATCATCGTTGGCTCCAGAGTGGAGCGCTGAGCTTCGGCTGTGAAGAACAAATGGTATGTCGCTCGATGAAGATACCAATGGATCGGGGTTCAAATCCCTGCGTCCCCACTTTATCTTTGAAAAAGCTTAAATAACTCTTATCCAAGTTTGGTGTTATGAAGAAAGAATATGAAGCTGTTGCCACCTTGATCGGGACAGTAATAGGGGCAGGGGTGCTTGGGATTCCTTATGTGGTTGCTCAGGCTGGGCTTCTCACTGGTTTGTTTGATATTCTGCTTTTGGGGGTTGTTGTTACTATCCTTTACCTTCTGTATGGAGAGGTTGTGCTCAGAACAAGGGAGTGTCACCAGCTCACTGGCTATGCAGAAAGATATCTCGGCAAGATTGGCAAGCATTTGGCAACATTCTCAATGCTCGCAGGGATCTACGGGGCCTTGATAGCCTATCTTATTGGTGTGAGTTCCTCTTTGGGCGCAATATTTGGCGGTAACACCCTATTTTACATGCTAGGGTTTTTTTTAGTGATGGCTGTGCTGATTTACATTGGCCTGGAGGCAATTGAGAAATCTGAAGGGATCCTGATGATTTTTGTTTTGGCCTCAATAGTCCTGATTTGCGTTTTGTGTATTCACAAGGTTGATCCTCAAAACTTGACTGGTTTTGATTTTGGCAAGCTGCTTGTTCCTTATGGGGTTGTGCTTTTTGCTTTTATGGGGGCTGCTGCTATTCCTGAGATGCGTGAGGAGCTCAAAGGAGAGGAGGCTAAGCTAAGAAGGGCAATTGTTGTGGGAATGGTTGTGCCAACTGTTTTGTATGCCTTGTTTTCCTTAGTTGTTGTTGGGGTTGTTGGATTATCTGGATTTAAAGACCAGACTATTGCCACTATTGCCCTGAGCCATTTTGTGGGGGAGCATATCGGGGTGCTTGGCAATGCTTTTGCTGTTTTTGCTATGGCAACAAGCTTTTTGGCATTGGGGCTTGCTCTGCAGGAGATGTTTGTCTTAGATTTCAAAATGGATAAGCGGCTTGGCTTTTTGCTGACATGCTCTGTGCCATTAATTGTTGCACTCAGCAATGTGACTAATTTTATTGGTATTATCCAATTTAGCGGAGTGATTGTTGGTGGAATAACTGCTTTGCTTATTGTGCTGATGCACCATAGTGCTCAGATGAAAGGCAATAGAAAACCAGAATTCAGGTTGAATATTGGGGTGGTTGGATACTGCTTTATCGCCTTGCTTGTGTTGGTAGGAATAATCAATATGCTCATTTCCTGATTCTGTTCATGAGGAGGATAAGCAGAAGTAGCAGCCCGATTCCCAGCAGGATATAGCTTGCATACATTATGGAAAAGTCAAGCAGTCTCATCCCTACTTCAAAGATCGCTGCCTTGTAATAATAGCAAACAGCCAACAAGATGATGATGAGAACAATAGCCATAAGTGGCTTGAAGTAGCGCTTAACCGCTTGGGTAATGCTATTTTTTTTCATGAAGGTGTAGCCAAGTTTCAGCACTATGACCAGCAGCAAAGCGAAAAAACCGAGCAGGATGTATGTTGAATAGACTGACATGAAACCCAGATCAGGCAGATAGCTTACGTTCTGATCTGTGCCATTGATTGTCTGATTTACTGTAATGTTGACTGGGACAGTTTGATTAACTGCCGTCTGATTATTTGGGAACATGATGGTAAACTCCTGGTAGGTTTTGTAGGAAAGGAAAACCAGAATTGCGAACAACACAATGAGTGCCAATATCAACAGTAACTTTTTAGGTGCTGCAATTTTGGCTTGTTTTGCTATCTCTGGTTCTTTGATTTGCAATGGAGTATAATAAGATTTTTCATGTGGTCTGGTAACCAGTATTATGAATAATAGTACTACTAACAAGATTAGCGCACACATCAGTAAAATACTGCCTAATTGGAGCTTGGACTGGGTTGCCTCGCCGCATTGCTGGATGTTGAGCTGTAGAGGGATGTCAACATACTGTGCGCTTTTTGCCGAGGTTACTCTTAGTGAAGCTGTATGATTGCCAGTGATCTCGCATGCTGGTCTGATATATACAAATGCCTCCTGGGTTTTTCCTGCATCAACAAATACTGGATTCATTGAGGCAGCAGTATACTGGGAAAATTCGTCTATTATTATCCTGTACTGATCGTAGGCTGTGCCCTTGTTGGTAATGTTGAATCTGTAAACAAATGTTGAGCAGTTGCAGCCTTGTGAAACAGCAGGTATGCTAACCTCAAAATCAGAACATGTATCAATCTTCAGCTTCTGCGTAACCATCTTTGTGTGAGTGCTTGACCTTATGGTTGTTTTCAAGACATACTCTCCAAATGGCGCATTGACAAAGTTGACTGCCTTGTCTATTTCAGCTGAGTCTAGGATCAATTGCGAGGGGTAAAGTGTGTTCCAGCTAATGGGTATGCCCTCTTGTGTTAGATAGAATGTGTCAATACTGCCTGTGTTTTGAACAGTGATCTGATTGGCGATGATGTCCCCTATACATGCTGTGAGCTGTGCTTTTGCCTCAACCTGGAAATCTGATGCTGAGGCAAGGCTTATGAAACAGAACATAACAATGATGAATGCAATTTGTGTCTTAAGTGACATGTAACCACCCTAATGTTTAGTTACTACTGGATAATAGGTTCATATATAAAAACCTTTCTGTTTTTACCTGGCTCAATTGGCCGGGTTGATTTCTCCTATGGCATAAGGGGTTTTATTCGGTGCTTTTGGTCTTTTTAGGTGGCTAAATGGGCTATTTTCGCTAAGATAGCTTTATTTAGTCGATTTTATCTCAAAGAATGGTCAAAACGCCCCAAATTATGCGAAAGGTTTATAAAAGAAAAAACACTTCTAACGTGGAAGTGATACTATGGGAAGAATAAAGACTAAATTGACTAAAAGGGTTACCAACAAGTTGGTGAATGAACACAGAGAGAAGTTCAGTGGGAGCTTTGACAAGAACAAAGAGGTTGTGGGCAGTCTTGCAGATATCCAGTCAAAGAAACTGAGAAATATTATTGCGGGTTATGTGACTAGATTAGTAAAAACCAAATAGGGGGTGCAGAATGGCTGAGGACAACTCTATCTTTATAGGCAATAAGCCTTTTATGAACTATGTTACAGCAGTGGTGATGCAGTTTACAGTGAAAAATGCAACCGAAGTTACCATAAAAGCAAGGGGTAAGTTTATTTCAAGAGCAGTTGATGTTGCAGAGGTTGCTGCAAAGCGCTTTCTTGATGGCCAGGCAACAATTAAGGATATTAGAATAGATTCTGAAGAGTTCCAGAACAAGGAAGGCAAGCAGGTCCGCGTGTCAACTATAGAAATTGTGTTGGGAAAGAATTAAATAAGACAGTATTCTTAGCTCATCTCATGGGCCCGTAGCATAGTGGATAGTGCAATCGGCTTCGGTGAGCAGCCGCAATGATATGAGCAAACTGCTTTAGGATACCGGTTGACCGGGGTTCGAATCCTCGCGGGCTCGGTTTTTATTTAGATCTGCGTTCCTATGTCACTTAGTAGGGGTCACGATAGAAAAATATTTATAGTGAATTCCCTTTCTCAGTAACATGGGGACTATTAATAGGGTAGCTGTCCTAGCAGTCAAAAGTAAGGGATCATCTCCTGCTGAATATCTTCTTGTACTGAAAAAGGATTGTTATACAGTTCCCAATGATAGTTTTATTGGAACCGTTCAGGTTGCAGCAAAGAATTTAATAAATGGCTATATGCTTAATCCCCCACCAGAGATTACTGACCTGACAGAATCTGCATGGGAGGCAATTGGTCATACAGTGACTAAAACATTTGAACCAGAACCACAGATAAGCAGACTCGAATGTTTGTCTGATGGAGATTGGCAAACATTGGAGGGAAAACTATTTGAGCAAGAAGGTAATACAATAATTCCACATCCTCATATTCTTTGGGTATCGGGCGGTGGGTATAGATTACCTCTAAGAAATACTGCCGGGTGGTTTGCCGCTGACAGGTTACCAAGCAATATTAGTAATTTGGCGAGACAGTTGATAGAAGCGTATGATTGTTATTTTAATACACAACCCCAGCAGCTTACACTTGGTCCCGGATTCTAATAAAAAATTCTTTATTTGCCATATAGTCAGCAAAGGTATGCTTTAACGTTTCTGCTTTGCCCTTTTTAAGTATAAGCTGTAGATCAGCAAATATGCCTTTGCTCAAATAAACCCTGTGTGGAAGCTCTTTAGTTGTAGCTACCACAACATTATTCAAAGCTATATAGCCAGGATCAATGTTTATTCTTCTCTTGCCTTGCTCTGAGAATTGTTTTTCAAGTGCTATGGTAAAAAGCTTGATGTCTGGCAGAGATTCTCTCTCAATAGGTTTTTTGAAAACCACAAATAGTTTTTTGAGGTTGCTCCCAAACTCTTTTTTGTAATAGTTAGTAAAGGTAAAGTCAAAGATTTCACTCTTAGTTACAATGGGTCCAAATTTTTCTTGGAGTTTTTCAAGTGCTTGCTGCAGAACTGTATCTTGGGCATACATTATCCCTGAAAAAAGTTTTGCCTGCATAAAGTTGATTTTCAGAATAAAATATTTAAATCTTTATGGTACTGTGAGATGGATGGAAGATGCCTACCCTGAAGCAAGAAAAAAGAAGCGCTACAAGCAGTACAAATCAGGCGGCCCAAGAAGAACTCAAAAATAGTTATTTCTTGTATTGGTGCAATGTCAAAAATACTGCCAATACCAACACCAAAAGCTGCAGGCCCAGCACTCCTTTGTATTGTGTGGGGAGGATTTTCCAGAAATTGCCTGTGATTGAACTGTCTCTTGCTTTAACAATAATTGTCCCTGTTACCAGACCATTGAAAACATCTCTGAAATAGTATTCTCCTGTTTCTCGGAAAGTGTAGCTGTAGGCTTGCTGTGGGTCCAGCAGCTCTGAATAGATCTTCTCATTTATCCAGAATCTTCTTCTGTTGGCTCCAAGATTTTCCCATACAACTGTATCTCCTACATAAATTGTGAGTTTATTAGGGGTGGCTGATTCTTCCCTGAGGATAATAGTATAAGTTTTGGGCAGTAACTTTTCAGGCTTTGCTATTAGCTCTGGCTGCTCTTGAGTCGGCTGTGCTGGCTGCTCAGCCATGGGTATTTCAGCTGGCTGTTTTATCAGCATGAACATCACCGCAAAGAACACAATCATAATTATTGCAGGAACAATGAGCTTCTTGGGATCGCCTTTTTCTGGCATAAAATCTCTGTCTGTTTAGAGTTATATAAATTTTGTGGTTTGGAATGGCAAAGCTTAAAACAATGTCAATGTTTAGACGCATTATTGGGGCTGTTGTATAACTTGGCTAGAATGCGAGGTTCGGGACCTCGTGATCTGGGTTCAAAAGATTACTGAAAATCCCAGCAGCCCCATTAACTATTACCTTATAGTAGCTACCCTACCAAAAAATTGAAATATACTTTGCTTTTACCAGCAATATTATGGGGCTCGATGCAGATCTTCTAAGTACGTTCTTTTCAGAACACGATTATCAAGTAGATATAGTAATTATTCTTGAGGATGGGCGTGCATGTCTCCCTGAACTACGTCCTTTTATTGGGGGTAATGTAATGTACTATAGACCTAGCTTCTCCTACAAAAGAGGGTATACTCCCCGAAGTTTGGTAGGAACACCTAATCCAAAAAGTGCTCTCTTGTTATGTGACTTAGATATTGTTACGGGAGATCATTTAGAAGAGGCATCTGCCTTTTTTAAAGATAAAGGATATCCCCTAGCAGCGATGCATGTCTATGCTCACCAGGGCATATGGGTAAGACAAGATTTATTACCTGTATTAATGGCTGTTGGGCAATTGTTTGAGGTTTTGGAAGATTATGCAGGAGATATTGCTTTTGAAAGAGTCAATTTAAGGGCCCAAATGGCTGCTGCTTGTTCTCCAAATTGTGGGGAAAAATAAAGTTATGTAAGATTGTCTGCAAAGATTTTTATTGGATGCGAGATTGTGTTTGGTTATGGAGCTTCGCTCAATATTTATTGTTATAAGTTCTCTTCTTGCATTGGTTTCTCCTCTCGTATACTCCCATTCCATATTGAAAGGCAAGTCAAAACCCCACAGGACAACAAGATTTGTGTTAGTATTGATTACCAGCTTGGCAACTGCCTCGCTTTTTGCGCAAGGTAATCGTGTGGCTATCTGGCTGGCAGCTGTTTCAACTATTCAATCAGTTATTATCTTCACATTAAGCCTGAAATTCGGGATGGGTGGCTGGTCGAGAAGTGATATATTTTGCTTAATCCTGGCCTTAGCAGGCGTTTTGTTTTGGCAGACCACCAGTAACCCAATAATTGGGCTTTATTTTTCTATATTGGCGGATTTTACAGGCATGATCCCTGCCATAATAAAGACTTACAAATTCCCAAAAACAGAAATTTGGAGTTTCCATGCTCTGGATGTATTTGCAGCTTTCTTTAGCCTGCTGGCAATCACAAGCTGGACAATGCAGGAGTATTCCTATCCGCTGTACATCATGATTATCAATGCGGTTATGGCTATGCTTATTGTGCGGCCAAAACGCAGAGGGTTATTTTTGACCCACTTTTTCATAATCTTTAAATAAATAGACAGGAAACTGGTTTTATGGCGCAGAAAGAAAGCGAATTGGGAATCACAGTCAAGAAATCGGAGAACATGAGCGAATGGTATACCCAAGTTATTCAAAAAGCTGAACTGGCGGATTATACTAAGGTTTCTGGCTGTATTGTTTTCAGGCCACGGGCTTATGCTATCTGGGAAAAGATCCAGGCTTATTTTGATAAGAAGATTAAAGCATTAGGTGTACAAAATGCCTATTTCCCTGTGCTAATCCCGGAATCGCTGCTCACCAAAGAGGCGCGGCATTTTGAGGGCTTCACCCCTGAGGTTGCCTGGGTTACTGAAGCAGGCAGCAGCAAGTTGGCTGAGAGGCTTGCGGTTAGGCCAACATCTGAAACTATAATGTATGACAGTTACAAAAACTGGATCCACAGCTATCGGGACTTGCCATTGAAAATCAACCAATGGAATAACGTTGTCAGGTGGGAGTTCAAGCATCCTATGCCTTTTATGCGTACGCGTGAGTTTTTATGGCAGGAAGGCCACACTGCCTTTGCGACTAAAGAAGAGGCAGAAGAAGAGGTGCTGCAGATCCTGGATTTGTATGCTGAGGTATATGAAAAACTGCTGGCAATCCCTGTGCTTAAAGGCAAAAAATCAGAAAAAGAGAAATTCGCCGGTGCTGTTTATACAACAAGTGTTGAGGGATGGCTGCCCACAGGCAAGATAGCCCAGGGTGCTACAAGCCATCTGCTTGGCCAGAATTTTGCCAAAGCGTTTGATATCAGCTTTGTGGATGAGAGTGAGAAGAAGCAGTATGTGTGGCAGAACTCGTGGGGGTTGAGCACCCGCTCGATAGGCATTATGATTATGGTCCATGGCGATGATAAAGGACTAGTTGTTCCGCCTAATGTAGCTCAAAACAAGGTTGTGATAGTCCCAATCATTTTCAAGAAAGACAAAGAGAATGTGGCCAATAAGGCAAAGGAGCTTGCTGCCCAGCTCAAGAAGTACAATCCAATCCTTGATGACCGCGAAGGCTATACCCCTGGCTTCAAGTTCAACGAATGGGAAATGAAGGGGATTCCAATCAGGCTGGAGTTAGGCCCAAAGGATATCGAGAAAAAACAGGTTGTGCTTGTGAGAAGGGATACTGGCAAAAAGGCTTTTGTGCTGATGAAGGAAGTGGAAGCTACTATAAACCAAACACTTGAAGAGATGCAGGAAGATATGCTGGCAAAGGCTCAGAAAGTGCTAAAGGAGAGTATTGTTGAGGTTGAGGATTGGAAAGAATTTATGGATGCAATCAAGCAGAAAATGCTTGTCTATGCCCAATGGTGCGGCTTGCCTGAATGCGAAGAATGGATACGCGAGAAGACAGCCGGTGCCAAAAGCATCAATATACCTTTTAAACATCGGGCTGTGAAAGGGAAATGCATCTATTGCGACCAGGAAGCAAAGGTTATGGCCTATTTTGCCAAAACATATTAAAGCATAAACTTTATATACCACTTTCTTTTATTATTACGCATTAATGCTCACGGAGGGATAAGTATGTTAAAGATGAAAAAGATTTCAGAAACATATGAGATGAAGGTTTTTACTGATGGTGGGGAGTATTTCGGTGATATCGAAGAGGCTATTCTCACCCAGACCAAGGTTTTTGGCTGGCGTGTTAAGGCAACAAGGAATTCTTATCTTACTAGGGTTTTGGGAAGCGCTAAGGGTGTTATTGTGCCACACCAGCTTGTTAAGAGTGTTGGTGACATAATGATTATCAGCAAGGCTGCTATTCCCAACTATGGGCCTGAGGAAGACGAAGAGTAAGTTCTTAAAGTTTATAAATTGGTGAGCATATCTTCTAGATATACGGCTGTGATCTAGTGGTAGGATACGACCTTCCCAAGGTTGTTGCCCGGGTTCGAAGCAGGACGCCCATGTTTCTCGCAAGAGAGACGCAAGCAAGGGCATGCGTTGTGTGCCCACTGTAGAAATTCCCGGCAGCCGTATCTCATACTTTTTGCCAGTTACGGTTAATTTTTGTTCATAAAGTGTATAAACCAAGAGGAATGGGCTTTAATAGTTACCGGAAATTATTTATTAGTTTATTTGTGGTTCTATAAAAATAATAAGTGGTAAAATTAATTTGATTTCTAGACCCCCCATATCCAAAATTCTTAATGATTTTAACTGATTTACTGCCAACATTGTGGACCACTTTAATTTTGTCTCCCTGGTTAAAATAAAATACTCCTTTTTTTACAAAACAACCAGTTTTAGCAGTGGGTATTACATAATTGTATGTCTCGGGTAATTCAACAAAGCCGCTTTTATACATAAAATAATTGACGGCGATTTGGTCCGCTAGATATTTATTGGCAATAGCATAACCGTAATCATAAAGCTCTTTAATCTTATGGCTAGGACCCAATATCAGTCCAGCATTAATCATCTGCTTACCCCTTAGTTGCTGCCTAACTTTTTCAGCTGTTCTTCCATCAAAAAAGATGGCAGAGAGTGCCCTTTCGAAGGGTGGAGAACAATACTCACAAACAGCTCTGAACTTTTCTGTATTTTGAGAAAACATACTTGATATATCCCCTTGGAAAATAATGTCTCCGCCATCGCAGGTTAGAACCTGATCATAATTTGACTTCTCGAGAATCCTGGCCATATCCCTCATTCTTGCTACAGCCACATGGGCATCTTTTTTCCCTGCAAACAATTTAACCCCATGATTCTGAAGCACTTCCCTTTGTTTATTTGTCAGGCCGTAATCTACCACGCAAACATCGATATTACTCAGGTTAACATTTTTTAAAGAAGGCAGCCAATGCTCTGTCAGGAATGCGCTGCAGTTCTCATCCGAACATGTAAAAATTGCATTCTTCATACTGTGGAAAACCCAAATGGGTTATTTAAACATTGCTGATTTGCCAAGAGATGGATGTGTAATAAGTTACTGAAAATACAAAAATTAGTCCTAAGAGGATAGCCACTAAAAATGTCTAAGATTTTCCATGCTGCTTCCAAACCCACACACCAACAAAAATAATGCCTATTGATGCATACTGCCAAATTGTTAAACTCCCTATCCTCCAATCATCCCTAAAGAAATCCGTTATAACTCTCAGGAATCCATACATTATCAAGAATGTAGCCAACATTCTGCCTTTTTTGGGATGCTTTCCCACAGCTATTAAAACACAGAGAAGAATAAGATGTGAGAAAGCAGCATAGAGCTGATACGGGTGCCTACATATTAGATCCATTAGGGGGAAGATCACGCACCATGGTGAAGCAGAGGGCAATCCTAATAGCTCACTGTTCAAAAAGTTTGCCAGCCGGCCAAGCATTAATGCAAAAGTAACTGGAATAACAAGCAAGTCTGCAATTTGAATAATGTCTAATTGGATTTTTGTAAGCCTGATGTAAAGAGCTGCTCCGGCAAAAACCCCTATGAGACCGCCGAAAAATGACATTCCTCCCAACCAAGCCATAACCAGCTGCCATGGCTCTCTAATTAAAGTGAGAGGTTCATTGAAGATGAAATGAAACAGCCTTGCACCTATGAAAAGCCCGATCACCATCCAGAAGGTTAAGTCGTCTACCTGCTTCAGGCTCAGTTTTAGATTTTTCCTGTCTTTAAAAATGTAAAGATAGCACAGCACAAAGCCAAAAAGATAGACCAGCCCATAATAGCGGATTTCTAGAAAGCCCAGGGTGAGGAGCACAGGGTTGAGCTGATGGACATACATGGTAGTAAACCAATCAAAACCATATATAAATTTATCCAAAATCAAAAAATTATTATATCGCTTTGAATATTGGGTTAGTATGAAAATAACAATTGATACTTGTCATGATTCAAAAGAGGATTTGAAGCGGCTTATTTCTTTTCTGCAGACGCTGGTTGATCAGCCAGCAGCTGAATTTCCTTCTGGAGACAATGTGTTTGGCAACATTTTAAGTGAACCAAAACCAAAAGAGAAGTTCAGCCTGTCAGATTTGCAGGTGTATTAGGTAAAAAACACAAGGATGTTTTTCTGGATTAGGAAAATTACTGCGAAGAGTGTCAAAAAACTGCTTGCATGGCCGAGTGAGAGCAGGATGAGGTAAAAGCCGCAGCCAACATCCAAAAAACTGACTATGTTGCCGCCTAATGCAAAAAAGCCCCCTTTTAGGATGAGGTAGCCTGCTAAGTAAAAGGCAAGTGTTTTGGGGACTGACCAGGGTGTCAGCCCGATTACCCATATCGCAGCTGCTGCAAGACAATCGCCAATTGCAAGCATTTTCGCGAGAATCTACATCACCAAGATTAGCCCAAAGAGCAATAGTATGCAAACAAGTACTGCCTGCAGCCCTACTCTCTTCACAGAGTGGTTTAAGTATATCAGGAAAATCAGTGTAAGATATACTATAAGATAAAATAAAACGCAGGTCATTATGAATCCAAATATGGAGAGGGGTTGTTCAAGCACAAAGAACCGGAACAAGACAAACATTATGAAGTAAAGCGGCGCCTTTATGAAGAACTGGTTTGTGGTCTCCTTAATAAGAGCAACCTGGTCTTGCAACCCAAAGAACTGCATAAACAGGTATTCTGGCTGGGCTTTGTCAAAAAAATCTTCCATAGGCAAAGGGGGCCAAGAGGTATATAAAAGGCTTTTGTAGCCCGAGGCAAAAGATTTAAATATAACATAGACAAAATAGAATCCATGGCTGAAGAGGATAAAAAATTTTCAAAGGAATTGCTTGGCAAGACAGTTGTTAGCAAGACAGGGAAGAGATTTGGGGATGTAGGGGATATAATTTTCGAAACCAAATCTGGGGAATTGATCCACATGGTACTGACCAACCCCACAAGTTATATTGAGAAGCTTGAGCTTGAAAAAGACAAAAAAGGTAGCATCCTTATTCCGTTTAGCTCTGTGATAGCCATCGGCGATTTTATGGTTATTGCAGAAGAAGATATCATTTAATTTCTAATTGCTCTAATGGTTCAGGGATCAGAACCATTACTTTTGAGGTTGCCAATTTCTCTTTGATTTCTTCAAGGCCCTTAGCTCTTAAAAATCTATCAATATGGGTTAGTGCAACACATTTAACATGCTCTTGCTCAGCCAGCTTGACCACACCAACCATAGTCCCATGGCCTTGTTTAGCCACTGAATACAAATAAGCTTCGTGGATTAGTAAGTCTGCTTTAGAATACACTGCCCTTGTGCTATGGTTGAACTGGCCATCCCCACTATAACATACAACCTTGGATTTGGCCTCTACCCTAATCGCCAAATTCGGCAGTGAATGGGCTGTGGTGGCAAAGCTCAGTTTCATTTCACTTAGATGAACTGTTTGGCCGGGAACTACTTCAATAAAATTCAACTTGAACTCTAATTTTGGCAAGAGTCCGGGGTACCCTAACTTGATGACCTCTTTTAGTAATTCCTTAGATCCATTTTGACAGATAATCGTCAATTTTTTGGTGCGGCCCTCAGCTTCCATCCTATTTAGCAATGAGGGTAGACCAAAATGGTGGTCAGCATGGCAGTGGCTAATAAAAACTGCATCTAAATATGATTGGTCTGGATTGAATTTCCATACCTGCTGGGGAGCAGAAAACCCACAGTCCAAGAGGAGCTTAGTGTTTGAAACAATGAGGTGACAATTAGTAGGGTAATGTTCATCAAAGGCCTCACCAACTCCCAGGAATACTACTTTCATATGTCTATTTTAGAGGGGTTGCTATAAATAGATTTCTGTTCAATACAAAGGTTTTTATTTGGCTTAGGCTTACTTTTGCCCATGGATGAAAACCAGATCTGGACTGAGAGGTACAGGCCTAAAGAGTTCTCTGAGATTTTGGGACAGACAGAGATTGTTAAGCGTGTGCAGGCTTTTGTTAAGCAGAAGAATATGCCTCACTTGCTTTTTGCAGGACCAGCCGGAACTGGAAAAACAAGCATGGCTATTGTTATAGCAATCGAGTTGTTTGGGGAGAGTTGGCATGGCAATTTTCTCGAGTTGAATGCGAGTGATGAGCGAGGCATTGACATAATAAGAAACAAGGTTAAGGACTTCGCGCGCACAAGAGCGCTTGGAGATGTTCCTTTTAAAATAATCTACCTGGATGAGAGCGATGCACTCACAAGAGAAGCCCAGCAGGCTTTGCGTAGAACAATGGAAAACTACACCCGGACTTGCAGGTTTATCTTGAGCTGCAACTATTCTTCCAAGATAATAGATCCCATCCAAAGCAGGTGTGTAATTTTCAGATTTAAGCCATTGCCACAAGAGGATATTTTTGCATTGATTGATAAGATATGCAAAGCTGAGAAACTAAAAGCAGATGCCCTCACCAAAGCGGCGTTGTATGAGGTGAGCAGTGGAGACTGCAGAAGGCTTGAGAATATTATGCAGAGCTGTGCAGCTGTCAGCAAAACAATAACAGAAGATATGGTATATGCAATGGCTGCAGTGGCTAAGCCCAAGGAGATTAAGGTGGTGCTGGAGCTTGCCACAAACAATCAGTTTACCAAAGCCCGCGACAACCTGCTCAAGGTTATGCTTGATTACGGCCTGGCAGGGATGGATGTTATCAAGCAAATCCAGAAAGAGATAAATGGTTTAAAAATTGATGCTAGGAAGAAGATGCAGCTTATAGAGAAATGCGGAGAAATCGAGTTTAGGATGGTTGAGGGTTCTGACGAGTTCATCCAGTTGGAGACATTTCTCGCGTACTGCAGTTTAGTCAACAGTGTGCTTGAGTAAAAGCTGCGTTGTGATGTCTTCTTGATAGTCATACACTAGCTCAATTTCAATGCTTTTCTCATAGTCTGTAGATGTGCTGGCAGGCATGCTGCATGTTATGGTGCGCTCTCCGCTATACATTGTTACATAACCTGAGGTGGCTGTCCCCTCCTGCAAACCAGTGCACTTTGTTCCTGGCACTTCTGTCTTCACATCCACCCAGATTTTGTTCTCATATAGAATGCCAGTGGTATCGCAGTTGGTGCCTTTCTGGAAAACATCTCCGTTGCCTTTGTGCTCCATCTTGAGCGTGAATCCGATTAGGTCTTTCCCTCTGACTGCCTCTTTGAGTGAGGTTATTTGTATAGGTGCGCGAGAACTGTAAACTATTTTCTCTTCTGCAACCTTGCACAAGCTGTCCTCGCTTGTGTCAACAAGATCTCTCTTAACACATATTTTTGACATAACCTTCGTTCCATATGTATAACAGACATCAGCACGAATAGGAAACACAATATTGCCGCTAATTGCCCCTTTGTAATTGAACCCAGGGAAACTTACATATGTGATTCTGCCCTCATTAACATTACCCTCTGCATCTTTGGATGTGCGATCTAGGTCCTCTTCTGGGTGCTTGATCACATCTGCCTGGCTGAGCCCAAATTCTGCTGGATCAACTCCGCTAACTCGCACTTCAACTGTATCGGCTGGAACATCCCATTCTCCTTCATTGTTCAGTTTGACAACAACCTCGAAAGGGAAATTGCCTCCGTCATACACCTCTGAAGGGGGGTTGTCTTCTAAAAAATTGATTAGCAATCCTGTTGTGCCTCCAAGAAACGGATCTGATGCAGTAATTGTTTCTTTCTGTGCACAACCAGCCAGTATCACAAGACAAACCAATAGCCAAGTTTTTTTCATTTTAGACTTTCCTCACATTGATTGTTTTAGATATTGAAGATTTGTAACCATAACTTATCTCAACCTGCAATGCTGTGGAGTATGCGTTCCCAGCTACATTGGTTTTGCAGTATATTACTCCTTTACCATTAACCATCCTTAGGGGGTCTCTTGGGTTACAGCCATCTGTGATTGATTTTGAGCTGAGCTTCACTGAAGTGAGGGTTACCATGTCAAGGTCAGAGGCTTTCACATCTGTGGTGCAGGCTCCCACTTTTGCTGAGTTGATTATTGTGCCATCTCCTTGGTTTTCAATAGTGATTGCAAAAACAACATCTCCTGCTGAAGAGGTCTCTTCTTTGACATGGGTCACAGCTACAGGGGCACCTTGCCCGCCTGACAAGCTGACATCATGTACAGCACAGGCATCATCTTGGTTTTGGGTTGGATCCGGGTCAACACACACCTGAGCTGCAGCCAGTGTTGAATAAGTGTAACATGCAGTCACCTTCATATTTGCGCTGTAGGTATCAACTCCCTCTGGCAAATTTACAGGAACATCTTTTGCCTCCAAAGTGGCATAACCTCCTGCAGGATATGTGTCCCCTCTGCCTGGAATAAGTCCAGTATTGGCACCATTCCAGGTGGTGGTAATCACGACGATTTCAGGGTCATGCCCTGTTATCCAAATATTTGGCGAAGCGTCCTGTGCACCAAGATTTCTCACCTCGAGAAAGAAAGGCACCACCGAGCCATGATAAACACTGAGCGGAGGGCTGTTGGTCATAAAATTCATAGTGATCCCTACTGTGCCTGAATGATAGTTGCTTGGATCTGGTCCATTGCTATCTTCGCAGCCAGAACAGCCATTAAGAAATATGAAGAGTACACACAATCCCACCAAATATCTCTTTTTCATATATCCACCAAAGGTCATCTTACTTTTGTAGTTATATAAATGTTTCGTTTGTTAACAAAAGTATTTAAATACTTCTAAACCACGTCAAACCATGCAACTTTTATTTTTGGGGACATCTTGTATGATCCCCACCAAACAGAGAAACACTTCAGCAATCCTGCTTACTTATAAGAGTGAAAATATCTTGTTTGATTGCGGTGAGGGGACCCAAAGGCAGCTGCGGATCGCAGGCCTAAAACCATCAAAAATTACCAAAATTCTGATTAGCCACTGGCACGGAGACCATGTGCTTGGCTTACCTGGGATTATCCAGACAATGGGGGCATCTGAGTATAATGGCACTTTGAAAATATTTGGTCCAAAAGGGAGCAAGAGTCATGTTGAAAAGATGATGGATGCTTTCTCATTTGACAACAAGGTAAATTTTGAGGTTGTTGAGATAACCAAAAAGAGATTTTTTGAGACTGCCGACTTTATCTTGGAAGCCAAGTATCTTGAACATGGCATGCCCTGCGTAGGGTATAGCTTCATTGAGAAAGATCGAAGGAGAATCAAGGTGGCAGTTGCCAAGAGTCTTGGCATACCAGATGGACCCTTGCTTGGGGCGCTTCAAGCAGGGAGAACTATCAAAGTTAAGGGTAGAGAAATATCTCCAGAGATTGCCACCTATGTTGTCAAGGGGAAGAAGATTACATATGTGGCTGACACAGTTATTTGCGATAATGCAATTGAGCTTGCACAGGATTCTGATATTTTGATTAGTGAGTCTGTTTATGACTCCAGCCTTGAAGAAAAGGCTCAGGAATACAAGCATTTGACTGCCAGACAGGCAGGGCTAATTGCCAATCAGGCAGAGGTAAAGAAACTGGTCCTGACTCACTTTTCGCAGCGTTATAAAGACACTCAAACTATTGAAGAAGACGCCAGAGTTGTTTTTAACAATGTCCTTTGCGCAGAAGATTTTATGAAAATAAAGTTGTGATTCAGGATTTGGCTGCTAATTTCACATCGCCTGCTTTGACAGTCTTCCTGCCTGCGTGCATAGCAAGTTTAACCGCCTGTGCTGAGATTATATCTGCTTTCTCTTCCAATACTGTTTTGAGCGCCATCTTTGCCTTGTCCGAGACTCTCTCTGCCCCTGCTTTTTTCATAATTTTTTCCATTGCTGCTAATGGTATCATCCGTTTAACCATGATTTTCCCTCCAAAAGTTGAGTATTAATGTTTTTTACTTGTCACATATATAAGTTTTTTGATATGTTCTCAATGTTAATTGCACACGCCCTTTTTCTGTTCTCGATTAGGGTAACGATAATCAAAAAGTTTTTAATGTGTCTTTTTATCATGAGAGGGATGGCAGTTAAGCACAAAGGGATTAATGCTGAAAGGGAGTTGATCCATATGCTCTGGGCAGCTGGTTGGGCTGCGGTGCGGGTTGCTGGCTCTGGGAGTTCGCGATACCCCAGTCCAGATGTACTTGCAGGCAATAATCTGAGGAAAGTGGCAATTGAGTGTAAAGCTGTGCACAATAAGAACAAATACCTACCCCAAGAAGAGGTTGAAAACCTGCTCATTTTTGCAAAAAGGTTTGGTGCGGAGCCATGGGTTGGCATCAGGTTTGATAAGGAACAATGGTATTTCTTAGGTCCAGAAGAGCTGATTAAGACTAAAGAGAGCTACAAAATCAGTTTGCAGTCTGCTAAATTATCTGGCCTACTCTTTGAAGAACTGATAAAATGATTATCTCTTTTTTTTCCTGAGGGCTTTCTCGATTTTGGCTTCTTCTGATTCTATTTTCAATTCTTCCTTGAAAATTCTTGCTGTCAGCTTCTCAATGTTACCGTCAATTCTTGAAATCCTTCTTTCAACCAGCACCAAAATCCGCAGGCTGTAGACTATCCCTGCCAGAGTTCCCAGGATTACTGCAAGAATAACTCCTTCTAAGCTCAATCCTTCAACAACCATATTTGCACCTCTTTATTGATTAGATACTAAAAAATAGAAATGGTTATTTAAATAATTTTTGAATTTAGGCTAATGGCTTCATATCTTTCCACGTACTATTGAACATCTGTTCAACTGCATTGGCAAAGAAGTGTGTCCTCACCCATACCCCCACATCATAAGAAGGGTGAACTGTAGCATCATCCATGACCATAAATGCAAGGTCCTTTGAGTCTACAACCATAAATCTGCCTGGGGTGGAAGTATGCCTAACTTCTGCATATTTGGAGAGATCTTTGGCTATTTTCTTGTTCACTTTAGTTAGTGGGGCAGAGATTCTGATTTTGACACCTTTTTCACTGGCTTTTTTGAATGCTTTAGAAAATTCTTCTGCCTTTCTCACCAAACCCTTTTCAGTTGTTGAGATAATAATTGACTGCTGAGCGTTTTTGATCATAGAATCAAGGTAAGCATAAAGGTTGCTTCTGCCCTTGAGGCAGCCAGAGAGGTCTGCTGGATCAACAAGCTCTATCCCTGTTTTGTGCAAAAGATTTAGCTCATCAAGTAGCTCACTCTGCCTAAATTGCTCAATAAGTTTTGTTTTTACTTCTGCGCTATTTTGGATTCTTTTTTTGACTCTCTCAACAACTTCCTCAGGTGGAACAGCAATATATTTTATCGGCTTACCAATCTTTATCATGATAAAGCCTTTTTTCTCAAGGCTTTCTAACACATCATAGCTTCTAGATCTGGGAACATTAGCAATGTCACTCAACTCGCCTGCTGTTGATATTCCCCTAGAAAGAAGTGCTGCCCACAATTTTGATTCATAACTGTTTAACCCAAAATCCCTTAGTCTGTTTAAAAAATCTTCCTGAACAATCATATAGTACCAACCCCCATAGTTTGGAATAAATGCTAACTCTAACACCTTTTTTAGAACCTTACTTGCTGATAACCAATTAGAGGAACACATGGAATATATAAATGTTTCTATCATTTGTTATTATAGAGTAATAAAACGCCTGCCTCAGCCCATAATTTCTCATGGAGATTATACTATTCAAGTTATAAGGCTGTTACATGCAATAAACTGTTATCTTGAATGTAAATATGAATTTATGCAAAATTATAGTTTTTTAAATTTTAGGAATTTATTGATTATATTGTTATATTATTATTTATTTCTATATTGAAATAAATAATAATTATAGTGAAAAAGGAAAAAAACCCAAAAATCCTTGAAATTCTTCTTTTATCTTTCATCAAGCAAACTCAACTCTTTTAAAAGTCAATTTCTATTGGAAATAATGGTGGGAGGCATGCCAATTCTAAAGTATATGTCAAAGTACATAAAGGTTTATATACCTCCATTTCTTTTGGAAACTTATGGCACAAAAGGTGTTAGATGGTTTTTTTGACAACTACCTCACCAAGGAATCTTTGTTTTCTGACAAAAAAGTGCTTCAAAGCACTTACACACCAGAGGACATCCCCCATCGAAGTGAACAGATCAAGGCAATTGCTGAAATCCTCGCACCCAGCCTCAAACTTGAAAAACCAAGTAATCTTTTTATATATGGAAAAACAGGCTCTGGTAAGACCGTATGTGTTAAATATACAACAAAATCTGTTATTGAGGCTGCCACCAAAAGGAATATCCCCTTAGATGTTATCTACCTCAACTGCAAGCTCAAAAGAGTAGCAGACACAGAATACAGGCTGATTGCCCAGTTGGCAAGAGAACTAGGGCAGGAGATCCCTCCAACTGGCTTACCTACAGATCAGGTGTACAAATTGTTTCTTGACAAGCTTGATTCAAAGAATCAGCTAATAATCGTAATTCTTGATGAGATTGACCAACTGGTTAAGAGGGCAGGGGATGGCACATTATATAATCTGACCAGAATAAATTCTGAGCTTAAGAATGCGCAAATATCAATTATTGGGATATCTAACGATTTGACATTTACAGATACCATTGATCCCCGTATTAAATCATCTTTAAGCGAAGAAGAACTCGTTTTTCCCCCTTATAATGCATTGCAAATCCAAGACATTCTTCACAAGAGAAAAACAAAGGCATTCAAAGAAGGGGTATTAGAACCAGGGGTTATTGAGAAATGCGCAGCCTATGCTGCACGCGAGCATGGTGATGCGCGCAGAGCACTTGAGCTGCTGAGAGTGGCAGGGGAGATTGCAGAGAGAAAAAATATGCCTGTAATTTCCATTACCCATATTGACGATGCTGAGGAAAAAATTGAGAGAGATCGTATCCTAGACATTGTGAAAACCCAGCCCAAACAATTCCAGGCAACCCTATATAGTATTCTTTCCATTAATGATAAAAGCAAGATAATCCTAACAGGAGAAGTATATGAGTATTACAAAACACTCTGCGAGAAAGTGGCCCTGCGGCCACTCACCCAGAGGAGGGTTTCAGACATCATTGCTGAGCTTGACATGCTAGGGATAATCAATGCAAAGGTTATCTCCAAAGGAAGATATGGCAGAACAAGAGAGATCACCCTTGGAATCCCTGCTTCTAATCAACCAAAAGTCTTAGACATCCTTAAACAAGATTTAGATATTTAAACGAAAAAATGGAAGGGCTGCCAGATCAAATTATCAGAAAGAACATCATCAATCTAATTGACCAAGGTATTTTGGTGAGCCCAGATCTGGTGGAAAACACTAATCTGCAAACCCACCTCACCTCATTTAAGTCAGAAGGGATAACAGTACTTACTAAGGAGATCATGGACAAATTTACTGAGAAACTGCCCGAAACCCAGATCCCAAAAGTGTCAATGGTAACACAGCCTTTGGTTACAAATCAACCCAAACATGCAATCAACCTAATCTCTGATGAAGCTGACCTTTCAAAAAAAAGAAATGTCCAAGATTTTATAGGGTTATTTAATTCAAGATATAAAACATTAGAAAGGGTGTTAGTCAACAGACGAGAACTCCAAGGTGTAACATCTATAAGCAGAATCAAGAACAAAAACACCCGAGACAGAGTCGCGCTGATTGGGATGGTCACTGAGAAGCAGATTACAAAAAACAAGAACATCCTCTTTAAATTTGAGGATCCAACAGGGATAATAAGTGTGCTCATAAGCAAAAACAAACAGGAACTACTCGATCAGGCAAAAGACATCCAGCTTGATGAAGTAATAGGCATAACCGGTTCAACAGGGAAAAATATTGTCTTTGCAAACAACATTTTCTTACCAGATATCCCTCTTAACAAAGAGCTTAAAAAATGTCCAGAAGAGCATTACTTTCTGGTGCTCTCTGATTTTCACATTGGCTCAAACAAGTTTATGGCAGAGGAATTTGACAAATTCATAAAATGGATAAGGTGTGAAACAGGAACAGATGCACAGAAGAAGTTGGCAAGCAAAATCGAGTATATTTTTGTTATTGGTGATCTTGTTGACGGAGTAGGGATTTACCCAAACCAGGAAGTAGAACTCGATATTAAGGATATATATGAACAATATAAAATGTGTGCCCGTTATCTCAAAAAAATACCTAAACACATTCAAATCATCGTGGTTCCAGGGAACCACGATGCCATGAGAATGGCTGAACCCCAACCACCCATCTGTGAGGAGTTAGCCCCTGAGCTTTATAAAATGCCAAATATCAGATTTTTTGGTAACCCTAGTTTTATCAATCTAATACCTTCAGAGGGGTTTCCTGGATTTAATTTCCTGCTGTATCACGGATATAGTTTCCCATACTATGCAGACAATGTGGAGTCTATTCGCCAGCATGGTGGTGTTGACAGGGCAGACCTGATAATGAAATATTTGCTGCAGAGAAGGCATCTTGCACCAACACACACCTCCACCTTGTACATCCCGGATCCCAAAAAAGATGGGCTTGTCATTGACAAAATTCCAGACTTTCTGATTACTGGCCATTTACACAAAACAGTGATATCAAGTTACAAAAACATTACCACCATCTCAGGGAGTTGCTGGCAAGCCAAAACATCCTTCATGGAAAAAATGGGCATTCACCCTGAACCAGCAAGAGTTCCTGTGGTAAATTTGCAGACGAGAGATATTAAAGTGCTGAGGTTTGGAAAATGACAGCAGAGAGTAAACAGATGCAGCACTATTTCAAATCAGTCCAAACCCAAATTGACAAGGAGTATGCCCTGGCACAGCAAGCCAGACAGCAAGGGTTTGACCCAGAAAAAAAAGTGGACATACCTCTTGCCAGAAACATGGCTGAAAGAGTTCAAGGTTTGATTTCAATGGTTGCACCGCAGCTAGTTGGCTCTGGAATGATTGAGCGGCTCTCTGAGCTTGAAAAAAAGTTTGGTATCCTGGACTGGCGAGTTGCACTTGTTATTGCCGAAGAGGTGGCCAAACAGAAATTCTGCAGATTCAAATCAGAAATCGAAGCAGTTGAGGTTGGCATAAGAACAGGTTTTGCATATCACACCCTTGGAATCGTCTCAGCGCCCCTCGAAGGCTTTATCGGAGCGCAACTCAAAAAAAGAAAGGATGGTAAGCAGTATCTGTCTGTGCGGTATGCCGGCCCGGTTAGAGGAGCTGGCGGAACTGCCGCTGCATTTTCTGTGATTATTGCCGATTATGTTAGGAAAAAAATGGGTTATTCTCCTTATGATCCCACAGAAGAGGAAATAAAAAGATACGTAACAGAGATCGAAGATTATCATGAAAAAATTGCTAATCTCCAATACTTTCCTTCTAGGGAAGAGATTGAGTTTCTTACCTCCCACATCCCTGTTGAGATTAACGGGGACCCCACTGAGCAGAGGGATGTGTCACAGCACAAAGACTTACCAAGAGTAGAGACTAACCTCATCAGAGGAGGGATATGCCTGGTAATAGCTGAAGGGTTAGCTCAAAAAGCAAAAAAAATATGGAAGAGGCTTGAGGTGTGGGGGGGTGACTTTGATCTTGAGTGGCAATTTCTAAGCGAATTTCTAAACCTCCAGAAAAATGTCAAAGCCCAAACCAAGCAACAGGAAACCACAGCCAAATTAACACCCAATTACACGTACATCCATGACTTAGTTGCAGGGAGACCTGTCCTCACACACCCCCTCCGTATAGGGGGTTTTAGGCTGAGATATGGCAGAACCAGAGTCAATGGTTACTCTTCAGCCTCAATACACCCTGTAACCCAACTTGTCCTGGACAGATTTATTGCCATAGGCACCCAGCTAAAAGTGGAAAGACCAGGTAAGGCAGCTGCAATCACAGTGTGCGACTCAATTGACGGGCCAATAGTCAAACTAGCAGACGGAAGCGTCCACAGTCTGAGTACTGCCAAAGACTACAATGCCTGCAAACACCAAATCAAAAATATCCTTTACCTAGGAGATATTCTGTTTAATTATGGTGACTTCAGTGAAAACAATCACTTACTTGTCCCTTGTGGCTATTGCGAGGAATGGTGGATTTTAGAGTTGGAGAAATACATTGTTGACACCTTTGGCGCACTTGATTGGGAAAAATTTTGTGGATTTATCGATATCTCCCCTGCAGAATTGAAACCACTACTCCTCTATTCAACCAAGAAAATCAACGCAGATATAAGCATAAAAATTGCACAGAGTACTGGGCTACCCTTGCACCCACACTACACATACTTTTGGAATTCGATAACAGGAAAAGACATAATCTCGCTTGTGGAGTGGTTCTCGCGTTTGAAAGTGATCAAAGAGGAAGGAGTAGTCCAGAAGCTGGTTTTGCCGATCGAGCTAGACAAAAAGCAGATTCTGGAAAGACTAGGATTGCCCCACCTGGTTATTGCCAATGAATTTGTGGTTGTTGAAAAAGACCATGCACTGGTGCTAACCACTTGCCTTGGATTAAACAAAAGAACACTTGACGCCACAAAGCAAATCCTACAAAATGCACAAGATAAGACAGGCTTAGAAACAATAAATCAAGTCTCCTCTATCAAACTCAGGGATAAAGGGGGAACATTTATCGGGGCAAGGATGGGCAGGCCTGAAAAAGCCAAGATGAGAACACTAACTGGATCCCCTCATGTGCTCTTCCCAGTTGGAGAGGAAGGAGGCAGACTTAGATCATTCCAGGCAGCCATTGAAACAGGGAAAGTGAAAGCAGACTTTCCACTCTACTTTTGTCAGAAGTGCAATATAGAGACTATCTTCCCCCTATGCGAGGTATGTGGCGGCCAAACACAAAAAAAATTCATGTGTGCAACTTGCGGCACAATCGCAGAACCAGTGTGTGCAACCCATGGGCCAGCCAAATCTTACAGCAATAGACAGATCAATATTGCATACTATTTTGAAAGCGCAGTAAACAAGCTGAAGTTTAAAGCATACCCCGACCTAATTAAAGGGGTCAGAGGCACATCAAACAAAGACCACATTCCAGAACAGCTAGTTAAAGGTATCCTCAGAGCCAAACACAATGTGTTTGTAAACAAAGATGGAACCACCAGATATGATATGTCTGAGTTAGCCATAACCCATTTCAAACCAAGAGAGATAGGCACAAGTATCCAAAAATTGCAAAAGATGGGGTACGAAAATGATATTGAGGGTAAACCCCTAGAAAATGAGGACCAGATTTTAGAAATTAAGCCGCAGGATATCATTCTTCCTGGCAATAAAAACACACCCGATGAAGCTGCAGACACTGTTCTGTTAAGAGTGACCCATTTTGTAGATGAACTGCTTGTCAGGCTCTATGGACTCAAACCATATTACAATCTCAAATCAGAAGAGGAACTGGTGGGACAGCTTTTTATAGGCTTAGCCCCGCACATCTCTGCAGGCACAGTGGGCAGATTAATCGGTTTCTCACAAGCGCAGGCCTGCTATGCCCATCCCCTTTGGCATGCTTCGCTTAGAAGGGACTGCGACGGAGATGAATGCTGCGTAATACTTCTCATGGATGCACTGCTCAATTTTTCAAGACAGTACCTCCCTGACAAAAGAGGCGGTCGCACAATGGATGCGCCGCTTGTGCTCACAGCAAAATTGATTCCGTCAGAAGTAGACGACATGGCTCATGGCCTTGATGTCGTATGGAATTATCCGCTTGCCTTGTATGAAGCGGCAGCACAATTTAAACATCCCTCTGAAATAAAAATTGAGCAAATCCATGATTATCTGGACACACCAAGGCAATACGAGTCAATGGGTTTCACCCACTCTGTTACAGATATTAATAAAGGGGTGAGGTGTTCAGCTTATAAAATATTACCCACCATGGAAGAGAAACTGAAGGGGCAGATGGCTCTTGCAGAGAAAATCATGGCAGTTGACCAAAGAGATGTTGCAAGCCTGATTATCGAGAAACACTTCATCAAAGATATCAAGGGAAATCTCAGAAAATTCTCAATGCAACAATTCAGGTGTGTGAGCTGCAACCAGAAGTTTAGGCGACCGCCTCTAGCAGGAAAATGCACCCAATGCGGGGGCAAAATTATTTTCACCATCTCTCTCGGCTCTATTGTCAAGTATCTTGAGCCAAGCATTAGTCTCGCTGAAAAATATGATGTAACTCCCTATCTGAAACAGACCCTTGAGCTCACCAAGAGGAGAGTAGAAGAAGTGTTTGGCAGAGACAAAGAAAAACAAGAAGGCTTGGGTAAATGGTTCTGTTAGCATCCCACCATATATGCATAAGGGATGCCTTTGATCGTCCGGATTTTATCTCTTTCAAGCACATTGTGCTCAACACATAGAGCCACAGACTGCTTACCCACAGCATGGACAATGTACGCCTTATCAAACAATTTGATAATATCTGACCCATTACTCTCCTCACCTTTGTAAAAATCAGAACTCAGGTCCAGCTGTAAATTACCGTCTTCAATCTTCTTGCCGTGCACACTAACATCACACAACACAAGAATCAGCCTATGGTCAGGATCAACTATCTTGTTAACAATCATCTTATTTCACTGGGTACTTTGCTCCGCAAGCAGTGCATTTCAAAAAAGAAAACTTAGCGTCATTTATTAATTTGGTGTCAGGTTTGCCGCACTCTTTGCACAGCACATAATCTTTCGCATATTTCTTTATCTTCTCATTAATCATTGATGCAGACACTTGTCTACCCAAGATAAGCTCATTCTTCTTTAGTTCACCAGGGGTAGCAAGCTCTTTTAAGAGATACTTTAAAAACTGGTGCTGGTCTCTGCGCAGCACTGCAGCCATCTGATGAAAGTTGCTAACTACTGTCCTATTGCCTTGGATATGGCCTTTTACCAACGGGAGCTCAAAACGCTCATGCTCTTGGTTGGCAGTTGGTAGCTCACTTTTGGCCTTTTTTAACAGATCTTTGTAATCCATAGTGACCAAGGGAAGCCAGGACCATATTTAAAGGTTATGCACCCAATCAAAAGGTTTATAAACATTTGTTTCAATATTCGGAGCATGGTTCTTGAGTCACTTATTAATCCAATAAAAGCAGAGAATCATCCAGTTGCGGCTATGTGGCTTGGATTCTTGTACTCGACTGTAGCCTTATTTTTGAGCCTCTGGATTTTTAGGGATCAGGCAAGCCTGGTGATGGTTTTTTTGACTGTGATGGCATGTATACCCTTGGTTTATAATACCATTAAACTTGAAGAGCTCAAGGACCTCAAAATTGAAAAAGAGAGTATCCTCATAAAAGAGCACGGCAAGGCCATAGCATTCTTTATGTTTCTCTTTTTTGGGTTTACACTGGCATTTGCCTTATGGTACACTGTTCTTCCCTCAGAGATCTTACATAGTGCTTTCAGCACCCAAACCCAAACCATTAGCAGCCTCAATTCCCAGGTTACAGGGAATGCATTTATGAAATTCGGTGCATTCAACAGAATCCTTTTCAACAACCTCAAAGTCCTAATATTTTGTATTCTGTTTGCATTCCTATACGGTGTTGGAGCAATTTTCATACTGGCATGGAACGCCTCTGTAATAGGGGTGGCAATTGGCAACTTCATTAGGTCTAACCTTGGCGCGTATGCTGAAGCAGCCCACCTGGTGAAAATAGGCAGTTATCTACACGTGATATCCTTAGGATTGTTAAGGTACTCAATTCATGGCATACCAGAAATCATGGCATATTTTGTTGCAGGGCTCGCTGGAGGAATTATCTCTATCGCAGTCATCAGACATGATATGGGCACAGAAAAGTTTGAGCACATCGTCCTAGACTCATCAGAATTGATTGTGATTTCGCTAATTTTCGTATTCTTGGCTGCTTTCCTTGAAGTGTATGTTACACCAATATTATTCTAGGACTTTTAACCTTCCACGCTTGATCTCAAAAATTTCTCCACCCTTAAGAAGCTGTTCAATTATTTCCTCTGCATTATCCACTTTAGCCTTCTTTATGACATCACCAGTCTCTGCACCATCTCCCACGTCCAACTTTTTAATGAGGTCGTAAACAACCTGGATCTTGTTAACACCTGTTGTGAGCTTATGTTCAGGTGGCTCCGCTATTTGAGCAAGAACAGGTTGTCTAAGCTGAACCATTTTGTTGTGGACCTCAATCCACTTCTGATCTTTAACCCTTTGAATAATCTCCAACATTATGTATTTCTCTGTTCCGAATTCTCGTGGTCTTCCGATTATTGTTACTATGTCTCCAATACCGAGCTCCCCCCACTTTGCACTCTGCTCAAACACTCTCACAGTTATTTGGCCACTGGCGTCATCTACAAGCAGCTCTCCTCCGTTAGAATTGTCTGTTTTTGTAACGATAGTAGCCAAAATGTTAACCCGCGAGATCTGCTCCCCTTGTTCAGTGACCATGTAATTTGGATTCCAACCCTCTTGCCGAACATACTTGGCTTCAAGAATTTCCTTAATATTACACCTGCACGCCACCTGTCTTTTTTGAGAATCCATTTTATATCCTCTGGATAAAGCCTCGGCGAGGCTCAAACAAGTCCCCTGAGCGTTTGAGTTTTTCAATTACTTCTTCTACATCACTCTCATCAATCCCCTGCTCAGCAGCATCTCTTAGGATATCATCAATGGGCAGGGTTTTCCCAATCCTATTTTCCAGGCCAGTGATTATTTCCCTAATCTGCACGATCTTGCTCCTGGCAGTGGCAGTTATCCCTGTCGAGATTCTATCAATATCAATTTTGCCTGTCTCCTTATCCACGCCCACCTGGGTTAAACAGTAATGGAGCAGTGAAATTGCCCTCTTGGCATCATCTTTAGAAACGCTCTTTGAAAGGCGTACTCGGGCAGAAGCCTCAGCCAGCCTCACTAATGCTTCGAGCTGCCTGGCACTGATTGGAATGGATCTGACAACATCCTCTTCAGACGATCCTGTGTTTCTCAGATCCACATAATACTTTTTGATCTCTTCAATTGCACTCTTAGACAAAACAGGGAATACAGTCTGCTTAGCAAACGAGATATATTTTTTGAAAAGTTCAGTATTGATCTCTGGTGCATTGGCCTCCTGATTCTGCTGCAGCTCCAAGATAAAAGTGGCCATATTCTCGTCTTTTTCTCTATTGGGCATGTCTTTTATAGGGAATATCAAGTCAAATCGGTTGATGAGTGTTGGTGGTAAGTCTATCTGTTTTGCCAGAATATCATAGGGGTCAAACCTCCCAAATTTTGGGTTAGCTGCTGCAAGCACAGTAGTTTTAGCAAGAAGTGTTGCCTGGATATTTGCTTTAGAAATTGTTACAGTCTGCTGCTCTAATGCCTCGTGCATTGCTGACCTGTCTTCCGGGTTCATCTTATCTAATTCATCAATACAGCAAATACCTTTGTTAGCAAGCACCAGAGCACCTGCCTCTAATGCAAACCCCCTCATAAATTCATCTTTCACCACAGAGGCAGTTAACCCAACACCGCTAGCCCCCGTTCCAGACACATAAGAACCCTTAGGAGCCACAAGCTTAATCCTCCTCAATAACTGCGATTTGCCAGCACCAGGATCACCAATAAGCAGGATATGCAAGTCACCTCTTGTAACTACCCCATCAGTTCTCTTCTTCTGAACACCCCCAAAAAGCTGGAGTATCAAAGCTTCCTTGACACGCTCATGACCATAAATTGAGGGAGCAACTGAGCTCAGCAACATCTCATGAACCCTTGGGTTGGATGACAAATCCCTAATCTGCTTCTCCTCCTCTTTGTTGATTGAGATCTGGGTGTAATCCTCTTCCAATGCCTCAACATAGTTGCCCTCCACCACAAGGTCATATCTTGTTGATGTACCCCCTGTTCTCAACAGAATAGGCACCTCTTTGATAATCCCTGTAACACATACCTTTGAGCCAGGGTTGGTACGGCGTTCAGTGATTGGACTGACCAAATCCTCTTTAAGAAAAATACTCATCCTTTTTGGTTGCTCGCCACCCTCCAAGTCTTCAGGAGACTCTTCAAGCACAATTCTCTGCGCGTCAACAAGCTCTTTGCTCAAAAGCCGGAACTTCCCTTTCCTACCGCACCCACACCTGCTTGGTTCCTTGAATTTTGAATCTAACTGAAGCACTGAAATTACATTGCCACAGCTTGGGCATTCAAACTGCGTGGCAACCACCTGCGGCCGCACATCTGACTTTTGCCTGATAAGCCCATTTATAACAACCAGTTTATCTAGATGCTTACTTCTGATATCCCTTATTTTTAATTCTTGAGTCTTTGAAATATTGGTGAAGCGCACCCTCACCTTGGCATCAGGAATATCAAAATCCTTAATAGCCAATTCTGCAGCCTTGATTGCATCTTCAGGCTGGTCTATTATGGCTTCAGCAAGTTCATGGTCAAATTTCAGAAGCTCTGCAAAATCTACCACAACAAACTTTTTTCCCTGCTGGAGATTCTGCAGAATTTTGGACTTATAATTAGCCTCAAAAAAGTCATAAAATCTTTTTATCTGGTCTGCTGCATCCATCTCCCTACATTACCTTTTCGAGATTCTTGATGAGCTTGTCTAATGCTGCATGTACTTCTTCTTCACTTTTAGTTCCTGTACATACAACCTTACCGTTACTGAACAACAAAAAGGTTGCTTTGGCATCTATCAACTTGTATACGAGCCCAGGGAACTGCTCAGGCTCATACTCTGTGTTCTTAAGCTTCATAGCTAAGGTATTCAAATTCAGGTCCATCCCAATTGAGCCTGATGCAACAATATTCTGGATTTTGATTATTGGCTTGACAGTTACGAAAACATTAATCTTCTCAAGGCTTTTGATAATTTTGGCAATTGACTCTTCAACCTTATCCATAGACCTAGCACCAGTGCAAACCACCTTCCCTGAGCTAAAGATGAGTGCAGAGGTCTTTGGATCCTTTATCCTGATCACCAATCCAGGGAACTGCTCAGGGTTGTATTCTGTGTTGGGAAGCGTTGCAGCCATCTTTTCCAAAGGGATATCCTTCTCTAAAGAGGTGCTCACCACTATGTTTACAACTTTAATATCCTTTTTCTCAGCTTTAGCCATTTTCCTACCCCCTTTCTGATATCTTATTTATAAATAGGAGCTTCTTTATAAATTCTTTTGTTTTTAAACAATACTTTAAAAATCTATATTTTGAGAAGTGTATGCCCCCTTCTTTTCCAATGGAACTTTGGTTTCACAAGCCCTGGAGTGCCAATATTACCCAATAGTCCCGCCAAGCACCCATGGTGGGCTCTGTTTCCCATGGAAAACTTCAGTGCGCAATAAGCTTTATATATCCTCTAAGTTTCTCACTTTGCATGGAAGTACAAAGAGGTGTTTCTGCCATAATCTATGATAAAAGAGGGAGTACAGTCTATTTCTTGATCCTGCACAGAAAATCAAATTGGAAAGGGTGGGAATTTCCAAAAGGAAAGATAGAAGCTGGCGAAACACCAGAAAAAGCAATCATGCGCGAAATAGAGGAAGAAACAGGGTTAAACAAGGTTAATGTCAAAGGGAAGCTCGTCAGAACAAGGGAGTATGAAAACAACGGTATACCCCACACAATACAAACGTTCCTGGTAGAGGCCAACATGAATATCAATGTGGACATAACCAAAGAAGAGGAGCATGACAACTATCTCTGGACTACCCGAGAAGGAGTTCTTGAAAAACTATACTGGCCTGAAGAACGTTCACAATTTGAGGATGCTATTCGTGTTTTTGAAACCAACCAAATTTGACTACATGGCAATAAACTCATCAGGTGGCGCAAGGGATTGCCCCCCATAACCGAAATGCTCCATAAAACTTTCTATAAGCTCAGGTTGCTGCTCTTCTAGGAAAGCCAAAACATCCTTTGTGAAGCAAAAACCACAGCTACTGATGTGTTCACCGCAGAGTATACAGTGAGTAAGCTCTTCACCTGTTTTTTCAGCAGCAACAAACGAGCGAATAATCGGCACCAATTTTGGAGCTCTGCTTTGGAGCCAGGCCTCCATCTCTTTCTCAAGGCATTCTGCGCATATAGGGCTGGTAATAACATCCCCACAGCGTACACAACAAGCATCCCACAGTGTTTCAGTTTTCATTTTTCCCCTCAACACCTGGGTTTACAAATCTTAAGAAGACATCAAAGATTTGCTCAACCCAGATGAACCGAGTTTAGCTAACCTTTGATATATGGTGTAATTGAGCCATCAACTAGATTAAACAATACTGTTCCATGTCTAGTATTACAACTCATCACACGCTTAAAATAGGACGGTGCTATAAATAATTTTCGCGGGCAAAGTGGTATAAAATTTCACAAAACGTAATCTGACTTGCATATTATCATAGGTAATGGGTCCAATGATTGTGAGATATTCAGAGATAGAAAGGTAAATACAGGCAGCTTGCCTGCAGAAATTCGCTGTAGGCGAAGTGTAAGAAAATTGATGCAGGGTATTTAAAGGGCAAAGCCCTCTTGTTTAGTTGCAGGTCAGACCCTCAACAACAAGGATATAAACACAAAACTAACTGTGACCCTTGATTGGAGCTATGAAGAGCCAAAGGCTAGCAAATCTCAATACCCTCTGGCAAACCCTGCACCTTCTTGACCAGCCTCTTATATACTGTCTCTAAAGAACTAGCTGCCACTGCTGGCTGCATGCCTAATACTACACCCACACTTTTCAGGTCATGGCTTGCCCTTAGCTGCCAGGGGCTTGTGGCAAAAGAAGCGAGACACATCTCTACCTCATATTTTTGGCAGAGCGTAATGTTCTGCATCCATCTGCCAATCAAAGTTGAATTGCGCATGTGGGAGATTGGCAGGGCAATAATGATCCTGTTCTTGTTGGCAAGGGTGCAGTGCACCTGGTTAAGTCCAGACCTTCTAAAATGAACAGAATCTTGCTTGGAATCCTCACCAAGCCCGTAAATCACATCCACCCCATTTTCAAGAACATTTCTGTCCTTTGCAGAAGATTTGGCAATTGTTAGAAGACGGTTTTTTAGCTTAGGCGGCCTGACCAGCAAAGCCCGGAACAATTGCACATCTGATTTTGATTTAACGAGGTCTCTTGCCTTATCATACACAAAACACACTCCCTGGATGTCTAGTTTTTCTGCTGTTTTGATAAATGCTTTCTCATTGTTTTTCGGGAATACAATGTCAATGAACATGAGAAAAAGTTAAGGAATTGTTTATATAAAGGTTTGGTTATTTATTGCAGGGTCCTGTAATCCTGGCGCTGTCAGACCCTCCTACTTTCAGTTTTTCAAAAGTGGGTTTTGGGTTTCCACCAGCATTTAGCCAGCTAGTGTACAAATTCTCACCATCTATGTTAAGTAAGGTGTACAACATTACCCCTTTGATCCTCGAATCACTATTCCAAGCATTGAATGCAGCGATTGCTCCATTAATGTTAACCTGATCAGAATAATCGTTGGTTCCTTGGCCAGCTTCTGTTATTAGCACAGGTTTAATATTGCTGATTTCAGCAGCATATGTTTTCCAACCACGAGGGGGATCATCTTTAATTGAACCGTCTGAATACCATGAGGGATATGCATGGCTTCCCCAATAATCATAGTGATTCGGATCTATTTCATTCCCATAGTTTACTTTGGGCCAAGTTGTTATATGGTCTCTATTTGCAACAAATTCCCACTCAGGTGAATTGCCCGCCGTAATTATCCTTAACCGCTGCTGCCTTTTTGCATCAATACCTTCTGCAGAGTTTATATCTGCTAATAAATCTCTATACCCTATTGGATCTAAATGATGGATGTTTGGCTCATTACCAATCTGCACGAATAAAGTGCCTTTGGTTAGCTCAAAAAGCTTATTAATAAACTCAACATACTTAGGAGCGTCAGTAGCTTTCTGGTTCTGTTCATCAAATATCACTCTAACAACAGGGTTTAATCCTCTGGAATATGCATAATTTACAAACTTGGCAGCATCCTCTGCTCCCCCATCCCAATATGTTTTGAGCACCCAGCCACCAGGTCCTGCGAATTCTAATACTCTGTCTACATCACCCTGGCAGCCCAGAATAAAAAATCCCATTTTCTTGCATGTTTGAGTATTATCTCCTGTCTTAGCTTCAGCAGATGGCCAGCCCCCGTCACATTTTGTTGCAGGGTTGGAAGCAGGCACTGCTGGTTCCTTTTTTGCATCATCAATCTGGGTCTGAGGTATGTCTTCAGGTTCGGTTGCTATATTACCAGAAAACACTTTTACAGTATTCCCTTCATAAGTTATAGCAGCTCTTGCGCATTTCTTTGTATCCATATCTAAAGTATCCAAATCAGCATCTTTTAGGAAACTGAAATAGTTAGTGCCTGGCTTTAATTCGCTTATTGGATATTCATAGGCCCACCAGTAACCAGGAGCTACTGAGTCAATCAAGTCGGGCCGCACACCAACATTCCTGCCACCATTCAGCTTACCGATAACCCATGCATAAGGCGATTCTGAGTGCACCTCAAAAATGATCTTATCTCCCGATTCGCAGCAGGTAATTGTATCAGAATTTGTAACAGCTGTTCCATCTGGTTGCTCACCACAACACCAGCCAGCATCACATGGCTTATTTTGAGCAATCATCTTATCTAAAATTTGAAAAGTATTTGCAACTGCACATAAATTAGTCTTACCCTTACACGGAGCGTCTGGTGCATAAACAGGAGTTTTACACTCTTCAGCTCCTGCAAGTCCAGCAGTTATTGTTGACCATGTACCAGCAACAGGGAAGTCGCAGCCAGCCACATCTTCCTTACCATCCCTCAAACAGCATTTTCCTGGCGCATCAGCATCATTACAAGCAATGATATTCGCACTTACTCCACTAACCATGAACAACATTCTTGCAGCAGCACATGCTTCTGCAGTGTTCTGAACAGTAACAGAAAATGTATTAACTTGTCCGTCGAATTTAAGCCATTCAGTTTTAATTTGAGCCCCGGCAACTTTGTCAACACCATAACCATTCAACTTGAATTCACTCAGACTATCATCAACAAACAATTGTTCAATCCTGAAATCATCAATACAATCGCCTGGCCTGGCATCAATCTTAAAGATAAATTCTCCTTTCCCACCAGCTGCAGCAGCATTAGGATAGCCTAGCTCTTTATCACCATCGCCATCCCAGTCATATTCAGCACAGCCAACCCAGCCTGGGAGTAAATTGTCGCATTTAGACTTGCAAGAAGCGCGTTCCCCATCTTGACATACAGGGAGTGTGCTATCATCACAATATTCCTGATCGCATCCTTCCTTGCAGTTATTCTTGTAGTCATTAATCTGCTCCTGGGTTACCCCTGCATCTCCATAAGTGAAGTAACTAGTGGTTCCGCCACCCCTATTATTTAACCAGTAAAACTTGTAATTGTCAAACCGATTAACATTCATGCTTGGATCAACACCACATCTCTTGTCAGCTGAGCAGCTAACAGCACTACCATCAGTACCAGAAGCAAGCCAGGCTTCTCCAGATTTCTCAAAACAGAGACAGGGTTCACATCCAGCCAAATACATAAACTCAGTATCGAAATACACATTCTCATTAACAGTGGGATTGCCACAAGTAATGCTAATACCCACCTGGCTGAAGCCATCAAGCTCGCCAACAGCAATATTACTTACATCGTCCACCTTTGTTGGAATTGTCCTCCAAATGTGCCGGTCATTTTCCCTTTTCACAATCGCAAGCCAGGCCTCACCTTGGTCAATCTGGCTGTCATCATACAGCATCCTGATTTTTGCCGCAGGCCTAAACCTTATCCCTGATGGCTCCAAATTATAAATTCTATAGCCATAAATGG
>JBDRLT010000044.1:0-2420 GCA_043812815.1 Candidatus Woesearchaeota archaeon | reverse complement strand
CAAAGTCCAATTCTTCAAACCATTCCATTTTACCATTGCTCCTGCGCTTTCTCTCTGCATTGCTGCGCAAGCTCGTAATGATGCTCTGCCTTTTCAATGTTGCCCTTTTTGTGATATTTCTCACCAAGCGCATGGTGCTTGCGCGCTTTCCTCATGTTATTGGCTCTAGTGTCTCTAAAGTAGCGATTCCACAGTATGAAGAGTATTATTGCCAAAGCGAGTATTAGGAGAATTTTCTGCCAGACAGCTAAAGCCATCACTTTGTTAAAAGTGTTAGCAGCAGCAGCAATGTAATTTCGGGTTGCCAACCACCAGACTAAATATTGGATGTAATAGATAATTGTTTTTCCCACAAAGAGCAGGCGTGCTCCCATGCTAGGTGAGTCTCGCTCTGATGTGACTTCCAAATCTGAATTGTTTTGAGTGAGATTGGCAGCTGTGAGGTTATTGCCTGCTATCGCTTCAGTTGTGTTGCTCTCTCCTCTAAGCTCTGGCTCATCTGCAGCCTCTGCTAGGCTAGATATGCACAGTGTGAGAAAGATAAATGCTATCACTATTTCTTTTTTCACTTAAACATCCCCTGACTAGAGGATACGAACAACTCATATATTAAGGTTTTGATTTTTTGTTACTCGAAAATGCGATTTTTTTACCACCACTCTAGAATTAAATAATATATTATATGTATGAAAATATGAACGCATGCCCTGCTAATGGCAATATGCTAAGGTAGCATAAAATTTAAATACATGGGGTATCTCTTTGCAGCAAAATGAACTTTGGGGAGTGTTCGGTTTTTTGTAATTCTCTTAGAACCAAAAAGCGATAATGCTGCCCATTGTCCTGTCTGCTTTCTAAGATCGTCAAGATGAATACGAAAATTGGAGGTGCTAAATAATGGCTTTGTGTCCAGAGTGCGGATGTGAGATTGAAGCAAAGAATGTGGAGAAAGGGGAGATATTGAGCTGCCCTGATTGCGGAGTTGAGTTAGAGGTTAGGAGTATAGAACCGATTAAACTGGAGCCGGCACCAGAAGAGGATGAGGACTGGGGGGAGTAGATGGTCAGGATATTAGATACCACGCTGAGAGAGGGCGAGCAATGCCCTGGTGTCAGTTTCAATATTGATGAGAAACTGCAGATTGCCAGGATTCTGGATGATTTTGGGGTTGAGATGATTGAGGCAGGCGATCCAAGTGTTAGCCCAAAGACAATGGAAGCTGTGAAGAGAATCGCCAACATGGGGCTGAATGCAGAGATAGTGGCGCATAGCTTAGCGACCAAAAAGGGTATGGATAAGGCGCTTGAGTGTGGTGTTGACAGAGTTGTGGTTTTATTTCCAACTTCTGGTTTACATTTGAAGACAAAGATCGGGATGAGTCAGGATGAGGCCATTGCGAAGGTGGTTGAGACTGTTGAGTATGCCAAGGCCCATGGGCTGAAAGTTAGGTATAGCCCTGAGGATGCCACCCGTACTGATTTTGATTATTTGGTGAGAGCCTGCAATGAGGCTATTGAAGCTGGTGCTGACCGTGTCAGCATTTGCGACACACTGGGGGTCGCCCGGCCAGATTTGTTCTTCAAACTGATCAAACAGATCAAGGAGAGTTTAAAAACGTGCGATCTTGATGTGCACTGCCATAATGATTTTGGGCTGGCTGTGGCAAATGGTTTGGCAGCTGTGAGAGCTGGCGCTGACTGTGTGCACACTACTGTGAATGGGATTGGTGAGCGTGCTGGTATCCCTGATATGGCTGAGATGGTACTTGCTCTCTATACGCATGCATCAGTCAAGAACAATTACAAACTTGAGAACTTACCTGAGATTTCAAAATATGTAGAGAAAGTTTCAGGAGTGTTTATGCATCCGATTAAGCCGATTGTTGGCCAGAATGCCTTTAGCCATAAGTGTGGTGTCCACACAAATGGAGTGCTGAAAAATCCAAAAAATTATGAGAGTATTGATCCAGCACTTGTAGGCAGAGAGCGCAAGATTGTTGTTGATAAGTACACTGGAAAACGGGCTGTTGCATCCAAATTGGCAGAATATGGAATTGCACATAATGATGAACAGCTAACAGAGATTGTGAATGAGATAAAGAGGGTGGGTGACGAGCGGAAGCTTATCCATGAGGCAGACATTATTGAGATAGCAGAGACTGTCACAGGCGCAAAGACAAGCATTATACCAAAACTTATTAATGCCCTTGTTCTGATTTCTGTAGATTCTGCTTACTACACCTCAACTGTGGTTAGGCGGCTAAGGAATTTCAAGGGGGTGCATAGCGTGTTTGAGATTACAGGAGACCATGATATTAGCGCTTATATTAAGGTGGGCAGTATTGCTGAACTGAACAACGCTGTGGAAGAGATGCGGACAATGCCTGGAATAAAAACAACTAGCACAAAAATAGTACTCAA
>JBDRLT010000043.1:0-7461 GCA_043812815.1 Candidatus Woesearchaeota archaeon | reverse complement strand
GTAGGAAAAACAATTATCTATTACATCCAATATTCAGTCTGGTGGTTGGCAACCCGCAACTACATTGCTGCTGGCGCCAACACTTTTAACAAAGTGATGGCTTTGGCTGTCTGGCAGAAAATACTCATAATACTCGCTTTGGCAATAGTGCTTTTCATATTGTGGAATCGCTACTTTAGAGACACTAGAGCCAACAACATGAGGAAAGCGCGCAGACACCATGCGCTTGGTGAGAAATATCACAAAAAGGGCAATATTGAAAAGGCAGAACATCATTATGAGCTTGCGCAGCAATACAGAGAGAAAGCGCAGGAGCAATGGTAAAATGGAATGGTTTGAAGAATTGGACTTTGACGAAAACCCTTTTGACACCAATCCAAAAGTGTTTGCAGACAAGCTGGTCGGGTTTGACCAGGTCCTTGAGGAACTGCTCTATAGGATCAATGCCGGTTCACTGGTGTTTGTTGAAGGTACCAAAGGCTCTGGCAAGACAGCTTTGCTTTGGAATGTGATCAGGCACTTTAGGGGTAGAGTTGTTTATGTTGACTGTGAGAAACTCACTGAAGACCTTAATATTGAAAGTCTGATCATCAACAAATACGGTTTAATGGGAAGATTATTCAAGAAAATGCCTGAAAATCTGGTGCTGCTTGTTGACAATGTCTCAACTCTCAGCAAAACAAACGCTGAAAGAATAAAATACTTTTTCGATCAGGGCTATTTGCTTTCTGTGGTTTTCACTGGCACAAGCTTTAAAAAAGTCAACTTTTCCAAGAGTCTGCTCGAGAGAATTGGCAACCGCATTATCAAGCTACCATCAATTGAAGCACACCAGGCAGTTGCTCTTGTCAGGAACAGAATCGGCGATATTGACATAATCTCAGACGAAATCATTGAAGAACTCTTTGAAAAATCCGGGAAAAACCCCCGGCAGCTTTTAGTCAATCTTGAGAAAATCTTCAGCAATGCAGTTGAGAGTGATGACAGCCAAATAACCAAAAAAAATCTTAAAATTATCGAGGGATCATAATGCTTTGGTATAAAGAACTGGGTTTCAACAACAATCCATTTAGCATAAAGCCTGCAGCTTTCCATAACATGGTTATAGGCTATGACCTGAATGAGATCTATGACAAAATCAGCAAATCAAAAGTTTTGTTTGTGGAAGGCAGGTATGGTTATGGCAAAACAACAATCCTCAAACATCTAATTAGACACTTCGGAGGCAGAAGACAGGTTGCATACTACAACTGCAACAGGGCTGAAACCACCATTGAAACCAGAAAAATCCTAGCGGGCAAGTATGGAATTATTGGCAGAATGCTCAATCTCCTGCCAGAAGACATGATATTCTTGCTGGATGAAGTGGAAAAGCTGTCAAAAACAGACCAAACAGAGCTCCTTGAATATTATAACCAAGGCAAGATAAAATCAGTAGTCTTCTTTGGACCAAGCTTTGAAAAAGTAGGCTTTGGAGTGGAATTCAGAAAGCTCTTGGTAGATAATGTTATTGAGCTCACAAAACTCACAGACGCAGAAGCAGTAGATATGGTGAGAAGGCGCATTGGTGACCTTAAACTTTTGTCAGACAAGATCATAAAGGAAGTTTTCAAGAACTCAGAGTACAACCCAAGACAGATGCTTGAGAACCTTGAGGACCTGTGCAAATACGCTCTTGAAAACAATGATGATGAAATCACTGAGCAACACCTCAAGAAAGTGCTGAAGATCCAGAAACCCGCCAGGAAAAAGAAACCACTGCCTCCGCCAGAGCTCAAAGTTGAGGAAGTGAAACAGCCAGATCAGCCTATTCCCAAGGATGAAGAAGTGGAATACTTCTTTTACTAGAAGTTCTAATATTTAAAGCCATGGTACTTATAATCAACTATGGCCGTTTCAGACAGGAAACTTGAAGAAAACGAAGCAAAGATCGACAATATCTTGCATAAAGTAATCAAAGCCACTACTCAAATAAGGGATATGTGCGGTCAGGTAAATGAGCAATCATCAGGAACCTTTCTAATGGAACGCATCAAACGCATAGAGCTTCTAAGTGATATTATCAACAATCTTGCATGTTTCGCAGACGAGATAGAAATTGCAGATGAGCGGCTCACAGTTGATCTGGAGGATAAAATCCATTCTGAGTTGGACAAAGCGATTTCATATTTAAAAGAAGCCAAGAATCTGCTAGGAGAACCCCGGAAAGCTTCCGAACCTAGCAACTGAAACCTTATAAACCAGGCTGCACATAACAACCCCATGCACACTTCAGATTTTCTTATCCTGCGCCAGCTAAGACGCTGTTCCAGACAGAGCATAACCTCAATATCAAAAGAGACAGGCATCCCTATTACCACTGTCTTCACCAGACTTAAGAAGACAAGGCATTTGGTCACCAAATTCACAAGCCTTGTCAATTTTGCTAAACTTGGCTACAGCATAAAGGTGCTAATTCTTCTCCACACAATGGATTCAGAGATTCAAGACTACAATATCAATTCACTCCACAAACTTGATTCAGGCAGGCAACTAATCGAGGCTGTATTCAAAGACATGAAAGCATACTACGAGTTCTGCGATCTCATTAGGAAAAAAGGCATAGCTTTTGAGACCTTCCATATAATTGAAGAGCTCAAGAGAGAGGATTTCCTCACAAAAGAAGATCACTTTGAGCTGTGCAAATAGCGTTTTCTTATTGCATACACTGCAACACTTGCCAAAACCAGTAGACTAGGAATTATTACTGCATGCCACTTCACATGAACATCCATCCACCCAAGCAACACACCTAAAAGTCCAGTCAGCCCAATCGCTAAGCAAAGCCCTCCAACAAAATTCTCCAGTCCAGAATCAGAAGAGAAATGCATCCCAATAATATACCCCGGAAGCACGAACATATAGATGAGCGAGAAAAACACCCAAACCAATGATGCCATGCTCTCTTTGTTGAAAACCATAAACAATGCAAGCAAGAGTTCAGCACACACTGCAGCAAATCCAAGTTCCATCAGCACACCCCTGTGCCATTATTCTGTAGCACAAAAACACCATTCTTCTGCTTAACAATCTCAAAGCTGGAACTGTCCACAAAAGACTGCCAGTATTGCCCATATTCAGCTGGAACCTGGGCCAGTACCAGCAAAATATAATCATAAGAGCATAGAGAAGCATTGAAAAGAGTCCTGTTTGTGCACATGGTAAACAACTCATTGCTGTATTGCAGTCTGAACACTCCAGCATCAGCAAATCTTGCCTGTTCACACATAGGTGCATTAGTTCTTTTCATAGGAAACACTCTTGATAAATCTCCAGAAGCCACCATCGCATCCATCTCAGTTTTGGGCAATTTGTGGGTAATCATCAGGGATCTCCATAAAATTTTGTCATTGTTGATCAGCGGGTTCTCAACCACCAGTAATTTTTGCCCAGGCTCCCCAGCCTGCTGTACATATCCCAGGCTATCCCACAACTCCTGGAACACTGCTGAAGCTAACGGCTGTTTCTCATATACTACTGCAACAAAACCAACAATCAGCAAAGCACTCACCACATAATAAACAATACTCTTCTGCTTAACCAAAACATAAAGTGGCAGATAGAGGGCAACCCCGAAAAACAGGCTAAAGGTTAAAGGGAAAAAAAACCGAAACTGGAATGCTCTCCACTGGTTCAGATAATTGCTCATCCCGATAAGCAAAAGGAAGCCCCACACAAAATAATGCTCGATCTTCTTTTTCATCAAAGGGCTCAAAAGCACCACAATCCCCATAAAAATGAAAAACTGCACAATCCCGAAATGGCTAAACTGCACAGCAGCTGCATTGAAATGGGTTGTCTCCCGGATAATATTAAGCTTGAACGCAGGCGAACTCCCCATCCAGGTCTTCGCAAACATAAACAGGTAAGGCGAGCTAAGCACTACTGTGGCAAGCACTGCACCGCCAATCATAAAGGCATCAGACTTATGCTTCTTCAGCAAATGGATAACTGCCAGCCCTCCTGCAAGAGGGATAAGATAGAGAAACTCAGAGGTGTGGACATAAACCGTGGCAAGCATTGTGGCAGCAGCCGCCAGATAATTCCGGCTAAGGATAAAATGAATCGTAACCAACATGAAAAACATGCCAAAAACAAACAAGTACTGCCCCCAAAACAGTGCAGCATTAAACGGGAAGCTGAACATAAACACCATAAGCGGCAAAGCCAGCAGCGCAATATGTTTGTTTATTGATTTGATCAGGAAGTAGACCACCATACAGCACAGAATTGTAGTTAAGGCAGTGAGCAAAACAAGCGTGTCATGCACAGGCACCCTTGTAAGATAAGCAACACTGGCAACCAAATAGTAAAGCATAGGTGGCTGGTGCGCCACAATATTCTCAATACCCTCTGTCAGAAACTCGGGTGTTTTTGTGTAACTACCCTCTTTATACACATACTCACTTAAAGCCTCATGGAAAAAAGAATCCTGCGCCAGATAACCAACAGGGAAAGGGTGGATTATTCTGTTGTCAAACATAGGCCCTACGCTGAGCCATAAGAACAGAATAAACACAATCCCAAGAAACAAAGCCTCAAGCTGCTTCTCACTGAATTTCAAAACACCCCCCATCCAGCCAAAGCAGTTTGTGCAATTTATTAATTTTTTGCTTTATAGCAAATTGAAAACAACAGGCATAAGCAAGCAGCCCATCGCATGATTCCTGCCAACACCCTTGAGGGGCGCAACCAATCCAATACTCGAGGCAGCAACAAGCACAATTATTCCAACAAACCCATTAATTACCAGACACATAATGAAAATAAAGACAATAACGGAAGTAATTAGCATCCTGTAATTGACAATGACAATAAGTCTGGAAAACACTTTTGAGAAAAACAAAGTTAACCACACAGCAATTGAGCCAGCAACCAGAAACACAAATACCAGCATCAGAAAGCTATGCGGATCCACCTCCATCAACTTTGAGATAACCACAATAGCCCCGTCCTTTGCTTTTCCCAGGGTGTAAAAAGTCACAAGCGAGAAAACAACACTCATTGTGCCCATTGCACCCACCAAAGCCATATAACCCTTATCCTTGATATCCCGCACAAGCTGATTCGAGAGCACAGCACCCTGAGCTGGCCCCAAGCCCGGGAAGAATTGGATCAAGAGCACTGCAATAGAACTCCCGAACAGAGCCTTCATCAATGTTTTAGCATCAAGGTCGATCTCACTGGCAACAGCCTGCTCTGGAATTTTGGTATTTTCAAAATAGCTGAGGATAAGCCCAGACACTCCGAACAAACCGCTAAGCATGGGAAACAAAGGCTCTTTCAGATTGGGTATTGAAAAGGTGACCACTCCCAGCACCCCCGACAGCAAAAATACAGCCAGGCTCCACAGCCACTGCTCCTTGAAAATCATATAGCCAATCAGCAGAATTAGGGCATACCCCAGATAAGGCTGCAGCAGCGGATAAAGCTTATTGGCCAGCACAACAAATAATGGAATAAGCAGGATAGCCACAACCAAGCCAGCGTAAGTGCCCAAAATAGTTATTTTCACAGCCTGGTACCCTTCACCCTTTAACAGCATCTTCTGGCCAGGTAGCACACTTAAACAATTCTCATTCTCAGGCGCACCCAGGTAAATAGAAGGAATTGTGTCCAGAAATGAATGCACTACACTCAGAGCAATAATAAATACTGCCAAAATCAAAGGCTCTACATGTTGCAATAGCAGAGGAGACATAGCAAACATTGTAGTGGCAACTAAGTTGACATGAATGCCAGGAGTGATGCCTGTGAAAATGCCCAGGAATACACCTAAACCCAGGGCAAGGAGTATATGTAGAAACATACCGAACAGATGTTTTACATCTTTTTATACTTTGAGTGTCAAAATAATGAGAATTTCCGATATAGATGAAAAAAGGAGTTCATTTTTGGCAAATAAAGAATACTGGCGGATGCTTTCTTATGTCTTTTTTGGAAATCTGCATTGACCCATTTATTTCCACAATTTTTAGTCCGACCTGCTCAATTTGCTTTTGAACTTCCGTAACTGAAGGTATATGGATATATTGTTGGCTTATGTAGGTCTTATTCTTTTCACTGGTTTCCCTATCAAAGAATCTGTCTCCAAAATCAACTTCTTCTACCTTAAATCCTAAGGGCTTTAATAGATAGAATCTAACCCATTGTTTGAACCAAAAAAAGAAGTATTCACTTAACCAAACTCTGGGGTGAGCTGTAAAGATAAATAATCCCCCTTCCTTCAACACTCTTTTTATCTCAATTAGTGCTTGAATCCTATTCTTGGCTTCAGGAATCTACGTCCAGCCTTGATTGGAAAAGAGGGCGTAGTCAAAGCAATTATCTTTGAACGTTAAATTTGTGGCATCTCCTATCATATACTTTACTTTAAGCTTCTTTTTTGCAGCAATAACTTTTGCGTTCTTAATCATCTCAGGCACTAGGTCTAGTCCTGTTACTTTGTAACCTTTCTTAACCAATGGAATAGTTGTTCTACCCGTTCCACACCCAATATCCAAAACAGATTTGCCCTTTTTGAAATACTTATCAAAGAAATGTTTTTCAGAATCCCATAATCCCTCTTCTGCTTTCTTCATATACAGCCTCTGGGCGTTTTCTCCAGAAAATTCTTCCATAACCAATTTTTTTAAATCATCCATTTTTTGCGTGTGAATAATCATTTATTAAGATAAACCTTTATCTCTTTGGCAGCCTCTTCAACTTCATTTAGGTTCTTCAGATTCTTGGCGTAATTAAAAATCTCCTCAGTACCCTTTGCCTTCATCCAGGGATACTCAGGCAGCAATCCCAGATGGAAATGCGATGGATTAACAGAACTGTCAATTGTGCTTTCCCTGCACAAATAAGTAACCCGTTTTATTCCAAGAATATCCTGCATCGCTTTTCTAAGTTTCACCAGAAGCTTGGAAAATTCTTCCATCTCCTTACCAGTAAACTCTGCTGGCCCGACAATATGCCTCTTTGAGCCAATAACAAAAAATCCCCTGACAGGGATTTCCAGATCACATCTCGCCTCAAAACCAGTCCCATTATACAACAAGCCGCCAGTACTCTCAATTTCACCTCTGGCAAAAGCACAGCCTATACAATCTATCTCAATAACTTTGCCATAAGTAGTTGTAACTTTAACCATAGTATCCTTAATATAAGTCCAGTTATTTAAATCTTCCACATATTAATTTAGATTGAATGTCAAGAAATAACAATAAGCATAATAAGTTCAATCATCGGGCGTCGTGTTTAACGCCTTCAACAAGCGGCTTGCAGACAATTTCCCTAACACCAATATCAAAAAACTTGTGAGAATAAGCAGCCCTGACAACCAAAACAGTATCTGCTCCTCTAGAAGTGCCTGCAATTGCCAGCACATTTTCGCCAGGGTCTACAAACCCAGCATCACACGCCATTAACACAATC
>JBDRLT010000042.1:0-47168 GCA_043812815.1 Candidatus Woesearchaeota archaeon | reverse complement strand
TTAGCCACAACTCTGGATGCTCTTCTGGTATCCATTGCACTGTAGCCTGCTACGAGCAATGCAACATTTCCGTTGCTCTGTTCGAACAACTTAACCATTGCTTTGCCCATCTCAAAGCCTGCTGCGCAGTTTGCTGGATTGCCCATCAACTGTGCTGCGACTGAGTTGGCACATGGTCCACCAACCACAATCAAGTTCTGAGCTGATACGCTGGCTATCTCAGTGTCTAGCACTGCTGCACCAACCTCAATTCTCTGAACTTCATCGTATGTTGAACCACCGCCGCCGCTGACAACAGTTGCTGCTTCAGAGTTCACGAACACATTTGCATGGGCTTCTTCACCAGGATAGTAGACTGTTGCTGTGTCTTGGTCTCCTGTTTTGTCCCTCACTACCTTAGTTCCGAATTCTGTATACCAAGCGTAGTCTTCTGTGTCGCCGTACTCCCAACCATCTGCACCATCACCATCGTCTGGCCTCAAAGTGAAGACAGCTCCGTCGTCGCTTACATCACTAACTGTGGTTTTGGAACTTGAGACTCCAACAGTTATGTTGAATTCGTCTCCTTCAGCAAGTGCACCGTTCTTGTCTTCCTCTGTGAAAGCAAATACGTGTGACGCATTGCCGATTGAGGTTCCGAGGTTAATGGTCAAGCCTCCTTTTGTGTACACGAGGTTATTTACATCTCCTCCTGATGCAAAGGTTGCCTGGGATGCTGACTGGTCAACAGATGCAAACTTCAAATCGGTGTCTCCAACAGAGATAGTACATGCACTTGTACAGGTTGCCTCATAGGTCTGGCCGTCTGCCAAGTCCTTGACTCTGGTCAAATTCTGAGTGCTTATCCTGTCGAGTTTCACAACATGTGATTCTCGCTCTATTTCATTAGACAGCACAATGTAGTCTCCTACATCAACTGCTGAACCAGTGGCAATGTGCAGTGTATCAGAGGTTCCTGTGCCTTTACCAAAGGCTGTAAAGTTGCCAGCTGCCAAAGCGGCTGTATTAGCATACAACACATCAAATGTTGTTGTGCCTGCCTCTAGTGGAACAGTCAACTCGATCTTGCTGTCTCCGTGTGGCTTGATTTTCACAACTTCCTCTTTCCCTGCACTTGTCAATCCTGCATACTCAACATAGAAGGATTTCAAGCCTGGGAACTCAACCTTTGAGTCCTCAACAAGGAAAAGCTCTTCGTCTGGTCTCCAGGTCAACTCAACTTTATCGAGCTTTACTGGGTCAGAGCCGGAGGTTGTCCAATCAACCCATAGCTGGTCAACATCTGTGCCGCCAATCTTGACATTGGTGTCAAGGTCTGCAGATACTGATGTATCGCTCAAGACAACTTTCTGGGCTCCAAGGTAGAACTGGACCAGGTCTCGGCCTGCGCCTGCCTCTCCAGCCTCGTTTCCCATAACCTGCTTGATGCCAACTTCGATGCCAGCCACTTTGTCTGTCTGGTCTTTTTCCAACTCTTTGGTTGACTCGCCGTTGACTGACAAGATCACTGTCTCATCTGCACTCCCTGTATCTGAGATAATGTCGACTGTGACCTCATAGTCTTCACCACTCACTGTAAAGGTCTTTGTTTCACCTTCATACATGGTGTTGAGGCTCACTCCTCCCATCATCTCCCAGGTCACTGCACCTGAGTCGTACTCAGCCTTGGTGACCTCGTACTCGATCCCCATTATTTCAATCTTGGTATCCTCAAAGTCACACATTTCGTCTGTGCTTCCGCATCCTGTTGAAGAAGCGCTAACATCAGATTCAGGCTGCTTTGTGAAGTCCAAAGTGTACTTCATAAAGAATGCACCTGTCTGACTGCTTGGTGACTTGGGTCCAAACAACATCAAATATGGGCTATCTGGGTCAGCTTCGTAGTTTGAGTCTGCCAAGAAACTAACACTTGCGTTCCTCGCAGGACCAAACTCGAGTTTCTGCTTGTATCCGTACTCTGTGTTCTCATCGTCTCCGTCATTCACAAATGTTCCAGCTGCCAACAGATTGGGCAGGTCGTCCTCGTCAAGGTTTGTCTTGACTGCTGCTAGAGACTCTCCAATAGTCAATTTATTACTATCTGTCTCAATTTTGACGCCTTCTCCTGACACTGACTTTGTGTCCGTAGCGCCTGGTACTGCTTTGGGTACTGTTGCAGAGTATTGCAAACTTGTCGCAATATCTACAGCACCTGCAACATCATCTGCCTTTGCTGCCGCTCCAAACACAATGAGTGCGTCAAAGGCACCACCCTCAACAAAAGGTTTAGGGTAGTTGCTCAGATCTGCTGCTGCCATTGCACCTAATATGGTTGCACCAACCATTGTTGCGCCGGTACCCAAGGCCACAATTCGCTTTATAGCCTTTTTCAGATTCATGCAAACACCTCCAATTTTTTATTGGCTATCTTTACCAACATGAACTGCTAGAACAACCACATAGAAAGAGATAATACCCTCTTTTTATATGGCTAGCCATAACTAACAGCTAATGGCTGGTTTGCCGAGTTCGGTTTATAAATATTTCGTGAATTTAGAATATAGTACCGGGCTTACTTTCAGAGATAGGGGCTCTAGCCTCTGTTCCGGGGGGTTTCGACCATTTATCACTTCTAAATAGATAATTGCCCTTTTGAGTGTCTGGCCGCCCACTACTTATAAACTACGCAAAAGCATATGATAACGTAGGGATTCATCTTACTTCATAAGAAAATGCGGGGAGGAGGACTTTCACCCAGTTTTGGCATACCATAGCTGAGTTGCCAAAAGATGGTTTTGAACCCCCGCAGGCACTAAGCCAACAGGTTTCCTTGCTCACGCACCTAAGCCTGCCCCGTTTGGTCTAAAATGGGAGGTTTTGGATACTCAATCTCCGATTTTCAATTGGCCGCTCCGGCATCCCCGCAATAATAATCTACAATGTATATTATAAATTTAAAGATATATATAAATTATTGGGTGGGCTATTTTTCGCCACGGTTGGTCGGCTTCTTTTTACTCCATTTATAATCTCTGAGCCTTGCACTTTTGCCATAGCCGCAAGAGGAACAAACCCCTGTTTTTCTGTGATAGGTGCTTTTACCGCATCTCCTGCACTTGATATGTGTCTTTCCTTTATTCTTCTTACCCTTAGAAGGAGTTCCTTTTGTCATCTTACTCAGGAGAAATCACAATGATGGTATCGCCCCGCACAAACACTGAGCCCAACTTTCGCTTGATCTCACTGTTTTCGCGTTCCTCTGCCTCTTCAAGCACCACATTGATGTGAATGTCAAATGCCTTTAAAATTCCAACATACTGCTTGCCATTCTTCAGTTCAACAATAACTCGCTTGTTTCTTGCTTTATTCAATGCATCTAATGGTCTGGACGCTTCCATAAAAACACCCCAACAATCTTAAAATAATTGAATTAGGGGTATTTTAAGGTGCTTTATAAAGGTTTGCAAATTCCAATCAAAACCTATTTAAAGGGCTCGGAATTACTTTTTGCTATGCTGACACAACACAGAGCCAGAAGGAAAGTGAGCGGTGGCAGATATAAAAGCTACAGAGGCAAACGCCTGTTTGAGAGCGCCCGCTCGCCTTCGCTGACCAAGTTAGGTAAGCCAAGATTAACCAAAATTTCTGCCCGCGGCGGCAATGTCAAGATTAGGCTGCTGATGATTGATATTGCCAATGTTGTTGATCCCAAGACTAAGAAGTATCAAAAAGTCAAGATCAAAACAATAGTTGAGAGCCCGGCAAACAGACACTATGTTAGGCGTAATATCATGACCAAGGGAACGGTTATTGAAACAGAGATTGGCAAGGCTAAGATTACCTCAAGACCTGGCCAAGATGGCAGTATCAATGCTGTATTGCTGTAGATTTCTGGAGTCAGAAGGATTATATATCTCTTGATATTTTTCTAGGGTGGGGGGGATCAGATGCAATGCGAACTGTGTGGTTCTGAGATTGAGGCTCCTATTAGCGTAGATGTTGATGGAGCGCTGCTAGGTGTCTGCGGAAAGTGCAGCAGATTCGGCAAGGTGATAAAGCATGCAAGGGTTATAGCTCCGGCAAGGCCTGTACCAAAAAAGATTGTACCTGCTGAACCTGAGTTTGTGGTTGTTGCAGATTATGCCAAGCGCATCAGGAATAAAAGGGAAGAGATGGGGCTGAAACAGGAGGATTTTGCCAAGCTCATACACCAAAGAGAGTCTCTGCTAGGCAAACTGGAAAATGGGTCTTTCGAGCCAAGCATTGATATGTGCAAGAAACTGGAGAACATTTTAAGTATTAAGCTGATCGAAGAGTATAAAGAAGAGAAAATGGCTGTTGCAGATGCCAAGGACAGCTCGATGACAATTGGTGATATGATTAAGGTTAAGCGAAGATGACTCTGTGTGTGGTTATCCCTTGTTTGAATGAAGAGAAGTATATTGGGACACTGCTGCATGACCTCAGCATGCAAACCCTTTACCCAGATATGGTTGTGGTAGCTGATGCTGGCTCCAAAGACAGAACATCAGAGGTTATCCAATTTCATAAGAGAAAACTCAATATTAAAACTGTTAAGGGAGGGCTGCCTGCAGTTGGCAGAAATCTTGGAGCAATGGTTTGTCCAAGTGACTCTCTGATCTTTTTTCTTGATGCTGATGTCTCTGTGGAGAGGAATTTCCTGAGCAGAGCCTCAAAAGAGATGCAGAGGAAAAAACTGGAGTGTGCCGGCTGTACCAACCACCCTTTTTATAGGCAATGGGAAAAGGGATACAATAGCTGGGCGATAAGGGTGTTCGATGACTTACTCTACACGGTTATCAACAATGGTATAAAACTGCTAAAGACGGTTAGGGTGCCAGGCGCAATTGGTACATGTATCATTGTCTCAAAGCGCGCTTTTGACGGAGTTGATGGATTTGACGAGAGTGTTGATGCTTTTGAAGATGGACTGTTCATTCGGGAGGTTGCCAAAAAGTATAGATATGGTGTGCTCAACTCTGTAAAGGTAAATGTATCAACCAGGAGATATGACCGAAAGGGGAGAGCAAGGTACATATCTGAAATGCTTTACAATGGAATATTGATATGGGGTCTGAGAGTGAAAAAAAGAATGGGCTATTTTGACTAACCGCAGTTTTCATCACCAGTGTTTCTGCATATCTCACTCAGGATAGCTTCTGTTGAGGTTAACCCTCTTAAAACATTGTCATTGATCACAATAGTGGGATATTGCTCGATACTGTATGTCTCTTTGAGGATTTTGATCATTGGCTCTTTCCCATAGTCTGCATCCAGGGCAAAGTTGAGCAGACGATCTTTGAAGCGCTTTTTCAGGTAGGTGAGAATAAATGCCTGTTCTGCACAGTCCGGGCATTTGTCGTCTGTTGAATAGAAATAGAGTATTGTTGAGAGCTCCATATTACAGAGAGTTTTTGTTCTGCGGGCAAGCAGCCAGTAGCGAATCTGGGCTAGAGTATATTCTCTTTTGAGAATATCAAATTCTGCTTTGTTAGCAGTTGCCTCTTTGTTGTACTCTTCGAGACGATTCTGCGCATTACCTAGGCTCTCAACAGAGCTGTCAAATGTTTTTGCGATTGCCTCACAATTCCTCTCTTGGCCCATCTGGTCAATAAAGATGTATTGCAGCTGAAGACTTGTGTAATCAAGGGTCTGCTGCTTTGTGAGGCTGCTAAGATATGCTGTTCTCATATCCTCAATAATCAGCCCCATGACAAGCCCGAAGACAAACACAAATGTAGTTAGGATAAACACCACAACATAACGTTTCTTGCTGTAAGGCCTCATTTTTCCCAACCGAGTTTGTTCCCTGTGACTAGGTCTTTTACCACTCCCAGCCATATAATCCCTAAAATAAAGAAATAGATGAAGATGAAGATTACCACTGTAGGAATATTTTTACTGCTCATCTTCTCTTGGGTGTATTTGTATGCTAGGTGGAGCATGACTAACGTAAAAAAGAGGGTGGTGGCAAAAATGACTGCATTCAGATACCTAACATCTAAAGGATTGAAGTTAGTCTGCAGATTCATTATAAAAGTGAGGATGTCAAAGTGTACAAATTTCAGTTTGTTAACAAAAGAGTACACGGGGTTCAGTATTTGATAAGTGCTGGTTAGCAAAAGAGCAAGCGCCAGCAATCCTGAGAGAACAAGGACAGGAAGCTGTATCAAACCAAAATCGCCGTAGTCTGCATTGAACATAACATCCCTGTATTTCAGGCCGTTGATTACTCCCCCTTTCATCCATCTGTTTCTCTGCTGGTAGTATGCTTTGAGATTGCTTGGGGTCTCGGTGTAGACTATTGCGTCCATAACCTGCACAACCCTGAAGCCGTGTTTTTGCAGCCTGAGTGTTATCTCAAGATCCTCTGTTATGTTGCCTTCTTCGTAGCCCCCGAGTTTTTGCAGCACCGACTTACGGTAGACGCTGAATGGTCCTGGCCCCACATGTATACAGTCTAAAAAACCCATTATCTTTCTTAGGAAGATGTTGATAATATATTCAACAAATTGCATCCTTTGCATAAGGTTTTTTGGTTGCTGGGCTTTCATAAGCGGAAGCACAAGTCCAACTCGCTGATCTTCAAAGCATGGAAGCATTGTTTTGAGTGCATCCCTCTCAACCACAGAGTCTGCATCCATACAAACAAAGAATTCCCCTTTTGCAGCAGCTAGGCCTTTGTTGAGGGCTACTGCCTTTCCCTGATTGCGCTGATTGATAAGACGTAAGTTTTTATGTGTGATCATTAGTCTCTCTACTATTTGCGCAGTTTTGTCAGTTGAGCCGTCATTAACCACGATCACCTGGAGCTTCTCCTTTGGGTAATCAAGATCGAGCACAGACATAGTTGTATTCTCAATATGGGCTTCCTCGTTTAACGCAGGGATAACCACTGTTACAAATGGGAATCTGTTTAGCCTCCTTTTAATCGGGCGCAGCTTCTCCCAGTTTTCCATAAATACCACAAACCAGAAGAGTGTGAAGTAAAGCGAGACAAAATATACTATCCAGAGAATGACTTGAACCATATCTGCCATATTATCCCCTTATGTACGCCCAGATCTCAGTGCCTTGAGCATTATAGAGATTTTTAAATGTTTCGTTGTTTCTAAAGAGAAAAAGCAAACCCTCTCTCTCCTGTTGCCACACTCCTCCTCGCCTCATTGCAGTGTCGATAAAGATATAACTGACATTTCCTGCTTCCAGCAAGCTTTGGGTTAGTTTCAGGTCGCGTGAATAGAATATGTCGCTAGCAGTATTTAAGTCCTGAGGATCTTGTTCAGCATAAGGTTCCATAGCAGAGAAGTACCTGACAAAAGGCCCATATTGGGGAAGAGTCAGAACAACTCCTTTCTCCTGGTGTGAGAGCCATTGTAATGCCTCAACAGATTCTCTTGACGGATCAACTGCAGTGAGTCGAGTGTAATATGAGATCAGTGAAAAGAGTAATCCGCAGACTATCAAGAGTATGGTTAGATGCCTGACAAGCAGAAGCTTCCATTTGTGGTTGATAATAAATAGCAGCCCTAATGCAGAAAAGAATGCCAGCACAATGTTGAGATAAATATAGGCTAGCGGGTCAAACAAGGCTGCGAAAAAACCGATAGCCAAGGCAAGATAGAGTATCAAGTAGTCTTGCTTTTTGGCCCAGCCATGCACCATGCCTATCACAGAAAGCAGAATATTGAAAATGCCAAAGCCTATCAATGCTCCAAAGTCTGTAACAGGCAAGGTAATTGTGTTGATTTTGCCAAAAATGAATATCTCCTTGAAATAATGGGGTGTTCCCAGCAGGAGGATAAGTAGCATGATGACAGTGGTTGATTTCCTGTTCTCAGACTTCCGGATTATTCTGATGATGAGGATAAGGCATGAAAGCACAAAGCCGGAAATGCTGTAGAAAACCAGGAAAAGCAATAGCGGAAGAGCAACCAGGAGCCTGCTATTCTTATTAAGAATATATAGTGCGAACAACAGCACGCAGCAAAATATTGCTTCAGTGAGCGCAAAACTAAACAGGTAAATAAAGCCAGGAGAAACAATGAGTATTAGCGTACTATAGACGGCAATGTCAATCCCAAACATTTTTCTCAGTAAATCGAAAAAGAGCAGAACTGCCACACATGCCGCGATGAGCTGAGTAATCTCAATTGCAGCGATCTCCCAAAAAAAGCGAGCACCAACCATCGCCAGCACACTGAATGAATAGCTTGGTAAGGCAGTGATATCCAGACTATAGCCTGAGTTTAACTGGTCAATTTTCAAAAGCTGTTCATATGCTGGCTCACCCACCAAAACAGGCTTGTTGGCCAGCATTCTGCTGAGGGGTGTTACTAAGAGTAAGAGTACTGCCAGCACACAAAGCAGAGGTAATATGCGCTTTGACTTTGCTCTTTTCAAGATTTCTGCTTTCATTAATGACTCAGAAGCCACTGCCAGAACAGTTATCGCTATAAAAATAAGGATCAGTGATTTTCCAGTGAGTGCACATTTGTGGTTTGAAGGCTCTCTGAACAAACCGCAAGAGAGTGCAACACAACTGTGGTTTGATGCTGCCTGGTTTGGCGCACAGTCAAGCGGGCGACAGCTCAGGTTTGCATACTCTTCATCAGAGCATAATAGATCAACACATTTGTGGTCTTTTGCGTACTGAGTTGGCGGACATTCGATTGTTGTACATATGTGATTAATGGCGATCTGATTTCCATCACAGCTCAATGGTATACATTTATTATTTGCCACATGCTCATTGTCCGCACATATGGGAATGCAGCTGCCGTCCTGCTTCACCTCATTGTCCCAACAGATAAGCTCATAACCATAGAGGTGACCGCTGTGTGATGTGAAATTGAAGTGGTAACCAATGGATGCCTCCACAAGGTCTCCGATTTCAAGGATGCCTTCTCCACCTTTTACATTTTTGTGCCCCCAGAGAAAACCCAAGGTGACTTCCTGGCCCTTGGTTAAAGGTGCATAGATTGCTCTGCCATCCCTCGCATAACTGATAATCCCACTGATATTGAGGGTAATCATGCCTCTATTGAAGTCATCTGTGTATAATCCAACAATCAATGCCTCAACTACTGCCAAGTCTTCTGCACTGTATGCGGTGTTTTGTGCATACACTGACTGGAATACTGTCAATGCCAGCACCAGCCAGACGAGGGGTTTCATTGTACCTCCTCAATTTTGCATTTAACTTGATAAATGGTTGTTTGGGAGTCATAGACAAGCTCGAAACACTTGGTGTCTGAGGAATAGAGTATCTTAGTTATATCATAATCGTCTTGCGCTCTCTTTGAGAAAAGGATGTAGTTAACATAATATTTGTCGAGTATTCTGAGAGCTTCTGTCTCAAAGATGGTGGTGTATACTGTTCCAATATCCTTAATTCTCTGATCTGCATCGTGCTGCAGTATAAAATTGCTGTCAGCCACATTCTTCCTCTGGGAGATTGCAGTCACCAGATTGCCCTCTTCGACGGTTGCCAAAACAACTGAGTTCTCAGGGGTGTTGAGCTTAAGCCATTCAAAAGCCATTATCTCTTGTTCATTGAAACCTCCGGCAACTGTTCTATGTGCATAATATACTGTTGGGATAACAGATGTTACAAGAATAAGAGCTGAAAATCCTATTGTGAACCATATTTTGTTGGTGAATTTGGTTTTGTTGAGGTAGGTGGCTATTGCTTTGAATGACTGAGCTGACAAAACAGTAAGAATAATACTCAGATAAATAAGGCCAATGTCAAGGTTGATCAGCTTGAGCCATATCAAGAAGAAAATGGCAAAAGCAAATGCTACCAGAAGATAGATCTTTCTGTTTTTCTCAACAAGGATGTGCTGGTACACTGCGAAGATTCCCATGATAAAGGGGATTATTCCTATTTTGTATATTGCCTCAAGGATATTGAAATCTTTGAAATAGAGGTATTGCAGGGCATTGGGTATGTTCTGCTTAATCAGGTTTAGGCCATGGATCAAAAAGTGGTTCTTAAAGAGCACAAAACTCAGCCAAAATACAAACAGTGTGGAGAAGAGAATCAACTCTATCTCCAGGCTGTCAATCTTGATCTGCTCAAGCCAACATAAGAAAAGATAAATAAAAAGTGTCATCAATATAATGAATACAGAATGGCTTGTCAGTGCAAGTAAAGCTAATAAAATAAGGAAGAAGTGCGTAAAATTTTGCTGTTCTGGGATTTGCATGAAACAGAGAATTATTAGAAACATGAGCGGCAGTGCGAGAGAATATCCAGAGAGTGAGTTTATGAGCAAGGTTGCGGCAGGAATAAAGGCTGAAACAAATGCTGCAAAGAGCGCTGCCCGCTCATTCTTGGTGATGGCCTCTGCCAGGAAGAATGTTACAATGACAATTGTTGCTCCAAGGACACAGGAAACAAGCTTTAATGCAGCTGTTTGTTGGATAAACAGCGTGAAAATGGCTATCAGGTAGTGGAAAAGAGGCAAAAACATAGAGCTCCTTCCAGAATAGCTTAGAGTATCCTCATAAAGGGGCAATCCTGTTTGCCTGATCGCATCAATCTGTCTTAGGTTAAGGTAGGAACTCCCATCACTGAAATGGGGCGTGCTAAACGCAAAAAACAAGTGTAATGCCAAGGATAGCACAAAAATCAATGCCAATGCAGGCGGAAACCGCTTATTGTTCATCAGTTCTGCAGTGTGGAGTGAGTTTTTAAGTGTTCTTGTGAGAAATCGAAAGATTTATTAGCCTGCGCGGGTTCTTGTGTTTGGGGTGTTAGTTTCCATTAGTGGTGAATAAATGGCATCTGAAAAAGATATAGCTGTTAAGAAGCATGCGATTAAGAAGGGAAGCAGCCATACAACAAGTCAAGAGGACGGGATAGAGTTACCTATCGGCACCATATTGAAAGTAGGTGCTGTTCTTGCATTATTTGTGCTGCTTGTTTTTGGCATAAATTATGTAAGATTAAATAAGACTCAGCCAAGGGTTGCTGCTGTGGTAAACGGAGAACAGATATTATGGGAGGAGGTTGAGAGCAGGTATGCACAGCTCCCAGCCCAGATCCAGGAGTATATCTCTGAAGAAGTGATTTTGAACCAGAGCATTTCTGAAGTATTGCTCAACCAAAAAGCAAAGGAGCTCGGGATAACAGTAAGCTCTGATGAGATGGATGCACTTATGCAGAGTGTTGTTGCCCAGTTTACTGAAGAGGGGCTCAACAGCAGCCTGGAGATGCAAGGTATTAGTTACGATGAATTCAGATATCAGCTTGGTGAAAGGGTTAAGATAAACAAGGTTATCTCACAGGTGATCCCTGAAATAAATATTAATGATTCTGCGCTTATTGAATATTTTGAGGAGAATAAGGATATGCTTGGCAAACCCGAGCAGGTTAGATTAAGTCGTATAGTTGTTAATTCAAGTGAGCTTGCAGAACAGCTTCTTTCAAGGATAAAGAACGGCTCTGATTTTGGGGTACTGGCAGAAGAATACTCCATTGATACTGTCTCTTCTATCCTTGGCGGAGATCTTGGATTTTTCTCTAAGGGTACAGGAGAGCTTGCTGAATTTGAAGATACTGCCTTCAGTCTGGGTATCGGAGAGGTCTCAGAAGTTATCAACACAACATATGGTTTCCATATTATTAAAGTCACAGATATAAGTGCAGCAGAAGAAGCAGACTTTGAAGAGATCAAGCCTTTGCTGAAATTCAATCTTATAGACCTAAAAATAAGGGAATATCAAGACAAATTTGATGAATATCTGCAGCAACTGAGAATCGCAGCAGATATCCAAATAATTACCTAAATTTCTTCGTTAGTGAGTATGCACACCTTGGTTGGGTTGGCGCTCAAATCCGTGTTCATGCCAACCAAAAACCCGATTTCTGCCTTGGCTGCCGTCTGGATGAGGTCTTTGTCAATGATGCCATCAAAGACAACAGCATACATCCCTGTCTTTAGGCTTTTTATGGTTGTTTGAAGCTCAGTTGTGGGAACCTTGCCCAAGATACTCAGCTTCTTGTCGAGTATGTATGCGCCCCTTGTACCAATCAAGTCTTCAAGCATTGCTTTGAAGCGCTGTTTCTCATCATCTGAAAGATTTGGTTTTTTCACAAATTTCTTGGCTTTGTTCCTATCATCAGATGGTTGTGCCTCGCCTGATTGAACTGGGTGGTTTTTGCCAATCTCCAGCTTTGCCTGCTCAGGGGATATTCTGCCTCGCAAAGCCTTGTGAATTTCTTTCTTGGTTAGCTCCTCCACCTCTTTGCCGTCGGGAGCCTTTGCCACATAGTCTATGTCAGAGACATCTGCAATCTCCTTGAGAATCAGGTCGCCTCCTCTGTCACCATCAACAAACATAGTGATAACTTTTTGTTTGCACAGATCAATAATCGTCTGTGGCACAGATGTTCCATTGAGTGCAATCACGTTCTTAATGCCGTGTTTGAGCATATTGATAACATCTGCCCTGCCCTCGACCACGATTATCTCATCTGCCTCATCAATGTTGGGGCCTGCGGGGAGCCTGTCCTTGCCATAGGCCGTGATCTCCATTACCCTCACAGAATAAGCAACCTCATCTGAAATCTCCTGGGAGTCAGGAAGCACGCTGTCCAACAGCTCTTTGAGCAGCTCTTTGGCTCTGGCAACCACATATTTTCTCTTTGAGATGCGAACATCTTCAATCTTCAGCACTTGGATTTTTGCATTGCATGGACCGATTCTTTGAATAATCTCAAGCGCAGCCGCGATTATTGCCGTTTCTGCCTTGTCCAGACTTGAGGGAATAATTATCGTGCCCCGTGTCTTTCCAGAACGGGTCTCAACATTGACCTCAATCCTGCCGATTCTGCCGCTGCGCTGCAGCTCTCTCAGCTCAAGATCTGAGCCAAGCAAGCCTTCTGTCTGGCCGAAGATCGCTCCAATAACATCTGGTCTGTCTACTATCCCTTCAATTTCAATCCTAGCATGAACAATATACTTTGACGATACTGGGCTTATTTTTCCCATTTTATTACCTCCATATCAAGAAGGAGCACTCTATGTCATTTGCTTTGCTAATGATATATATGAACATGAGCTTATCCCTCTTGTGAATTTCTCAGAACAAGATAGACTAGTTAATTTGAGCGCTTCCGGGGCGTTATTAGCCCCCTTTACCAAAAAAAAATCAAATGGATTGAGTGATGATAAATATTAAGCCTTTCCTTGTTCTGAATGTTGAAATATGACCTTTTAAAGGTTTGTAGCCCGAAACACTAACTCCCAAGTTCATTGCTTGGCTTTGCCGTGAGCTCCATTGAGTACTCTCGTGACGGGCCTGTTGTTTGTGATAGTGTTTTTAGTATAAAAAGGTTTGGATTTTGTGTGTATACAATAATAGGTAATTGTCCCTATGAAGTAATAAAAGATAGAAAGATTTATATATCTGAATAATTTTAGTTTTGTATTGAGGGGAAAATGAAATCAATAATAATTGTGGGCGGTGGTCCTAGATTAAGGGAATTAACTGCTACTTTTGAGATGGGAGAAGGCTTTGGAAATACACATGTCCCCATTGAGACAAAAGTTATTATACCCTATTTATGTGCAGGTAGAGATTTGGGTCAATTCTGCGCTCGTGCTGCAAGACAAGATGAAGTTAAAGCTTTTAAAGATGAGGTTGAAATATTAAGGATTCTTAACCAATCGCCCCAAGAAGAGCCTCTGCCTTTTCCAAGACTGGTTGAAGCAGGGGTCGCCACTTTTGATGGCACTCAGAGACAATATGCTTTGGTACCATTCTACAAATATCATTTTAAGGAGTATGGGGCTGCTGATTTGGATCAGTTTGATCGAATATGCATAGCATCAAGGATGTTTATGGCCAGGCAGGTAATCGCGGCAGTTGCCCAAGCTCACAGAAATGGGATTTATGGTATTGAATTGAAGCCAAATGGTATTATGTGGAACACTAATCCATCTGACAGATACGAAATTACTGATGCTGTTTTTGCTGACTGGAACTGTGTGGCTTATATAGGTGGGGAGATGAGACAAAGTGGCTTGGGCACTACAGAACAGGCAAGAAAAGCTGACTTAATGGGTCTTGCCAGGGTTGCTACTTGTATTGGGGGGAGAGTACCCAGAGGGACTGAGGTCACCTACTATGAAGCATATCCTCCTGCACTAAGTGCTGTTGTTGAATTGGGATTGAGGGGGGATTTGAAGGATATGGAACAATTTCACAGATTATTTGCCATTGTGGGAAGGTCAAATGGATACATTACTTCCCAAAACTGAGTTAAGCCTTACTATCCTCAGAGTAATCAACAATACTCAGAAAGTCTTCTGCAACTGCTTTATAACCTCGTATGCCCTAAGCACATATTCCTCTTGGACATAGATAAGCAACTCAGGGCTGGCTGTCAGGAGTTCACAGATAAGGATATCATTAACATAGAGTTCACGAGTGATGAAAGAGATTATCCCTTTGATATTTACGGTTTCCCTTGGGAAGGTGATGCTGATCTCTGATATTTTTTTATAGGTTGCCTGGAGCCTGAAGCTCTTGGTTAGGTTTTCTACCAGTTGCAGCTTCTCCTCGTCTAGGAAGAGTTTGATGAGCGAGTCTCCAACCACTATTTTGAGGGTGTCTCCCTTATCATAATCTGCTACATCGATAATCTTTTTGAGTTCCTGCAAAAGCCGCTTGTCTTTTTCATAATCTAAGATAATAATATTGTCTTTCACCCTTAGCTTTGTGTTATGAAAAATTTCAAAAACTTCTTGCTTGTACTCCTTGAAGTCATATCTCCTGAGCGTGGCAATGACTGCCTCAAACTCGTTCTGTCTAGCTACCCCTTTCTGGATGAGGTATCTGGCGAGACTTCTTCTGTTTATGAGGTTGTTTTGGATGCACTTTTCTATCTCTGGATTTTTAGATAGAAAAAGCCGGATATTCTGTTCTATTTGTGACATTTTTTAAAGATATATGCTAGATATTGATAAATCTTTTGTTTTATGACACAAAATTTAAATTAAATACCTGATACCCACTTGGAAGTGAGATAAAATGATAAACACACAATTCACAGAAGACCAAGTAGAATCTTGGCGATGGCTCTAGTTCTTTTGACAGTTAAAATTGTAGCAGATTGTTGTTTGGAATTCGGCCAACAATAAAAGATTCAATAAACTAAATGGAGGTAAACAAAATGAATAGGGATCAATTTAGAACTGGTTTATTAACAATAGCAGCTGGAGTATATTTTGTATCTATTGGTGAATTGATAGTCGATGCCCTTCGGGACAAAGGAAGATGTACTCCTCAAACCATAACCCATGTATCCGGCAAACCCCAATATTCTACACAAGCCTGCTCAAGCGGAGGTAATTTTCTTGCGGGAAGTTTTGTGGTCGATGGCATAGAGACAAAGTTAACTAGCGATTACCGAGCCACGTGCGAACAGGTAGTTAGGGCAGACTCTCTTTTGAACAATAGCGACATCGTTCAGGTTACCGGTTGTTACAATGGGTCAGAGTTTGTAGCTACGAAAATCACTAATGGTGATAGTGAAGTCAAATTTGGTAGATAGAAAAAAATTTGCAGGGTAAGGTTACATGATAGCAAAGGTCGGTAGAGAGAATTGGAGGTTAAAATGAATACTTTAGCAAAATTGGGAAAAATTGAGACACTGATGATATGCTTGCCACAATTGGAGAGATGAAGGGAGTTACAGGGGATGTTCAGCTTTTGGAGGTTTATTTTGTACCTTTGCCTCACCCTGTTAAAATCCAATTTCCGGATGGAAGAGCGGAAGTAAGAGACAGCACAAAATTGGTTATGGCAAGAGTCAATGGCGAAGATGCAACTTTCCTTAGGAAGAATGATCCAAAAGGGAACTACCACAGGATAAGGGAAGAGAGATACGCAAGATTGGTGCAAGGAAACGCAGCCTGTTACTCAGCTGAGCAAGGCGATTAAAATGGGGCTTAGTGAAAAGTTAAAGGAGGCAGTCACTGTAGGGATTATTGTTGGAGTTGTAGCAGCTAAATTGGCAGTCCCAATTGGAGGGCTGCAAAAAGAAAGGGAAAAAGTGATATTGGAATTGAACCGGGTAACTCCAGGCATACGCAATTATATTGACAGTTTTATGGATATTCAGGGGGAGCTTGGTGAAAGAGGTGCCACTTATTATCTCATACAGATGGATGCCAATAATAGGGTTTACCAAAGATCGGGTAATAGATTCAGCCTGACTGACATGGGATTTTCCAGGAGTGTTAATGGTTTCATTATCTATGACAACCGAGGCAATATCCTGCAAGAGATAGAGTATCCACCTTATGGGATAATTCATTGGTAAATATATTTTGGGGGCATAGTGTAACTAGCTAGCATAGCTGGCTCCAGACCAGCAGATCCAGGTTCAAATCCTGGTGCCCCCATCAATACTAATCTATGTAAAAATAAGTGAAGGAGGAGAAGCATATGGCTAAGGAGGAAGATGATAAAAATTCCAAAATAAGTGCCCTTATTGAGGCATACGGACCTTACAGGATAGAAGTAATAATTGCGGATATGACTAAATTTACCGCTGAACATTATGATACAGCAATAATGGAGTCTACTCAAGAATTATTATCCTGCATATCTAGCATGGATGCCTCTAAAATCGCATTTGAGAAATCCTACAGGAGATTTCGTAGATTAGTGTCAGATGTATATCATGATGCTGAAGAAATTTCACGGAATATCCTATTTGGATATCAGGTGGGCGCGCCTGATTGTAGAATTGAAGATTTACTTGAGAGGTACAAGGATAATCCTGATATGAAGAGCCCCCCTGAGGGAGATGCAGGTATCGCGAAACGGCTCGAATCAAAATCTGATACACTCCTTGAGCACATATTCCGGGCTTCAAGGCTTGCTGGAAAGATAAAAGGCTGTTACAGGAGAAAAGACCGCGATCCGGTCTCTGTTGGTTACTATAGCAAATTTATGCAGTGCCTTTCTGATATAATGGAATTATCCTATGGGTTGTTCAGCCAATTAATCCTCACATATGAGGAACCGCCAGAACCGAAGTACCATTGTAACATACCCGGGCCATGGTAGTACGTGTAGACAGAAGGTGAATAAAATGTATAAAGTATGCAAAAGAAGTAGCCGTAAAGGACCACATATTGTATTAGTTGGAGGTATACATGGAGATGAGACTAGATCAATTTGTGAGCTTGATGATTTAATTCGTATGCGGGAAATATATGGAGGTAGCGTCCAATTAGTCGCTGGCAATCCAGAGGCATTAGCTGTGGGCAAAAGATATGTTGATGCTGATCTTAATAGAGCATTTCCTGGAGATCCAAACAGTGCGGTTTATGAAGAAAGGCTGGCATGTGAACTACTTCGCGAGTTGGCCAAGTGTGACTTTGTACTAGATGTCCATACAACTACTGCCAAAACACCCCCATTGATCATAACCACAAGGGTCGACGCGGAAGTTATTGGTTTCATACAAAATATCCCGTTTAGGCATGTTATTTATATGGGACAGCAGCTTGCGAAAGGGGGGTCTTTGATTGACCGTGTCTTGGGCGTGTCTCTGGAGTTCTGTCAGGGCGAGCTTCCTCATACTATCCAAAATGTAGTTGGTCACATCCTCACAAATCTGGGGTTATGCCTGGGTGATAGAACTGAAGTCGAGCAGGAGATGTATGAAGTTTATAGCATTCTGAGAGTGGGTGATTTAACAGGAGCTGACCACGTTGACTTGCAGAACATGGTCGAAACAGAGCTAAATGGTGAGAGATTCTACCCCGTGCTATTTGGAGAAAGACACTATCTCGGTGAGGGAATTGTCTGCCTCAAGGCAAGAAAAAATCCGGATTTGGGATCCAGTACAATTAATCCATATGCCCCCATCCGTACGCTAGGGAAATAACACTACAAGGAGGAAACACACATGAACCGAACAAAAATAATCATGGAAGAGGAGGATATTCCAACACATTACTATAACATTATGGCAGATTTGCCATTTGGGCTAGAGCCACCATTACATCCGGCAACAAAACAACCACTCACACCAAAGGATCTTGAACCCCTGTTCCCAAAAGAGCTGATTAGACAGGAAGCCTCAATGGAAAGGTACATTAAAATCCCTGATGAAGTGAGAGAGCTTTACAAACTGTATCGACCAACTCCGCTTATAAGAGCCAAAAGGCTTGAGCGAGCCCTGAAAACCAAAGCGAGAATCTATTTCAAGTACGAGGGCTGCTCTCCTACTGGTGCTCACAAGGTGAACACCGCCCTGCCACAGGCATATTACAGCAAACAGGAAGGGGTTAAGAGGCTTACAACTGAAACAGGTGCTGGACAGTGGGGCTCAGCACTAGCCTTTGCATGCAGCATGTTTGGACTCAAGTGCCAGGTGTACATGGTCAAAGCCAGCTATGAGCAAAAGCCATACAGAAAAGTAATGATGGAAACATTTGGAGCAGCAGTTGAGCCAAGCCCTAGCACTAAGACTAATGCTGGGAGAGCCATACTGAAACAGACACCGCAGACTCCTGGCAGTTTAGGTATAGCGATTAGCGAGGCAGTTGAGGATGCTGCGACACATAAGGACACGAAATATAGTCTAGGAAGCGTGCTTAACCATGTGCTCATGCATCAGACAATTATTGGACAGGAGGTTAGAAAACAGCTAGCCAAGGCTAATGAGAGTGCGGACTATATCATTGGATGTATTGGTGGTGGCAGCAACTTTGCAGGACTTGCATTCCCTTTTGTTAAGGATAAACTGGACGGAGCCAAAATTGAATTTGTTACAGTTGAACCGACTGCCTGTCCAAGTCTAACCCGTGGAGAGTACAAGTATGACTTTGGAGACACTGCAAAGCTCACACCTTTGCTGAAAATGTACACCCTTGGCCACACCTTTATGCCTGCCCCCATCCATGCTGGTGGGCTACGCTATCACGGGATGGCACCACTGGTGAGCCTCTTACATAACAAGGGGATTATCAGGGCAGTTGCCTATGGCCAGTTGGAGGTGTTTAAGGCTGCAATGCTGTTCGCAAACACAGAAGGGATCATCCCTGCGCCAGAGACAGCGCATGCAATTAAGGCAGTAGTTGACATTGCAAGGCAATGCACCGAACCAAAAAACATTGTGTTCAACTTCAGCGGCCATGGCTATCTTGACCTAGGGGCGTATGACGCTTTTTTGCATAATAAGCTTATTGACAGCAAGTTGCCCGCAGACGACGTAACAATCTGTGAATCTACAAATGGTGAGGGACAATGATACAACTGGTAGAGATAGAATCGCTGTTATCTCATGAGCAGCTTGACCCTAGCAATCTCAAGAAGCTACTAAAGCACATTGCAGAAGATAAGATGATTAAAGAGCCAATTGTCGTGGATAGTTCCACCAATGTGGTGCTTGATGGCCATCATAGGTGCGGTGTCGCGCAACAGCTTGGCTTGAAGCGGATACCTGTCCAGTTTGTGGATTACTGTAGTGATAATATCCGTGTCTTTCCCAGGAGGAGCAATATCGCTGTGAGCAAGGAGATTGTTATCGAAAGGGCATTGAAACATGAGCTGTTCCCTGCGAAAACAACAAGACATGTTGTGCCAAAAGTAGAAGAGGTGAACATTGAGTTAGATAGATTACGGTAGAACAGGTGTGCAATCAATGAGAAGATCAAAATGACACAAAAAACTAAAAAGACGGCAATTGTTTTTGCTAACTCGCAGTGTAATACTCAGTGTAATCATTGCTATGTGCCCCTGTTGGGGGAGCGGGACCCAGGGGAATTAGTTGATATAGTTCATGCGCTTCAAGCTCAGGATTTTGCCGTAACTATTGCCGGAACAGAGACGCTGCTTAATCCTGGATATCTCGATGCTTACCAAGCAGCGGGCCAGCATTATCTACTTACGAATGGCCTGTTACTCCTTCAGCAGCCAGATTTGTTCGAGCGTATGCACAACAAGGGTATAGATGATCTGAGGATCAGCCTTCATTTTGGCATCCATGAGTTGTTGGGTTGTGTGCCTGAATCACAGGTTAGAGAGGCAATTGAACTCTCTCAAAAAGAGGGATTTAAAGTTGTGCTGAACACGGTGATTGCTGATAAAAATTACCAATACGCTGATGGGATGTGCCAAGAGGCCAAAGCAATTGGTATGGATGGGATTCATTTCATAAGGTATCTCCCTATCGGGAGGGGGGAATTCCTTAGTGGAGTCAAAACGCTTACCCCAGAGCAGAGAGTTGATTTTTTTAATATAATTATGCAAGCTAGAGCTGTCTTACCCAAGAAGGACCTGGAGATTGTTATTCATGGCAACTTTGGACCAAGAAGAGACACTAAAGGTGAAATAATGGCAACAAGAGACGAATACTGCCCTGCTGGAAGAGAGCAGTTTGTGATTACACCAGATAACATAGTATATCCTTGTCCGTTCTTCATGAACACATCAATTGGTGTTGTCGATGATACATTTACTGTTAGAGTAGAACCATTCAATGTTCTAAGGACCAGGTGCCTAATTAGCTATGCCTCAAAAGGAGATTTTCCAGGTTACTCTGATCTTGTAAATGGCCGTCCGGTGTGGTAACCAAAACTTTTAAATATTTAGGATTAATGGTGGTCTAATAATGAAAGTAAACATTTCAAAGGAAGTGAAAGAGAAGTATCCTGATCTTGATGTAAAAATAAACATCATTAAAAACGTGGATACAGATACAGTAACTGATGAATTAAAAGACCATATTAAAAAATTCTGCGTAGATTATGGGCAACAGACTTCTTTGGAAGAAATCAAAAAGAGTAAAGAAATAAAGGCTTATAGAGAATTTTATAAGAAGTTGGATGCCGACCCTACAAAAAGGATCCCTCCTGTTGAGCGAGAATCTGAGTTGTGCTTTCAGAATAAAGTGCCTTTACCTAACCCAATAGTTAGCTGCTTCATAATGGCTACTGTTGAGACTGGCTGCATTGTAGGAGCATTTGATGCAGATAAGATTAAAGGGGATTATAATATTAGGTTTGCTAGAAAAGGGGAGAAGCTTAAAAGACTAGATAACAGGGAATTTGAGCTTTCTGCAAAAGAGATAGTGTTTGAAGACCAAGAAAAAATTGTTTCCGCCTATACTATTGGCGATACATACAAAACCAAAATAACGCCAGAAACAAAAAATGTTATGGTTTTAGCTGTTAATGCTCCTGGCATAACCAAGAAGAATGTACAAACTGCAGTTGAAAAAGCTACAGAGTATGTTGAAATATTTTGCAGGTTAAAAGGAAAGCCGAGGATTATCGATCCTTGGGGTTCTATCCTTGTCAAAGATTATACTAAGCTTATCAAGGATTTTGGATTAGAAGAGTTCAACCCAAAACTATTTCCAAATCCAAATAGGATAATGAGAAGGGGTGTTGTTTTCGCAGGCCGCGATCTTGCACAGATAGCGAAAGCTATAAAGGAGAAAAAGCCGTTTTATGCATTGTCTGGGATTGTGCCCTCAGGGGATAAGATTCATCTAGGTAACAAAATGGTGGTGGAGAACCTACGCTATTTCCAGGAGCTTGGCGCTAAGACTTATATACTTGTGGCTGATCTTGAGGCAGCAGCTGCCCGCGGCGTTAGTGTTGAGGATGCGCGCAGACGCGCTCTCGATTTCCATATCCCCGCTTATGTTGCGCTGGGGCTTGACCCGAAAAAGACAGTATTCTATTTCCAGTCTGAGAACATCAAGGTGGTGAACCTGGCAAGCGAGTTTTCAAAGAGGGTTACTGAAAATGAGTTTAGGGCAATCTATGGCCATGTTGACCCTGGTAAGCTGTTTTCTGCGATTGTACAGGTTGGCGATATACTCTACCCCCAGTTGAAAGAAAGGATGCCTGGTATTATCCCTGTCGGCATTGACCAAGACCCACACATCAGGTTGACCAGAGATCTAGTGAGAAGAAGTAAGGAGGGGTATTTCCTGCCCTCTGGTATCTACCACAAATACACACCCAGCCTTGATGGCGCTATAAAAATGTCAAAGTCAAAGCCTGAATCATGTATTGAATTGCCAGAAGAAACAAACGCTGTGTGCAAAAAGCTCAAGAGAGCACTCACTGGTGGAAGGGACACAGTGGAAGAGCAGCGCAAAAATGGCGGCCAGCCGGAGAACTGCATGATTTTTGAGCTGTACAAGCAGCACCTTGTTGAGGATGACAAAGAGTTAGAAGATATTTACACAAGATGTAAATCCGGTGAGTTGCTCTGCGGAGAGTGCAAGCAGCTTGCCTGCGAAAAGATGACTCAGTTTATGGACAGTTTTGTAAAAGAGGTTGATAAAGCCAGGAAGAACCTAAAAAACCTAAATTTTGTCAGGTTTGGAAAAGATTTTTAAACTTTCGAATTTGTTTTATGAATAAGAGGTGTAAAAATGCGAGATGTTGCTCCTTTGTCTGGTGGTTTTATGATTGCGTCAATAGTTGGATTTTTTGTGTCTGCTTTGCTGGTGCTGAAGTACAGTACATCTTGGGGGGTCACATTTATGATTTTCTTTACCATGATGTTTATTGCGGCAGTAATTTCGATGACTTATGCTGATGTCAATGTGTTGCTGCAAATGGAGCGTAAGGGCAAGTAATTATTTGAGTTTGTCAAATTTCTCTTTTGCCCTGTTCTCTTTCCAGTAAACTGCGTGCGCTGCCCTCTTTTCAAATAATGCTATTGCCATATTGACAAGATTTGTTTGGTAGGGTTTGAGCCCCTTGGCCTTGATGATGGTTTTGGCATCTTCAACACATTCTTGCATCAGCTTGATATTCTCTTTTCTGGCCTTCTGATCCTCAGCAGACTCTTCTTCATCTGTTAAGAACACCTCTTCCCACTGCGGATAGGTAGTCCCTTTCAGTGTTCTCGGAAAGCTCTTGCTAAATGGCATGGATATTACTTTGGTAAATATCTTTATAAACGTTTGCAAGGCTTGCCCGGATATTTAATGAGCCAAAAGAAACATTTATAAACCTGCCAGAATTTGCTGGAATAGGTGATTTTAATGAGTGTTGTGGGATTCAATTTTACAAAAATAGATGTTGATAAGAAGAGCGCTGCGCGCGGTAAAATCAATATTAAGAATAACATTTCTATAAAGGAGGTTGCTGAAACAGATTTGTCTTTTGGCACCAACACCCAGTCTGGGCTGAGATTCCTTTTTGAATACACTTCCTTGTATGAGCCGGATATTGGCCAGATAATGTTGATTGGAGAGGTGCTTTACCTCGAAGAGAGCAAAAAAGCCAAGGAGATTGTCAAAAGATGGAAAAAGGACAAGAGTCTTGCTCCAGAGCTTATCAGAGAGATTATCAACACTGCATTGACCAAGTGCAACATTCAGGCGTTGATTCTGAGCCAGTATGTAAACCTGCCACCGCCTATGCCTTTGCCAAAGGTGGGTGTTAAGCCAAAAGAGTATATTGGTTAGAGTTCTGAAAATCAAAAGATTTATGTATCAAAGCAGGGAGTTTAGGTTGTAAAATGACAGAAAAAAAGCTTAAGGTTGCAGAAGCGATCCAGGATGATGTGAACAAAGGGATAGTCAGAATTGACTCTAGTTTTATGAATGCTATTGGTGTAAGGCCTGGCGATATTGTTGATATCAAAGGCGAGCGCAAAACAGTTGCCATTGTTGACCGGGCTTACCCCGGAGATATTGGGCTCGACATAATTAGGATGGATGGTTTGGTTAGGAGAAACTCAAAAGCAGGGATTGGCGAACAGGTAACAGTTAGCAAGGCTGATGTCAAAGAGGCAAAAAAGATTACTATTGCCCCTGACAGAAAAGGGATCATGGTGAAAGCATCTGCAGAGATATTCAAACAAGGGCTGCTTGGCAGGGCATTGGTCAAGGGAGATATTGTGAGCCTTGGTGGAACAAGCAGGAGAAAGCGCACCCTTTCTGGAAGCTCATTGTTTGATGATGTTTTTAATCTAAGCCCGGAAGATATGGTGAGTTTTGGGTTTGGTGATCTGAAATTCAGAGTGGTCAGCACCACTCCTAAACAGGCAGTCATAATCTCTGATTTAACCGAGGTTGTTTTTAATCCCGAGGCAATTGAGGAGGATGAAGAGCCTTCTCTGTATGTAACATATGAGGATATCGGCGGCTTGGAAGACGAGATAAAAAAGATAAGGGAGATGGTTGAGCTTCCACTGAAACACCCAGAGATCTTTGAAAGACTTGGTATTGAACCGCCCAAGGGTGTTTTGTTGCATGGTCCTCCTGGCACAGGCAAAACCTTGTTGGCAAAAGCTGTGGCCTCTGAAACAAACTCTCATTTTATTCTGATTAACGGGCCTGAGATTATGAGCAAGTATTATGGGCAGTCTGAACAGAACCTCAGGAAAAAGTTTGAGGATGCTGAGAAGAATGCTCCCTCCATTATCTTTATTGATGAAATTGACGCAATTGCTATTAAGAGAGAGGAAGCTAGAGGCGAGGTTGAGAGAAGGGTTGTGGCTCAGCTGCTTGCACTTATGGATGGTCTGAAATCAAGGGGCAAGGTTGTGGTTATAGCAGCGACAAATGTTCCAAACATCCTTGACCCTGCGATTAGGCGGCCTGGTAGGTTTGACAGGGAGATAGATATTGGTGTACCATCAAAAGAAGGAAGGCTTAACATTCTCAAGATCCATACTAGAAATATGCCCATTATCCGGGCTCCAAAAGACGATGAAGACGCTAAGAAAATCAATAAAGAGCGATTAGCCACTTTGAAAGATATCGCAGATATCACCAATGGCTTTGTCGGTGCTGATCTTTCTGCGCTAGCAAAAGAAGCTGCGATGATTGTCTTGAGGAAAGTCCTTCCTGATCTGAAGCTGAATGAGGATGAGCCCATAACTAAGAGTCTTTTGGACAAGCTTTGGATAACTAAGGATGATTTCAAGGAAGCCTTGAAAGTCGTGAGACCTTCGGCATTGAGAGAAGTCTTTATTGAAGTTCCTAATGTCAAATGGGAAGACATTGGCGGATTGGCTGATGTCAAACAGGAGCTGATTGAAGCTGTTGAGTGGCCGTTGAAAAACCCGCAGGCTTTCAAGAGGCTTGGTGTGAGGCCGCCAAGGGGGATATTGCTTTACGGCGCGCCAGGCACTGGCAAGACTCTACTGGCAAAAGCTGTGGCTAATGAGTCGCAGGCCAACTTTATTCTGGTGAAAGGGCCTGAGCTGCTGAGCAAATGGGTTGGCGAGAGCGAGAAAGCGGTAAGGAAGATTTTTGAAAAGGCAAGACAGACAGCTCCCACCATAATTTTCTTTGATGAGATTGATAGCCTTGCGCCTCGCAGGGGCAAAAGCGCTGACTCTCAGGTTACCGAGCGAGTTGTCAACCAGATTCTCACAGAGATGGATGGCTTGGTTGAGTTGCATGATGTGGTTGTTATTGCTGCAACTAACAGACCTGATATGCTTGATACTGCTTTGCTAAGGCCAGGCAGATTCGACAGATTGATCCTTACACCTGTACCTGATGTAAAATCAAGGGAGATGATCTTCAACGTGCACACAAAGGGAATGCCTTTAAAGGGGGTTGATATAAATGCCTTGGCGAGCAAGACAGAGGGTTATGTGGGTGCAGATATTGACGCTGTATGCAGAGAAGCTGCGATTCTTGCATTGAGGAAAGATATGGGTGCTAAACTGGTTACCCAAGCTGAGTTTGATAACTCTCTGAAGAGGGTAGGGCCTTCTGTCACAAAAGAAGTTGAGAAAGCATATTCTGAGTTCAGCCAGATATATAGGACAGCCCGCGGTAAAGAGATGCAGGAAGATAGGCCGAGTTATTATGGCTGATCATAGCAAAGGTTTTTATGTTTTTTATGCTTAGTTCTGAATATGGATAAAATCAGGGAAGGCAAGGCTTTGCTTAGAGTGACACCTGCTAAAAAGGTTAGCAAAAAAATGCCTGTATTTTACAACCCAGTTATGAAACTTAACAGAGATCTTTCTGTTTGCCTGCTGAATGCCTTGGGAAAAAAGCTGCAGATCGGGCTGCCTTTAGCTGGCTCAGGGATAAGAGGTATCAGATTCTTATTGGAAACAAAATGTGTGAAGAACATCAGCTTTAATGATAATGATAATCTTGCAGTTGCTGCAATAAAGAGTAATCTGAAATTGAACAAGCTGAGCGGATCCCACATACATGTCACCCAAAAAGATGCAAATCAGTTCCTGCTGGAGAGCACAGGTTTTGACTACATAGATGTTGATCCTTTTGGCAGCCCAAATCCTTTCCTGGACAGCGCTATCAAGAGGATAAGCAGAGATGGCATACTTGCAGTTACTGCAACAGATACCAGCGCACTTGCTGGGTCGCATAGCGATGCATGCAAACGGAAATATTGGAGCATGCCTTTGAGAAATGAGTTTATGCATGAATCAGGCATCAGGATTCTTATAAGGAAAGTGCAGCTTATCGGTGCGCAGTATGAGAAAGCCTTGACCCCGATTTTGGCATACACCCAGCACCATTATTACAGGATTTTCTTCTCCTGCCAAAAGGGTAAAGAGAGAGTGAACAAACTGCTTAAAAACCATTCAAATATTCTTTATTGTACTTGCCTCACCAGGGCTGTTGCAACTGAAAATAGCGGTTTGTGTACATGCGGTCTCCTTTTCAATTCAATTGGGCCTTTGTGGGTTGGCAAGTTATGGGACACTGAAGTCTTGAGAAAAATGATAGGGGCATGCCCTAACGATGTTAACCCGTTGTTGGATGTGCTTTACCATGAGTCGCTTGGTACTGTGGGGTTCTATGATATCCATGCGATTGTCAAGAGGTATAAACTGAAGAGTATCCCAAAAACAAAAGAGCTTCTTGAGAAGATTGAGAGCATGGGATTTGCTGCAGCTCCAACCCATTTTGCGCCAAACACCATCAGAACCAATGCAACCCTAGAACAACTGCTGGAAATTATCCAATCGCTCTTCTGACATCCACTACTTCAATAGATGTTACTCCCTCAATAGCTGCTATCCTTTTTTCAAGCTGGTCTGTTGAGCCTTTGCTCTCATCCATGACAAAGAAGATCAGCAATGCATTCAAGCCAAATGCCACTGGCTGGACCTCCACTTTGCCAACCTCTCCAACACTTGCAATCAGCTTTTTTGCTTTTGTTTCAATAATTTTTAGATCAATATCTGGAGAATCAGGCATTATTCTGAAGGTTACCACAACCTGGGCCATCTTAGTTTGGCCCCTCAAAACCGCATTCTGGGCACTTGTACTTGCGAGCTATCTGCCTGCAATGCAAGCATCTCACAATGGTTGTTTTACCGCAGTTGGGGCAGGGAAAGATTGCGCTGCCTGATTTGTTTGTGGTTCTTTTGCCGCATGATAAGCAGGTTTGGTTTTCCATCTGGGCTGGGGGTATATGTTTACTTAAATATCTTATGATTTTTCGAAAAACTTATATAGCCAAAAGAAAGGGTGTAATTTATGAATTTTCCAAAAAAGGGTGAAGTGGACTTATGGTGGGTGCTTGTGGTGATCATATGTACGCTGGCAGCTTTTGTTCTGTTTCTAGTAATTTTTAGAGAAAGAATAGGAGGGATTGTGCAAATATGAGCGATAAAATTGTGGGGATTTTAGTCGCTTTGCTAGTGGGGATAGTTATTATCCGCTTTTTCCTGAAAGCCGATGTTGAAATCTTCGACTTTACCAAGAGATCGCTTTGTGAGAATTCTATTGCAGAGGCAAACAAGAATTTGAAACCTAAATTTGACTGTGAGGCCAAGCTTGTTACCATACAGGCAGAGGAATTTGTATCAGAGCCTATAGGAGATGAAGTAAAGAAGAAGCTTGCTGACAAATTTATTGAATGCTTTGAACAGGTTACAACGAGCAGCGGTAAATATTATGCTCCTTATGGGTTTTCTTATAGCGGGCGTGATTATACTGGGGTTTACTGCCTTATCTGCAGTGTGATTGAGTTTAAAGATATCCCCAATTTCTCAGGGCTTTACAAGTACATGAGCTTAACTCATGCCCTTGCAAAACAAACCTATTGGGAGAGATACGCTATGAGAAAGCTCACCCCGCAGGAATCGCAGGAATTTGCTTTGGAAAATGACAAGTTTGACACTTCCAGAAAATACGCTATTTTATGGCGAGTTAGCCAGAAACATATGGGAGAGTATGTTCCAGACATTATTGTCCCAAATGAGATTATGATACTCCCATATGATGAACTATTGCCAGATACCTGCACATACGTGATGAACTGATGAAAGCTGCTATAGATACGAATGTACTTGTCACGATGGTTCTTGCTTCAATAGTCATGCTTGTTTTGCTGGTGCTTTATAGAAGTATGGCTGAGGATGGCATGGGAATTGCCCGTACTATTGAGTGCAAGGAGAGTGTAAGGTTGGGTTCAATAAAGCTTAAACATACCGGCTCAGCTTCTAGCAACCTTATTCAGCAAGGTGACGCATTGGTGAGCAGCCTTGTAAACCCATTTAATAACCCTGTTAGGCTTGATTGCTCAACCAATTACCTGAAGGTTGGCAGCAATGATCCTGAAGAGATCAAAAAAACCATTGCAGATGAAATGGTTGGCTGCTGGAACCAGTACGGGGAAGGCAATATTGAACTTTTTGATACTAAAGACAACAATTACTGCGTGGTTTGCTCAAGAATTGAGTTTGAGAGGGATGTTGAGATAAATCGGTTTGTTCCTTTTCTGATTTCAAATAAGGTTCCATTTGAGAAATTCGATATAAGTGAAGATAAAATGGGGCAAAGGAGCACCTATTATGATTACCTTATGGCAGTTGATTATTCCCATAAAATTGCTTCCTCCTACCCGAATTCTAAACTTGAGAGCCATGACAGCTTCACAACTAATTATCCTTTGGCTGTGATGTTTGTGATGGCAAAGGATGCCTATCCGGGCATACAAGGTATCGAAGCAAATAAACCGGTTATGGCTGTTGCTTCAGGGAGTGGAGGATTGCTTATTGGAAGCGGAATTGGGCTTGCTTTGTGTGTAACAACTGCGGGAATTGGTTGCGGGATCATTGCTATTATTGGCGGTGCTGGTGGCTTACTAAGCGGAGCTGCTGGTTATATGGTCGGCTCAGACAGAAATGCTGATTGGGATGCAAGAATTGTTTTATGGGATTATAATAACCTGAAGGATCTGGATTGCACATTTTTGGAGGCTAAATCAACTCCGCTTACTGTTGTGCAAAAGTAATAAATAGGTGGCTGCAATGAAAGTGGTTATGCTTAAAAAAGGGGATTTTGAATGGACAAAAATTGCTGAGTTGCTTCTGGCAGTAGCTGTATTATTGGCTCTGATAGCGGTGTTATATTTTCTAAGAGATAAAGCAGGAGTTATATGGCAGAAGATCGCGGGGATACTGAGGTTTTCATAAAATGACAATATCATTAAGAAAAATTGTTGAAATAACTTTGGTTATTTTTGTATTATTTGTGATTTTAATGGCCTTCCCCCAGCATATTGCAAAAGCGAAATGGGTTATTGAATTGTGTGATATGATTGGGTTGAAATGCGACGATGACCTAACAGGAGATATTGAGGTGTTTTATTACAGGCAGGGGCTTGGTAAGAAAATTACCTTAGTATGGCAGCTTAGCAAAGACCCTTTCCAGGAGGATTATAAAGGTTATGATATTACCCTTAGTTATAATAAAAGCGATGGGATAAATCACGATCTCGAGGGCAACTTCGGACCAAAAAATGATGTGTTCAGTTATGAATATCCTTTAGAAACTTATGAGCCGCATACATTCACGCTTACGGTCACTAACACGAATGATCAGGACCTAACTCCTTCTGTTTGGGAGATAACTGTTGACCTGAAAAAGCCGTTTTCCAGAACAATGGTTGACAGCTTCTTAATGGTTACAAATTCCGTGGAGAACATAGTAAAAAGTGACACTCAGACACAAACAGTGTTACCAGGATTAAAAATTGAATCAAAATATGCAATTGTTGGATTTAATAATGCTGACGTAAAAGACATATGCAGATGTCTTGATGAAGGTATTACGGACATTGTCATGCCAACAGAATGCACTAACACTAGGTGTTTATGCATGTGTAAGGTTGGGAATGGCATGTGCAAGGATACAGACCATCTATGTTTTGGTCTTGATAATGTTGATTATTTTGTGGGGGTCGATTATGGGATGAATCAGGGCGGAGAGATAACATTGCCATTTGGTCAAACTCATAGATCTGTTTTATTGCTAGGCGGCTGCTGTACCACTGTCTGGGGTACACGAGACCTTACAGTAAGTAAAACTGTTGGCCAGCTAAAAACATATATCCAGCTAGCAGGATCGAGATACTTGAGTAGTTGAGAGGTGAGATGATGAATAAAAAAGGTGTGGAGCTTACATTTAACACAATAATAATTGCCACTATCTGCCTAATAGTATTGGTTGTGGTGATAATGATATTCACCAACTTCACAAGCAGCGGCAATAGGGATTTAGTTGCTGTTTCAAGCTGCGAGAGTATGTCAGGAGGCAGTTGCGGACCGAAACAAGAGGGTAAAACCTGCTTAAAAGATTTTGGGGGCTGCGGGGATAACATGTACTGCTGCTTTTCAAAATGAGTGAACGAGCGGTTGGGATAATAATTGCTCTTATTCTCCTAGCCTTGACTGTCTTTTTCTTTGCCCAGGTATTGAATATTCCCAGGAGGATGCTTGAAAGATTAAATCCTATAAAAGAAGCGCCAACAGACATGGCTAGTGAGAACAGTTTTAAAAGGTTGGTTAAAGAAGTATCCAAGCTCGATGAACAGGAAGCCAAATACAAATATGCTGTTGTGCCTTATACGCTTGGCCCTGGCTATTACCTTGTTGGTTTCAATAAAGATGATGAAGATAATGGATGCATAAGTATAAGAGATGCTCCAGAAATCCGCAAGCCATATAGCTGCTCAAGGGATGCTTGTTTATGCCTTTGTTATAAAACAAGCTGCAGCATGGATATGTGCAATAGAGTCGATGTGGATTTTTTTATTAGCCCGCACAACCCACACAAGAAACTGCACGCTGGTGGCAAGCTTTATGATTTTATTGATATCTTGACCAGTGAGCAGGCATATTGTTTGGCAATTTATGGTAGGAATGGAAATGATTATTTTGGTTCCCAAAATGTATATATTGAATTTACTGAGGATGAAGGGGGTAAGCGTTTTCTCTATCTTGCGAAAAATGATAGTTTAGAGGATCGGCGCCTAAAAGCACTCAAAACATTAATCTGGTATGAGCAGGAACACGAGCCAGGGATACTCCAGCACTACCCAGTTGAAGATGTTGTTCATTAGTCCTCACCCAAATCATTATAAATACTAAAAGGATATTTTTGTTGATGATAAAAAAGAGGTTAGGCAAAAAAGGGGATGTCTCAAATGAGACTCTGTTCACAATTTTTGAGTTAATTGTTTTTCTGTTCTTTGCATATATCATGTTCAGTTTTGTCAGAGATATCGAGCGAAGCACTCTTTTTGAGAAGAATTATTTGGCAAGAGATATAGCCTTGGTTATTGATTCTGTTTATGCGAGCCCCCATAAAACATACTATGCTTACCCTGAGAATGTTTCAAGATTCCAGATAAGCGCCAAGCTCAACAAAGTGAGAATCAAGGAGGCCGAACAGGAAGGGGAGCATGTTGACAAGATCTACTGGTTTGCAGACGACTTTGCTGCAAGGCTGATAATGGCTGGGATAATAAGTGAAACAGAGAATATTGCCATTGCCAAAAGCAGGAATAATGCAGGTGATTTTTTCAAGGTATATGCATTGCCAACGATCCCAAAACCTGAAAAAAGCCCTGTTCCAACACCAGAGAGGACGCCAGCCAAATGATAACAAAAAAAGCCCAACTGAGTATGACTTTTAACGTCGGGCTGCTTATCCCTAGGTTGATTTTTATGATAATTGCCACTCTGACAGTGGTTATGATTGTTAAAACCTTCCTGATAGTGAACATTAATGTGAGTGAGGCAGAGGCAAAGGTGATGATGGGGAGGCTGATTTATTCTCCCTATTGCATTTCCTATGTCCATCCTGAAACAGGAAGAAGCTACCCTGGCATGATTGATCTAACTAAGTTCAGCACTGACAGGATTGAGAATTGCATCCATTATGGGGAGAGTAATGATTACCTGGCTGCTAAACTAACCTTGTACTTTAAGGATAATGGAGAAACAGAGAGTCGCTTCTTGAATGAAAGAGGTTACGCAGTTTGGAAACCTTTAGCTGATATGAATGGTCCTGGCAGCTCAAATTACTACTCTGATATATTCTATGTACTGGTAGATGATAAGGGTAAGATCAGGAGGGCTGTGCTCAGTATTGAAGTGCTGAGCCCGCAATACTGAAATGCTCAACAAGAAAGGGGGATTAACAGATTTCCAGGGAGATGTACTTGCCTTCCTTTTTTTCATCCTTAGTGCTCTTGTCTTTTTCCTGCTTTTTTCTGTTACAATGACTGGCTGTCATAAGAAGGGTGTTGAGGCAACAATATCAAGCAGGGGACTGAATCAGCTCAGCCAGGAGATTATGCTGATAAACTACTTAAGGACCAGAACCGGAGTTGGGAGTGAATACCTTACATTCGCAGAACTGATTTTTGATGCTTATGCAAAAGATAACTATGCTGAGCTGGATGCAAAGACAAAGGCTTTTTTCGCAGACCTTGATACGGAAGATAAATGCTCGTCTGTCTGCGTTGATGTAGGGGGTAATAGGGAATATGTTATAAGGACTGAAGCCTGCAAGAGGTATGTCTTTGCCGAATGTGCAATAACCAAAGCAGAAATCCCTTTGAGAATAAAAGACAGGCTTAGGAATGCTGTTGTAAGTTTATCATATGATACTTTTTCCTATGACCAGAATCCCCAGTATGGAGAATATTCCTCATATGTTATGGATGGTGCAGATGCTCCAGGAGGATACCCATGAAATTAAGGGTTATGAGTAGCAGGAAAGCATCACCTCAGTTCACATTTTTCGTTATGATCGTTGCTGTTCTCGCTTTGTTCAGAGCTTATGTTGTAATAACAAACAAGCAGTTTATCAACAGAGAGATTGGTGGCAAACAGTCAGAGCTTTTTTTTACTTACCAAGAGGGCGAGAAAGTTCTATTGTACCTGGATAATTCTGGCAGATATGCTGCAGAACAGACTGCTTATGAGCTGGCGCTAAAAGGAGGATATGATATCTCTCCCTGTGGTGTGCATGAAGGATATGTGCTATGGACGACTAAGAGCAAAGAGTGTTTCCCGGAGATGGAAGATATTGAGCAGAGATTTGAGGATATTTTCAGTAAAAAGCTCACGGATTATACTAAGCTACCCAATATAGGGGATGTTTCAAACCAATACATGCTGAAATTTGCCCAAAAACAGATTGTGGCTATGCCATCTTATGAGCTCGATATTGTGGCTATGCCATCCGATAACTTTAATCCATTAAAAACATATCAGCTTGATTTAACAGTTCTAAGGGGCAAACCCATTTCCTACAAGGAGCAGACAATTGAAGCAAATCCACAAGTAATTCCTCAACCTTTAGTACCCTCCCCAGATATCTCTTCAGATATAAATGCTGTTCTTCCTATTGATATAAGTGTGATAAACAGTATGATGTCCAGATCCCCTCCTTACAACTATGGCATAAGCTCCTGCTTTGAGGACAGATATTTGGAGGCACAGGAGGATCCACGTATCTCAAGATACCACAAGGGTCTTGATTTTCCATGTGCAGTAGGCACAGAGGTTAGGGCTTTTGCTGATGGGGAGATTATCTCTGCCAACTCTAATGCAGGAGCTTATGGGGTGCAGATGATTATTGAGCATGGTTTTGAGGGTACTGAAGATAAATTCTATACTGTGTACGGCCATCTATCCCGTATGATTGTGAATGATGGCGCAAGGGTCAAGGCAGGAGATGTGATTGCCCTTTCTGGTAACACTGGCGATTCAAGCGGACCCCACCTTCACTTTGAGCTAAGGCTTTTTGCGAATTCAGGGAATAACGCGTTCAACCCGTTGTGTTTTGATTATGGTCTTTTTGGCAGAATCAAAGCATTAGACATGGCTGGCACTGGCTATTGCCAGTTTGCAGAGTGCGAGTGGTATACAGGGCTTAAGGAAAGATTTGAGAGGATAGTGCAATGAGAAAAACATTTTCCCTAATTGGCATGGTGCTTCTATTAATTTTGTCCCTATATCTTATTAGGAACATTCCAGATACTCCCACTGGATTCGCAGTGGATGCAGAATCGCCAACTGGAACTCCTGCAACTACCCCTACACCTCAACCCCAACCAGACCAGCCAGACTTAGAGGGAGCTCGGGCGGTATATTCTGTTAATCCTGGTTTTGTAATAAATATTGATTATTCAATAGATTATTACCAGAAAATTGCAGAAGATGCAAAGTGGCTCCTTTCCCAAGTTGAAATCTGCAAACAGACATTCGAGCCATTTGATGATCCAAAACTGGCTGGGCAGTACAGCGGCGGCCCAGAGTCAGTGCTTGAGTGTGTTAGGCAGGCATTAACACACCTTGCCAATTGGAAGTTGGCTAAGGCGTATGAGGCTGAAAACATATACCATTTTGACATTTCCAACCAGGAATTTCTGACGGTGTATGATGGGAGTTCAACCAAGAGTAGGGAGATTGTCTACAAAATTGCCCTTTATATTGAATAGGCCAAAACATAAAACTATTTAAACCGTTTTCTTTTTCCAAAACCTAGGGATGATATGATAAAGCTTAGCTATGATGAGGTTGTTGAGAGAATTCAGCAGAAATCTGGGTTGAGCAGGGCAGAGATTGAGATTAGGGTTGATAAAAAGCTCAAACAGCTCTCTGGACTCATTAGCAAAGAGGGTGCTGCCCATATTGTGGCTAACCAGCTGGGGATAAAGCTTATTGAACAGACTTCTGGGAAACTTAAGATTAAGGATCTTTTAAACGGTATGCGAGAAGTTGAAACAGTTGGCAAAGTTATTAGATTATTTCCAGTACGCACTTTTAGGGTGAAAGACCGCGATGGGCAGGTTGGCAGCTTAATAATTGGTGATGAAACAGGCACAATAAGGGTAGTTATGTGGGGGGACAGGGCAGACTCAATGGTGAATATCACAGCAGGCACCATCATCAAGGTTATGGGAGCATATGTAAAGGAGAACAACCAGCAAAGAGAGCTTCACCTGGGGAGTAGAAGCAATATTGCTATTAACCCGCAAGGTGTTACCATAGATGATATTAAAGAGACTGCTCTGACAACCAGAAAAAAGATTGTTGATTTGCATGAGGGCGACACCAATGTGGATATTGTGGGTACGCTTGTTCAGCTTTTTGAGCCAAGATTCTATGAGGTGTGCCCAGAGTGTAACAGGCGTGTTTATCCGAAAGAAGGCAGCTTTGTTTGCAGCACACACAACTCTGTTGAGCCTGCCTTTGCATATGTGCTGAATCTTTTCCTGGATGATGGAAGTGAGAATATCCGCGTTGTTTGTTTTAGAGATGCTGCATTGAAGCTGCTGAATATTGGGCATGATGAGATGTTGCATTTCAAAGAGAACCCAACCGAGTTTGAAGATCAGAAGAACAAGATGCTGGGTAATATAATAAAATTCAGCGGAAGGACAGTCAAAAACGAGATGTTTGACAGGCTTGAGTTCATTGCCCGCGACATAGTTCTTAATCCCGATCCAGAAGAGGAGATTAAATACCTTGATTCTCAGATTGCTAAGAGCAGCATCCCTGAAGTTGCCAAGACCCTAACTCACGAAAATACTGAATGAAACTGAAATTCTGAATTTTATTGGCAATCTAACTTGCCATAGTAATACTACCCTATTTTGTTGGATAATAATTAGGGATGTAAAACCATAAGGGGAAATTTATCTGACTAATCTCTCAAGTATACCATAAACCTCTTGGATATCTTGGACTATTTTATCAAACAAGCCAGTTTCTTTACCAGACGCACCAATTATGCCCAACTCTCTATGACCTACAAGAAGACTTTGAATTGACATTCTTGTAAACTGTTCATAAAAGTCAGCCGCTCTCTCCCACTCGTGCTCTCGTAAGAATAACTCATTCTCCAATGCTCGGTGTGCTTCTGAGTGTCTATGGGACCCGGGATAAGCGGTTATTAGAATCTCCACTGGTTGTGGTTCGTGGACAATGATACCAGTACGTTCAGTTACACAACGGTATCCTCGCGAGCCAGCTGCAAGTACTAAAGAAGCGCCACTATATGCCTTTTTTGCTGCATATGTCGCAACGATGGTGCTATTTCTTTGTATTGAAAGCATAGCATCAACAATAGCTAAAGTAGAACTTACATGGCCCCCGTCAGAATCTATCGATACTAGTAAAGTAGGGCTATCCCTGTATTGTCTTAGAGAGGCAATTATTTCGTGCTCCGTAACATCTGTAATTTGGCCAGTAATATAAACTTGTGGGATCATGGATGAAGGTCTTAAGTTAGATTATATAAATGTTTCTATCTTCACTACTGGCTAGTAATTATAAAAGTAAATCCACACCCCACTGGACATGGCTGCGTAAGCTATTTAAAGTACGCTATTAGCATTACATCCAGGTTGCAGCAATGCAGCCTACCTCGCTCCCTGGAGCACAGTATAACTGGAGCTCATAATTAAGGGGGGATTGAAACAAAACGCGAAAAGCAAGAGGTGAAATCTATGGAACAAAAAGGCAATTTGCCTGAAAAAAAATATAGCACTGGCAGTATCAGTGCTACTATCTGGAAAAACCAGGCCCAGAGCAAAACAACTGGGCAGCCAGTGGAATTTAAGACAATAACACTGCAGCGAAGGTACAAAGATAAAAGTGGCGAGTGGCAGAGCTCTGGTTCTTTCCGAACTAGCGACCTGCCAAAGGCAGCATTGGTTCTGAACAAGGCATATGAGTTCCTGTTGCTACGGGAATCAGCTAACGATGAACCAGAAGACATAGAGATAGAAGATATCTACTAGTTTTTTTGGTTTTTTATTTTATTTTTCCGAAATGGAACACAGAAAGTTAATAAACTGATAATTTGACTAAAACACAAGGTGATGATTGATGGAAAAAGAAAAAAAGATTGAAACCGTGCAGGATTTGCCAGGGGTTGGTGCAGCCACTGCTGAAAAATTGGAAGGCGCTGGCTTTGTAGATTTGATGAGTGTTGCTGTTGCCAGTGCTGGCGAGATTGTTGAAGCCACCGGGATGGGAGAGGTAGTTGCTCGTAAGATTATTCAGAGTGCTAGAAACTCTATGTCTATGGGCTTTGAATCTGGAGATGATGTGTTAAAGAGGAGAAAAATGGTTAAAAAAATTCCCACTGGATCAACGGCGTTTGACCAACTCTTAGGAGGTGGCTTTGAAACCGCTGCCATAACCGAGGCATATGGAGAATATGGTTCTGGTAAAACCCAAATTGGCCATATGATGTGTATCAACACAATAAAAACCTTCCCTGATGCCACTATTGTTTTTATTGACACAGAAAACACCTTTAGACCTGAACGTATAGTGGATATTGCCAAAGCAGCAGGGCTTGATCCTGATAAGGTGCTGCCCAAGATAAAGGTGGCAAGAGCTTTCAACTCAGATCACCAAATGCTTCTTGCAGAAAAGGTAGGGGAGATGATACAGCAAGGTGAAAACGTGAAATTGTTAGTAGTTGATTCCCTGACTGGGCATTTCAGAGCAGAGTTTATTGGTAGAGGAACCCTGGCTGAACGCCAGCAGAAAATCAACAGACATATGCGCGCACTATTGAAATTGGCCTGCAACCACAACATTAGTGTGTATGTAACAAATCAAGTTATGACTAGGCCAGACACGTTCTTTGGAGATCCAACAATGGCAATAGGCGGCCATATTGTAGCGCATGCCTCAACCTTTAGGATCTATCTGAGAAAAGGCAAGAAGGGGAGTAGAGTAGCCAAGCTTGTAGATAGCCCTAGTTTGCCGGAAGGCGAGTGTAGTTTCTATGTGGAGACTGGCGGCTTGAGGGATATCTAAGGTTTTTTATATATCTTGTTTTTTTTATTTTGTATGCGGCTGTTTGTTGCAATTGATGTTCCGGATGGTATTATTGTAGAACTCCACAGGCTACAATCTCTGTTAATCGGAGCAAAGCTGCGGAGAGTCAGTGTTTTTCATCTCACCCTCAAATTTCTGGGTGAAGTTGCTGATGTGCATTGGGGTGAGGAGCAACTTAATAAAATAAAGTTTGAGAGTTTCAAGACTTGCCTCAATAATATGGGTGTGTTCCCGAATGAGAAATATATAAGGGTTGTTTGGGTTGGCCTCACGCCAAAAGGGCTGCTTGAGCTCCAACAGCAGGTGGAAACTGTTCTAGGTTATGGGAAGGGTGAGAGATTTGTTCCTCATCTGACTCTGGCACGAGTTGGCATGGTTGCTGACAAGCAGAGATTCCAACAGCTGCTAAAATCAATAGATGTTGTCCCTGTTGAGTTTTCTGTAGACAATTTTAAGCTGATCCAGAGCACATTAACCCCTAAAGGGCCCATATACAAGACTCTGAAGACTTATCCAGCAGAGGCAAAACTTTTATAAATGCATCCCCACCCCTCCAACAGCATTGCCTAAGCATAACTGCTGTTGTGCTGTGCTGCTGGGCGAAAATAAGGCAGTTCATTTCTGCTGGAGGTAAAAATGGTTGAACAGTCTCAGTTCTTGGTACCCCAGGATCAGTATCTCAAAGCAGGGATACATATAGGGACGAAATTTAGGACAAAGTATATGGAAAAATTTATTTACAAGACTAGGCCTGACGGCTTGTCTGTGCTGAATCTGCAGGAGATTGACAATAGACTCAGAGTTGCTGGCAATTTCCTTGCCCATTTTGAACCAAAAGACATAATTCTGGTGTGCAGGCGTGAGAATGGCTGGAAAGCATGCAACAAATTTGCTGAAGTCACGGGTGTCAGGGTGTATGCAGGGAGGTATCCTCCTGGTGTTCTAACTAACCCTATGCTTGAGAAATATACTGAGGCAAAGGCACTTTTGGCTGTTGATTCCTGGCCTGATCGCAATCCAATAAATGATGCATTGGCTGTTGGGATACCAGTGATTGCATTGTGTGATACCAACAACCAGGCGAACAACCTGGATCTGATTATCCCATGCAACAACAAGGGCAAGAAGAGTCTGGGACTGGTATTCTGGATTCTGGCTAATGAATACATGAAGAACAGGGGCCTTGTAAAGGAAGCAATTGAGGCAAAAGTAGAGGATTTCACAGACGAATAGTCAGAGCAGCTGAAATCCTGTTTTGCCAATTATAAACTCTACTCTGCTTTCTGCTAGTGTTGGGTGTTTTTCTAGTATGGCAACTCGTTTCTGCTCTTCTGTTATCGCTAGTTGGATTAGGCATTTGCTCCTGTTTTTAACAATAATCCCCCCCACAAGCGAGACTCCGTTTTCCATATTGGAGTAAACCTGGTTTGTAACAATAAACACAGCATCGCTTTGCTTGTACAATGCTCTGAGTGTGTCAAGCTGCTCAACCAGAGCAGAGTTGGCAGCTTCGGGGTCTTTTACCCTGGCTAACCGGTATTGGCAGCCAATAGTGTCCACCACAACCAATCCAACAGATGGTTGAGCAATTATCTTATGAAGATCTGAAATCACCTTGGATTGGTGTGAGAAGCTGTTAACACGAAATAACAGAATATTGTTTAGCACCCCTTCATAGTTGGGGGTGAGCTGCTTCAGCCTCTCAACTGAAAACCCATTCTCTGTGTCAACAAAAACCACTTTCTTTTTTTGGTTTGTGCAGGCGATTGATGCCAGTAGGCAGGCTGTTGTTTTGCCGCCGGCTGCCTCGCCATACACTGTGTTTAGCATCCCTGGTGCAAATCCCCCTTGCAGGAGCTTGTCAAACACCGCAGTCTCATTCATGAGTTGGATAATGGGTGCTAAGTATAAATATCTTACACCAAAAGGTTTTTAAAAAATAGCCCTTACCCAATTATGGTAGAGTGGCGCTCAACTTCGCGAAAGTGAGGAAAGTCCACCCACTACCAAAGCTACTCTCCCAAGAGAGTTCTGTAATGGAAGGCAACCACTCAGAAACGATCAGCCTTAGTGCAGGATGATGCTGCCATTCCCAAGGTGACTTGGGGTCAAGGGGCGGACATTGCTAAGGTGTTGGTGAAACGGTGAGCCCTGGCTTGTGCAAGCATTGTGCGCTTAGTTGAATGTTGAGGCAGACCTTTCCTTGAAACAGGAGGTCTGACAGAAGGTGGCTTACAGCCACTCTACACATTAATCAGGGGGATACCAAATGGCAAGAGACAAAATCTCATTACCCTCCTCAATGAGTGGGTTAATGCGATATTTTGATGATTACAAGAGCAAGTTTGCGATTACACCGGGTCTTGTGGTGTTTGCATGTTTTGTCGTTATAATATTGATAGTATTGCTGCAGATCTATGGGGAGAGCTGGCTGGCATGACGCCAGGGGTTAATCCGCGTCAGATGCGGAAGATGATGCAGAGAATGGGGATCCAACAGCAAGAAATCCCTGCTAAACGTGTGGTTATCCATATGCATGATAAGGAGATAGTGATTATAGAACCATCTGTGGTCAAGGTCAATATGATGGGGCAGGAGACCTTCCAGATAAGTGGGAAGATTTCTGAAAGAGATCTAGAGAGTAGTGAAGAAGATATCCGCACTGTGATGGAACAGGCTAAAGTTGATAGGGAGGCTGCGGTGAGATCCCTACAAAAAACCGATGGTGATTTGGCAAAAGCCATTATGGATCTACAGGTAGGGTAAGCGCTTTTCTTGAATTATCTTTGAGAATGCTAAGAGTATATATAGCAAAATTTAAAAACGTACAAGTTATTAAGGACATTATGGAGCGGTTTCAAGAGTATAGAGAGAAAGCTCGCCAAAAACTCAAGATTGCAGATCATATGATAACTATGACTTATCCGCTGGTGAGGGATACTAGGCTTCTGTTAAGTGTGATTGAGAACATCTTCCTTGCTTTAACAAACTCGATTGCTTCTGTGCTTTATTATGAAAGGCTTTTCAAGAGAATCCCTCCATTCCACGACACTTTTGACTCAAAATTGAATATGTTTAAATCAAAAATTGTGCCGAAATATTCTGTGGACAAGGTGTATCTAGAGATGATAAATGATATTAAGGACATAATTATTCAGCATAAGAAAAGCCCTGTTGAGTTCACGAGAAAAGATGTTTTTGTTATTGCCGGAGAGAGTTATGCGCTGAAGACTGTCACAGTTGACCAGATAAAAAAGTATATAGGGATGTCAAAAAACTTTATTTCCAGAATGGAGGAGATAGTGAGCAAAGATGAACAGATATTTAGAACAAGCTAATGAGGAAAAAAAGCGGGTTGAGCATATGATCTATGTTAGCTTGAAGTACACCCGTACTGTTGACATCATCAAAAACATTATTGAACGTCTTATCAATTGTTGTGATTTCTGTATTTATGCCCTGCTTGAGATGTACAAGGAACATGAAAAGGTTGATACCATCCAAAAAAGCCCTGGGCTGAGGGCTAAGATGCTTGCAGAGCTCTACAAGGACCAGCCGATAATGCTTGAGTTTATTGATTTTTATACCCTTTTGAGAGGGCTCAGCAGAGCTGAATTTTCCAGAAGCAATGAGTACCGCAGGCATGTGACAATGACTGCCATGTTACAGGATGGACCAGTGGAGATCAACATTGACATTATTACAGAGTATTACCAGAGAAGCAGGGTTTTCCTCAAGCTTGTAGAGAGGATAATTGAAAGTGCAAACAATTTAAACATAGAAGAATCATTTAACAGCGTGATGGCTGAGTTGAGTGTGGAAAGATGAAAAAAGTTGATTTGGGATATTTGCCAGAGAAATATGTGGTTTATGCGAAACAGTCTGCAAGGATTTTGTACTGGCTGGTGCTGCTAATGCTGGGGCTATGCAACTTCCTGATATTTCTGGCTTTGGTACCCTTTATGCTTTTTCTGAGTCCAAGCCATCTTCTGATCATATTTGCGAGTATAGGCCTTGTGTTTGGGCTGATATTCTCCTTTTTGATTAATGATATTGAACATTTACAGCCAAGACACCATGTTTTTGCAGCACTTTTTATCCCGGCAATCGCCTTGATTAATATCACTGTCTTGATGGGAGCTGCAAGTATTCTCAATGGAGAAGTCGTTTCTGCAAAGGCTGCATCCCTGCTGTATGTGGTTATGTTTGCTTTGCCATACATGGTCGGGTTGGCTGAACGGTTTTTCAGGGTGTTTTATTTGAAAAGCAAGATTTAAATACCCTGCTGAGTTACCCATATGAAAAGCCCGAGTTCATACTTGTGAGCGTCCATAGGGCTACAAGTTTGAATTCTAGTTTTAAAGGTTAAAATGGTTGAAAAAGAACTAAAACACGTTGTTCGTATTGTAAATACTGATTTAAAAGGAGATAGGCCACTTGAGGGGGCATTAACCCAGATAAAAGGAGTTGGATTTGCCTTTGCTAAGAGTATTTGCGTAACAACAAAGATTGACAAGAACAAGAAAGTGGGGTATCTCACTGAAGATGATGTTAGCAAGATCAATGCTGTTCTCAAGGAGCCACTCAAGTTTGGCATTCCAGTATGGCAGCTTAACAGGAAGAAAGATTACGAGACTGGTTCTGATTTGCACATGGTTGGTGTTGACCTGACACTCAAAAAGCAGGATGATATCAAACGTCTCCAGAATATTAGAAGTTACAGGGGTATGAGGCTTGCATGGGGCCAGCCAGTCAGAGGGCAACGCACACGTTCTAATTTCAGGGCCAACAAAGGTAAAGTTGTTGGTGTCAAGCGTAGAAAAGGTGCAAAGGCAGGTAGGGTGTAAGAATGGGAGATCCAAAAAAAACCAGGAAGAAGTTTACTCCGCCAGCCCATCCTTGGCAGAAGGCGAGAATTGAACAAGAAAAGGCGATTATGACTACATATGGCTTGAAAAACAAGCGAGAGATATGGAAACTTGTTTCAAAACTTAAGGGGTTTTCAATGCAGGCAAAAAATCTTATTGCCAGTACCTCTGAGCAAGGCAAGAAAGAGAAGGAGCAGTTGCTCTCAAAACTGAGTTCTTTGAATATGTTGCCTGAGAATGCTGATCTTGACTCAGTACTCAGTTTAAAGCCAGAAGACATCATAGAGCGTAGATTACAGACTTTGGTTTGCAGGAAGAAGCTTGCCAGTTCAATGAAACAGGCAAGGCAGTATATTGTGCATGGCCATGTTTTTGTGGGCGACAGAAAGATTACTGTGCCCTCATATCTTGTTAGAAAAGAAGAGGAGGCAGCAATCAGGGTGGTTGATGTGTTGCAGCCTGAGGAAAAATGAAAAAGAGCGGAAGATGGGGGATTGCGCATATTTTCTCATCGTATAATAATACTATTGTGCATATAACAGATATTACTGGCACAGAGACAATAGCTGTTTCATCTGGGGGCCAAGTGGTAAAATCAGACCGGCTTCAAAGCTCGCCAACAGCTGCCATGAAGGCTGCAAAAAAGGCTGCTGAGTCGGCAATTGAGAAGGGTATTACTGGTATTCATGTAAAGATAAAGGCACCGGGCGGCCACAATGGCCCTTACAATCCAGGCCCTGGGGCTCAAGCTGCAATTAGGGCATTATCCAGGCTGGGATTGCGGGTTGGTACTATTGAAGAGGTTACCCCTGTTGCGCATGATGGCTGCAGGAAAAAGGGCGGAAAACGAGGGAGGCGTGTATAAATGGAAGTTACCCTGCTGAGCAAAGAGAAGAAAGCCAACAGAATTTCATTTGTTCTGGGAAAGAGCAGTACTGCATTTGCCAATGCTCTGAGGAGATGTGCCATCGAATCTGTCCCAACGCTTGCAATAGAATATGTTGAGTTTAGAAAAAATACCTCTGCTTTATATGATGAGGTTGTTGCCCACAGACTTGGGTTGATCCCTATCCATACAGATCTTTCATCTTATAAATTGCCTAGCGAATGCCCATGCGGTGGTGTTGGGTGTGCTCAGTGCCAGCTGAAGCTAACACTTAAAGAGAAGGGCCCGAAAACAGTATATGCATCTGACATTGTTTCCTCTGACCCAAAAGCTAAGCCTGTTTATCCGGGAATACCTATTGTCAAACTGTTGAAAGGTCAGAACCTTGAGATTGAGCTGATTGCAATACTCGGGATTGGGAAGGACCACACTAAGTGGAGCCCGGGATCAGTATATTACAAGTATTTACCGACTATCAAAATTTCAAAGAAAGGAGAGTCATGCATTGAGTGTGTTGAGGCATGCCCTATAAAAGTTTTCGTGAAAAACGGAAGCAAGTTGGAAATCAATGATAAGAGACTGATGGATTGCCACTTGTGCAAAGCTTGCGAGCAAACATCTGGTGGAGAAGTAACAGTAGATGATAATGTGCATGACTTTGTTTTTTATGTTGAATCTTGGGGGCAGCTGAAACCTGAAGAGGTCTTGATTGTTGCCACGGAATATTTGGATAGGAAATTAGATAGCTTTTTGGAGGAATTCAACAAAACAGGCTAATCACGCGGGGGTGTCGGAGTTAGGTCAATCCTGGCTAGCCCAGTGGACCAAACGACTACGGTCGAGGTCCGTAGGCCTTAGTGGCTGCGCGGGTTCAAAAATTTTTTGAAAATCCCGTCCCCCGCATCTAGAAAAATGAGAAGAACTGGACCAACAAACGGATACCTTGTAGCGTTGCTGAGTGAACTCAAGAAAAAGTCAGCAGCAACTAAGCAGAGGTTTTGGAAGCGATTGGCAACTGATCTAGAGGCACCTACGCGCAACCGCAGAGCTGTTAACCTCTCGAGGATAAACAGATACACCTCTGAAGGGGACATAATCGTTGTTCCTGGAAAGGTGCTCTCTTCAGGTGAGCTAAATCATAGTTTAACTGTAGCTGCATGGCAGTTCTCAGATAAGGCAAGGGAGAAAATTGGTGCCAGCAAATCCAAGGCAATAACCATCAGCGATTTGATGGATTTAGATATCAAAGGAAAGAAGGTAAAGATAATTGGGTAAAATGGCAGTAATAGATGCATCGGGTTTAATATTGGGAAGGCTTGCTGGAGAAGCTGCCAAGATGGCTCTTCTAGGAGAAAAAGTGAATATTATCAACTGTGAGAAGGCCGTGATCAGCGGCAGCAAAAAGGCAACTTTTGCGAGATACACTGTCAAGAGACTGAGGGGTGGTCCTCAGAGCGGGCCATATTTCCCCAGGACGCCAGAAGCTATTGTTAAGAGGACTATTAGAGGAATGTTGCCGTACAGAAAACCAAAAGGCAGGGCTGCCTACAAAAGTGTCAAGTGTTATTTTGGGAAGCCAGCTGAGTTTGAAAAGGAGAAGAGCATCACTATAGCTGGTGCCAATGCCAAGAAGCTTAAAACCCCAAAATTTACAACAGTCTATGAATTGAGCAAATACATGGGTGCCAAAATATGAATGCTGTACACACATCTGGAAAGAGAAAGAAAGCAATTGCCCGGGCAACAATAAGCAAAGGCTCAGGCAAAGTGAGAATAAACAAGCTGCTGCTTGACTGTTATGAACCCACAATGCACCGCATGCGGATTCGCGAGCCGCTTCTCTTATCTGAAAAACTGGCATCTGAAATAGATGTGGATGTGAGTGTGCGAGGAGGCGGTGTAAGCTCGCAGGCAGATGCCATCAGACTGGCAATTGGCAGGGGTATAGTCAAATACTCAAAAGACCAAAAGATTGAAAAAGCCTTGCTTGATTATGACAGACAGCTGTTGGTTGCAGATGTCAGAAGAAAGGAAGTGAGGAAACCAAACAGAAACTCAAAAGCAAGAGCAAAGAAACAGAAGAGCTACAGATAAAATGATAATACCTGTTCGTTGTTGGAGCTGTGGAAAACCGATTGCACACCTGTGGGAAGAGTATACTGAGCGTATTAATAACGGAGAAGACAGGAAAAAGGTTTTGGACAGCCTTGGCTTGGAAAGGTATTGCTGTAGAGCAGTCTTCTTAGGGCATGTTGACCTCATTGACACAATTGCGAGGTTTAAAAAGGTTTAGCACATGGGAAAAAATTCATTTATTTTCTTGTTGTGAGCCCGGCGCCCACATTTTCTAACACTATTTAACAAAATATAAAAATCAAAACTAGATTTGAAGGTTAAAATGGTTGATTTCAACACAATATCAAAAAAATGGCAAAGAAAATGGGCAGAGGCAGCCCTCTTTAAAGTTGAAGAAGATTGTTCAAAGAAGAAGTTCTATTGTCTCGAGATGTGGCCCTACCCTTCAGGTTCCGGCCTCCATATGGGCCATGCCAGGAATTATTGCATGGGAGATGTTATGGCGAGGTTCAAAAGGATGCAAGGTTTCAATGTTCTCTATCCGATGGGTTATGATAGTTTTGGTCTGCCTGCTGAGAATGCAGCAATAAAAGCCATGTCCCATCCGAAAATTTTTACTGAAGAGGCTATAAAGAACTTCATCAGGCAGCAGCAAGAGCTGGGGTTGAGTTATGATTGGGATAGGATGTGTTCTGCCCACACCCCGGAATATTACAAATGGGATCAGTGGATTTTCCTGAAAATGTATGAAAAGGGGCTTGTATACAAGAGAGACGCAGAGGTCAACTGGTGCCCAGAGTGTAAGACTGTTTTGGCAAATGAGCAGGTACACAATGGTAAGTGCTGGAGGCATGGTGAGACTGATGTTGTTACCAAAAACCTTAACCAGTGGTTCTTTAAAATTACAGAATATGGTGATGAGCTCTATGAAGATATTGGCAAGCTTGTTGGTTGGGCTGAGGATGTTAAGACTATGCAGAGGAATTGGATTAGCAGAAAAGAGTGGATTGATATTGATTATGAGATTATCGGGACTAACAAGAAACTGACAGTATCAACAACCAGACCAGACACAAATTTTGGAGCAACTTTTGTGGTGATATCGCCAGAGCATCCGCTTCTGTCCTCTGAAGAAGCAATTATCCCTAAGGAATTTAGAAAAGTTGTTGATGATTATAGGGTGTATGCCAAGAAAAAGACAAAAGAAGAACGTATGAATGATAAGGCCA
>JBDRLT010000041.1:0-3011 GCA_043812815.1 Candidatus Woesearchaeota archaeon | reverse complement strand
GAAGTGCCCGCAGATAAACTGAAGGATTATATTGACCCCAGCTATGAATGCGTGCACAGGCTTAAGCTAGATGCCCCAACCAAGAAAAAATACGCAGCATACAAAGATAAATTAGTTAAGCATCTCGAGGCAGAGGCAGAGTTAACAGACAAGATACTAGCCAACTTCAAGCAGACAATAAACATATCTAAGCTAAAGGGCTTTGACCAGCTGGAAAAAAGGATAAAGAACCTGAATCCTAAAGAGGCAGATGAGGAGAGAATAAAATTCGCTGCTAATCTAATTAAGGTTGATGAAAAGCAGCTAATCCAAGCAATAAACGTAAAAAAACAATGGGCAACTGTTGGTGAGATTGAGGAAATTGACAGGCTCAAACAGTAAGATATATAAAAACCCAAAATAAACTGACCAATATGAAATTCGATGTCATAATCGTGGGAGCAGGCGCAGCAGGGCTTACAGCAGCAATTTACACCTGCAGAAAAGGCCTCAAAACAGCAGTCATTAGCATAGATGTTGGTGGCCAGACAGTACTCTCTTCACATATTGAAAACTATCCTGCCTTTGTTGGCCCAGGCTATGAGCTTATCACCAAATTCAAAGAGCAGGCCCTCTCATTTGGAGCAAAGATCATAAACGGCAAGGTCGTAGGAATCGTAAAAGGGGAACCATTCAAGGTTGAGCTTTCTGACAAAACAACATATGAGGCAGATACCCTAATTCTGGCTTATGGAAAAATACCTAAAACACTCGGCATTCCTGGAGAAGATACATACATGGGCAAGGGGGTTCATACATGTGCCACTTGTGATGCACCTCTGTATAAAGGAAAGACCGTGGCAGTAGTCGGCGGAGGCAATTCTGCACTGGACTCGGCACTTATGCTTTCAGGTATTGCCAAAAAGGTATACCTGATCCACAGAAGAGACAGCTTCAGAGGTGACCAGATACTTGCAGAGAAGCTCAAACAGAAAAAGAATATGGAGTTAGTTCTGAATCATATTCCTGTTGAAATCAAAGGGGACAAGTTTGTGAAATCACTTACAGTAGAAAGTACAGGTAAACAAAAAGAGCTTGCTGTAGATGGCATTTTTCTTGAAATCGGCTATGAGGTTAGGGCAGATTTCCTCAACAATTTGGTAAAACTGAATGGCAAGGGTGAAATAATTACAGACAAGAACTGCGATACGTCATGCAAAGGTGTGTTTGCAGCAGGCGACGTAACAGATATTCAATATAAGCAGGTAGTTATTGCCGCAGGCGAGGGCGCCAAGGCAGCACTCTCTGCATATGCTTTTCTCAAAGGCCATGAATATCCGGCAATCGACTGGGGCCATAAATGAAGCTGCTCTTTGGAACAGCAGGTATTCCAATCTCTGCAAACCGAAACACGATTTCCGGCATTGAGCAAATCAAAAAGCTGGGCTTAGGGTGCATGGAACTCGAATTTGTCCATGGTGTCAACCTCTCTCCAGCATCTGCCACCCTAATAAGCAATACCCGCGGAAATATTGAACTCACTGCACACAGCCCATATTATGTAAACCTCAATGCCGTTGAAAAAGCGAAGAGGATGGCAAGCAGAACCCACATATTAAAAACTGCGCGGATAGCATGGCTCTGCGGTGCAAAATCTGCCACATTTCATGCTGCATTCTACCTCAAGCAGAACCAGGAAAAAGTGTATCAAAGTGTCAAATCAGAGCTCATTGAGATTTCCAGACTACTTGAGGAAATCAATAATAAAATCTGGCTGAGGCCAGAGCTCACAGGCAAACCAACCCAATTTGGCAACCTACGAGAAATAATCATGCTAAGTCAGGAGATCAAGCAAGTGCTCCCCTGCATAGACTATGCCCACTACTTTGCACGGAGTATTGGCAAAAAGAACAGCCATGAAGACTACGCTTACATCTTGGAGCAGCTTGAAAAAAGTCTTGGTAGAGAGGCGCTTAACAACATGCACATCCATATCTCTGGCATAAACTATGGAGAGAAGGGCGAGAAAAACCACCTCCCTCTGAGGGAATCTGAGCTAAATTATCAGGCAATTGTCCAGACATGGAAAGATTATAATATTAATGGCTGTGTTATATGTGAAAGCCCAGTATTAGAAGAGGATGCATTATTATTGAAAAAAATATTTGAGAGTGCTTAAATGGGAGAAAAGAAAGTCGGTGCAGGTTTTGGGATTATGCTTATGAGAGACAGGAAAGTTCTGTTGGGAAAAAGACATGAAGATCCTGAAAAAGCAGACTCAGCTCTGCACGGCGAGGGCACATGGACTTTACCAGGAGGCAAGATAGAATTTGGCGAAACATTTCTTCAGTTAGCCAAACGCGAAGTAATGGAAGAAACAGGCATAAAACTAAACTCAGCAAAGATTATTGCAGCCCAAAATGACAAGAATGAGCATGCGCACTTTGTCACAGTTGGCATGATATCTGAAGACTTTTTGGGCGAAGCTAAAGTGATGGAGCCAGATGAAATAACACAATGGCAATGGTTTAGTTTAGACAAGTTGCCATCTCCTTTATTCCCGCCCAGTGCAAAGCTGATTAAGAATTATAAAAATAAAGTGTTTTGTAGTGACTAGTAACACGGTTGCTTGAATCTTACTCTCAAATAGGACTAGACAGGCTGAAATAAGGTTAACTGTTGTAAACACTAAAAACATGATTCTAGGCCTTCTTGAGGCAATGTTTATATACTTTTTATACAATACTACAAAATGGTTGTTAAATGAAGGAGATAAAATCAGGAAATTTGGGATTTGAAGAAAAACTTTGGAAAGCAGCAGACAAGATGAGAAATAACCTGGACGCTGCTGAATATAAACATGTTGTCCTTGGCTTAATTTTCCTAAAGTATATCTCTGACAGCTTTGAGAATGTCTATAAGGAGCTTGAGAATGACAAAGACAGCCTCGGGCCAGAAGAGAGGGATGAATACACTTCAAGAAGGGTATTTTGGGTTCCAAAAGAATCCAGATGGTCATATTTGCAGGATAG
>JBDRLT010000040.1:0-129882 GCA_043812815.1 Candidatus Woesearchaeota archaeon | reverse complement strand
TTTTCACAGGCCAAGTCAGCCCAGAAAAAAGACAAGAGAACTGGAAAAAAGCCACAATTATCTTCACAACGCCGCAGGGTTTTGAGAATGACGTAATCTCAGCAAAAATCAGCCTTGAAAATGTCAGCCTGCTCGGCTTTGATGAAGCCCACAAAGCAGTTGGCAATTACAGCTATGTATGGCTAGCCAAACAATACAGACAAACCTCGCGCTTTGAGCGCATAATTGCATTAACCGCATCCCCTGGCTCAACCCTGGAAAAGATCAAGGAGATCTGCACCAACCTTTTCATTGAGGCAATTGAAGTCCGAACAGAAGATGACCCTGACGTTCAGCCGTATGTTCAGCAGACAGACATCCACTGGGAAGAGGTTGAACTCCCAGAATCATTCCTGCAAATCAGAAGCTTTCTGGATGTCTGCATAAAAACTAAAATCAAAGAGCTTGCTCAAAAAGGGTTCATGGAGCCATCAAAAACAAAATACCTCACCAAAAAAGACATCCTGGGTTTCCAGGCAAGCCTCCAAGCCAGACTTGCACAGGGAGAACGCGACTATGAGGTTATGAAGGCGTTAAGCGTGGCTGCAGAAATAATGAAAACACACCATGCACTCGAGCTTATTGAGACACAGGGAGTAGAAGCACTCTCGAAATACTTCGCTCAGCTTCAAAACCAGGCACGCACCACCAAAACAAAAGCCACCCAAAACCTGATGCGGGACCTCAATTTCAGGAGCGCCATCATCAAAACAGAACGCCTGCACGAGAACAATATCGAACATCCCAAACTAAGAAAATTAAAGGCGATCGTTCAGCAAAAAGCGCAAAATCCCTCTATGAAGATGATTATCTTCACGCAATATCGGGACAGCGCCCTGAAAATAACCGAGGAGCTCAACAAAATCAACAACATCACTGCAAAAATATTCGTAGGTCAGCTCAAGAAAAAAGAGACTGGCATGACCCAAAAAGAGCAGAAGCAAACCCTTGCCGATTTCAGGGAAGGAAAATTCAACGTATTGGTTGCCACCCAAATAGCAGAAGAAGGCCTAGACATCCCCAAGGTTGACATTGTCATATTCTACGAGCCAATCCCCTCTGCAATCAGATTTATCCAACGAAAAGGAAGAACAGGGAGGTTGGAGAAAGGAGAGGTAATTGTCCTAACTGCAAAGAACACTCGGGACGAGGCCTACAAGTGGTCTTCACTCCACAAACAAAAAAGGATGTACCGCGTCCTCAATCAACTCAAAAAAGATCTCCAACTTGAGATTCAGCCCCAGCCCACTCTCCAAAACTACATCCCCGAAAAACAAGTTACGATTTTCGCAGACTACAGGGAAAAGGGCTCAGGCACCATCAAGCACCTGATGGAGCTGGATGTCCAAATCAAACTGGAATCACTCAAATCAGCAGACTATGTGTGCAGCGAACATGTGGGAGTAGAAATTAAAAATACCGAAGACTTTGTAAACTCACTGATAGATGGCAGACTCTTGGGTCAGCTCAAGGAACTCAAGCAGAACTTCCTCAAGCCAGTCGTGCTTATAGAAGGCACCCAAGATATCTATGCAATCAGGAATGTGCACCCGAATGCCATCCGCGGCCTAATGTCAACAATAGCTGTTGACTATTCAATCCCTGTACTCTTCTCGCGCAATCCAAAAGAGACTGCAGCCATCTTGCGAATAATCGCCATGCACGAGCAGCTAGACCACAAGAAAGATGTTTATCTGCACGGCGAAAAAAAACCCCTCTCCACAAAAGAGCTCCAGGAATACATTGTCTCATCACTCCCTGGGGTCGGAGCAACTTTGGCAAAGCCATTGCTTGAAAAATTCGGCTCAGTCAAAGCTGTGGTCAATGCATCTGAAGATGAGCTCAAAGAGGTTGAGCTAATAGGCAACAAAAAAGCTAAGAGAATTAAAGAGGTAACTGACCAACCCTACAAATGAAAACTGTTATGATTTTTGGCACTTTTGACATTCTGCACCCAGGCCACCTTAACCTCTTTTCCCAGGCCAGGCGCCTTGGAGATCAACTAATTGTGATCATAGCAAGGGACAAGAATGTTACACAAATCAAAGGGCAAAAACCAGTAAATAATGAAAAGAAACGCTTGAGAGAGATTAAACACTTCAGAAATGTTGACCTGGCTGTATTGGGCAGCTTAGAATACCCTTACAAGATGATTGAGCAACTCAGACCGGACGTTATTTGCCTTGGCTATGACCAGCAATCGTTCACAGACAATCTCGAAAAAGAACTTGTAAAAAGAAATCTTTTAACGAAAATTGTCAGATTGAGACCCTATAAATCAAGCCAATATAAAAGTTGTAAATTAAAATAATTGTGCAATTTATCACTAACGTTCTAATTCTCAAACAAGTTTGAGACTTGCGGAGCTTAAGATCAGTTTATAGTCATCTTAAGCGACCCCAATAATTAATACAAAAAATATGTTTTAACGCGCAATCTGCACATACTTACTTGAAGCCGCAGGAACATTTTCTGTTTTTCCTTGCTTGTTGTGCAGTATGAAACTTCAGAATGCTTGCGGAGCTTACGATTATTGGCATAGAAATTGCATCGTAAGCGACCCTATAAACTTATTGAATATTTTACGCTGTGCATTTGCCTTGGGCCGCGAATCAAAGAGATTGCTAACCTGTTAGACAGCATAGACTATTGAAAAACTATCCTCCTAACCTTTTGACCAGCTTATCACCTTCTAACTCCCTCAGCGCATCAGCAGCAATCCACCTGGCGCTCTTAGAATTAATATTCTTGATCTCCTTAGCCACCTCAATCGCTTTTTTGTTCAAACTCAAATTCCTCTTGCCAACCTGCCTCAAAGCCCAATTCACAGCTTTCCTAACATAATTACGCTCGTCAGTTGCATACTCTTTCATCAAAGGAAAATACTTAAGAAAATCTTCATCCTGCCATTCTTTCCTGTGCACCGCTGCAGCAGCAATCAGAACAAATCCTGCTCTTCTCATAAACTCGCGCTCATCCTTAACCCACTGTAATATCTTCTTATGCACAAAAGGAGTCCTATCAAACAAATTGCTACAACACTGATCACATATATCCCACGAATCAAAACCCGCAACCCACTCATCCATCTGCTTCTCAGTAACCTTATCAACCTCATCTACAAAACAAGCCAGCATCCTTGCTTCATGAATCCCGGAATCCCACAGCTCCAAAGCCAATTTGTGATCACGGCCAATCTCCTTTACCATATCTCTCAAAAAAGGAATAGAAATCCCCAAGGTATTATTGGTGCTAATCCCGAACCTTGCCATCCCCTCGACATTCTTGGGATTCGCCATCTTCTGGAGTCTTTTGATAACTTCCTTGGAATTCATGACAAAACCTTTTTCACAGCCTTGCTCAATAAGTTATCTTTGATCTCCATCGCCTTTTTAGGGCAAACCTCAGCACAGCAATAGCATCTTATACATTTCTCGTAATGTATCCTTGGCAAATTATTTATCATACGGATAACATGCGCAGGACATGCCTTTTTACAATTCCCGCAGGCAATACACAAATCCGGAATAACCTGTGGTTTGCCGCTCAATATGTTCTTAACCCTGCGCTTCAGCTCCTTGGGCAACCTTGACAAAATCGAAGTGGGCGCTTTTTTGAAATCGTGCACTTGCACTGCTGAAATTTCCTCTCCTACAGTTTCAATCTTCTTAATATCAGCTATTCCTCTCTTCTTAGCCAGTGCGATTGTAGGTAATTGTCTCTCACTAAGTCCGACTATCTTGCACACAACTGCATCTAGTGCATGGCAGCTTTCGCTAGCCAGTACCAGACCCAACTTCCTGGGTTCGCCCTGCCCTGGTCCATTGCCCTCCATTGCCACAACCCCATCAATAATATTCAAATGCGGTTTAACTATCTCAGACAAATCAAGCAGCATCTCAGAAAATGGCACAGCATCAGCAAACCTCAGGTGATAACTAGCCTTAATCCTGCCAGGGATTACCCCGTACATGTTCTTAACTGCTAAAGTCATCTGAGTTAGTGAATGGGTTTTTAACTTGGGCAAGTTGATAATCACATCACAATCTAAAACTTTTTTTGAAATCTGGAATGATTTCTCAAGCTTGCCCTTCATATTTTTAATAGTGATGGGTTGGTCAAGCTCAATAACCTTAACCTTAAGCTCATCGCAAACCTTTTTTATACCAGCAATCTCCATCGCTTTAATCCCAGAACCTATCCCAGGACTATCGCCAACAAAGGGGATTCCTCCAGCATCCAAAACCAATTTGGCAACAGCACCCACAATAGCAGGATGCGTACAGACAGCAGACGCAGGTTCCTTCCCAAAAAGCAGATTCGGCTTAAGCAAAACCCTGTTGCCCGGCTTGACAAATTTGTCAATACCGCCAATCAGCTCCACAGCTTTTCTAACAGCAGCATCTGCCAGTGCATAATCAGCACATTTAACAATAGCCACCTTTGTCATAAATCCAGCTCATCTATAAACATTTAATAAACTTTCTTTGAGCCTTAAATACACATAATCAGCAATCCTCTTCAAATTCACAGCATCCTCCTCATTATACTCGACAAGCAGCTTAAGGTAACAATCATCGCCTGAGCCCCTCCACATCCTCCACAATTTAATAGCATCCCCACCATACATCTCTTCCACAACTCTGTTTTGCCTTTTTATCCCAAGTTGCCTCTCCACCTCCTTCAGTCCGCCTTTTAGGCCAAGCCTTCCGCAGCCTGTCTTCAAGTCAAAGTGGGGAAGCTTCGGAAACAAACCAGGATACTGCTTCTCCAAAAACGGCTGGTCAAATGTCAGCCCATTGAAACTCACCACCATTTTATACCGCTGCAACTCTTTTTTCAATATTTTGAAATCAAGGTTGATTCCCTCAACCATTGTTTTAGTTTCAATCCCATCAAAAATGGTGACCATTGTGACAAAACCATCAGCAACACTGCTAGTTTCAATATCGAGAAAGCAGCACTCTTCTCTGAAAAAATCATACAGCCGCCAATGCTCAGCACTTGGCAGAATTCTGGCAAAATACTCAGAATCGAAAGTGTAGAGGCTGTGCCTTGCCTTCTCTATCATCCGGTTATGGTAAGCCTTTTTCTGCTTGGAAATCCCCTTAACCTCAGAATTCAAAAAACCCACCCAATCCAAAACACCCTGATTCCATATATTCCTCTCCTGCTTTATTCCAATCCTGGGCAAAATAATAAAACTCTGTCTAATCATATATTGCATATTCAATATTGGCTTAATAAACCTCACACGTCTATGTCCAGTGCAACTACTGGTTAATAACAGATAGGTTTAAATACACACTTCCATTAACCATATTCTCCTTATTTCATTTATCATACAAATTAAGGTGTTAGAAAGAATGCTCGAAATACAAATACCCGGAAACGGCTATGTTGCGGAAATTTGGTACTTAGGACAAAACCCAAGACCAGGAGAGTCAGTTACTCTGGCGTCTATTGATCAATTGTTGACAACTCCTTGGCCTTTTGGGCGAGGAGAAGAAACTCTTAGAATAGAAGCTGAATTAGCTACACAATACCAGCAGCAATTAATTGACTTAGGAATTATTAGGAGAGATGGTAGCCTAAATCAAGAGCAAGCGCCATTTTTGTATCATTCATTTGTTCCTTTTGGTGATCGGCACTTACTTTCGGTTGGGTCAACAAAGCATGTGGTAGTGGATCCAGTACCACGATTTGCAAATGCCGGTTTTCGCTCTCGTCTTGAAACCAAACCATTTTTGGCTCCAGGGGCTCAGGAAGTGCTTTTTGATGGTATCATGTATTATCTTGTGACAGGAAGCAATGTTTACAGCATGTCAATAAGGTCATCTAAAAGTTAAATTTTGGTTGCTACCAATCCTGTAATTCTTAGATTCAAAGTTAAAATTAGGACCATATGATTTTTCATCCAGATAAATTTATCATGCATTAATCCTATACGAGAAAACCCGCATTCCCCCTAGTATTTGGCATTAGGGATTCAATTTGCTCAGGGAGTGAATCCAGCTTTTGATATTGAACTTCTGGCCTAATTTCATTTGCATAAGGGCTTCCTCGAATCATACGAGACACTAATGTACCTTGGGTATATACTAGAAGTACAGGTATTCCAATCCCCAGTTCGTCTACTGTTTTTGGCCGCAATCCTGTAATGTAGGTATCAAACATTGTAGGAACAGTCTCAACCAATTTTACGAGTCCGTCTAACCTATCATAGCCTTCTCTTAGTATGATTCCGGGTATTGCCTTCATGCTTAAGACTGCTTGTGGTGCAGAATAATCAGCCAAAAGCAGCACCACACTAGCAACCCCATACTTAACACAGCCAATTAACTCAATCCCTGTCCCAAATGACCCACCAACAATTATTGTGTTTACTCTCTGAACTAACTCGGGATTATAACCTTCAGGTTCATTACCAGGATCAGGATGATATGCTGGGGGTGCAAGTGCAGAGATGTCAGTAATTAAAACATGACGTGGAGTTACATTCTTATGTACTTTCGGGTCAGTAAAATGATGGGGAACATGGGCCGTTTTGTCATGCGCACTATAACATTCGCTTGCAATAAGGTTTACTAAATCCTTTTGACCACGGGGATCTGGATGCTTTGTCAAAGCTGCACCAACATAGCCATGATTTATAAGTTCGGTTCTGTTGAATGAATACATACCATCTGCTATACCCACGACCATACCACATAGAAATGAAGGATGATTACAACTTACAACAACCAGGTCAGCATCTCGGACGCGATGCCATAGCTTACTGATAGTTGGATCCTCTCCTTCTTGTAAGTAATCAGCGGCATATTTTTGGCTCCTAAAATATCCTGTTAACTGCCTTCCCAATTCAATTTCTGCTCTTAACTCTGCATCACTGACATTTCCAAATCTTGCTAGCCTTTTTACTAAGGCAAGGTCTTGTGCAATAAACACTTTTTTAACTGGTCTCATTATCACTTTTTAGATATAGATTTATTATTTAAACCTTTTGCTATGTTTGTACTATTAAGTGGTCAAAGATTCCTAAGAAACCATTTTAGTACTATACCTCAGATTCCCCATCCCCAACTTTTCAGCTTCCTTAATGTGCACAAGCGGAGACTTATGATGTATTTCCTCAAAAATATCCCTGCCTGCTTTCTCCACAATTAGGTCATGTGTAGCCTTCTCAACAGCTACAATATCCTTACCCAAAATAAATCCAATATCGTCCATAATCGGCTTGCCAGGATCAGATACACAATCACATAACTTGGTAATATCTTTGGCAACATTCACAAAATATACCTTCTTAAACTTGCTAAGTGCAGCCTGGGCACCCTCTGCCAGCGAATAATCAAAAGTATCCACCTTAACCACTGTTGAGCCATGCGGACAGAATATCGAACAGTTGCTACAGCCGCAACACCAATTCTTATCAAAAAATGGCTGACCATCAAACCTTACATTATCATTAGGGCAATGCTCAGCACAAGCACCGCACAAAGTACAGCCACTATCATAAATGGGCTCACCACCAGTATGAATATCTGCTTTTGTCTTTTTGGTGACAGCCCCCATCCCAAGATTCTTAATTGCGCCTCCAAAACCAGTGCAGATATGCCCCTTAACATGGCTAAGCACAAGCACCCCTTCTGCTTCTGCAAGCGGTTTGCACACCTGGAATACCAGATCCTTACCTTTAACCTCAATAAAATCATCAGTAATTACCACAGGACATCCTAAATCGTAAAATCCACGCTCTTTAGCAACCTTCTTGTAGCCCTCAACATTATTCCTCGGACTTGAATACATAACTAAGCTGTCAAACAGAAATGGCTTGCAGCCAATAGCTTTCAATACATCCACAACCATCTTAACAAGCATTGGAGAGACCGCAGTCTTATTCCCTGGCTCACCAAAATGCAGCTTGACAGCTATGGGTTCTCCTTTAGAGAAAACATGCTTCAGCTCCTGCTGCAAAACATCACCAAGCATATCCTCTTTCTGAAAAAAAATCACTTCACTCATTTCAACTCAAAATAAACCCTTCTATTGCTCTTCCCCTTATTCTCAGCCTTTAGAAAAACCATCTTGCCAATCTCTTTCAAAGACTTAACATGACAGCCGCCATCAGCCTGATAATCAAACCCTTTGATATCAACAATTCTCAGCTCCTTAACAGCTGGCGGCATAGCACCAGCCAACTTAACCATATTCGGATCCTTCAAAGCCTCTCCTCTTGGCATATACCTGATCTCAACAGGCAAATCCACCTCAATCAACTCATTTGATTTCTCAATGCACCTATCAATAACCTCACGATCAAAATTCTCCAAGGAAAAGTCTATCCTCCCTTTCTCAGGTGTCAGCTGATTGCCAGTAATTAAAACATGAGCCTCCTTAGCAAACATTCCGCTAAGCACATGCGCAGCAGTATGATACCTCATAAGCTTATATCTCCGATCCCAATCAAGTTTGCAATGCACCTTGTCCCCAACCTTCAAGCCAATCCTATCCACCTCGTGGCTGATTTGCCCTGCAAACTTGCCAGCGTAAACCACCTTAAACTCCTCAGTGTTTCGAGCCATAATCCCCGTATCATGCTCAACACCACCAGAATTGGGATAAAAACATGTTTTGTTCAGCACAACAAACTTCTCTTTTGCAGAAACAACCTCTGCATCCCACTCCCTGCAATACTGATCATCCATGTACAAAGCTTCCTGCATTATATCACCCCATGCAAATTTGGCCACAACTCTTTTAAATAATTTGCGTTCTAAAATCATTCATCAGACTAACAACCCGAGCAACAGTCCTTGCTGAGCTCAACTGCTTCCGCAAGGTTTTTCCGCCAGATACGCCTTTTGTAAAATCCTGAGCGTGCCGCTTCAAATCCTCACACCTTAGCATCCCATATTTCTGTGCAAGGTTAACATACTCAAAAAAATCACTGAGCTTCTCCGCCTTGCTTTGCTCAGCTAGTATTTTCCCGGTCTTCAGATAGCGGTCAATCCTCTTGAAAACATAGGGGTTACCCACAGCGCCCCTGCCAATCATCAGCATGTCTGCACCACTCTCCTCCAGGCACTTCGCAGCAGACTCTTCGTCAACAACATCTCCATTAGCAATAACAGGAATACCAACAGCATCCTTAACATCTCGAATGACCGACCAATCAGCCTTTCCAGTATACTTCTGCTTAACTGTCCTGCCATGCACAGCAATAGCACAGCCGCCTGCTTCCTCAACAATCTTTGCAACTTCGACCGCATTAACCTTAGTTTTATCCAACCCAATCCTGATCTTTGCCGTTACAGGCTTGTCCAAATTCTCAGCCAGATACTTAATAATGGAACCAATCTTCTCTGGCCGCTTCAGCAAAGCAGCCCCTGCACCCTGTTTCATAACCTCAACAGAAGGACAGCCGAGATTAACATCAATAATATCCCCTCCAAGCTTCAAGGCAGCCTCAAGCATAAGCTCCTCCTGAGTTCCAAAAATCTGCATAGCAATAGGCTGCTCATCACAAGTAAACGCTTTGCGCATTGTGGCTCTATTATTCCTCACAATCGGGTTGGCACACAGCATCTCAGAATAAACCAGGCTGCAGCCGTATCTCCTGCATAATAACCTAAAAGGCAAAGTTGTAACCTGGGCCATAGGTGCCAATGCAAGCTTGCCTCTAATATGCACATTACCTATCTTCATGCAAGGTAAGAAAACAAAGTACTATATAAAATAATAATAAAAAAATTACTTGACGATCAACCCATGGATTTCTGGCGGCCTGTTGACATTTAGCACATCAACCCAAACAACCGCTGACTCTTCGTGTGCGCCATCAGAAGCAGTAACTACCACCTTGTGCTTACCCTGGTCGTCATACCCAGTTGTGTACTCAGCTTGGGTCATCCAGCCAGAGAAACTCACTGTAACGTTATCACCATCAGGATCAGAGACCTTTGGCTCCAGCTTCACAGTCTCCCCTTCCTTCAAAGAAACTGTGGTTTCAATCTCAAGTTTGGGCGGCAAATTACCAGGCAAAACATTCACAAACATAGTTGCAGAATCACTCAATTCACCATCACTCACTGTAACCTGTACCTCATACTTACCCTTGTCTCCGGTTTTTGTCTGCCATGTCCCATCTGTACCAATCGGAGCACCATACTTCCATGTTAGCTTGTCCCCATTTGGATCCTCAGCCTTCAAATCAAATACAACCTTCTCTCCCTCTACTACCGTTATATCCTCAGGAGCCATCATCCTAGGTGCTTGATTTACTGCTTTTACAATAATCAGAATCTCCTTGCTGGTTTTGAGCGTGCCGTCACTAACAGTAACAGTAACTGGGTATTGGCCAGCATCTCCAAGCTTTGTTTGCCAAACCCCTTTCTCGTCCAAAGGAGCACTAAAAGTATAGTACAACGGATCACCATCTGGATCCTCTGCATCAAGATCAAGTTTCACCAATTCGCCCTCATTTATAGTGATACGAGCAAAGACCTTGGGCTCAGTAACAACTGGCTCAGTCGGCTCAACTGTTTCAACTGGAGTCGCTGGCTCCAAACCTTCAGGAGGAATTGGCGGCTGAAACACCTCTGTGCCCTGCTGAGCACAGCCACTCACAAACATAGCTAGAATTATTAGTGCCACAACTGTCTTCTGATTCATCTATCCCACCTCATTTTAAAGTAAATAAATTTGTTTATCATTTTTAAATAACTACTGGTATATATATCTTTTGCTAATCCAGGCAAAGCTTTAATAAATCTCAAGCCAAACTGGACAGCCATGATTATCACAATCTCAGGTTTGGCAGGCTCAGGCAAGAGCACAGTGGCAAAACTGGTTGCCCAGAAGCTAGGCTGCAATCACTATTCAGCCGGAGACCTCCAGCGCGAGCTGGCAAATGAGCACAACCTAACAATTAAACAATGGGGCGAGCTTGAAGCAAGGGATGAGAAATACGACAAAATGGTGGATGACCGCACTGTCATACTGGGAAAAACCAAGGATAATTTTGTAATGGACGGCTGGCTCGCTCCCAAGTTCATTCCCCACTCCATAAAAGTATTCTTAACTGGAGAAGAAAAGGTGAGAGCTCAGCGCCGCCTTAATCACAAAAGACAGGAAGAGCAATTTACTGATATCAACCAAACTATAATAGATATGCGTGAACGCATTAAATGTAACCGCGAAAGATGGCTCCGCTACTACAACTATGATCTGCTAGATGAAAGAAACTATGATTTTGTAATTGATACAACCAACTTATCCAAAGAAGAAGTTGCTCAGAAAATTCTTGATTTTGTGCACTCCAACAAGAATTGAGGCATAAATTTATAAATGTTTTACTACTACACGGTGATTATGTCACCACTCTCGCCCGAAATAACCTATATTGATGTTGAGACAGTATTGGCTCCGTTCTCTGCTGAGCAACAGGAATTTATCTGGCAACACACAGGTGTCTTGCAAATTACAGTGGGTTGCAGCTCTCAGTGTAGTCCTCTTTGTTGGGTACAACCACAAGAAGGGGTTGTCAGAGCCTTTACTTACGAGTCATTAGAAAAAGCTATTCGAATGTGGGGAAAGACTTTAGATGCATCAAATGCCATACTCTATTGGAGAAATGACCCTTTGGATTGGAGGGAAGGAGAAAAAACAATTGTTAACATAATTGAAATGGCGCAGGACGTATCCGGTTGGGTTCCCCAAATAAGCACAGGGCTTCCGGAACATGCCTTCGACATTGCTTATCAGATGTACCAAAAAGGTCTTCTGACCAGAGTTTCAATGCCTTTTTCTCAAGCTAATGACGTAAAAACATTCTACACTGCAGATAGAATTGATAGATGGATCAAGTATGTTATGCAGAGAGAAGGCATGCCAGAACCATTTCAAGAAGGAGACATCGATGCAATGAAGCATGCCTTACCTATACAAGAAGTTGAGCATTTTCCTTGGGGTTTAGGATTGGCGCGTAATCAAATAATCATTACACCTTTTGATGTCCTCGGAACTAGTGGAATATATTTTCACAGGGCTTATTGCCACAAAGGCACATATCTAAAGGAGCAAGTAACTCCAGATAATTTTACGAAATATCAAGAAGCATTGATCAAAAATATCATGGCAATAACCTAACATTCGACTGCCCAATATCCCTTTTTTTATAAATCACCAAAACCAAGAATTCCGCTCATCTAATAATTTTTGGTCTTGGCTTACCAAAACCTTTATAAACCACCCAAAATTCCAAAAAGCTTAATAATTCTCTTTATGCTTAAAGAGCTAAAATGGAAACTAAAAATCACGATTTTGTGGAAATTGAATACACAGGCAAGGTAGACGGCATGGTATTTGACACTAGTGATGAGCATACAGCCAAGCTCAGCAACATCTACAACCAGAACACAAGCTATGGCCCAATCGTCATCTGCCTTGGTGAATCCCATGTATTGCCAGGGCTGGATAAAAACCTCATTGGCAGACAGCCAGGCCAGTACACCTTCATCATCCATCCAGAAGATGGCTTTGGCAAAAAAAGTGCCAAGCTCCTGAAACTGGTCCCGGCATCAATCTTCAAAAAACAAAAAGTCAATCCAATGCCTGGTTTGCAAATCAATATTGATGGAGTAACAGGCATTATCAAAACAGCCAATGGTGGCAGAGTAATAGTTGACTTCAACCATCCGTTATCTGGCAAGGAGCTTGAATATGAAATAAAATTGAATAGGGTAGTAGATGACCCCCAAGAAAAGATAAGGGCAATTGTCAAGCTGCTTGTAAACCAAAATCCAACAATAGAGATCCAAGGCACAACAGCAGCTTTGACATTAGAAACAGCTCTGCCAGAAGGCGTTGGCAACCAGCTATCAGCCAAAATCAAGGAACTTGTTGGCATGGAAATATCGCTCAAGGAGCCTCAGAAACCGCAATCATAAGGCTTTCAGATAAATTTAAATACTAGCATACGTCTTAAAAATCTAAATATATGAGAGGTGGGGAATGTGGCGGCAATCATCGGCACATCTGACAGAATCCAACCAGTTGAAGAAAACAGAATGAAAGGTAATATCCTAGATGCAGAACTAGAAGAATTACTCTCCACCCACAAAGCAAAGATCAAGGTTGTTGGAGCAGGGGGAGGCGGAGGCAATACCATAACCAGAATAAGCGAAGTGGGAGTTGTTGGCGCTGAAACCATTGGTATAAACACTGATGCTCAGGATCTGCTTTATACAACAGCAGATAAAAAAATTCTTATTGGCAAAGAGCTGACAGGTGGCTTGGGTGCTGGCTCAAATCCAAAAATTGGCGAAGAGGCAGCTCGCGAATCAGAAGCCCAGCTCAAAGAAGCCCTCAAGGGAGCTGATATGGTATTTATCACCTGTGGTTTGGGAGGCGGCACTGGAACAGGCTCTGCACCCATTGTGGCTGACATAGCCAAAAAACAAGGTGCATTAACAGTGGGAGTTGTTACTTTGCCATTCTCAATGGAGGGTAACAGGCGTTACCAAAATGCGATTATGGGGCTTGAAAAGCTGGAGGCAATAGTTGACACACTGATTGTTATTCCAAATGACAAGCTTCTCGAACTGGCACCTGACTTGCCATTGCACACAGCATTTAAGGTTGCAGACGAGATTCTGACAAATGCAGTCAAAGGCATTGCAGAGATGGTTACCAAGGCAGGCCTTGTCAACCTCGACTTTGCAGACATCAGGACTGTGATGAAAGGAGGAGGTGTTGCACTGATCGGCATAGGGGAGTCTGACACAGAAAACAGAGCAGTTGAGGCTGTTGAAAAAGCCATCCAAAACCCATTGCTCGATGTTGATATCTCTGGTGCAAATGGTGCATTGATTAATGTATCCGGCGGTCCTGATATGACTCTAGATGAGGCAAGAAAAGTAGTGGAAACTGTATCAGAAAGGCTAGATCCAGAAGCCCAGATTATATGGGGAGCCCAGATTTATGAAGACTTGGCAAACACCATCAGGGCAATGTTGATTATCACAGGGGTCAAAAGCCCACAGATCCTTGGACCAGCTACAGGAAAAGGCAAGAGAAAGGATATAGAATCAGAACTGGGAATTGAATTTGTTGATTAATATGGAATCGATTACTGCTAAGCTAAAACGGAGTGCCAAGGAATACTGGCGTGTACTAAGGATTACTAAAAAACCAACCAATGAAGAGTTCCAGACAATAGTGAAAGTCTCAGGGCTGGGTATGCTCTTTATTGGTTTGATTGGATTCCTGCTTCAAATGATATACCATGTGGTAAGGTAAAATGGATCAGGTTCAGATATTCGCATTGAGAACAACTGCTAACCGTGAAGACCAGGTTATGGACTTCGTCGGAAGCAATGTGATCAAGAAAAAGTTGGAGGTCTATTCCATAGTTAGACCGCATGGTATGCGCGGCTATATCTTTCTGGAAGCGGCTACAAGATCAGATGCTGAGCAAGCTGCTTTCCGTGTTCCATATGCCAGAGGAATTCTACCAAATCTGATAGACTACAAGGAGATAGAACACATGCTTGAGTCTTCAAAGAAGGTAGAGATGAACATCAAGAAGAACGATATCGCTGAAATAATCTCTGGCCCATTCAAAAGAGAAAAATGCAAGATAACCCGAATTGATAAAGCCAAGGAAGAGGTTGTTGTTGAACTGCTCGAGGCTGCAGTGGCAATCCCCATTACTCTCAAAATGGATGCAGTGAAGGTTATAAGAAGAGAAACAGAAGACGGAATGCCCCAGAAAACAGGAGAGTAAGCTTCACCATTCTATATTAACCATTCTAAAAAGATTAACATGATCTCCTTTTTTCCAAACAAGAATGACTGGCAATATTCAGTGAAACCAAACCACTGTAACTTTGGGATATATGGATAATACAGTAACAATTATCTGCGAAAATGGCTTAGCGTCGAGGATTAACGTTCCCTGGGGCTCAGTTATTTCCTCAAAGGCTGAATCAGGAGTCCCCGGGATTTGAGCTGGCATTTAACAATATCATGTATATGTGGTTACGGCTAAAGACCTCGTCGAAGAGGATTACCATTGAATCCTAAAGTTGAGGTTGAAGCCTTGCTGGCAACATTTCCAAAAAAAGATAATATTACAGTAATACACCATTATCTTTGCCCATATAGCCAGTGAAATCATAGTTAACTCCCTATTTAGTCCATCATAAGGTTTATATTTGAAACACCTTCTAATGAGAACCATGGCCATCAAGGCAGTAATTTTCGATATGGACGGCGTTTTAGTTGATAGCATGAAATATCATATTATCAGCTGGAAAAAAGCGCTAAATACATTTTATATCCACCCAACAAATGAGGAATTGGCATTACTTGAGGGTATGCAGCAACAAAAAATAATCAATGCCCTCTCGCAGAAATACTCAAAACACTTAACAAAAAAAGAGAAAGAGGAAATATACACACTGAAGAAGAAAATTATAAACGATATATTCAGCATGGATATTTACCCACATGTTTTGGATTTACTTAAAGCATTAAAGCGAAGTAACCTGCGGTTAGCAGTAGTATCTGGTGCAGACAAACAGTTCGTTTCTAAAATAATTAAAAAATTTGAAGGCTTTTTTGAGGTTATTATTACTGGGGATGATGTGACTCAAGGTAAACCATATCCCGAACCTTATTTGAAGGCATTGGAAAGATTGAAACTGGACTGTGGAGATGTTATAGTAATCGAAAACGCACCACTTGGTATAGAAAGCTCAAAAAATGCCAATATCGAAACATTTGCTATCGCAACCACCCTAAATAAAAAATGCCTCAGAAAAGCAGACAAAATATTCTCCAGTCACCTCCAATTACTAAAGTACTTTACGAAAATCCTGTAAAATACCCGCTGGTTGACTTATTAATGAAATACTTCCCAATTGGAGTATCCAACCGGCTCGCAAATACAGCTCTTCCGCAACATTTATAAACCGTTCTTTATCACCAATACCCATGCCAACACAAACTGTTGAAGCATTAATTGAAGGAGGCAAGGCAACAGCTGCCCCACCATTAGGGCCAGCTCTAGGACCGCTGGGGGTCAATATCGGCCAAGTAATCTCAGAGATCAACAAGAAAACAGCCTCATTCAAGGGGATGCAGGTTCCAGTTAAAGTGGTTGTCGATTCTATCTCAAAAGAATTCACAGTGTCAGTTGGCACTCCGCCAACATCTCAGCTAATTCTCAAAGAAGCAAACATTCAGAAAGGCTCAGGCAACCCAAAAGAAGATTTTGTTGCAGACCTGAAAATTGAGCAAATAATCAGAATTGCCAAAATGAAAGAGGATGCCTTGCTAGGCAAAACCCTCAAGCACAAAGTCAAAGAGGTTAGCGGCACATGCAGAGCAATGGGCATTCTGGTAGAAGGACTCAAACCCGACGAGGCAATCATCCAGATAAATGAAGGCAAATTTGACCAAGAGATAGCAGAGGAAAAAACAGAATTGAGTGCAGAAGAGCTCCAAGAGCTTGAAGAAGAGAAGAAGAAGCTCGCAAAAGAGATAGAAGAAAGAAGAAGCGAATTTCTCAAGAGAGCCAATGTAATCTTGGCAGAGATGCAGGGCAAGCCGGACGGAATGGTTAAGGGCAAGATGACCGAAGCAGGCATCCCACAACTCATCATTGATGAGGTTATTGGTGGTGCAGAAGCAGCAAAGAAAGAGGCAGCCCCGGCAGACAAAGCTCCAGACAAGGCAAAAGCAGCACCCAAGAAGTAATTCTCGCAACATTTTTATATTGCTTCCCTTAATAATAAGTTATGCGTGTTATTGGAGTTGATATAGGCGGCACAAACATCAGAGCAGCATTGATCAGCAGAGGAAAAATTATTAAGAACGTCTCTGTTGAAACCCAAGCCAATAAAGGGCAGGCAAAGGTTCTGCAAAATATTATTTATGCAATATCGCAAGTTAACCAAAATGCAGAATTTATTGGGGTTGGATCTGCAGGACTTTTGGATGATAAAAAGGGAATCATACTCCACGCATCTAACTTACAGCTTAGCAACGTACCACTCAAGGCGATAATCAGTCGCAAATTTCATTTGCCAGTAAGCCTCGACAATGATGCCAATTGTTTTACCCTTGGTGAAGCCTTGTATGGCGCTGGCAAAGGGTACAAAAATGTAATCGGCCTTACATTGGGCACAGGTGTTGGTGGAGGCATTGTAATAAGCAAGAAGTTATATCGTGGCAGAGGAAATGCAGGAGAATTTGGCCACGCCACAATAAAATTTGACTCAGGCAAAAGTGGATGCGGTAACAATGGCTGTCTAGAGGAATACGCCGGTAAAAAAGCAATTATTAAACTTGCAAAAAGGCACAATCTTCAGATAAAGTCACCATTTGAACTATATCAGCTTGCAGCCAGAAATAAAAAAGCCAAACAAGTTTTCCAGCAACTAGGTTTTTTCCTGGGGATAAGTGTTACTAACCTAATTAATATTTTTGACCCAGACATAGTTGTTATTGGGGGCCAGATAGCCAACTCATGGCAGTATTTTGCACCTATGCTCAAACAGACTGTGAAGCAGAGATGCCGGATAAAAAACACAAAGATATGCAAAGCCCAGCTCAGCAATGCTGCCCTTCTTGGAGCAGCAGCATTATATGCAGAGCATTAAACAGACTTCTATGCAATTGCAGAGCTTAAAATCAGTATGCAGTCATCTTAAGCGAGCCTAAAATTATATTTTTCCAGAAAATTTTCTTTTAGCGCGCACTCTGCATATACTTACTTGAAGCCGCGGGAACATTTTCTGCTTTCCCTTGCTTGTTGAACAGTATGGGACTTCAGCATGCTTGCGGAGCTTACGATTATTGGTAGAGAAAGCTCGTCGTAAGCGACCTAAAAACTTATTAAATATTGTTAGGCGCACACTCTGCAGTTAATAAATTGAATCCGCTGGCATATTGGCTGTTATTTATTGTTTGTCGAGTACAGAAGGAAAGGATTATGCACTCTGAGAACTAAAGCTAAGTATGTAGTCATTCTTGGCGACCCAGAATACTTTATAAACCAGCATTTTTCAACTAATTTTCTCTAAAAGTTCCAAGTCAGAAAAATGCTCCTTTGCACACTCTTCGCAATAATAATCAGAAGTACCTTTTATCGCATACTTTGCATCAGCCTCGCAAATGGTACATTTCTTGGCCATTGACCCTCTTTTCCTCACTTTCTTAATAAAATTTTCGCTTTTTCATGCAAAAAATCATACTAGAAACACAAACCAGTTGCCGAAAAAGTATGTCGCTACCAAAGCAATAAAAAAGCTGGGAACAAAAGGAATGCCCTCCTTTATTCTGACATATCTAACTTTGGCATCAACAAGAGCCTTAATCTGCCTCTTCTCAATTCCAAGATCCTTTGGCCCGCAAATGTATTTCCCCTTGACCTTAACCACATCAACAATCCAGTCCCCCTCAGTCAGTTTTGAAACAGGCATTCTCTTAATCATCACAGTGCTCTCCAGAGATTTTACCAGGGCCCACAAATAATAGAATACAATCAACAGGACCACCAAACTAAGAACCAGGATCTGCTCAAAACCAGCAAAAATGAATGAGCTGCAAAACAACAAAAAGCAAACTACAAACCACACCCGCCTTATCTTAGAACTCTTCTCCAGAAAATCAACAACCCCTGTCCTGAATTTGCGCCAATTAGTTATCGCCAGGAAAAAGCTGAAAACCAACCCGTAAAATGCACCCACCAAAACCACATTCAGGAAAAACACACCCAATCGCAGGTTAAATCCAAGCAGCGTCCCTATACCAACCAAAATCTTTGTGTCACCGCCACCCCACTGCCCTGTGTAGAACATAATCAAACCAACAGCCAATGCCACTAAAAAACCCATGATCCCATCAATAACAATGTGCCAATCATTTGTCAATGCAGCATATAACACCCTTATCCCAGCACCCAGAAAAACAGTCGCATAGCTCAGCCAGTCAGGAACCTCCCGTGTTTTAAGATCTGAGAATGAGCCTGCTGCCAAAACCCCAAAGGCAGCAGCACCCAACAAAATTTCAAGCATGAATATTGACTGAAAAGCAATATTTATAAACATTGCTATTACTACTCCCTAAGGGGCAGCAATTTGAAACCAAAACATGTGGCAATTTCCTTGGAACGAGACATCACAGCATGGGCTCAAAAAAACCAGAAAACAGTGAGAGAATCATATGAGCTGCGCGCTGCAATAGTCAGCCAACTAATAAGACAGCAGGTCAACTCTAACCTGCCAATACTCACACTATTCCTTGTTAGTTCGAGACAAGGTATTGTCTATTTGGATGAGGAGATTGACACACTGCAAGAGCTCTTTGAGGAGGTAGTTCGAGACGATTTTATCATAAAAAACCAAATTAAAGTCTCGGTGCTGGGCAAATGGTACAATCTTCCTGGCAGAGTAGTTGACATAATAAAATGCGCCATTGACCAGACAAAAGAATATGACAAATTTTTCCTCAACCTCTGTATTATGTATGATGGGCAGGACGAGATCCTAGATGCCACCAAGCTGATTGCAAGACGAATAGCATCAAACAAACTCGATCCAGATGCAATAACCAAAGCGATGATAAAAGAGGACATTTACACCTCGTATTTTTTACCCCCCGACCTGGTAATTATTAACGGCAGGAAGAAGTTGAATGGCTTTCTGCTCTGGGATAGCTCTAACTCATTAGTATACTTCACCAACAAACACTGGCCTGATTTCAAAATCAGCGATCTGATCAAAGCAATAGACCTTTACAGCCTTATTGACTGACAATACTGGGTAAACCGTATAAAATTAATGAAAAACTTTATTAACATCCTCAAACCAAAAAACACTATGAAAATATACATTGGCCATTCAAGGCAGTATAATTTTAAAAATGAGCTGTATGCTCCTCTTAGAAAAAGCAAACTCGGACAGCATGAGCTAATCTTACCGCATGAGTTCTCAGACCAATCTTTCGATTCAAAAAGTGTTATTCCAACATGTGATCTGGTTGTTGCAGAGGTGAGTTATCCATCAACCGGCTTGGGTATTGAACTGGGCTGGGCCAACTGCTTCAAAGTTCCAATCCTTTGCATCCACAATAAAGGAACTTCAATTTCCGGTTCTCTCAAGGCATTAACTAAGAATTATGTAGAATACGAAAACCCAAATGACATGGTTAGCAAATTGCAGCTATTTCTGGCACACTTTGAAAACTGAAGTGGAAAATTTTATATACCCTGTCCGCCAATAACCGCAGAATGACATTAGATGATCTACTTGCTTCTAAACCTGTTCTGATTGAATATTCCGACAAAGTAATCGAAGCTCAGCTGTATTCCTAAGATACATAGAAGCAGCAAAAGACATGCTATTGCATCCGTAAGCCCTAAACAGGTGGACTGTTCAATACCTCAACACTTATTAGCCAGAATCCAAAACACTTATAAAGAATAGCTCATTGACACTAAGTAAGTATTAATCTCATTTTATATTGTTACCAAAATGACAAATACAACCAGGATTGAAGAGCTAAACAGGCTGATCATGCACTTAGAGTGGGATAAACAGCAGAGCCAGCTAAACCCAGCAAGGGGTGTCCAGCTTGTGTCATACAAAGTAGAGTTAGCTATGCTGAGGGGGCAAGAGATCCCAAACGATAGTCAGGAAGAAAAAGCTGAAACATCCTGAGCCATTGATAAAAAAATCAGGCAGCTGCAAAATATATTGATGAAACATTTCGAGTCCTGGATTCGTATACAGCTTCGCAGACCAATCACTTTTGCCGAAGCAAAAGAAAATTTTTTGAAAACAAATGTATGTAATACCAAAACTAAATGGGAAGAGCTTCAAGCAGTTGGGCACCTGCAGGATGTGTCATAAAAAATACACCGTTGACAAAGAATCAGATGTGTACATCTCAAAGTATGCTGCCAAATGGTACTGCAAAGATTGCTATCAAAAGCATTTCCATGAAGAAGTGGATGTTCAGGTTTAGTTCATAGAAACTTTTATAAACCTCTTCAACAGCTAGTGCAGCAAAGAGGTGAACTATGTCCTATTTTGATATTTCAAAAATAAAAGCACGCCAAATCCTTGATTCTCGTGGCAATCCAACAGTAGAAGTGGATATTCACACCCGCGCCTGGCTCGGCAGGGCAGATGTGCCAAGCGGAGCTTCAACAGGCAGCCATGAGGCGCTGGAACTAAGAGACAAGGGAGATTTCTATGCAGGCAAAAGTGTTGAAAAAGCAATAAAAAATGTTGGGAAAATCTCCAGAATTATCAAGGGTTTGGATGTGAGAAAACAGAGCCAAATCGACAGATTAATGATCACCCTGGATGGCACACCAAACAAATCCAGGCTTGGAGCAAACGCAATACTTGCGGTGAGCCTGGCTGTGAGCAAAGTAGCAGCCAATTGTAAACACACCCATTACTACAAATATCTTGCGCAGCTCAGCAAAAATAAGAAACTAATCATTCCCGTACCTTTCATGAATGTGATTAACGGAGGAGAGCACGCAGACAACACGCTTGACTTTCAGGAACTAATGATCGTGCCTTTGGGAAAAACCTTCTCTGAATCATTGGAATATGCTGCTGAAACATATTATGAGCTGAAAAAACTGATCCACAAAAAATACGGGCCTGGCTCCTCAAATGTGGGAGATGAAGGGGGATTTGCGCCCAATATTAAGAAAATCTCAGAAGCTTTGGATCTACTCACCCAGGCAGCAGAAAAATCAGGGCATGAGCAGCACATTAAATTTGCAATTGATGCAGCAGCAAGCTATTTTTTCAAAAAAAGTTATTATCTGCTAGAAAAAAAGAAATATTCACCAAACCGGCTGCTAAATTTCTATGAGAGACTTGTCAAGCAATATCCCATTGTCTCAATAGAGGACCCATTCCATGAAGAGGCATTTGATGACTTTGCAAAACTCAGACAGGCAATTGGCAAGAAAGTAAATATCGTTGGGGATGATCTCACTGTAACCAATGTGGCAAGGATAGCAAAAGCGATCAAACACCGATCATGCAACACACTCCTGTTAAAAGTGAATCAGATCGGAACACTCACTGAATCGTTTGCAGCAGCCAGACTGGCAAAGCAAAATGGTTGGAAGATAATGGTGTCGCACAGATCAGGGGACACGACAGATACATTCATAGCAGACCTCTCTGTAGGACTGGGGTGTGGCATGATAAAGGCAGGCGCCCCTGACAGAGGAGAACGCACTACCAAATACAACCGTTTGCTGAGAATAGAAGAACAGCTAGGCAAAAAAGGAAAATACGGAAGAGCAATGATATGACAAGCAAGCTAAAACTCACTGCCAGGCAAATCAGGAAAGACATAATATCAATGACCCACAATGCTGGTTCTGGCCATCCTGGTGGGAGTCTGAGTGCGGCAGATATCGTGACTGCACTCTACTTTGAGGTTATGCACCTCAATCCTAAAAAGCCGAAATGGCCAGACAGGGACCGCTTCATAATGTCAAAAGGTCACTGTTGTTCAGCCCAGTACGCAGCAATGGCACGCCGCGGTTTCTTCCCAGCTGAAGAATTGATGACTTACAGAAAACTCGGATCAAGGCTGCAAGGTCACCCTGACATGGTCAAATTTCCAATGCTCGAGGCAAGCACCGGTTCGCTAGGCCAGGGGCTTAGTATTGCAGTAGGGCTGGCACTTGGCCTCACGCTGGATAAGAGTAGCTCTAGGGTATATTGCATGTTAGGAGACGGCGAACTCGAAGAGGGTCAAATTTGGGAAGCGGTAATGAGTGCTGCCCATTTTAAGCTTGACAATTTATGCGCTATAGTAGACGCCAACAGACTCCAGCAGATAGGCTTCAACAAGGACATCAAAGACCTACAGCCAATTTCAGAGAAATTCAGCATGTTCGGCTGGAACTCACTTGAAATAGATGGGCACGATTTCAAGGAGATACTGGCCGCATTTGAAAGAGCAGCCAAAACCAAAGCCAAACCAACAGTAATCATTGCCCATACCATAAAAGGCAAAGGTATCTCATTTATGGAAAACACCAAAGAGTGGCACGGCAAAGCACCGGACAAAGAGCAATTTGCAAAAGCCATGAAAGAGTTGGAAGATGGATAAGTCAACAAGAGATGGCTACGGAGACGCCCTCCTCGAACTGGGGGGAAAAAACAAGGATGTGGTTGTGCTAAGCGCAGGGCTCTCAGACAGTCTGAGAATCGAAGCGTTTAGAGACAAATTCCCAACAAGATACTTTGAGATGGGGATAGCTGAGCAGGATATGATGGGTGTTGCAGCCGGTCTATCCCTGACAGGTAAAATCCCCTTTGTGAGCTCATTTGGCGTTTTCTCTGTCTGCCGGCCGTACGATCAGATAAGGGTCAGTGTTGCCTTTATGAATGCCAATGTGAAAATCGCAGGCAGCCACACAGGCATCCACGTTGGAGAAGATGGTGCTACAGCACAGGCACTGGAAGACATTGCGCTCACGCGAGTCTTGCCAAATCTCACTGTTATTGTGCCTGCTGATTATTATGAGGCAAAAAAAGCTGTCTTGGCGGCAGCAAAAATCAAAGGCCCGGTATACATCAGGCTTGGCAGGAACAAAACACCTATGATAACCCAACCAAAAGATGAATTTGTTCTTGGCAAAGCTAAAGTTATGAAAAAGGGCAAGGATATTGCAATAATAGCCTGTGGCAACCTTGTATATGAATCCTTAGAAGCAGCAAAACAGCTGGAAACTCAAGGAATCAAGGCAAGAGTAATCAACTGCCACACTATTAAACCTCTTGACAAGGAAACTATCCTCAAAGCGGCGAGGGAGTGTAAAGCTATTGTAACAGCAGAAGACCACCACAAAATTGGCGGACTTGGCAGTGCCGTAGCAGAGCTTGTCTCAGAAAACCATCCTGTACCCATCAAGATGATAGGGGTAGATGATGTTTTTGCTGAAGGAGGCAAACCAGAAGAACTTTACAGGAAATATGGGATCACCAGCCTCCACATCCAAAAGGCAGCTAAGCAACTAATTAAGAAAACGCTTTATCATGTTTCTCAATATACTCTATCTTGTTAACCCTTCGCTTATGTCTTCCGCCATGAAATCGTGCACTCAACCAACTGCCAATTACCCTCTTGGCATTAGATGCTGAAACATACTTTGCACCCAAACACAAAACATTTACATCATCTTTCTGTTTAGCTATTCTTGCACCACTAACATCAGTAACACTAGCAGCCCTAATCCCCCTAATTTTGTTTGCAGCAATACACATCCCAATCCCTGTGCTGCAGAAAAGTATGCCTAATGTCTTGTCCCTAACTGCAACCTGCGCAGCCCTCACAGCAAAATCAGGATAATCGTCATCCTTTTCATATTTCAAAGCCCCCACATCCAAATAATCAATTCGCTTAGAATCCAGATATTTTTTTACTGCCTCTTTTAATCTGTAGCCACCATGATCTGCCCCGATAACTATCTTTTTCACCATAATCCCCCTCTTTCACCCAGTAGCCAAAGATAAAATTTATAAACCTTTGGATTTCAGGAAAGGCCCTGGCCAAGGTTGCAGTGTCTATCCTCGACGCTAACTTCGGAAACCTGCAAGCAGAGGTTGACAAAGTAGCAAACGCTGACTTCTTGCACTTTGACATAATGGACGGTCACTTTGTGCCAAATCTAAGTTTTGGTCCACAGGTTGTCAAAGAAATCCAAACAAAATTACCTAAAGTTGTACACCTCATGATCTCCAATCCAGAAGATCATTGGGAAAAATTTGCCAATGCTGGGGCGTCAATGATAATTATGCACCTGGAATCAAGCCATGAGCTTGAAGAAACAATCACAAAGATAAAAAACAAAAAAATCAAAGTCGGACTTGCAGTTAGCCCGCAAACTCAGCTGCATTGGCTCCCTTTTTACCTGGACAAAGTTGATCAAATACTCCTCATGACAGTGCAACCAGGTGTAGGAGGCCAAAAATTCCTGTATGAAATTCTGCCCAAAATTGATGAGCTAAGGCAGATGACATCTCTGTCAATAGCGGTTGATGGTGGTATTAATGCAGAAACAGGCAAGCTTTGTATGCTGGCAGGAGCAGATATTTTGGGTGGAGGTTCGTTTATCTTCAAAAGCAAAGATCCTACCAAACAGGTTGAGATTCTTAAGAAAATCTAAACTTTATACTCAAAATAATCATCCCAAGGGTTCTCGAGCTCCATCATCTGGTTTACTGTAAGCTTCTCAAAATACCTTCTAAATGGTCTCATAGAATTACCATGAGCTGAAATGGCTACATTAACCTTGTTCTCCTTTATTAGTTTCAGCAAATCCTTGATAAAAGGCTGCACCCGCTTTTCCACCATCTTCACTGATTCTCCTCCAGGGGGAGGCACATCATAGCTTCTATGAATAATATCAAACTCAGCTTTCCCTACATTCTGGATAAACTTTTCTCTCTCTTTGCCAGTCAGATGATCAATCTTATGCCACTGCAATAATGTTTTATAGGTGTCTGTACCCTCTTCTTTAATAAAGGCTTTATGTGATTTCCCCTCGAGTCTGCCGTAACTCCTTTCAATCATCCTGTCGTCTGTAACAATAACCTTGCACTCCGGGTGAAACTTGAGCACTTCCTTTAGAGTATCCTTTGACCTGGACAACCTTGTCTGAAACGCGACATCAATCCGTTTATCCTTCAGCTTCCTTGCAAGAACCCTTGCCTGCTTAATCCCAAAAGGAGTGAGCCGTGGATTAGTCCAACCACTGAATATTTTTCTCTTATTATAAGTCGTTTGCGCATGCCTGAAGATGTAGATTGAGTTTTTCATAAGGACTTAACAACTCAAGTTCTATAAATAATTTATTGTTCAGTAAGTTGATATACTTGTCTAAGAACAGCACGGTTATCATCAGTATACAGTATCCTAGAATTGGGCAACCTTTTTTCTAGCTCACTTCCAAGTAATTCAACTAGGTAAGCAACTATTGGAACTTGCGGTGAAGTGCTAAGCACATCCAAGATTCTATCATTACAAGGATTGTGGAATATTACCATATCAATACCCACTAAATCAGTACGATTTTGGTCACAATCCAACTCAGCAATCCCTTCTAAAAACTCGTACTTGTAGAATTTTTTATCTACAACAAGGATTCTTGGCTTTGCACCTGTATCTGTCATAGAAAACACCTAACTTGCTTCCAACTCAGCAATCTTCTCTTTCAGTTTATCAATAGTCTTTGCATTATCCTGCTGTTTCAGCAAAGAGCCGCACTCAGGACACTTGTAGTCTAGCTCTATGGACTGGTCAAAATCAAGCCGCACGCAAAAATTAGGACACATAAAAAACAGCTTACCAGAAGCCTCTTTTTCAAGCCTCTGCCTGTATACTTCCAGTTTCTCAGCCTTAACCTTGTCTATCAGATCTTTTATACCCTCTTTGTTAAATGTGAAATAGCTAATATACCACCCTTTCACTCTATCCTTTTTGCGGATATATCTCACCAAATTGTGGGCATGCAGCTGGTACAGCAAATTTCTCACCTGCTGCATGTTCATATTCACCTTCTCGGCAATTTTAAAATCAGAAATATTCTTGCGGTCCTTCAAGTACTCAATAATGGCTACGGCATCCTTGCCGATAACCTCTTCAACAATATCATACATCGTTTGATTAGTGACTCTCATTGCAACACTAGTCCGAAGGTGCTAGATATCAGAACCAATACCCAAACACCACACCCCGTTGACCTTAGGTCAACAGCCGTATTTTGCTTATTTAAAGCTTTCGGTTATTTAATATAACCAACTAAAAAGCTATCTAATTTAACTACTACTAAAAAGTAACAAGTATTTAAATGTTTCGGTTTTCGAGTCAAATAAAGAAATAAAGGTTAATATTCAATAACCCTAGCAAACAGACCTGGCATCTTGGCGATTTCTTCTAGATTACCTCTTGCAAAAACCCTTACTGGCTCTTCTCCTTCAACTGTTATCCTGGCCACAACCAGCCCTTTTGAAACACGCATGATACCATTATAGCTCTTGACTCCGGTGATTCTATCTGACCATTCAAATAAACTAAGATGCTGTCTGACATTCTTACCAACAACACGCATAACTGTGTGGTCTCCATCGCTTGTGAATGAGTTAAGGGTATAAAGCATACTGTCTAGCCCATGCATTTCCAAAACAGGGAACCCTGGGTAAATCTCAGCCTTAAATTCCCTACCAAAATTTATTTGGTATTGCCTTAGCCTGTATTCTCCATCAGGGTCCTGTGTCTGAATAATCAGATAACCATCTACAATGCAAGCACCACTTAGAAGCTGCTCACCCTGTTCAAGATCCGTTACATCCGTATAATACCTTGCACCATCAGCACTTATTAAACAGAGTTTGTTTTCTAATCCCTGACCTGGTAAAGGCCGTGTAACCACATATTCTGGGCTAACACAATGTATCAGACCAAATGTGGGAGGTATTGAAGATTCTGTTCTCATAAATGGAAAATCACTTATTATGTAGATTATTCCTGTTGAGGCATCGCGAAAATAAAGGCGTTCACCCGCCATAGCAATCTGGTCAATCGTGCCAGTAAATCTCTTACCTTGCGATAAAGATACCTCATTAAAACTAGGAACTTTGTACACCCTGACCTGAACCAAACCGTCCTGGGTCAATGAGACCGCAACTTTCTTATTTCCAACCGCCAAACCGACAGGTTTTGTACCAGCTGAGTCTGGAAGATCATAATAGGAGAGTCCTGTATCAGCTGACCACACATGAAATCTAACCCCATTTGATGCACTGTCAACAGCAATAACATTCTCCGTCATATTACCAATCCCCGATTAGCACTTAAAAGTAGTATACCTATTTAAAAACTTTATTGTATCCAATCCATAATATTTTTATACTATCGCAGTTGCCCTATTTTCAATGCTCATCGGCATAGTAGGCAAACCAAACGTTGGCAAATCAACATTCTTCAAAGCTCTAACCCTAGCAGACGTTCACATTGATAACTATCCCTTTGTCACCATCAAGCCTAATGAGGGCTTTGCCCATGCGAGAGTCGAGTGTGCAGCCAAATTCTTCAATGTGCAATGCAACCCGAGAGTAGGCTACTGCATTGACCAAAACAGATACGTTCCAATCAAAGTGATGGATGTTGCTGGGCTTGTACCCGGAGCACACGAAGGCAAAGGCATGGGCAACCAATTCCTTGACGACCTCAGGCAGGCCAAAGTTCTCATCCATGTAATAGATGTGGCAGGGACAACAAATGAGGTTGGTGAATCAGTAAACCCCGGCAGCTATGATCCAGCAAATGACATCAAGTTCCTCGAGGAAGAATTGGATTTTTGGTACCAGGGCATACTCCTCAAAGGCTGGGAAAAATTTGCACGCCGCATTGTTCAGGAAAGGCAAGAAATCCACAAAGCCCTTGCCAAACAGCTAAGTGGGCTTGGTGTTGATGAACCGATGATGGAAGCTGTTATCACCCAGCTCAAGCTTGACAGCGCAAAACCAAACTTGTGGTCTGAGATGGATTTATTATATATTGCTGTGGAGCTCAGGAAAATAACCAAGCCCATGATCATCGTCTGTAACAAAGCAGATGTCAGCTCAGCCCAAGCCAATTATGAGAGACTCAAAGAACAATTCCCCCATCTCATCCTAATCCCCTGCTCAGCAGAATCAGAGTTAGCCTTAAGAGAGGCAGCCAACAAAAAGCTGATCAAATACCTTCCTGGCGACAGCAATTTTGAAATATTGGACAAAACAAAGCTGACAGACAAGCAGCAGCACGCACTTCAGTTTATTAAAACCCATATTTTGGATGTTTATGGCTCCACAGGTGTGCAGCAAGCAATAAACACAGCAGTTTTTGACCTGCTCAAGCTAATGGCCATCTTTCCAGGAGGCGTAAGTAAGCTTGCAGACTCAGACGGTAACGTACTCCCGGATTGCTTCCTGCTCAAACCAGGCAGCACTGCGCTAGACTTTGCATACCACCTCCACACTGATCTTGGCAACAATTTCATAAGAGCGATAGATGTCAAAACCAAAAGAACAGTCGGCAAAGAATATCCCTTGAAAAGCGGGGATGTTATAGAGATCATCACAGCAAAATAACTAATTCCATACACTTATCTCCCTCAAAACCCACTCTACACTCTCAGCAACCTTCAGTTTCTTGATTTCTTCACAAGAAAAAAATCTTGCTTCAGAAAGATCATCTCCACCCTTGACCTCCAAGTGCTTTGCTTTTCCCAGAAAGAAAAACAAAACAGCATGATAGTTCCCTGGCAGGTTTATAATCTCTTTGAATCCAATAAACCTAACAATCTCTGCATCAATGCCAGTCTCCTCCTTTAATTCCCTGAGAGCAGCATATCTTGTTTCTTCGCCCCATTTAACACCGCCACCAGGAATCACCCATCTGTCACGGTAATTCTCCTTATTCCTTCTACCTAATAAAAATTTACCATTGTGCTCAATTAAAACAGCACCCACAATCCTCGGTTCCATAACCTTAAAAATAGTCCCAGATATATAACTTTATGCAATATCTCACTAGCGTTCTAATTCTCAAGCAAGCTTGAGACTTGCGGAGCTTAATATCTTGCAGTAATCTTAAGCGATCATACAGTATTTAATGCAAAAAATTTATTTAAGCGCACATGCTGCAAATACTTACTTGAAGCCGCGGGAACATTACCAGAATTATCCTTGTTTTTTGAGAATAAAGGAAACGCAATTGCGGAGCTTACGATTTTTAGCACAGAAATCGCATCGTAAGCGACCCCAAATTATCTTATTGAGAATAAACCCTATTTCCTCAGAAACCTCTTCTCAATCTCATCATAACTCAACTTAATAATCGAAGGCCTGCCGTGAGGGCAACTCCAAGGCATCTCCATACGCGATAGCTCATTGATCATCTTCTGCATCTGGGGCAATGTGAGCCGCTGGTTAGCCTTCACAGAAGCCTTGCATGCCCTCAGTGTCAGCAAACGCTCCTTCTCCTCATCAATCTTGTTCCTGGCATGCTCAAGCTCATCAAAAACATCAAGAATAATCTGCCTCTCCTGCCTAAGCATTGCAGGAATAGCCCGCACCACAACAGAATTATTCCCAAAAGCCTCAACCAAAAATCCAAGCTTCTCCAGCAGCTGCCTGTTCTCATCAACCGCCTGGAACATTCTTGGTTCCACTTCCAAAACAATCGGACTCAGCAGCGCTTGGGTCGCCACATTTGAGCGCTGACTCATAAAACGCTCATAATTGACACGCTCCTCAGCAACATGTTGGTCAATCAGCAATAATCCATCTTCAGCCTCAGCCACAATAAAAGTGTTATGTAATTGCCCCAAAACACGCATCGCAGGCAGTCTGTCAGTAACCACTTCATCCTTCTGCTCCCGAAGCAAAGTCTGTTCAGCCCTAGGCACAGCATACACCCTTTTTTGAATTGGCCTTTTTGTTACCAATACAGACTGAACGCTCCCCATCTCGGCAATCAACTGACTCTCTCCAAAAATGCGTTTAACAGCAGCCACCACAGCGTCATAAACCTTCTTCTCATCACCGAACTTGATCTCCTTTTTGGCAGGGTGCACATTGACATCAATCTGCCTAGGATTGAGGCTCAGATGTAGCACAAACACAGGATACCTCTTGGCAGGCAGCAAGGTATAATAAGCATCCTGTACAGCGTCGCTAACCAGCTTACTCTTCACATATCGCTTATTCACAAGAACTGACTGAAAATGCCTATTAGGCTTTGACAAACCAGGCTTGCTAACAAACCCCATCACCTCAATTTGGGCACTTGAAAAATTAACCATCAGCAACTGTTTTGCCAGGTTCCTCCCGTAAATATTGGCAATATTCCCTACCGTGTCTGTAGTTGCTGGTGCACTCAAAACCACCTTTCCATTATGCATAACCCTGAAAAATACCTCAGGAAATCCCAGCGCATATCTAGTCACAAGATCCAAAATGAGCCTTAGCTCATGTTCAATACTCTTCACAAACTTCCTTCTGGCAGGGATGTTGAAAAAAAGATCTCTCACTTCAACCACTGTTCCCTTTGGGCAGCCGACCTCAGTTATGCTCCTATTGACATCCACTTCAGTACCAACCATTGCATTGCTAGTCCTGGTCCTGATTTTCACATGAGCCACTGAAGCTATACTGGCCAACGCCTCCCCCCTAAAGCCAAGAGTAGTAATATTGAACAGATCATCCAACTCCCTAATCTTTGAAGTAGTGTGGCTCTCCACAGCCAGGACAGCATCCTCCTCCTCCATGCCTGTACCATTGTCCTTGACTCTAATCAGGCCCTTGCCCCCCTCCTCAACCTCAACCTCTATCTTTGTTGCCCCAGCATCCAAAGAATTCTCAACAAGCTCTTTGACAACAGAAACTGGCCTCTCTACTACCTCGCCCGCAGCAATCTTACTCACCAATGCTTTATCGAGCAGATGCACTTTTGCCATAGCAACAAAGAGTCAGATTGCCTATAAATACATTGCGCCACCCAAATTATAACCATCTATTGACAACACAACCCTTTTATACTTATCTCACTTATATTGCAACTATGAAAAAACTAATCTTACTATTCGGACTTTTATTGACACTCCCTTTTGTGTCAGCAAAGCTGCACTCAGAAGACATCCATCTCAGCAGAGTCAGGATTGGCGACTACGGATTAGTCTCCAGGCAAGAGATGGACACATATGTTTATGTGTACAATGACAATCCAGACGACTGGGTGAAAAGCGCAACAGTCAGTATCAGAATAATGGATGCAGATATCTATGACAGCTCAGGTGTGTTTGATGTTAAGAGTAAAAGAAGCTCAGGAAGAAACATGATAACAGAGCATGACCTTGCCCCAGGCGAGTATCTTGTGAAGATAAGTCTTACCGCAAATGACATCCACCGCACCAAATATAGATATATGACTATTGTTTAATACTGAGAAAGATTATTAAACCACCACCCGGTTCTATTTTGTATGGCAGATGGAATTTTCATTGGTCAAGTAACTATTGAAAACTTTCTGATCTTCTTCCTTTTGTTCATAATGACTATGATTTTGAGTAACCTTATTTATACAATCATCAGAAAGTTGTTTGATCAAAGGCTGACAAGGCGGCTTTCCAAAACTATTGCCAAGCTCATGCAATATGTTGTTATGGTCAGTGGTATCTCTTATGGTATCTACAATATTCTCGGTTTGGATTTAACTGCCCTGGGAGCATCACTTGGAATTATCGGAATTGCAGTTGCATTCTCCTCACAGCAGATAATCCAAAACCTTATGTCTGGCATAATCATCGGGATCACCAGGCCCCTTCAAGTTGAGGATTGGATAACAGTTGGGGGATTTCCTTCGACAGGCATCTCCAAAGTAAAAGAGATTACACTTACATATACCATATTACGGGATGAGGACGGTAAACTTATCTACATGCCCAACTCATCAGTTATGAGTTCCAAAATACTCAACTATACAAAAGCGGGTTTCCTCGAGATAAACGTTGATTTCATTGTGCCATACAACTCAGATATTGAAGGAATCAGGCAGACGGTCATTGAAGTTGCCAATCGAAATCAGAGGATATTACCAAATGTCACCAACAAGGAAAAGCCCATAATCGCAAAAATATTTGAGCTTGGAAAACTTGACAAGCTATTTGAGGAGAGCATTAACCTAAAATCATTCAGCCCAAAGGTATTGATAAAAGACATCTCCGACAACAAGATAAAGCTGAGTATCAGAATATGGATAAGGGAAATTGACAAAAAAGATGAGATTATGTCTGAGTTTTTGGAAACCTTACTCAAAAAGTTCAAAGGCAAAAAATAATGTACTAGTAACTACTTGCCAAAATTAAACCACTTTGTGAGATCAGTTGAACGCTTCTCCTCGTCTGTTAATCCTGGCCTGGGTCTTGAATTGTCAACATCCAGCTCATAGATTGTTTTGCCCCTTATAAGCTCCCTCTTTTGCGGCGCTATCTGATTGGCAACCCAGTCAGGCATTTTCTCTGCTTTTGGTTCAGGTGCAGACTGCACAGCTTCGATCACCATTTCACGCTGCGCGACTTCCATCTGTGGAAGCTCTTCCTTAAAAATGCTAATCTCAGCCTCAGGTTCAACCAGTTGACTAATTGTGCTCTCACCCACATCCAACCCTACAGAATCCTGATTCACAAACACCTCTTTTGGTGCCTCAACCACAGCCTCCTTGATTGGTTCAAAAAGGTTTTGCAGTTGTTCATCCCTTTTGCCTGTACCCATATTATCGCCAATCCGTTTACTAACATCTCTCTGCCTAGTCTGGACACCCTCACTTATGCTCTTTGCCATGTTTGTGGCATCATACACAGATGCAGCCAAACCAGCACTTTTCAGTATAGCAGCCAACTGATCAACCTCTTTGTCTCTCATCTCATCACCTCTTTGAATATGCAAAAATCTGAGAAAACTATTTAGTATATAAATATTTCGCTTTTCGATCCCAGTATAGTAAAATGTATACTTATTTCATCCTGCAACCATTTCTTGCCAAATGCAAAAATTTGGGCACTACAGCCCTTCTAGTGGCAAATTACAACCGAAAGATTTTTAAATAAGCAACCATTCCAAATCACTGAGAAAAGGGGCCAATTCTCAGGCAAATTTGGTCGTAAAATTCAAAATGGCAGAAGAATACTCAGCAAATCAGATTACAGTACTAGGTGGCCTGGATGCAATCCGAAAAAGGCCAGGCATGTATATAGGCAGCACTGGACCCAGAGGCTTGCACCACATGGTCCATGAGATCGTTGACAATTCAATAGATGAGGCCATGGCAGGATACTGCAAGAAAATCAAAGTGGTCATTCTTCCCGGCAACAGAGTGGAAGTGGAAGATGACGGTAGGGGTATTCCTGTTGACATCCACCAAAAATACAAGGTTAGCGCTCTTCAGGTTATCATGACCCGGCTGCACGCAGGCGGCAAATTTGACCGCAAAACCTACAAAGTGAGCGGCGGGCTTCACGGAGTGGGCATCACTGTTGTTAATGCACTGAGTGAAGAACTTGAGGTGCATGTGATGCGCGACAACAAGCTATACTATCAGAAATACGCTCGTGGCAAGCCCATAACCCCTGTTGAAGTTGTGGGAGAGTCAACGCACACAGGCACAAAGATCAGCTTTCTTCCAGACAAAACAATTTTTGACACAACAGATTTCAGCTTTGATGTGCTCTCTGCCAGGATGCGCGAGCTCGCTTTTTTGAACAAGGGTATTGAAATCTCCATCGAAGACAAGAGAGACGGCCAATCACACCTTTTCAAATACATGGGTGGTATTGTGGAATTTGTAGGCTACTTGAATAAAAACAAAAACCCGATCCACCAAGTTATCCATATATGCAATGAAACACCCACAACCACTGTTGAGGTAGCCTTGCAGTACAACGAAGGTTTTAGGGAAGATGTGTTCGCTTTTGTCAACAACATCAACACGATCGAGGGGGGCACCCACCTTTCTGGCTTCAAAACTGCGCTCACCCGAACCCTCAACACGTATGCCCAGAAAAACGGGTCAGCAGACCTTAAGCTAACCAGTGAGGATGTGAGGGAAGGGCTAACAGCAGTACTCTCTATCAAGATTCCAGAACCTCAGTTTGAGGGTCAGACAAAAACCAAGCTAGGTAATTCAGAGGTAAGAGGGTTGGTAGACTCTTCAGTGAGCTCATCTCTCACTGCTTTTCTTGAAGAAAATCCTGCAATAGCACGCAATGTCCTAGAAAAAGGGTTGACTGCAGCTAAAGCAAGAATCGCTGCCAAGAAAGCAAGAGAACTCACCAGAAGAAAGTCAGCACTCACCGGCTCGTCACTGCCAGGCAAACTGGCAGACTGCTCAGAAAGAGACCCAGCCAAGAGTGAGTTATATCTGGTTGAGGGTGACTCAGCTGGCGGCTCAGCCAAGCAAGGCAGGAACCGTGAATTCCAGGCAATACTTCCATTAAGAGGTAAAATCCTTAACGTTGAAAAATCAAGACTGCACAAAGTGCTCGCAAGCCGTGAAATTGTGGCTATGATAACAGCGATTGGCACAGGGGTAGAGGACGAGTTCAAATTGGAAAACGCTCGCTACCACAAAATAATCATAATGACAGATGCAGATGTTGATGGTGCGCATATCAGAACCCTTCTGCTCACTTTCTACTTCAGATACATGAAGCAGCTGATTGAGGCAGGCTATATCTACATTGCCCAGCCACCATTGTTCAAGGTGGTTAAAAACAAATCAAGCCACTATGTATATTCAGAAGATGAACTCAGCAAGTTGCTCAAAACCATTGGCGAAGAAGGGATTACCCTACAGAGATATAAAGGGCTTGGAGAGATGAACCCTAAGCAGCTTTGGGAAACCACCATGGATCCAGCAACCAGAACATTACTTAATGTGACAATCGAAGATGCAATCGAAGCAGATAAAATTTTCACAGTGCTCATGGGCGATCAGGTAGAGCCCAGACGCCAGTTTATTGAAACCTATGCCAATGAAGTGAAAAACCTAGACATCTAAGGCAATATTTATAAAGAGGCAATTATTACCAGGCTAAAATGGCAAGTGCAGAAAAACAGGTTACCAAAGTAGTAAAGAAGAGATGGTTTGACATCTTGGCACCTGAAAGTTTCAACAGAGTTGATCTAGGCGAAACACTTGTTGCTGAACAAAACGAGCTGCTCAATAAATATATCACAGTAACCCTTTCTACACTCACCAGAAATATCAAGCACCAAAATACCAAACTCACGCTCAAAGTGACTAGTATAAAGGAAAACAAGGGACTCACAGATATTGTTGCATACGAACAAACACCTGCAGCAATCAAGCGAATGGTCAAAAGAAATATCAACAAGCTCGATGATTCCTTTTTAATTAAAACATCTGATGGCATAACACTCAGAGTAAAACCGCTCATCCTTACCAGAGGCAAAACCAAGGGTTCTGTTCAGTCAAAAATCAGAGAAACTGTACGGGATTTTTTCAACTCATACATGAGCAATACAACATTTCTAAATATTCTCAATGATGTCATGTCGCGCAGGATCTACAAGGAGCTAACGCCAGCAGTAAACAAGATATATCCTATTCGCATAGTCACCATTAGAAAACTGAATGTTGAAGTTCCTTCTACCAAAAAGAAAGTGCTTGTGGCCAAGCCCAAGCCAGAGCCAAAACCAGAAATTCCAGAAGAGACCGACCTCGAAGAGAAACCAAAGAAACCCAGAAGGAAAAAAGCAGATGCCGAAGCCGATAATTGACCAAAGCAAGCACCTTCTCTGCAAAACCTGCGCTCAAATCTGTCCTGTTACTGTTTTTGATTACAAAAATGGCAAAACCACAGTTGCCCGTCCTCAAGACTGCATTGGCTGCAGGGCATGCGAAGTTAGCTGTGAAGACGAAGCAGTTAGGCTTGTCGATTAAAGCTCTTCTTTGATATTGACTGTTCCTACCATAGTGACAGTATTCCTTATCCCTGGCACTTTACGAACGTCAAGCACATAGGTGTTAAACTGCTCAATATCCCTGAATTTTAGCTTCATAAGCAAATCATACTCTCCAGTTATCCCAAAAACCTCTTTCACATGTTCATCCCTAAAAAACCGATTATCTATTTGGCCATCTGTTTTTACAAGCATAAAAACCACAAAGTTCTCACCAACAGCCTTATTGTCGAGTTTCACTGTAAAACGCTCAATCACCCTGCTCTCCCTCAGTCTCTTCAGCCGCTGATGAACAGTGCTGGGCCTAATTTTGGTTTTCCTGGCTATCTCTCTAATAGTCTGCCTCGAGTCAGCCTTCAGCTCTGAGAGAACACTCAGATCCTTTGAATCTAGCGCCATGGTCTAAATTTGTCCTGTCTGTATAAAAAACCTTGCCAATTTGTCCAAAAAAATAAGTAATTCATGGAAAAAAATCATATTTATCTGGCAAAAATATATTAACTGTACATCCATCTTCCCGGGCAGGTGATACAATGGATAAGAACCAAAAGCATGAAGTCAAAGACATCAGCCTTGCAAACCAAGGTAAGATGAATGTTGAAATCGCTGAATCTCGCATGGCAGCCCTGCTGCAAATCAGGCAGAGGTTTGAACAGCAAAAACCGTTTAAAGGAATAACAGTGGGGATGGCACTCCATGTGACCAAAGAAACAGCAGTACTTGTTGAAACCCTAATTGCAGGGGGTGCGGATGTTGCCATAACCGGCTGCAATCCTCTCAGCACCCAGGATGATGTTGCAGCATACCTTGCCAACAAAGGAATCAAAGTGTGGGCATACAAAGGTGAAACAACCCAAGATTACTATCGCTACCTTGGCTATGTGATTGCTCAAAAACCAAATATCACAATAGATGATGGCTGTGATCTTGTAAGCGAGATCCACAAAAACCATCCAGCCATGATACCCACAATTATTGCTGGCTGCGAAGAAACCACCACAGGCATAATAAGGCTCAAGGCAATGCAAAAAGACCATGCCCTAAAATATCCAATACTGGCAGTCAACGACAACCAAACCAAGCATCTGCTTGACAACTATTATGGCACAGGCCAGTCAACAGTTGACGGAATAATAAGAGCAACAAATGTGCTGTTTGCCGGCAAGAATGTTATAGTGGCTGGATATGGCAGCTGTGGCAAAGGGTTTGCACTCAGGGCCAAAGGCCTTGGCGCGAATGTTATTGTTACAGAAGTGAAACCTTTCAGAGCTCTGCAGGCAGCTTACGACGGCCTTAGAGTAATGCCTATGGAAGAAGCAGCTCCACTTGGAGACATTTTCTGCACACTCACAGGCAATAAACATGTCATCAGAGCAGAGCACATTAAGCTGATGAAAAGTGGAGCCATACTGGCTAACTCTGGCCACTTTGACATTGAGATTGACCTCAAAGGATTAGCAAAAATCTCATCATCTAAGAGAAGAGTCAGGCCATACCTAGATGAATACCTTATTAATAACAAAAAAATATTTGTCTGCGGCGAAGGCCGCTTGGTCAACCTTGCTGCAGCTGAAGGCCACCCATCTGAGGTGATGGCAACCAGTTTCTGCGGCCAAGCTTTGGCAGTGGAGTACGCAGTCAAAAACAAAGGTAAGCTCGAGCCTGGAGTGATAATGTTGCCAGAGGAGATTGACACCCACATTGCAGAGCTGCAGCTCAAAGCCCTGGGCATAACAATAGACCAGCTAACCCCTGACCAGGTCAAATACCTCACCAGCTGGCAGGAAGGTACATAGGGCAGTATACCACCTATTTGACTACCTTCGGGTAGTCATTTTAAGTAAACCTTATAAATCCCATTCTATTAGTTGAATATATGGCTGCAAAGGTAATTAATTATGGGGTAAATGCTGACCGGAATATTGAAACTATAGTTACAGTGCTGTCTGCATTAAAAATTGCTACTAATGAGATAGCGGGACCCGCTATTGTTGCGTATCTAGCTTCAAATCATACTGCAATTACCTGGGCAATTGCAGCAGCTTATTTACCCAAAAAGGAAGGCAGTAATTGGAATACCTTACAAAACACCTCTAATCCTTTAAACACCAGAGCTGCCTTAGTCCAACTTATTCCAGAGTTCCAAGCAATAGCATTAAATCCTTCAGATGAAATATTGCTGCGAGTTGCTGAGCCCATTAATAGCTTAGCTCCAAATAAACAAGGACCAGGCACCATTCTAATTGGGCAGAATATTTCAGATTTAATAACTGCTCTGCAATTTGGGAAATACTGTGTCAACACATCAGCTATAAAACATGTTCCTCTCAAATTAACTGATTTGGGAATACGGATCCGTTACGAAGTACATCAAGTAACCGAAAGTGGTGCTGAGCAGCCCTTTTTTCCAAGATACACCCGAGAGCAGCGTGAATCAGCAATCCTAGATGTTATCCAAAGATTGAGCACTGGCGATGGGATTCCTCTAAAATATTATGATAAAATTGACTGCAATATTATGATTCAAAGATTAGAGAATGCATTAACACCAAACGTAGCAGTGATAATACCAGAGATTGTTGACAGCTACATGCTTGATGAACTCTGCGCACAATTACTAACAGATTATATTGCTGATATCACCTCAGCAATGACAGGAAGTGTTACCTTTGGAGATCAACAGGGAAATACGATCTGGTTGCACCAACCTCCAGAGCGGCTACCACTTAGGCAGGCAATGTTAAAACTTAACGGTTTAGACTTAATAGTTGAATTTGATCGTACAGCTCCACCAATATATGTTCAAGGCACAGACACTTGGCATCCTGCACCTAACCAATATGTGCTATTAAACTTAGCTAATGCATACCAGCAGCTATTCATTGGCGAAGATGCAAAATTTGAGATAGGATTTGGCGATATCACTGTAAAACCATCCTCATTTATTTTGGTCGGCGAGCCAATCATTAATGGTCCGGATAGACCGCCAGTAACCCTACCTCGCTACCACCTAAAGTTAACAGTAACAATAGAGAATTGAGCTACAACCCAATCTGAGCAATAATCTTCTCAGCATCAAACTCACCTAGGTTAGCATAACCCTGGCCATTTGCCAAATAAATTATCGGTTTCTTGGTAACATAGCTAATAGAAATCGCAGCGCCGCCCTTCTCATCAACATCAGCCTTTGTCAGAATAATTGCGTCAATTCCAACCGCCTCATCAAACTTGCGTGCCTGCTCCACACAATCATTCCCAGTAATGCTCTCGCCAACAAAAATAATCATGTCAGGCTTTGCCACCCGTTTTAGCTTCTTCATCTCATCCATCAGATTAACATTTGAATGCAGCCTGCCAGCTGTGTCAATAAGCACAGCGTCAATCCCATGAGCCTGTGCGTGCTTTATGGCATCAAAAGCCACAGCAGAAGCATCAGCACCATAATCATGCTTGATCATCCTTACACTCAGTTTTTTAGCATGCTCCTCCAGCTGCTGAATAGCAGCTGCCCTGAATGTGTCTGACGCAGCAATAACTGAGGTAAGCTTATGCTGCTTCAATAAATATGCAATCTTAGCAATAGTGGTTGTTTTCCCAGAACCATTCACCCCAACAAAACAAATCACATATGGTTTCTTCTCCCTGATATTGTCCAGTAAGCCAATTTTCTCAGCATTAAAAATCTCTTCAAGTGATTCTCTTAGGCTCTTCCTAACCACACTTCCAACATCCCTGTCAAGAGGCCTGTCAACAAGATTAGTCTTCAGATCATCCTTAATCTTTTCCACAACTTCCAACGCCACACTGTTTTCAAGCAGAACATGTTCCATCTCTAAGAAAAGCTCATCGAACTGTTTCTCCGAAAGCTTTTTTTTAGTCACACTTTCCTTTAACCTTTCAAAAAAGCTCGGCTTGGCATCCGCTGGTTTTTCAGAAGGCTTCGCTTTAGCAGGCTCAACAGGTTTTGCTGGTTGCCCGGCTGGCTTTTCAATCTTTTCTACAATGGGTTTTTCCGGTATAGTCTTAATCTTTTTATCTAGCTGGGCCTCAGGCTTTTTCCCTTCCTCAGCCATCCTGTCAGCTTTCTTGGAAATACTCTCAATCGCCGACTTCAGTTTGTCCTTTAAGAAATTGAACATATCACTTCATCTCAGCCACGAGCTTTTTGAGCTGTTTATCAAGAGTCTTCGCACGGGCACCCAAAGACTCACTATTTAAAGCAGTCTCTTTTCTGTATTCAGTTACAGTCTTGATCCTATCCTTCAAAATCTCCTTTGTTTTTTCAGTGTCCTTCTTTACCAACACATTGGTTCCAACATTGACAAGCAAATCCTTGCTATCCTTAATACTCGCCTTGAGAAAAATCCCCGAGCTAATAGGCAGCAGAATCTCTTCACCTGGCTTGCTCTTCTCAATATCTTCAATAGCTCTAAATGCTCCGCCAAGCTCATTGTACTGCTCATCCAATGCCTCAGCCTGCTGCTGCAGCTGCTTCAAATGCTCCTGAATCATCTGCAACTCATAATATTTTTCTTTCAATTCCTCTTCTTGTTCATCAGTCATCAATTCACCCGCTACACACTAATCCCTGCTGATTTTTAAAGGTTTTCAATCAAACACAATACTTGCATATCCCACTGCATTCCTGTAATCTCCCCGTATATCAGCAGAAGTATAATATTGCAGCAGTTTGCCTTCTGTTTTCAGCAGCAAAGTGAGCAACACCAAAGGCAAAACACCACAGACAGTAGCTCCTGTCTCTCTCGTATAATCCAAAATCCCCTGCGGATTCAAGGATTTGATCCTCTGGATCATCCCGGCATCGAGCTCATACAGTCTCTTAGGAATATCTGAAGAAAAAGGCAAGTAACCATATTGAGCGCCATAATGCGTCATATCAGAACTCACAACATATACAACCTCCCTCCCAGAATCCACAATCGCCTCCTTAATATCCAAAGCCAGTTTGTGAATATTCACGTCATCTCGCAGACAAATAGGCAAAAACCTCATCTTCTGCAGCACACCATTGTTCACAAACTGCAAGAAAGGCAGCTGCACCTCAATGGAATGTTCGTTGCTATGTGCACTCCTATCCTCTACCAGCTCAGTTTTGGCAATCAAAGCCCTCCCCAATTCCGCATCTGGCTTCACCACTCCAAAAGGTGTCTGCCACTCATCAAGAATAAGCGATGATTTGCCAATTCCACTGTGATTCGGTCCAATAACTATGTAGCAATCAGGCAGCTCAGCCTCAGCCACTTCCTTATAACCCCAGGCAGCACATGGCCCTGAAAAATAATACCCTGCATGCGGTGCCACCACAGCCTTAATCCTCTTCTCTCTTTTATCAACAGGCAATGCTCCAGGCCCTTTCTTGTGCAAAAAACACTCCTCTATCTGAGCCTTAAGCCTCTCAGTATTACCTTCATAAAAACTGCCAGCTACAATTGGTCTCCTGACTGCCATAGCACTTTGGCAGCACCCCAAATTTAAATAACTTTCTCCTACTAATTAAATTCTGCTCGGCGTTCGCAATAAGTCAAATTCCAATGTACAGAATAATTGCTCAGAAATCCGATAACTTTATATATAAATTAACCAACTAATATCTCCAATGGTAAGCCAGAAACAAAAGCTATTCAACAGCTCAATGGATGATTATATCAAACAAAAACGCAGAACACCCTTCAACTTCAGTTTTAAACTCCCCAAAACCCGACGCAAAGCCGAGGCAATGGAAGTTGAGGAGCTCAAAAAAACAGACACTCAAAGGAGAGGGTTGTTCCAGAAAATTTATGATGCCCTCTTTGCAACCAAAGCAGAGATCCAGGAAGAGCAGTTCGAAACAGAATTCTCTGACGAGCTTCCAGCAGAGACGCCTCCCGAACCAAAAAGTTATTTGGACTCTATAAAAAACATCCTGTTCAAAAATCCAGAGCCAGAATTTATAGAACCAGAGCCGCAAATAAAAAAAGTCTTCCTCTACAAACCCAAAACAGAACAAGACGCCAAGCAACTAATCCTAATTATTGAATCCATGCAAAAGAATATGAGTGTCGTAGACAGACACCGTTTCCAGCACTCAAAGCATTTCAATGAGTATGAAAAGCTAAAGGCAAAGTATTCTCAAAAGGTTTAAATAGCCCCTCTCTCCAATTTCTTGCATGCGCCCCATAATCATTATGCTCACAGTAATTATGATCGCAGCTGTGCAGGCTGAGAATTATGACAAGTGGATTCTTGCCGGCACCAATATCAGCTTTGACGGGCAGACCTTCATTACAAAAGTAAATCAGCGCTGGGATATTCTCACAGTTGACCAGGATTCTCACTTTTATATGATAGGCAAAACCGAATGCGAAGCCTCACCCTACTACAGGATCTGTTATCCAGAAAGCCGTTTCAACCTCAGCGCTCATCAGGGCATCCACATTGTTGAGACAGAAACAAGCATCCCTGAGATACACCTGACAATCGCACCACTGACGCCCCAGGTAACACTCACTATTGCAGCGGACAAAACACAGATGCAACTGGGTGAGACTGCAAAAATAACAGTGACCGTTGAAAACAAAGGGCAGAATAGAATACACCAAGTGGTATATGCGAGCTTGCTGCCACCACAATTCGAACTTGTTGACACCACTGTCACCAAAAAATTAAACTCAGTTGTGTGGGAAAAACCCAGCATTACAGACATTTCAACTTTCACATATACTATTAAACTGGTCAAGCCAATAAACACAACCATTCAAGCTCAGCTAGGTTATGAATATGAATCACAGGTGACCTCGAAAAAATCCAACGAGCTGAAAATCAAGGTTGTGAGTCCACCAAACCCCCTCAAATCCACAACCAAGATTTCACCAGCAGCTCCCAAACTGGGAGACAAAATCACATATCAACTGACCATTGAAAACACAGGCAGCCGCGAGGCAGTAGTGGATCAGATCAAAATCCTTATTCCCAAAGCCTTAACAGTGGTATCAGCTCAATCTCCTCTTGAAAAAACAGGTAACCTCATCACCTGGAGCGGTTCTGTTATGCAAAATGAAATCAAAACATTTTCCTTCAGTTTTAGAATCGCCAATTCTGGCAAGTATAACCTTACCACAGAAACCGCAAGTAATTCATACAATGAGTACCAGGACGCATACCTCAGGCATGTGCTAACGCTTAAGGACGCACTTGAAATCAAAATAGGCAAAGTCAATCCAGCTGTTGAGCTCAACGCAACAAGTCTATCATACAATCAGTCTTACTCTGTGCGGCCATCTATCACCAACCAAGACAAAGACAACCCCTTTTTCAATGTAAGCTGCACCCTCACAAGTGGACTTTTTGGCAAACTCGCTTTTGAAGTTCCGGCGATCAACCCTGAAAAAACCTACAAATTCAGCCAGATTCTCTTCAGGGCACCATCTGCAGACAAGGACACAAAATTCCAAATCGACTTTAACTGCAAATACCGTACGCAGTACTATCAATTCCTTGAATCCAAAGCAACAGCCTCCCTAACAGTCAAGAAGCACATTCAACCAACTGCCACGCCTCAAGAAATCCCTGTGGCCAAGCAAGTTCCGAACACCACTGTCACGACACCAGCTGAACCACCGCAGCAGAAACCTAACATCCTCAAAGCGTTTGTTGATGGCCTTGTCAGCTTCTTTAAGCGCATCTTTGGATAGCACCAAAACCTTTATAAAGCACTTATCCTTCCCTTTTCCTTACCTATGACTGATGACAGCCGATGGCTGGAATGAGGTATGATATTTCTTACCTCACACAAAACTCAAAGGAGGCAATAAAATGGTTGAAATCTCAGAAAAGGCATTGGAAGCAATAGAGATTGCTAAAGCAACTGGCAAGATAAAAAAAGGAACAAATGAAGTAACCAAGGCCATTGAAAGACAAGTAGCAAAGCTGGTTGTGGTGGCTAAAGACATCCAACCCCCAGAGGTAGTTATGCATCTCCCCTTATTAGCAAAGGAAAAGAATATACCATTTGTCGAAGTGGCTAGTAAAGAGGAGCTGGGTGCAGCAGCCGGTATCCACGTGGCAACATCAGCAGTTGCAGTGGTGCAAGAGGGCGAAGCAGCAAAACTCATTAAAGAGATAATAGCATCTCAGAAGGAATAAAATGGCATTCAAAAAGATGCGTACAAAAGAGAAGGATGAGGCTACATCCAAAAAGGGCACTATTGAGTTCAGTGAAGCCTGGCCAGCCCGAGTCGAAGAGGTAATTGGCAGGGCCGGCACAAGAGGAGAGGTAACCCAAGTGCGATGTAAGATCCTCTCAGGCAGGGATGCCAACAAAATTCTAAGAAGAAATGTGAAAGGCCCAGTCAGGCTAGGGGATATCCTTATGCTGAGAGAAACTGAGATAGAAGCTGGCAAATTCACGCAATCACGAAGGTAGGTGTCAGGATGAAATGTAGCTTTTGTGGAACCACAATTGAAAGGGGAACAGGCAAAATCTTTGTCAGAACTTCAGGCAAGCTCCTGTATTTCTGCTCACGCAAATGTGAGAAGAACACCCTCAAGCTTGGGAGAAAACCTAGACTTGTGAAATGGACTCAGGAGTTTAGGAAGGAAAAAGCAGGTGCCAAATGATGGAAAGAACAGTAATCCTTGTTAAGCACGATGGTGTCCAGCGTGGCCTGGTTGGTGAAATTATTAGGCGGTTTGAGCAAAAAGGATTGAAAATCGCCGCTATGAAATTGGTGCATCCCACTAAGGAGCATGCAAAGAACCAGTACAGACTCACTGAGGCATGGATTGAGAAACTCGCAAAGAACACAAGGAAGGCTGCTAAGGAGAAAGGCCTCGAGATCAAAGAGACAGACAGGCAGATAGCTGAGCGTGTCCAGGAATGGCTGATAGAATACCTGTGTGAAGGCCCAATCGTTGCCATACTATTAGAAGGGCATCATGCAATTGAAATAGGCAGAAAAATTGTTGGCCATGCAGAGGCGCGCCAAGCTGAGATAGGCACAATAAGAGGAGACTACAGCACAGAGTCATACGAGCTTGCAGATCTTAAAGAGAGACCAATTCGGAACATAGTCCACGCATCAGGTAACAAAGACGAGGCTGACAATGAGCAGAAAATATGGTTCACAAAAACCGACATATATGAATATAAACTGCATGAGTGGAGTGTGATGCACTAATGATATTGCTTTTCTTAGGGCCTCCTGGAGCAGGCAAAGGGACATATTCAGACATTATTGGTGAAAGGAATGGATTTACCCATGTCTCATCAGGAGATGTGTGCAGAGAGGCAGTGGCAAATGGTGGAAAAATTGGTGAGCAGGTGGCCTCATATATTAACAAAGGTCAATATGTGCCAGACCCGATTATTATCCCCTTATTTGAAAAGAAACTCAAGGTCTTGAAGAATGTAATACTAGACAATTTCCCAGGCAATCTTACGCAGGCCAAAGCTGTGCAGGGCAGAATCCCCATCCAGCAGGTTTTTTATTTCTATGCAAGCATGGATGTACTAATGGACAGAATGTCAAACAGACTCACCTGCAAGCAATGCGGCGCAATATTCAACATTAAGAACATCCCTCCCAAAGTGGAAGGCAAATGCGATAAGTGTGGCGGTGAGCTGTATCAAAGAGCAGACCAGCACCTGGATGTTGTCAAGAAAAGACTCGAAACCTATGAAAAAGAAGTGCTTCCACTGGTTGATTTCTATGAAGCCAAGAAAATGCTTATTAGGTCAGAGAGTCTGCCAATTGAACAGGTTGAAACAGTTATCAAACCGATCATAAACTACATCCAAAAGCACAAATGACATGGTAATCGGGACAAAGGAGCTGCTAAGATTGGTCAAAGAGCAAAACCTAATCGAGAATCTGTGCGAGCGCGAACTCCAGAATCCTGAAGGCACAGGCTTTGACCTCAGGATTGGTAAGGTCTTTAAGCTTAAAGGAGAGAGTTTCCTAGGTGAAACAGAACGCAAAACACCGCAAACCAAACTGATCGCCGCCTATGATCCCAAGCAAAAAAAGAGTGTAATACTCAACCCAGGGGAATATCTCCTCACAGAAAGCATTGAGAAGATCAATCTTCCGTTCACCATGTTTGGGATTATCAAACCACGCTCAACCCTCTTCAGGTCAGGAGTTGTACTTAGAGCAGGTGTTATTGATCCGGGCTATTCAGGACAACTGCACCCTCTTTTGCACAATGTTTCCAACTGTCCCATGACAATCGAACTTGGGGCACGCTATATCAATATCTTTTTCCATAAAGTGGAAGGAGAGATTCATTCAGCCTACAGAGGACAATGGCAAGGTGGCCGTGTCTCAACAGATGGACACAAAGAAAAACAAATTTAGGTGATAACATGGCAGAAAAAATGATTGAAAAAATTACACGCCTGATGACTCAGGTAGAGAATATCAGGAATATTGGCACAGTTGCCCATATTGATCATGGCAAAACCACATTCTCAGACAACCTCTTCTCAGGAGCAGGCATGATTAGCAAAGAGCTGGCAGGCCAGCTGCGTGTGCTGGATTTCCATGAAGATGAGCACGAAAGAGGTATCACTATCGACACAGGAGCAGTCTCAATGGTGCACACCCTCGAGGGGAAAGAGTATCTTATCAATTTGTTAGACACTCCAGGCCACATTGACTTCAGCGGCGAAGTCACCAGGGCAATGAGGGCAGTTGACGGAGCCATTCTGCTTGTTGACGCAGTTGAGGGTGTTATGCCCCAAACCGAAACAGTGATCAGGCAATGCATGCGTGAGAGAGTCAGGCCGATCCTCTTTATCAACAAAGTTGATCGTTTGATAAAAGAGATCAAGCTCACTCCCGAGGCAATGCAGAACAGGTTTGTCAAAATAATAACCAATGTTAATAAGCTTATTGAGGCTTTTGCAGAACCACAATACAAAGAGAAATGGAAGGTCAATGTCAACGAAGGGAGTGTTGGCTTTGGCTCAGCCATTCACAACTGGGCACTCTCTGCAATTTATATGAAGAGAAAAGGTCTCTCATTCAAAGATGTTATCGAGGCATATGAAAAGGAGACATACAAAGAGCTCGCTGAAAAAGCACCCCTACATCTTGTAGTTCTTGATATGGTGGTCAAACACCATCCCAATCCAAAGACAGCCCAGAGTTACCGAATTGAAAAAGTGTGGAGAGGGGATATTGAGTCAGAAGCAGGTAAATCACTCCTCAGCTGCAACCCTAATGGGCCAGTGGCATTTGTATGCACAAAAATCGTGATGGACAAATACGCTGGAGAAGTTGCTGCAGGGAGGCTTTTCTCCGGAACAATTGTCAATGGCCAGGATCTCACTATGATCGCGTTGGATAGAACATACCGTCTTCAGCAAGTCTCCGTATATAACGGACCGAAACGTGAGCAAGTCGAAAGAGTTCCGTCAGGTAATATTATCGGGATAGTGGGCATGAAAGGAATATCAGCAGGAGAAACAGTCACAGATTCAGCAGATATGACTCCTTTTGAATCGCTCAAGCACCTATTTGAGCCGGTAGTAACAAAGTCAATTGAAGCAATGAAAACAAGTGATCTCCCCAGACTGGTCGAGATTCTCCAGACAGTCCAGAAGGAAGATCCGAGCATCCAGGTTGAGATCAACCAGGAAACAGGAGAAAATCTGATCCATGGCATGGGCGAGCTCCATCTTGAAATCATTGAAAACAGGATAATAACCGAGAAGGGATTACAGGTAAAAACATCTCCGCCAATTGTTGTTTACAGAGAAACAATCACCACTAGGACCTTAGGCGACTTTGAAGGCAAATCCCCAAACAAGCACAACAAACTGTATTTTTTAGTTGAGCCGATGGAAGAGAATGTGCGCAACGCATTCAAAAATGGAGAGATTGCAGAAGGCAGGATCAAAAAGAGAGACGAGAAAATAGAGAAAAAGTTCATCGAACTTGGCTATGATTCAAAAATCGCAAGAAAAGTGAAGGATGTTTACAAGGGCAACATCCTAATTGATGAAACCAGGGGAATCGTGCACATTGGTGAGATCATAGAAATGGTAATGGATATGTTTGAAGATGTTATGGGGGCTGGCCCTATTACGCGGGAACCATGCGTAAACATCAAGGTTTTGCTAACCGACTGTAAACTGCATGAGGACACCATCCACAGAGGCCCGGCACAACTCTGGCCAGCAGTCAGAGAAGGTATCCGTGGTGCAATGATGAATTCCCGGCCGCTCATCTTGGAGCCGAGGCAGGTCCTGCAATTTGATGCACCCTCTGAAAACATGGGCGATATTACCAAACTCATCTCAAGCAAGAGAGGTCAGCTGCTTGAAATGAACCAAGATGAACAGAGAGTCTCAATAAAAGCAAAGCTGCCTGTTGCAGAGATGTTTGGACTGGCTTCTGAACTTAGATCAGCAACCTCAGGAAGAGGCAACTACTATCTTGTGGATCAAAGCTTTGAGAAACTGCCTGACGAGCTGCAGCAAAAGGTAGTAAAGCAGATCAGGGAGAGAAAAGGCCTCAAAATAGAAGAGTGATTTAGAGATATTTTATTTCTATCTCTTTTAATTTTGGTGTATACAATCCATCTGAAACAAAATTGATTCTATATTTAAAGTAATTATCTCTCCAGTCAAAATCTGTTAGGGGTATAAGATGCTTACCATCCTGCATTCTTGTTGAGCTGTCTAGCACTCCATCAGCATCATACCAGTAATCATCGTCATTTGAGAATTGCACCCAGAGTTCGTAAGGCGGCTCCAGCGTGCAGTCATAGGAAAAAGAGATTATTAAACCAACCGTTTTCCCTAAAAGCAGATTTGTTGATTCTAACACCCCCTGCAATTCATAATCCGCGTAATCAATGCTGACATCATCAAGTTTTACAGTCCCATTATGGTCTGTGCTCACCCTTATCGGCAGAACACACCACCCCGCCACATAGCACCCAGGACAATTGCAGCCATTTAAAATATTCGTCAATTTACTGTTGTTCAGGCTAATTGTTAACGGTGAGTTGGTCTCATTCAGCTCACCCGGCCAATAACTGTCATCCGCACCAGTATCCCCAAAGTTTACACTAACATTGACAGGCCAGTACATACAATCTGCCCTGCAAGTTTCTACATTCTCCCATGGCTGGCAAATATCATCATCGCAAGTGTCAACACAATTGCCCAAGCCGTCACAACCACATATTTTTACAGTTGGTCCAGTAGCTGTACATCCTGTTGTTCCAGTGCACGCTGAATAATTCTGCGGAGCCATAGTGCTATTCTCACATTGATTGGGATTTGCGCTTGTACAGAGAGTCTCCCAACAAACAAGTGTGGTCTGAGTGCATACCTGCCAAATATCAGCTGAGCAGAAGCATTGCGCTGGAGTCCCAGCTGCTAGAGCACAGTTAGAGGCATAATCACAGTTATTTGAACCATCACATTTTGCCTGGCATCTGTTGTTCCAAGGATCACCAATATTATAATTATCATTACCCGACGCAATAGAGCAGGCCCATGAAGCGTTGCAGGTGTAGGAAGAGTTGCAACTAGCATACCCCAATATTGTTGAGCAAGCAGTATCAGCAGGACAGTTTTCAGCGCTATTACCCACATCCACACCGCAGGTGTTTAGATTAGTACATGCCAAGCAATCTCTGATTTTCTGACACCCAGAGACTGAGCAAACATTCCAGTCAGAATACCCACAGCGGTTGGTACAACTCCCAACAATCTCATTGCCCGCTCCAGAACATACATTCCCTATCCCTAGAACTGACCAGTTCTTTTCACCAGTAATATCATTACATGCACCACTTAAGCACGTCCGTACATCTCTGCCTTTCAGGCAATTATTGGGCGAGCCCTCGTCACTACATTGGTTCCAGTTGGTATATCCGCAGCTTGTTATTGGACCCCAAACAGCATTGGTGCAGCTTACATAGGATCCTGGAGTCTGACCACTACCTTGTTGTGTACAATAATTGCTTCCGCTTGTATAACCATAGCACACAGGATTACATGTAGCAATGTCAGAGTGCACACAATTGTTAACAGGAGCGCAGAATTTACCATTGCCATCATAGTCTGCAGCACAATTACCGGAAATGCAATCATCATTTAATGAACACGCATGGCCATTTGCTAACTTATAACTCAAGAATAGATATGGCTTTCCTCCACTTGATTCTCTTGACGGCATATGAAGGCTGGTTGGATCTGCAATATTTACCAGTACTACTCCATAATTACTGCAACTTCCTGATACCCAGCAGATTGTACTCGGCAGAATATTTAGATTATACCATATGTAAACATTTACAATAACAACAGAATCATCCTCAGTCACAGCACGGGAGTCCGGCGCATCACACCCCATATTAGACCAACCAACCCCAGTCATTCTGTACCAATTTGTGGCAGTCTGGCAATCCCATTCTTCCAGTATTCGATATGCTGCAATTTCAGGGTGTGGTAAAGTACCACCATGCCATGCACTGGCCAAAAAGTATAGCCTTGCAATGATTATTTGTGAATCTGCTGGTATACTTGACAAATCCCATATCAACAAGGCCTTATTGTAATCAGAACCCCAATTCATAGCGATTAATGCTGTTTGCCAACATGGATTGCTACCGCAATTATCCCATCTGCAGATTGTGGTATCCATATAAGGTGTCAGGTTAACAGTAGGATCTATCCATAGTGTATTATTAATAAGAAATTCATTTAAGTTTCCAATAACAATGCCCTCATTAGCAACCCCCAACTCAAAGCCAGATTCGCGAATATCACCAAAATCTATTAGGGAATCTCCAAAGTGGAGGATATCTTGCTCAGCCCTCAAATTTCCAACATTCTCTACAACATTTAGAATAATACTATCTATTTCATCAGTATTCTCCAAAAAATAAAATTTGACACCGAATTTTGTCCCATGCTCAGCATTATTTTCAACAACTTCATAATTAACAAATTCAGTATACTCCTCAAGTGGTAGTATGACATGATTAACTTTAATATATGGTTCAAAAATAACCTTATTGCTGCCAGAATTTACCTCAATATTGTTACCAACCTTGACAATGCTTGGTTTCAACCTAACAAAAAACCCATTTGCAGCCAGCTCAACCCGAGTTGTTCCAGCAGGTAATGCTTCAAACTCAACATAAACCTCATCACCTTTCTGCAATATCAAATACCTGGCATCATCTTCACTAACATCCAAAACGCACCCAGGGGAGAGATTCACCACTTCAAGAGCAAAAGATTCTGTCTGAGTAAATGCAATCAATTTCAGGCTGTCAATATAATCTATCTCATCCAATTCATTAGTAATCCTTAAAATCGGTTCACTTATATGTTTAAGCTCAACATAACTCCAGCCTTCCTTAATACTGCTATCCCTTCCCAAAAAGAAATCACTTTCAAAAACAAAATTGCTTCCATCCCATGAGTATACAAAAGGAGACATTGCAGGCAATCCGATCCCCTCAAGCTCCACAGAAGAGTTAATCACATTCGCCCAGGTAGGCAATCTGATCCATCCAATAATCTCAGAACCATTGCTAAGGAAAGTCATGTTTATCTGTGCTGAATCATTGAAAACAGTTTGTGTGCCATTATACCCTTCCAACAAAACCATTCCCAGAGTGGTGTTCACAACCAGATTAGGAGCAGAGCTTACATTTTCAGCACTATCAAAGCTATCAATTATTGAAAGGCAGCCGCAGTCCGAATCATCGCAGTCAACATCACCATCACAGTCATTATCAATCCAGTCAGAGCATTTCGGAATATCATTCTCAAAAGCACCAGGATGTATGCAGATAGCACACTGAGCTTCTTCTGCAGTATCACAGCCCTCCTTAGTTTCTGGGCATCCTGCCGGATCATCAGAGGTGTCATCATCACAATCTTCTCCCAAATAAGGGCAGAATATACTGCTATTCAGCCCATAACCATCCAAATCCTCATTAACACAAAACTCACCTGAGAGATCACACCCATGGTGCCCGTGACAGGAGGTGTGGTTTAGCCCGTCAGAACCGCAGAATCTGTAATCACCATCTGCCTGGCTTGTGTTACACCCAGAGCAATCCGGCTTGCAGCAGTCAGCAGGCGCTGCGTCAGCACTCTCGCCCAGGCTGATTTCACAAAACTGGTTGCAGCGCCAGGCAGCAGTCTTCGAGCATATTGAGATATAATTCCCCAGCGACTCAATAACCAATGTCTTCAGTCCCTCGCTGGTCTCTTCCATATCAATCGCAATATTTGTTCTGGAGTGGTACACCCTGTCATTCAAAATACCCCCTCCCAAATACGCGAAAATGAGATAATTGTTGTGAGCAACAAAAACATCCACAACATTACTCGGGAGCACAGCCTCTTTTGTAAGCTTAGAAGGGCCACCAGCATAACTCAGCTGATTTGCAGTGTCAATAATTGAATTGCCGAACCGATCAAGCTGCACTGCATCAAACTCAGCTGTTTTTCTGCTAATCTGGGCATAGATGGCAAAAACAAAAGCGCCAACACTAACTAGCGCGAAAGTTGAAATTACCAAGTATTCAAAAGAAAACTGCGCCTTCACCATCTTTTTCAAATAACTAGATAAAAAGAATATATATATCTTATGGTTTCACGTCAATTTCACCGCTAGCTGCAGCCTCGCAGAAAATCCTCACATTTGGAGCCAGAGGATACTCTGCATACTGCCTGAGATCAAGCCAGAGCAACTTCTCAAAAACATCCGGCTCCATTATCATTGGTTCATTATTGATCTTGGCTAAAAAATTGTGACTCCTAATCTCCTTCTCCAAGCAGAAATCAATATACCCCAAATATCTTTTAATCTCAGCATCAACCCCAATTTCCTCTTTTGTCTCCCGAATAGCCGCCTCTTCCAGTGTTTCCCCAGGCTCAACCTTCCCTCCAGGAAACTCATAGTGACTTCGCTTGCGCTTCCACAGCAAAAGCAGCTTGTTTTTCTCAATAATTACGCACCCAGAAAGCACTTTTCTCTCCATAGATCTCCAAATGAAAAGCACATTAATAAAACTTGCGCAAGCAATAGGAACAACATGAAAATCTCCTAACCAATATAACTTGTCTCAGAACCAAACTTCTTCATCTTCTGCAGGGCAGACTGGCGTGCAATATCCTTAAGCTTCTTGCTCCCCTTACTTATCTTGCCTTCCATATCTTCTATTTCACGTTCCATCTTGGCCAAATCTAGTTTTAACCCAAGCTTCTTGTTTAGCAACTCAAGGATCTCCTTAGCACCCCTCACACCAATATACATAGGATGACCATAAGTCTCTGCGAGGAAAGACACAGCAGGCAAATCCTGCCTCTTAGCCAATCCTAGCAAAAGTCCAGAAACACCAATTATCGGCCCTACCACCCCAAAAAGACCAGTTGTAGCTCCGTCCTTATACTTGTCAACCATCTTCTTGCTATTCCCTGTGCAGTAAATCTTGGGCTCTTTGGGTACTGTGGGCAACCCTATCCCTCCAAGAGTGATAACCTCTGCAGCACCCAGCTTTTTTGCCAATCTTAGCACTTCATCAGAAAACTCATAGCTCGAAATCTCATCTGTTGGCTGGATATCTCCTGCCAATAGCAATAAAGGATATTTGCCAGTTGCATAATACAACTCAATAGATGGCAGATCAACAAGGTTTTCCTCATTCACAAAAACAGAATGCGGAAAGGAATATGAGAAAAATGTGTAAACCTTCTTAGCTTTCAACTCGTCAATGAGAAAGTCAACTGCCACTTTCCCAACATTACCAATTCCAGGCAGTCCTGAAATCAGCACAGCACCATTCAACTTAGGCACTTTACCTACTTCAGTTATCTCCCATTCCATCTCTAGCCCATAATCTAAGTTTGTTTATATAGTTTGTGCTTGCAATTAATTGGCCGTACCACAGGAAATCCACTTTTCCAAGAAAGTATTCCACTCAGAGTAAGCCTTTTTCAATCCACTCTTTGCTCTTAGCCTCTCTCCTCAGCCGTGCATACTTATCCTCAGGGCTGTACTTGGGTGGTTTCACAGTAACTGCAACACCGCCACACTCACACTTCTCATGCATCGTGTACTCGCTGCACAACTGACACTTGAGAATATGCTTCATTTTTTTCTCGAGAACTCTCCAACCCCATCAGAAGCATGCATAGCAGCAATAATAACGTTGGTTGACTTGTCAAGAACATCCTCTGCCACCTTGTAATCAGGGGCAACAACCTCAATAGCAAACTTGCCAGCACCCAAATAAGAGATATTAACCTTCTCATCCATCCCTTTCTTGATCGCATCTCTGATAATCTCCACACCATTCGGGGCATTGCTCGCTAGCAGCAGCGTCCCTTTAATAGAAACCTTCCTTGGCTTAAGCCTCTGCTTAACAACCTTTACCAATTCATCTGCAACCTTCGTATCAAGTTTAAGCTGGGGAATACTGACTGCATCATTCACAATATCCATGAAAAAAGGATACAAACCCTCATAATCCGGCAAAGCCTTGGCAAGCTCAATGTAAAGCTGTTTATGGTCCCTATTCAGTGTTTTGGCAATATGTTCAAGAATGGATTCAGCTTTTTGCTCCTGCTTAATCTGATTGACTTTGTTGCGCCGCTGAACCTCGGTTACTCTTCGCAAAGAGACATCAACCTGTTGGCTCGCCTTATTAACTCGCAGAATCTTGCACACAACTTTCTTGCCTTCTTTTACAAAATCACGCAGATTCCTAATCCTGCCAGGGCTAACCTCAGAAATGTGGATTAATCCAAAAATGTTGTACTCATCAAGTTTAATAAAAACAGAATTGTGCTGAACCTGGGTTACAGTACACCATACAACTTCACCCTCTTCAGGCAGACCGAACTTTCTGAAAAGCATTAGTCAAGCACCTCAAGTATGCGGGATTTGATCTTGGATTTGCCACCGCGCGACTCTGCAAGCACGACCCCACACACAAGGCACTTTATCTCTGAAGCTGATTTCCCAAAAATCACTTGTTCATTCTTACACTTTGGACATCTTACCTTTATAAACCTGGAAACAGGCTCTCTAACTGGTTTCATTATACCACCCAAATACTAAGAATTCTAGGTGCTTTATAAATATTGCTGTTGACCTAAACCTTTTTATAATCACCAAACAAACAGCCAATTATGAAAAACGCGCTCATCACCTCCTGGAAAGCGCAGGGCTATACATTTGACCGGCAGCTAATTGATGCTTTCACAGCAGTGAGCCGTGAGGATTTTGTTCACGCCTCCCAGAAAGATGAGGCATACATCGATTATCCAATGCCTATTAGCCACGGCCAGACAATCTCGCAGCCGCTTACTGTGATGCTTATGACCCAGGCTCTTGAGTTGAAATCCGGTGAAAAAGTGCTTGAAGTGGGTGCTGGCTCAGGCTACCAGGCTGCAATCATCTCAAAACTAGTTGAGCCAGGCAAAGTGGTCTCGACAGAAATCATCTCAGGATTGGCAGCGCAGGCCCAAGCAAATCTGGCAAAATCCAAAATTCGAAATGTTGATGTATTAAACTATGACGGCAGTCAAGGTTACCCACCTGAAGCACCCTATGATAAAATCATTGTGACAGCCGCTTGCCCCAGCATACCTCTACCCTTGATTGAGCAACTCAGGGAAGGAGGCATTCTGGTGGCACCAGTTGGCCCACTCTCTGGCCAGCAAATGATAAAAGCCAAAAAGCTCCAAGGCAAACTGATAAAACAGAGCCTGGGCATGTTTGTTTTTGTTCCATTAAAAGGAAGGCATGGCTTTTAGCTATGGCGGCTATTAAGTTCCTCCATAAGTTGTTGCATTGCACTCATCACAGGCATCCCAAGCACACCATAGCCCAGAAAGGGGCTCCTCTCAGGACCATAGTTATACACGACAATAACATGTGCCCCGTTATCCACAGCCGCTCTTAGTTCATTGTAGCATGCTTTCCTACTTAGTGACAGGGGATTTGAGGCAAACAAACCCCACTGCTTGCTTTCATCTACTGCCAATGCAGCTACATTGTTATAAAAGTCAGTGTTACCTAGCCCCCAGCTCACCATCCCGATATTTGCCCCATCAACCGCTGCTGTCTTTAGTGGACTTGCTCTTCTATAAGGATCTGCATATGCTTGATTACAAGACTGATGGGTATATACAAGCTCAGAAGGTATGCCTGCTTCCAGCAACACATTTACATCAATCTGCACAGCTTGTGTGACACTATACTCCCTAAATTCCTGCCACAGCATCCAAATTTTTGAACTTGGATCAAAAACCCGTGGAGGTTCAACCGCATGAAACCCTGCCTGAATACCAACCATATCTGGAAATTCTGTTTCAAATTCCAACCAATCGTTTTGGAAAAGAGAACGCACATAATCTCTAAATGCGTGGATTGCATGAACACCGTAATCTGCAGTATGGTCTCCAATCTCCCACCTACCAGGGAAACTCCTTTCATTGGGTGTTGATATTGCCACAGCAAGGTCTGGTCTCTCCTCAAAAAACCTAGCCACCACTTCAGCAAGTTGCCCAAGGTTTCTGGCATGTACTCTATTGACCTCATCAGACCACAAGGAAAAATACTGTACACCATTCTGGTCAACAGAGTAAGGCCATCGGCCTGCAAGTAATCTAACCAACCCGATGTCGCCAGGGGACTGGAATCTCCTAGGCACAATCGCATCATTTTCCATTAGCATAAGGTTATCAGGATTGCTTGTAAGCTTTGAAATTAACTCGCTTCGATCATAACAAACCTCTTCCCATTGTGACCCACAGATATTTACAATCACTGGCATATTTGTTCTCTTGCAAAGCTCAAAAAACAACTCCAAACCACCAGTAGAAAAATTGTACTCAGGTCTACTAACCTCAGCTAAAGGTCTGACAAATACAGCTACTGCCAAAGATGCAGCCCCTCCCCAATATTTGAGAAATCTATGTTTTAATCTGAGCAGCTCTTCCTCACCAACCCCTCGGTGATCCCAATAGCTCACAGCCAATAAAACTCTGTTTGCATTATCAAAAGAGCGAACAGTTGTCCCAACCCCTAGATTCGGAGGACTAGGTTCCTGCGCCTGAATAAGGTGAGCAATAAGCCCGCTACCAGTATAAAGCCCCCTCTGTAACAGCTTCCCAAGGTCAGCCATAAACCTCTAGTAATTAGCATCCTTATTAATTTTTCCATTTTGAAGTGGTAAACATTACTTGGGTAAGTAGAAACCACCAGTAGGTTGGGATAACAAATAGAAATATTTTCATGCAACAGTCGGTATCAAATAAATCTCAGCAAATTATCAACATCCTCATAATAAGCAGGATGAATAACCTCTTTAGCTCTCTCAACGTCTATCCATAAAAATTCATCATGCTCCTCACTCAGCACAACTTCTTGATTTGAAGCAGTGCAGAAAAAAGTAATCATAGTGATTATCTGGCCATCCGCTCTGGTTAAATGATGCACTCTCAGCGGATTTTTCACCTCAATTTCAATACCAGTTTCTTCTTTTGTCTCTCGCTTTAAACCTTCAAAGGGATCTTCTCCAAGTCCAAGTCTGCCTCCTGGAACCTCCCATGCTCCTGGCTTATGAGGATTATTTGCAACGCGCTTGATGAGCAATAACTTGCCACTGTTAACTACAAATGCCTTTACAGAAATAGCAAAATCACTCATCAAAAACCACTTTCTTAATCGCCTCAATCATCTTCATCGGCTCAGCATGCTGCCACACCTGCCTTCCGACTGCAATCCCCACTGCCCCCGCATCCAGCACTTCCTTTGTCTTCTGCAAAAACTCAGCGTCATCAACCTTATTACCACCAGCCACCATAACCCTGGCTTTGCCAGCAGCCTTCACAACCCACTTAAACCCTTCAAAATCTCCATTGTAATTTATCTTAACAAAATCCGCTCCCAACTCTAAACAAACCCTTGCAGCATGAGCCAGTGTTCCTGTAGCACGAGGATTAGGCACAAACTCTCCTCGTGGATATGCCCATGTGATAACAGGAATCCCATAATCATGAGCCTCCTCTACAATTTTGCTTACCTGCTCATACATCTCCCGCTCATACCTGCTTCCCACAAACAAAGTGAAACCCACTGCATCTGCACCAAGCTGCACTGCCCTCTTCAAGCTGCAGACATTTGCAGATAGTGGCTCTATCTTAGGGATATTTGTTTTCCCATTAAGCTTGACTACCAAAGGCACTTTCCTGCTGAAACCATGATAGTATTTTTCAGCAATACCATTATGCAGTATCACTGCATTAAATCCCCCTTTTTCAGCCAGTTCCATAATAAATTCAGGATCAATATTCTTCAAATTAAAGTCAGCAGGCCCGTGCTCAAACCCCTGATCACATGCCAGCATAAGGCTTCTCCCTTTTGTCATCAACTTGCCGATTTGCCTGTGCATCACTCTCCCTCCAATTTAGCAATATCCACCTTTGTCTTAATAACAGTATCTGGGTTAAGACTCAGTGAATGGATCCCAGCTTTAACCACAAACTCAGCAAACTCAATATAATCAGACGGTGCCTGCCCGCAAATCCCAATATACTTTCCTTTTGCATTCGCAGACTCAATCACCCATTTCACCATTCTCTTCACAGCCTCATTGCGCTCGTCATAAATATGCGCAACAAGTTGCGAATCCCTGTCAACACCCAGCAGCAGCTGAGTCAAATCATTAGTGCCTATACTAAAACCATCAAAGACTTCTAAAAATTCATCAGCCAGAATAACATTTGCAGGGATCTCGCACATGCCAATTATCCTCAAACCATTCTCCCCTTTCCTCAGTCCAAACTCAGCCATGGTTTGAACCACCTTCTCCGCCTCTTCCACAGTGCGCGCGAAAGGAATCATCACCTCAACGTTAGTAAGCCCCATCTCATTCCTCACCTTGAGAATCGCCTTGCACTCCAGGCTGAATGCCTTCTTGTATTTGGCAGAATAATACCTTGAGGCACCCCTCCACCCCAGCATTGGATTGACCTCGGCAGGCTCAAACTGCTTACCACCAATCAAATTGGCATATTCATTTGATTTGAAGTCGCTCAGCCTCAAAATAACCTTCTTGGGATAGAAAGCAGCAGCAATCATTCCAATACCCTCTGCAAGCTTGTCAACATAAAACTGAGCCTTGTTTTCATAAGCATAAGTCAGATTCTCAATCTCCCACTTCACCCTGTCATCTTCAAGCTCATCAAAATGGAGCAGAGCCAGCGGATGCACCTTGATGTAAGAATTGATAATAAACTCCTCGCGTGCCAACCCAACCCCGTCATTAGGAATAAAGCTAGCCTCAAAAGCCTGCTCTGGATTCCCGATATTCAGCATAATCTTTGTCTTTGTCTGAGGCAGATTATCAAGCCTTGTCTCCTTCACTTCAAAATCGAGCAAACCCCTATACACAAAACCCGCTGCTCCCTGCGAACAGTCAACAGTGACCTCTTCTCCCTGCTTGACAAGCTCTGTTCCATTGTTAGAGCCAACAACACATGGGATCCCTAATTCCCTTGAAATAATCGCAGCATGGCATGTTCTGCCCCCTCTGTTGGTCACAATAGCAGCTGCAATCTTCATTATTGGCTCCCAGTCAGGATCAGTCATATCAGTGATCAGTACATCTCCTCTCCTGAAATCATGGATGTTGTGCACATTCTTAATAACATTAGCCTTGCCTTTGCCAATAAGACTGCCCACAGACTTCCCTGCAACAATAACTTCACCCTTCTCTTGCAAAACATATTCTCTCAGCACACTCTGATCTTTCTGGCTTTGCACAGTCTCTGGCCGTGCCTGCACTACAAACAATTGTTCGGTAATCCCATCCTTTGCCCACTCCATATCCATTGGCTTGAAGTGGCCTGCTTTTCCAGAGTAATGATCCTCAATAGCCACAGCCATCCAAGCCAGCTCCAGAATCTCAGCATTTGTGATGCAAAACTTCCTACGATCCTCAGGCACAACCTCAACATTCTTGGTTGGAGTCTTTTGGTCTGTGGTGTAAATCATCTTGATCTTTTTCTCGCCCACCTTCTTCATAATAATCGGCTTGAAACCCTGTTTAAGTGTAGGTTTGTGCACATAAAACTCATCCGGATTGACTGCGCCCTGCACCACATTTTCTCCAAGGCCATAAGAACCTGTTATGAAAACAGCATCCCTAAACCCAGACTCAGTATCAATGCTAAACATAACCCCAGAACATGCCATATCGCTTCTCACCATCTTCTGCACCCCGATACTAAGGGCAATAGAGAAATGGTCAAACCCCTTATCCTGTCTATAGGAGATAGCACGATTCGTAAACAAAGAGGCAAAACACCTCCTGCAAGCATCAATCACAGCTTCATAACCGTGGATATTCAAAAAAGTATCCTGCTGTCCGGCAAAACTCGCATCAGGCAAATCCTCTGCAGTGGCAGAACTCCTTACAGCCACATCAACATTCTCCCCATACTGCTTTTCAAGATTTCTATAACCGTCAATAATCGCCTCAGCAAGCTCTTTTGGAAACTCAAGGCTCTTTATCAGATCTCTAACCTTTGCTCCTCTTTCTTGGAGATTCTTCAAATCATGCGTGTTCAAATCAGCGAGGATCTGCCTAATCTTCTCCTGCGCACCTGTCTGCTCAAGCAAATAGCGGTATGCATATGCTGTAACTGCAAAACCGTTTGGAATCCTCACCCCTTTTGGAGTGAGCAGCCTGTACATTTCGCCCAAAGACGCATTCTTCCCGCCAACAGATGGAATATCCTCAATACCCAGTTGATCAAACCACAAAATAAAAGCCTCAGACTTCATACTTCACCTCTTTTTCCCAAACCGCTGCTAATGTATATCTAAAATCTGTTTTATTTATAAGGTTTAGTAAGTATTCTTGTGTGGTAAAAAGGAAAAAGCAAAATTTCAAAAAATACTTTCGGGTCACCTAAAATGACTGCACACTAGTTATAAGCTCGGCAATTACAGAGGTATTCCAACATACCTCGCCAGCTAGGAACAGTAGTAGATGTTCCCGCGGCTTCGAGCCATCCTTTGCTGATTGCGCGCCAAAATATTTTCTATTAATTATTTTAGTGTCGGTTAAGAATACTTCAAAATTTTAGGCTCCGCAAGTCTCAAGCTGTGCTTGAGAATCGAATGCTAGTGAGAAATTACATACAAATAAATATTTCAAAACCTTTTTATACGCAAATACAAACGCCTTACCTAATGCGGGGGTAGCAAAGTCTGGAGGCTATTGCCGGACAATCAAATGCGCAGGACTTAAGCGGCGAGGACACCAGGGTTTCCTTGGTTCCGCCGATGACATCCTGTTCCTTAGTGGATACGCGGGTTCAAAACCATCTTTTTGGAAAAGCTGGACCAAAATTCAGGCGGCGTAAAGCCACCTATGGTTGAAAGTCCCGTCCCCCGCATTATCACTCTACGGTCACGATACTCACAGAATTTATATAATAAACAACTTCTCCAAAATGTATGTACACTCTTGAGCAGATAGCAGGTATTAGAAATAGGATTGCAGCAAATTCTCTCTTGAATTCAATCCCATTTGATGAAAACACATTTTATGCCAGATCATTTGATGAGTGGCCACCAGTTGCGGGGATTGATTTTGATGATTTGAGACGGGCAGCAATATATTACCTATTCCAACCATTATACAATGCCCTGCATAACAATGAGGTTCCTCTTGAAAAACGAGAATTAGCGCTCAGTATCATGAAAAGCCTCATCCCAATGGCAATCCAGTACATTACCTCATACTACTCTGGTCACCCTGATTCAGAAAGGTATGAATCATGGGTTGTAGCAATGGCCCCAAACATTAGAAAATTGGGTGATGTAAACTACTGGAAAAGAGCAAGGAATAGTGATGCAAGCATATCTATTGATGAAGTGGCAGATTTTGCTCTATCTCTAGTTGACAGAGTTTCGACTGACAAATCCCTTATACCAGATTACATCGTTTGTTGTGCATGTGGAGCATCTGAAGCTGCAATGCTTGTAGCAGGTATTCTCGGCGTGGATATCGGTTTTGTTAAATACACACAAGGACAAGTGAAAATACTACCCGAACACTTCGGCCAAGTTGCGACAGCTATAAACGGCGCTAATGTTGCAGTTATCGAGGAAAACACCAACACAGGAGAAACCCTGTTAAATGTCCTCGCATTTGTAGCAGACCATACCCCCTTGGTTCTTCGTGGCTATGCGATGCATCGTCATCCTGACAAAATCCTCCCAGATCAACTTGTCACACTTGAAAACAGGTCTTATTTTCAAGCCTATACCTTTAGTTCTGGCCGCCGAAGGACCGCACTACATAAATTTATTTTCAGATAACTTAGTCTGGCTAAATAGCTTTTAGTATATCTGAAACTATACTAGAGTATTTATAGTTATATTAAAATACAAAAGAGCTACAAGGTCTGTTTAAAACCCCAGCCTAACCAATGAACCACTCTGCCTAGCATACCTAAAAACCCTAACATACAAAGGAAAAACAAACACCAAAGCCAACAAAGAAATCAAAACAGCCCTGTTGACTATTGCAATATCAACCAACCCCGTGGCAGCCAAACCCCTTACTGCCTGAAAAACCCACGTATGTGGCAGCAATCTCACAATCCCTTGGACAAAGCCAGGATAAGTCTCAATAGGGAAAAAAGGAGCACTCAGCAAAATGATCAGTTGCAAAAAGCTCCATGACAAAAAAGCATACTCTCTCCCCAGCCTCAAATATAAAGTAACCACTAGAATCCCAAGCACACTTGAAGCAAGCAGGCAAGCAAAAATCAGCCAAGCATACCCTGGAAGAGCTGGCACTACAAAACCAAACCAGGTGGCAACCCAGGTCATCACTGTAATAACCCCCAAAGATGCAACTGTTGAAAACACCAGTCTTGAAACCAGATACTCAACCTCACTAAGCCCAGACACCAATAACTGATTTAAGCTATGGCTCCACACATCAGTGTTAATCTGCAAATTCCCTGTACTCTGCGAAGTATAGGCAAAACTCCAAAAAATATTAATCAGTAGCATCATCAGCCCAGTCTCCATTGAGAACGAAGCATAATGCCTGGCGAACATCCCCCAGATAATTGCAGAGGTCACAGGAAAAAAAAGTAGCTCAATCATCCTTTCCTTAGTTTTGGAAAAACTAATCATATCCCTATAGAGCATCGCCCTAATCTTGTATAGCCTCATTTGAGCATCCTCACAAAATAGTCTTCTAAGCTTGGCTTCTTGATCTCAATATCCAAAATCTTATAGCCAGCATTTCCAAGTTTGGCAAGCACATCACTGACAGTACTATCATTATTTATGCTGATAAAAATCTTCTTACCTTGTATTCTGAAACCCATTTTTTTAAGCTCTGCAACATTCTTCACAGCATCTACCTCGATCATAACCTTATACACATCAAATTGCCGTGACTTCAGCTTGTCAACCTCACCCACATCAAGCAGCTTGCCTTTATGCAAAAAAGCAATCCTATCGCAGAGCTGCTCAACCTCTGTCATGTAATGGCTCGTAAGCACGATTGTCATCTTTCTCTCCCTGTTGACTGTCTTAATTAGCCTCCTCACCTTGATCGCAATATCAGGATCTAGTCCAATAGTCGGCTCATCCAGCAGCAGCATCTTCGGGCTGTTAATAAGCGCCTTTGCCAGCACTAGCCTGGTGCGCTGGCCAGAAGACAGCCTGTCAAAATTCTGATCCATAAAATCCCCCAACTCAAGGATTCCTGTAAGATACTCAATCCTCTTCTGCCTCTCTGCTGCAGGAACATCATACAGCATCCCGTAGAAATTTAGAATCTGCTTCCCATTGAGATTCCAGTGAAATCTGCTCAACCCTGACACAAAGTTGATCCTCTCCAAAATACTCTTATCCTCATCAAGTGTTTTCCCAAACATCTTTATGCTGCCTTTATCAGCAATCAGCATATTGGTAACTGTATTAAGCAGAGTGGTCTTGCCTGCGCCATTAGGCCCCAGAATCCCAAATATCTCGCCCTCTTCAATATCAAAACTAACATCTTTCAAAGCATGAAACCTTTTTCCATTTAGCTCAAAATGCTTTGACACATTCTTAATTTCAAGTGCATGCATAGCATATGCTAACCCAGATTTCTTTATAAAGATTTACCAGATTTCCGCTTACTTTCCAGCAATCTAACCATAGCAACTGCAGTCCTGCTTTTTACCCTCTTTTTAACATAATCCCAGAATTCATCTAATGACCCTTTCGCCCTGTTTTCTGCTTCATACTCATAAGCCTGAATGAGCATCTCCACCTTATCCATCTCGTAGACAAATTTTGCTTCATGGGTTTCTCCCGCTGTATATTCGTCCCACAGTTTTAAAATTTCTTTTGGGAATAATCTACTAACAGCGCTCCTCTCCTTCTCATGTTTGTCACCATCAGTAACATGGTCGTGAGGTGTAATATCACCAACACCAGATTCACCCAAATCATGTATCAAAGCCATCTTAATGCATTTACTTACATCCAAATGAGGATCTGCACATACCATTACCAATATTGCTGTTCTAAAGCAATGGTCAGCAACTGACTCAGAATCTAACACCTGCTTTATAACCCACCCTTCCCTCTTAGTATCCTTTAGTTTCCCCACACTATGCATAAAATCGAAAAATTTTTCCATGCAATGTTGATATTTCCAAACTATTATAAACCTTACCAAATTTCTCCACACATATATTTTTTTATAACCATGGCACTAACTACAAAGCAGATAACAGAAATCAAGGATGAGCTTGATACAGCATACAACCCATTATTCTTCTATGATGATGACCCTGACGGCCTTGCCAGTTTCCTTCTCCTCTACAGATATATCAAGGAAGGCCACGGCGTGGTTGTTAAAGCCAAACCTGAACTTGATGAAAGCTTCCTAAGAAAAGTCGAAGAATACAAGCCAGACAAAATCTTTCTGCTTGATAAACCGCAGGTAAGCCAGGAATTTATCGATGGTGCAAAAACAAAAATCATCTGGATTGACCACCATGAACCCATTCCAAGACATAATGTCAGGCACTACAACCCTATGGTGAACAACAAACTGGACAACAGGCCTGTAACATACTGGTGTTATCGAGCTGTCAAACAAGATCTATGGATAGCAGCAGCAGGGATTGTCAGCGATTGGTTCTTTCTCAAACCAGTTCAGGAATTCTCAAAACAATACCCGGACCTCCTTCCTCCAGAGGTAGAAACAGCACCTCAAGCGCTCTACACCACCGAGCTTGGAAAACTTGCAAGGATACTCTCTTTTAATCTTAAAGGCAAAACTTCAGACGTTAACAAACAAGTCAAAATCCTAACGCGTATAAAAACACCCTATGAAATCCTCAACCAGGAAACAGCCCAGGGAAGCTATATTTACAAGCAATTTGGCAAAATAGACCTGTCTTATCAACTCTTACTCAAAGAATCAATACACCAAGCCGGAAACCAGAAGATGTTAGTTTACACTTACACAGACAGCCACAACAGCTTCACAGGTGACCTTTCAAATGAGCTCATCTACAGATTCCCCAAAAAAATTGTGGTGGTCAGCCGCTCAACAAACGGCGAGATGAAAAGCAGCCTACGCTCAGGAACAGTGAAACTGCTCCCCATTGTTAAGAAAGCCCTTATTGGTGTAAAGGGTTATGGAGGAGGCCATGCTTACGCATGTGGTGCAGTAGTAAAAATCGAGGACTGGCAGAAATTCATAGATAACATTAACAAACAACTAAAGCCCTAATCACTGCTTCAGCTCACCGTCGACTTTATCAATAACAGCTTTGAAATCAGCCCAGCGTTCAATAGGCACTCTCAAGCCCTGCTTAGTAAAGCCAGTGTACTTGTCAGACTCGATAAACTTCCTGATTGTTACACCTTTTCTACCCTTATACTCATCTATTCTGATGTGCACTGCAGTTTTGTCAGAAAACACAACCTTCCCAATTTCCTTTTCCATCTCCAACCCCCCTAATAATATATTTATGAAATATAATTACTATTTATAAAGCTTTGTAAATTGCACTCTGCTTAAACTGTAGAATTCACCAGGTTCTTCAGGATTTATTTCAAAGGTACTCCTCAAAGAATACGCCAAGATATAAGGTGTGTCACCATGCACTATCCTAACCCCCAATAACCCCCTATGTCTGTCTCCAGGAAATACTCCCCTACTCAGCCCATTGAGAGCGCCACAACTGTTCTCCACATAAAACACCACATCATACCCCCTGGCAATAACCTTTTGTGGATCTACATCAGAAAAGGGATTCAACAACCCCATCTCAATACCCTGCCTGGTATCCAACACAGAATGTACAGTGCACACACCATCAATTGATTGCTTCCCAAAACCCAGATAGTTGGCATTGGCAACAAGCTGGGCAACAGCCTCCACAGAAATCTTCAAACAATCCACCAGATCAATAGCGTCGTTTCCATATTCTGCATAATACCTAAACCTTCTCCCAAAATCCCTTATCGCAAAAGCTGCAGTAGAAGCAAAACACCACCCTGTTGCCAAACCCCCTGCGAACATCCACCAGCTGGATTTTGCAGCAAACCTGCCGCAAAAATAATTGGTAGCCAAGCCAAACGCTGCACAGGCAGCCAGCTCTCCAATATCTCGGTTGGCCCTAACCCACTCTGTTATTCCCATCCAAGCAGAGAATCAGCCTGCAAATAAAAATCTGCCTCAACACAACTTTTTTATACTGCTACACTATTGAAACACCCAATGAAGATTTACTTTGCAGGATCAATTACTGGTAGCAGAGAAGATGTTGGGATATATCTGGAGCTAATTAGACATCTTAGGAAGTATGGGCGAGTGCTAACCGAACATGTCGGTGATAAAAATCTCACTACCAAAGGTGAAGTTGATATTAGTCCACAAAGGATCTATCAAAGGGACATGGAATGGTTAAAAGAGGCAGATGTACTGATTGCAGAAGTCACTTCTCCAGGTCATGGAGTTGGAATTGAGATTGGGACTGCCATTAGCCAGAAGAAACCAATCCTATGTCTCTTTAGAACTAACTCGGGAAAGAATCTATCAACTATTATCAAAGGCTGCCCACACTTGAAATATGCCAATTATTTAAATCTTGACGAGGCAAAACAAATAATTGACGACTTTATCCAAAATGTTAAACAACGGTAGACTCCAAACAGCAGAACACATCCTCGCGAAAGTTCTGGAAGATAAATACAATATCAAAGTTGGGGTCTGCAAATTCGAGCCTGAGCAAGGCTCTTTAGAGGTATACTCTGATGTAGACTTAAGGGAAGTAAGTGTTGTAAACCTAGAAACCCAGACTAACCAAGTAATTGCCCAAAACCTTGAGGTTAGTAAAACAACAATACCCAGAGCTGAAGCAGAGCAAATGGAAAATCTCAGAAACCTAAGAGCAGTCCCAAAATCCATTCAGCAGCTTAGGATCGTTGGAATTGGTAATTTTGACCAAAGGCCCTGCAAAGACCCACATGTTGCCAACACCAAAGATATAGGAAAAATACAAATTAGGGAGATAAAAAGAGTGGGGAGAAACAGGTATAGATTTTTGTTTAGCTTACGTTTACAAAAGATTTAAATATGATAATCCCGGAATATACTATTGACAATAAGGGGGGGTGAAAACATGGCATTGAAAAACAGTATAGGGAATCTTGCTGTAACAGTTGTGGCATCGTTAGTGCTCATAGTTCTGGGCATAGTGTACTATATGGTAACTATCTTTGTTATCAAGATGGGTGCCGGCTGGGCTGGTTACACAGATCTGCAAGGTAACATGGTCGTCCTAACTGCAGGCATTGTAACTGCTGCAAGTATGATCGGTTCGGCAATCCAGCATTAGCTGAGTTTTTTAATTTTTTTTATGCAACTAGGAAGGTTATAAGCAAAAAGATAACATAAAGCCCAAGTAATGCAATTCCTTCAGTCCTTCTAAGTTTCCATTCTGATTTTAAGAAAATTAGCATAAGCAGGCTTATAAAAATCATAAATGGCACAAAAAAAAATTTAGTTTGGTCAATTATGGATAAGGGAGAAATCACCCCTGAAATACCAGCCACAAGCAAAATATTGGCAATATTGGAGCCAATAATATTCCCCAGAGCAATATTCCCCAACCCTTCTTTAGCAGCACTAATTGATACACTCAACTCAGGAAGAGAAGTGCCAATTGCTATCAGGCTTATTCCAACGATAGTATCTGGAATATCAAAAATCCGGGCAAAAAAAACAGCACTTTCCACTAAATATTTTGCTCCCATTACAATTGCAACTCCCCCAAAAACAATCACTATAAAATCATTCACTAATTTGGCCTTGTCAATATGTCTTTCTCCGGCATCTCCTTTCTTTCCAAGAATCTTTGCATCTATGACATATTCAAACCGTAAGAAATAGCTAACAAAGCTCTTGAACCCATATTTTCCTTTGTATTTTGGCTTATCAGCAACTAAAAATATTACATAAGCAAGGTAAACAAGGATTAAAACACCTGCCTCTACTCTCGACAAGCTATTGTCAAGGATGAAAAGAAAGAACAAAATAGAACCCAGCATCATGACATAACCATCTCTTTTAAGCATTTCCTCATCAGTCTTAATAACCGAAAAAATACAGGTCAGTCCAACTATTAACCCGATATTTGCAATATTCGAGCCAACAGCATTCCCCACAATCAAACCACTCTGTTTAGATAGAGCAGCAGTTACTGAAGCTGCCAACTCAGGAATGGAGGTGCCAATAGCAACAAGAGTTAAACCAATAACGAAATCAGAAATACCAAAATTCTTGGCAATACTAGCTGCAGCCTTGACAAAAAAATCTGAACCCTTGACAAGCAAAACAACCCCTGCAAGAGCCAGCCAAATATTGGCTATCATTTCTTAGTAACTTTCTTCTCGCCTAATACTCTCTTTGCAATCATAAACACCACAAGCGCTATGATGACAAAGTTGATCACTGCTCCCAGGAATGAGCCCCACTTAATCACAATTGGCCCTAAAGCAAAAGTTGCAGTCTGCCATGCACCATCAGGGATAAATGGTGTTACAATAGGCATAACAATATCATTCACAAAGCTTTGTACAACTGCAGTAATTGCAACAGCCATAATAAATGCGATTGCCAGCGGCAGCACTTTGTACTCACTCAAGAAATCCATAAACTCTTTCATTACAGACATACTAACACCCCCGTTATTATAATTATTTTCTTCCCTCCCCTATATAAATTTTTTGTGAAATCCCCCCCTAACAATAACTATCTTATAGTAAAAACAAATAGAAACCCTTATATGCCAAACAATACCCCCAATCATCATGGATTTTAAAATAATTTCTGATCTCTTCCTTGAATTGACATATGCCTGTTCAGGAGGCTGTGCCATATGTTCAAATCCTTCACGAGAAGGATTCTTGACATTTGAACAAGTGGAGCAAATACCCCTAGTCTTAAATGGACTTTCTACGCCAAAACTATTTAACATTGTCCTATCTGGAGGAGATCCTTTATTCTATTACTCCTCTGGTCACAAACTTGCAGATGTTATAGCCGTGCTTCAACCATTCACGCATCAGTTTGTTATTGAGACAGCTAAAGCCCTTGAAACTCAAGAGGGTAGAGCTATGCTTGAAAAAATAGTTAGCTATTCTATTCCAGAAGTGCTGGTTGCAACCTCATACCACAACTATCCAACAAACCTTAATTTTGGGGCAATACTCGACTATTTACTCACCCAACAAGTGTTTGATCATTTTAGGCTTACCCTTACCACAATGGACCAAGAAAGCACCACCCAAGAACTACAAGACCTAGTGGAATCACTAAGTCATAAATTTACATTTATCGGACCAAGATACCTGGCTAAAATAGGTGCAAAGACTGTTTTTCTAGACTTCCAGCCACTTCATAAATGTGGCAGTTCAACTGAAGGTGTAGATCCCGGGGAGGTATGCGATCTTTTCCCCGAGCGGGAAATCAGGATTAATCCTGCAGGGAATATGTTTTTGTGCCATGGTTATAGCTCTCAGAAAGTACCTGTACTACGTACCGTTGGTCAGCCGATAACAAGAAAGGACGTAACTGATTATATTGCTCGTTTTCCCGAAGGAAGAAGAACATGTGCTCAATGTGTTACAGCAATTGCCTCTACACCCACAACAATATCCAAAGTATTCTATACAGACGAGTATATACCCTAAAGCTACTTCTTCTCAAAAGCCTTCTTAACCATCTCCAAAGTTGAAACATCTTCCAACCCCTTATCTTCCCTAAGCCTCACCACAGTCGGAAACCTCAAAGCAAACCCTGAACCATACGTGGGGGATTTCTGGATCTCCTGATAGCCAACCTCCAAAATAATCTCTGGTTTAACCTTAACACTCCTCCCCTTCTCACTTACAATCAACGGCTTAAGCAATTCAGTCATCTCCTCAAAACTAAGCCCCTCAGACCGCTTCTCCTTTAACCCAGTTGATGACTTGCCAATACCCAAGATATTCCCGTCATCCATACAGGCAAGAGTATAACTAGTTAACCACCCTGAACGCTTGCCCTCGCCATATTCTGCCTCAACAATTACCAAATCAAAACAATCAACACTCGGCTTAAGCTTAACCCAATACCCAACCCTCTTGCCTGGCTTATACTCAACACCAACTGCCTTCATCATAATACCCTCAAAACCCTCACTCAATGCTTCCTGGTAAAAAGCCTCAGCCAGATTTTCATCACCAGTAACCAGCCTCTTTGCCAACACAATCTTCCTTGGCAATGGCTTGACAATCTGCTCTAGCAAAGCTCGTCGCTCACTCAGCGGCTTTGCTATCAGCGACTTTCCATTATATTCCAAAATATCAAAAATATTGAGCTCAACAGGCAGCTCCTCAGCCATCTTCTCAATCCCATACTTTCTCCTAATACGTTGCGAAATAAACTGAAACGATCTATACTTCCCAGTTTTGGGATCAAAACCAACTGCCTCCCCATCAAGAATAAAATCCTCACCCTTAACCTGCTTGATAAACTCCACAATCTCAGGAAACTGTTTAGTCACATTCTCCAGCCGCCTGGTAAAAATCATTATCTGCTTACCCTTCTTGTGCACCTGCATCCTGAAACCATCATACTTACGCTCCAGCTGTGCTGGCTTTCCCACTGCAGCCAGACCCTCTGCAACAGAACTCACCTTCAAAGGATTCTGCACCTTAATAGGATTGCCGATCTCCACACCTAAACTATGCAGTTCCTTCAAGCCAAGCTGCGCACTCAGGGCAACTGCACCCCAATCATTACACACATCAAAAGCGTGCTGCACACCTTCCACATATTCATTATACTTGTCGCGCTCGCCAACCTCCATTTTCTCGCCGACTTTTAGACTGAGCTCATCACCAAAATATGCCCACATAATAGCATCCCGTATAGCACTGTCACCCACGCCAACCCTAAGCTCCTCAAGCACACTCCTCATTATATATCGGGCTTCAAGAGGCTGCGCACTGGTCAGCAGCTCTGCAATCACCCCTATTTTTCTGTCAACCGAGCCGCTGCCTTCAATTGTGGGCAGCTTCCTCAGATTGGCAAAAACCTTTGCCACAGTCAATTCTCCAGAGAACAATGTGGATTGTTGTTTGCCAGCAACCAGCTTCTCAGCAACCAGCCCCAAATCACCGCTCTGCTTCCACTCCTGCTCAATCTCCTCTGCACTAATACCAGTTGCCACATTAATTGCCTTAATCGCAAGCTTTGCAGCAACCCCAAGTTTTGCTTCATCATAAGTTGGGAAAACCCTGCCCTGCAGCAGCAAAACCACTTTCTCAATATCTTTCTTCTTCCTAAGAAACTCAGCAATCAGCCGGGTTTTCTCCAGCCTTTTTGTGGTTGCCTCAAGCCTCTGATACAGCTCTGCAAGCTCCAGATACCTCATAGCTAAGCCTTAATCACAATTGTATAAAAGCTTTTTGCTCAAACACTCAACTGAGCGCTATGAGCTACTGGAGTATTATTTTATATATTAATATACTTAATAGGACTTTAATATGTAAAGAGGCAGATAAGTATAACATTTCTGTATACTATTATACTTAAATGCTAACTTACCAAACCAGAATAAGCAGTTACTGGCATAAAAGATCCAATCTGATTTTCTCACAGCAATCATCTCCACTAAATACTTTAAAAACCCAAACATATAAATACAAAATCTCAATTGCCCAGAGCTATGCTTGAGCAGAAAAAGAGTGATAGACCTACACGGATTACTAGGCTTGTGATGCATGGTTTCAAATCATTTGCCAGAAAAACAGAGCTTCTTTTTGGAGAGCAATATAATGTTGTGCTTGGGCCGAACGGAAGCGGGAAATCCAATGTTCTAGATGCAATCTGCTTTGTACTCGGAAGGCTCTCCTCCAAAAGCCTGAGAGCTGAAAAGTCAGCCAATCTCATCTACAATGGTGGCAAGACCAAACAGCCGGCTGACAAGGCAGAGGTCTCAATCTACTTTGACAACACCCATCACACATTCCCTTCTGAAGAGAAAGAGATAAAAATCACGAGGCTTGTGAGGAAAGATGGCGCTTCTATCTATAAAATAAATGATAAAAAAAGAACAAGGCAGCAGGTGCTGGAAATTATGTCTGCTGCCAAAATAGACCCGGAAGGCTACAACATAATTCTTCAGGGAGATATTATCCGGTTTGTCTCAATGTCCACTTTGGAACGCAGGCAGGTGCTTGAAGAAATCTCAGGCATTTCAATCTATGAGGACAAGAAACAGAAAGCCCTGAATGAGCTAGATAAAGTGGAAAGCAGCCTTAAGGAGGCAGAAATAATTCTCACTGAACGGGAAACCTACCTTAAAGAGCTCAAAAAAGAAAGAGACCAGGCTGTCAAGTACAAAGAGGCCAAAGAGAGAATAGACAGCTGCAAAGCAACAGTGCTCAACAGCCAGCTCACTGCAAAACAGACTGAGAAAAAAGCCCTGGACTCAACCAAAGAATCCCACCAGCAGAAGTTCGACAAGTTCACCAAGGATATCATGGCACTCAGGCAAAAAATCGAGCAAAAACGCCAGGAAGTGGAAGATATAACCAAGGAAATAGAGCTCAAGGGAGAAAAAGAGCAAGTGGCAATTATGAAGGAGCTTGAGCAGCTCAGAGTTGAGATTGCCACCAATTCCACAAAGGTTGAAAATTACAAACAGGAGTTGCAGAAAATAGCTGACAGAAGGCAACAGCTGAAATCAGACTCACAGGACCTTACTGTAAAAACATGCGGGCTTTCAAAAAGAATCCAAGAGCTTGAGAAGAAAAACGCCCAAATCAAAAAAGAGCAAGACCAGATTGAAGCAGCAATCGAGAAATTCAAGAAAAGCAACAATCTGGGAAATATCCCGGAGATCGAATCGCAAATTCAAGAGATTGATAAAAAATCAGAGGAAAAACAAGAGCTTGTGCAAAAACTGCGGCAAGAACAGCAGGACATGCTCAGGGAAAAAGACCGAACTGAGTTCCAGCTCAAAACACTGGACGAGCGGCTTGATAAAGTCAAAGAGGTTGCCAAAGAGCATGAGCGTGAACTTGACCAGCTCACAGGCAGAAAAACAGAATTCAAAAAAGTCACATTAGAGTTAAACAAATGCCTGGCAGAGGATTCAAGTTTGGCTGCCCAGCTCAGAAAAACCCGGGATGATCTTACGCAAAACAGAGAGCAGCTCTCAAAACTGCAAGCGCGCTCGTTCCAAATAACAGAGAGCATTTCAGCCAACATTGCAGTGAAAAAAATACTTGAGCAGAAGTCAAAGATGCCTGGCATCTTCGGAACAGTTGCTGAGCTTGGGAAAGTCCAATCCAAGTATTCGCTTGCTCTTGAAATTGCAGCAGGACCCCGCCTTAACAACATAGTTGTGAGAGACGACAAAGTCGCTGCTCTGGCTATAAGCTATCTGAAATCCCAGAAATTGGGCACAGCAACTTTCTTGCCGCTCAACAAACTAAGAGAAATGGCCACCAAACCAGAACTCAAGACAATCTCCCAGTCAAGAGGTTCCCACGGCGTGGCTGTTGCCCTGGTCCAGTTTGACCCGCAATTCAAAAAAGTCTTCAATTACTTGTTTGCGAACACAATAGTGGTAGACGATATTGACGTGGCAAGAAGAATAGGGATTGGCAAAGCCAAGATGGTTACCTTAGATGGTGATATTGCAGAGCTCTCAGGCGCAATGACCGGCGGTTTCAGAAAGAAGAGGCCAGGCCTCGGGTTCAGAGAAGAGGAAACCACCAAAGGCATCACAGAACTTGAAACCAAAACCCAAAAACTCGCTGACCTGGCTGACATACTTGAAAAGAGAAGGGAGGAGAATGAAGAGCTAATCCAGAAGCTGAGAGGGCAAAAAGCAGAGCTGGAAGGCGAGATAATCAAGACAGAAAAAAGCCTCCACCTAGAGTCTGGCGACACTTCTGCAGATAAGGGCCAGAAGCAGCAACTCGCAAAGCAATTGCAGGATGTTGACGAAAAAATCAAACAAGTCAATCAGAGCATCCAGCAGTGCAACAAAGAGTTTGCAGATATTAAGGCAGGCAAACAAGAGCTGCGGGTCAAGATCAGCCAGCTCCAGAATCCAGCACTGCTAGCTGAGCTGAACACCTTGGAAGAGAAGAGAGCTGAACTCAAAGATGAATCAATCCAGACAACCCATCAGATAACCTCCATCCAGATGCAAATCAAAGATATGTTCGGCCCTGAACTTGAAAAAATTGACAAAATCCTCAAGCAGGTTGACAAAGATGAAGAGCAATTCAAAAAGGAAATTACATCAATAACCACTAAAATCACCAAAGACCAGGTTCTACTAAAAGAGATGGATAAAAAACAGAAGCAGTTCTACGAAAAATTCAAGGAGCTCTTTGGTACGCGAGACGCGACGAACAAAGAAGCCCAGAAATTTGAAGGCGACAAAATAAGGGTTGAGGAACAGTCTCGGCAAACAGAGCTAAAAATGAACAATATCGCACTCAAAAATGCAGCCGTCACAGCAGAGCTTGCAGGGCTTGAGAAAGAGTATGAGCAATATCATGGCATTTCCTTGGTCAGAAACAAGGATACATCTTCGCTGAAAGCTGAAATCACCAGGTTTGAGACCCTGGTCATCCAGATGGGCAACATCAACCTGAAGGCGCTTGAAGTATATGAAGCGGTTGCAGAGGAATACAAAAACCTCATCAAGAAAAAGGATAAGCTCTCAAGTGAGAAAGAAGAGGTCCTCAAACTTATGGATGAAGTTGAGCAGAGGAAAGGAGAACTCTTTATGCGAACCTTCGACAGCGTAAATGAACATTTCAAGCGTATCTTCAGCATGCTCACCACCAAAGGAACAGCATACCTGATGCTAGAAACACCTGAAAACCCCTTTGAAGGGGGAGTTAGAATACGAGTCAGAATCCAAGGCAAGCGCTTCCTTGACATTCGCGGTTTGTCCGGCGGTGAAAAGACCCTCACAGCACTTGCATTCATCTTCTCAATTCAGGAGCACGAACCAGCCACCTTCTATGTACTTGATGAAGTAGATGCTGCGCTTGACAAACACAACTCTGAAAAGCTGGCTAGGCTGGTCAGAAAATACTCAACTGGCGCCCAATACATCATCATCAGCCATAACGATGCAATCATCTCAGAATCAGACAACCTCTATGGTGTCTCAATGGATGAGCACAGCATAAGTAAAGTAGTTAGTCTTAAAGTTTAATTCTCGGCAACACTGGCACTGACGGCCTCGCTTTGCGAGTCCTATTCCACTGACTGCAACCCCAAACTTCGTAAGGGAACACAGTCAGTTCCATCAGGCCAGTTGCCTCGCACAAAACAACACCCTACCCAAACACCAGCATCCTATGATCCCTCTTCCGCTTGGTAACCAAATCATCAAAAGAACTCTGCATTTCCTCCTCGCCAATCTCCAATTTACCCAAGTAAGGATCATAAACACAATATTTCTTATTATAACTCTCAACGACCACAAAGTTGGAGGATGGCCTGATCTCTCTAAACACCCCCGTGTCAAGCCTCAGCATGATAATCTTCCCTGCAGCCAGCAATTGTCTAACCTCACCGAGCCCAAAATCTCTCACCTCAATCTTAACCCCCTGCTCTTGTGCCTTGACCAACCATAAATTAGAGGTGAATTTGGCAGCCTCAATCTCATCCTTTTTATAACCCTTAAACCTATAATCTGGGTAATCATACTCGAGCTTGCCAACAACTGGCAAAACTTTCAACCCATGGCATTTGGCATAAGCTGCCAACCCGAAAATCGAACAAGCCCTTGTTGGCAAATTAACAGACTCAAGCCAGATCCTGAACTCAGCAGCCTTGCTCAACTCAAATGAGCTATCATACTTACTAATTACCATCATCAGCGCCGCTGCTGCTCCAGTAAACTCAGTTGTTTGTTGATATACTTCCATCCCCAGCAAACCATAGGCGAGGCACTATAAAAACTTTATGTAAAAAAATATTTATACAACTACCCCCATCAAAACAACATGTTAAAAACAGTAAAGGTTAAACCTTCGGCAAAACACTCTATGGTTATCGCGGGTGACATCATCAAAGTGGAAGTCAAATCCCCTGCTGCCAAGGGAAAAGCAAATAAAGAGCTAGTCAAACTCCTCTCCAAACACTTCAAGAAAAAAGTAACTATCTTGAAAGGTCATAAATCAAAGCAAAAAGTGGTGCAAATTGAGTCTATTTGACAAATTCAGAAAAAAGCCAGTGGAGCTAGCTCTCCCGCAGCTGCCAGCCTGGCTAAACAAGCAACTCTCTCCCAGGCTAGACAGATTTCAAAACATTATTACGACAAGCTATGAAAAAATTGAGCAATCAAAAGCCAACGCAGCCAAAGCCCTCAGAACCCTTGAGTCAGCCAAGCTCATGAATGAAATCCCTCAAAAAGCAGAGCAGGTGCTTGCAGGTAATATGATTCATTATATCAAAAGAATGGATGACTTTCTCAACTCAATAACCATCCCAGAAGAGAAAACACTGCAATCCGCCGATCAATTTGCCACAGAGACCAAAAAGAGGATTCAGGAACTCTCCACTGCAACAGCCAAATCTTTCTATGTGATTCAGCAATTCTTCGGCAACGAGGTCGGGAAAGTAGCCAAGGCTCTCAAAGAGATTGATAGCCAAATCGGCAGTATTGAGGAGCTGCTAGCCTCAAAAGAGTATGAGCTGCTCAGTTTGGTAGACAAAGCCCTCAAGCAAGTGGACAGAATCCAGACCAAAGCACTCTCAAAAGAGGATGACAAAACCCAGATGAAATCAGAAGTAGATCCAATACAGGGCCAGCTTGAAGAGGTTAAGCAGCAGATAGCAACCATCAAGGCCAGCCAGGCATACAAAGAGTGGCTTGACCTCAAAGCAAAGGAAGAGGTAGTCAAGGATGCCATTAAGAAATTCGAGACAGCCTTCCTCGCCAGTTATGATTTCATTGACAAACCCATCAGAAAATTCAACAAGATAAAACCTGCAGAGATATTATCTGCCTACATCCAGGATCCTTTGCAGGCTCTAAGCAATGACAACTCTCTTGAGATTACCAAGCAGCTGGCAGAAATCAAACTTACAATAGCGCAGCTGGAACTGAAAGAGGGGCGGATCGAGAAAACCATCTCCAAAATCGACGAGCTGGCAGCAAGCCTAGCCCAGCTCCAACAGCAATACAGCACCTTAATGCTCCAAAAAGACCAACTCCAGAAGAGAATGCGGAGAGACAGCAGCTACCTGCGCCTCAAAGAGCTCGAATACAAATTTGAATACCTCCAGCAGCGTAAAGAACGCATCAAAAAAACCATCTCAAAAATAACCCTAGAAGAGCATACAGAACAGCTCAGCAAAATCAAAACCTATCTAGGCCAGAAAATTAAAGAGAGTCTAGACATTGACATAACCATCAATTAACCACAAGCGTGAAATTCAGGGCAGTCTCTGTTTCTCCGTCTGATACCACGACTGTTATTGGATATGAACCAGCATCTCCTTTAGAAGTCTGCCACCTGCCTGCCGCATCCAATGGTCTACTAAATCTGAAACTTAAATTCTGGCCATCAGGATCTGTAACATTCGGTGCAATATCCACAAGATCGCCCTCCTTAACCTCTATTACCAAGCCCTTTGGCTGTTCTCCCCCCCCACCAAGCAAATAACCATACTTGTCAACTAAAAAAGGTGAATAATAAATAAAAGTGAGGAAAATCAATATCAACAGCACCACAAAAAAGAAAGGCCACCAATTAACCCGCTCGGTTTTTTTAGGCTCTTCCTCGAAAAAATTAGTGAGATTGTGCCACACCCTGCTAGGCAAAGGCTCCTTTCCCAGATGCTTCTCTAAAGCCCTAACATCCTTTTTGCTAACAGCCTTCCTCAGCTCTCTCTTCAGAGCCTCCACTTCCTCAATCGATCTATCCAATTTTTTTAGCTTGGAGTCAAGCACTTTCGCCTGCTGCGCCTCAGCCTTTGCTCTTTTTACATAGTCATTGTAATTACTTGCTGCTCCGTCTAACTCTGCTTTAAGCCGCTCCAAATCCCTTTTGTTACTCTCTGCAAGCTTCTCCAGTCCCTTAGAGGTCACCCGCTCCTGGTCAATAATACTCCTATTCAGCCTTTCAATTCTGGCTTCAACCTCTGCCAGGTCATCCTTTAGCTGATTTAATGTCCGCTTTGGCTGGCTCAGCTCCTTGTCAAAATCCTCGCTGCGCACAAACTGCTCAGCAATACTTTTTGTTTTGTCATGGACCTCTCTCTTAACATCAAAAACCTGGGACTGAAGTTCAGCCAACTCCTTGTTGATTGAGTCATGCTGCTTCTCCAGATAATCCTTTATGTTCAGAATATCAACCCTAACATTACCAAAAGAACGCTTCAAAGACTTGTCTAATTTCTTAAGCTCTCCTATCTTAACCATCCCCCTTATACTATTTGAAAGTAGTATAAACTATATAAAGGTTTCGTTAAGAGGTATATAATAAAGAGGTATGTATCTGATTTATGCAAAAATCATTATCACGAGCCTCTGTCCCAATACCCAGCAGCGGCTACTTTAGAAATCCGAGCCAACAGAAAGCATTTAAAGAATTCTTGCTTAACATTTTGGCATGAAAACAAATATTGTGTTCTTCAGCGTAACAGACTTTTGCAATGCAAGATGCAAAACCTGCTCATTCTGGAAAACCAAAAAACCTACCTATCCACTGTCTGACCCAAAACAATTGGCCAAAGCCATTCGCACCAAGCTCGACTGCGGGTATCTGCACATCACGGGCGGTGAGCCTTTAACATATCCGCAAATTATTGAATTCATCACAGCAGCAAAAGCCCAGGGAATGGTTGTGCAACTCATGACAAATGGCTACCTCCTAAATGAAGCCAAAATCAAGAAATTGGCCAAGGCAAAGCTCGACTTGATTGGCTTTTCTGTAGACCATTACGATGAAGCAGTAGTTTATGCAAACCGTAAACTCCCAAAATTGCTGCAAAAACTTAGGCATAACCTCTCAATCCTCAAATCCACCAACATAACCACCTATGCTGGAATCACCCTTGCCAAACACAACTTCAATGAACTTGAAAAAACAGCCCAATTTGCTATTGACATGGGATTTGACTGTATCTATTTTAGTCTGCCAGTAAGCCTGCATGGTACCTTCAAGCTCGGCAATAATGACAATGATTCTATTGATTTTACAGATGCCCAAATGATACAAGCAGTCAACACAATAATTGAATTAAAAAAGAAGCATGGCAACAAAGTCACCCACAATATGGAATTCCTCAAAGAAATGAAGAATTTCTACGCCAAACAGAAGCAGACTCTCCCATGCAAAGCAGGCCAAAACCTATTCTACATAGACAACCATCTTGAAGTGTATGATTGCATGGTCAAAGAAACCAAACTGGGAAAAATCACTGGGCAAGTAAAAAGACTGAAAAACATTACTTGCTATGACTGCCCTCTCCAGTGCAACAGGGAAGGCTCAATGTTTTTCTATGGATTCAGATCCATACCTTTCTATATACATCATATCATCAACCCCCACAACTGGAAACTCATCAAGAATTTAGCCTAGAACTAGGCAATCCCGCAAAAATATTTGGGTGCAACCCTGCCAGCATATGCCCCCTCAAGCATGGTGCCAATGCCATGCTCTACAGCTAAAGTATCACAGCCCTGCCATTGCTCGCGATAGCAAAAGAAGCGCCAAAAGCGGCAACCCAGCGCAAATTAAGGAAAGCCATGAAAAAGTGAAGCCATTTGAAGACATTATCATCGACACTGAGTTCAGTGTTGAACAATGCTTCATAAATACTCGAGCATACCGAAAACCATAAATGCAACCTAATCACCACAGGCCAGGATGACTAAATCATGCCAAGGTTGCGTCAAGTGCTGTGAATACGCAGTAATTGAGCTGCCAACTCCAAAAAGCAAGCTGGATATTGAAGAGATAACCTGGATGCTTCTGCACAGAATTGTGATATACATTGACAAAGACCACACCTTCAATGCCCAGATAAACAGCAGATGCATTGCACTCACAAATGGCAAATGCGCCATCTATGCCCAGAGGCCCCTAATCTGCAGACAGTACTCTCTCAAAAACTGTGAGAAATATGACAAAAGCACCTGTGTGGAGTTCAATGATGTAACTGACTGGTTAGCCTACGTTGAAGCAAATCCCAAATTGAGAAAATTGGCACAAGAATTTTAAAGTGCAGATTCTTATTAGACTTTATGAATCTCAAAGATATTGAAGACAAAATTCCAGCCCCGCTTGCACAGGTTCTTTCCAGTCAAATCTCAGCACTCAGGCCTGCGCAGGAAAAGGCAATAAATCAAGGGCTATTAGAAGGCAAAAACCTTTTGGTTTGCACCCCTACAGCTTCTGGTAAAACCCTCATCGCAGAACTAGCAATGCTTAAATCCATCCTGGAAGGCGGCAAAGCAGTCTATATTGTGCCGCTCAAAGCATTGGCGCATGAAAAATTCAAAGACTTCAGCAAACGCTATGGCCACCTGATCAAAATTGCGCTCACCATTGGAGACATTGACTCTGCAGACACCTACCTTATGGAGTATGATCTGATAATAACCACAAGCGAAAAGCTAGACAGTCTGACAAGGCATCACTCACCCTGGCTGAAACTCATCAAAGTGGTGGTGGTTGATGAAATACATCTCCTGAATGATCCAAGCAGAGGCCCAACCCTGGAAATCCTCCTGACAATTCTCAAGGAAATCTTGAACGCCCAATTCATATGCCTTAGCGCAACCATTGGAAACCCAGAACAGTTGGCCCAATGGCTCAAGGCTGAAACTGTGATTGACAGCTGGCGGCCGGTGAAGCTCTACCAGGGAGTGTACCTTGACGGTCAGGTAGACTTCAAGGCATAAAACTCTGGAGCTCAGCAATCATTTCTGGTGGTAATCCTCCGTTGGCAATCAGCCAAGACACAGCAGCTGTAATAAACACTGCAAACAGCACAACCGCAATCAGCACAGGGATGAAAACAGCCAGAAACGCTTTCAAGCTAGTAATCTTATGAACAGTCCTCACAACAACAACCGCAACAACCAGACTCCAAAGCTGGGCAATTCCTGTAAGAACTGAACCGACAAAAGGCAGCGCAGCCACCCAATACATCGCATAGACCAAACCCTGAGCGCGATACTGCTCAACATAACTCGCCTTCCCGCCAAAAACCTTTGCCAAAACCCACACTACGCCCACGCTGAAAAACGACCAAAGCAAAAACCCAACAACAAAATCCAATACTCCACCGAAATCATTGAACAAAGCAGAGGCCAAGCCTGCCAAAACCACAAAAACAACCGCCCAGCTGGTTGCATCTTTATGCTTCACAACATGTTTGATCGAAGTTGTATCCAACCTCACAATCCCTAAAGCATAATTGAAAAATTTGCCGAAATCATTCAAATTCATACACTGTACTCATTCAAGGCTAATATAAAAATCTTTCTGAATTACATAAAATATATAAAGAGCACAAAAATTTGTAAATTTACTAATAAAAAAATGAATAACTTGAAAAAAGCCCAGATTGTTCCGTTCTTGATAATTGCCTTTGTGATAATTGCTGCATTCTGGGGATTCAGCTACATGGCAAGACAAAAGGCAGCAGAAAGCTTCCAGCCAAAATTTGAAAAAGAAATTACACTGGCATCAGCCAACACAGCACTTAAGGAGTATGTCACAACCTGCCTGGATGCCAAAACCTATGAGGCCATCGATCTCTTTGGAGTAAGCTATGAGGATCCTAACCTGCCCTTAACCTTTGAAACATATATTTCTAGTACCTTACCTGAATGCATTAACTTCCAGGAGTTTGAAAACCAAGGTTTCCAAGTAACCGCAGGCACTGCTATTCCTCATGTCAAAATCGAACCAACAGCAGTTATTGTTGATCTTGATTATAAAGTTAGCCTGAAAAAAGGAGATGAGATTAAGGCACTTAACCAGTTTAACAATTATATCAAAACCTCAACTGCCACCAATCTGCCTCTAGATTCTAATGGCCGTACAACCCAAGAAGAAACAATAAGGACGCCTGATGCTGATGCTGAGGTCAATATCCCTGCCGGCACAAGAATTACCAATTCTGATGGCAACCCTATTAATGATGTTGAATTCAATATGCTTGACAGAAACAATCAGGGCATGAGCAATGCCCCTATTATTGGAACCATTATTTATGACGGCAAACCAGACGGCGCAACTTTTGACCCGCCAATTACTATCAAGGTTAGATATGATGAAAATGATGTACCTCCTCCATTAGCAGAGAATGAACCTTATCTTGTGCTTGCCTATTTTGATGAATCAGCAGGCTTCTGGAAATCCATCCCAACAACAGTTGATACTGAAAACAATATTCTGACAGGCACAATAAGCCATTTCACCAAGGTAGCTACGGGAGTGAGGACAGTTAAGAAAGATGACGAATCAGTAGAAGAATATTCATTTACTGAACTTGTATTTGTCCAAAGCTGCGGAACATTAAAGACATGCCAAGAAATGCCAAAGGATAACTGGGAAGTATCTGAACCTGGGTTGTTTGAAACAGCGTTTATTTTAGAAGATTCTCGCTTATATGACTGGCATGTTAGGCCTGTGGAAGTTGGAGGAAATACTTATGAGACAGCTGGAGATATTACGCCCAATCCTAGCCTTATCACAGGTTCTATTCCAAATAGCGAATGTGGAACAAATGGTAAACCCATTGATTATCTGAAATTTGATCAACTCAAAGATTCTAGCCAGGTTGCATGTGAAGATTATCAATATAACCCGTTGATTGATAATACTAATCCTACCGAAGGAAGAATTAGTGCATGTAGCAGTGTGAACTTGGATGAACTGTATGAAAAGTGTATTGAAAAGGTAAAATCTGAATTGGGATTAACCAATGAACAATATGAGGATTTACAAACAAATGGCTGGATAAATGACCAGATAATGGATCATGATGAACAAGGCAATGAAATAAAAGGGTGTAGAGTCACAGTCACTGCGGAAAAAGATGCAGCCGGGGGTATTAATCCCTCTAATTTTGATTTTCATGTTGAAATTGCCCCGCATGCAACCTATGGTTATCCTTCAGGTCCAAAAGGCGCAGGAGGGTGGGGCATGCTTAAATTTACCGTTGCTGGAGATAATGGGCTTGTAATAACAGATGCGGAAGGTAATGCTGATGTTTCTGTTTCTGTGGATTGTGGGGAAGATACCTGCGGAAGCTGCGGTGGCGATGAACCAGCATGTGACGGAACAAGGGGTATTGTATTCAATCCAAGTGAAGTAGAAAAACAAAGTATGGCTACATGGTCAACTAAAAGTCTGTGGGAAAATGTTGATGGTTTCAATGAAATAACTGAGGGTAAGATAAAATCAGGTGAGAATGAACTCTGGGTCTATGTTGAAAACAAAGAAAATGATGGAAAATTTGACGGTTGCGCTTATGCCAAAGTAACCATGAAAATAAAGGGCAGTGGCATATTCTTCAATCAAAAAGCAGCAAACTCAGAAATATGCAAGTCTGAAGAAGGTTCAGGAATAAAAGTCCAGCACAGGATAAATTATCTTTGTGGATGTGATGGCGACTGTACAGATGATGGTGAGAGGGATGGTAAGGAACTCAGCGCTTTGATCGATCTAATAATAAAAAAAGGTCCTGAAGTGAGACAGATGGATCTATGCCATCCATTGGTTACAAGTTCAATTGGTTTCATATCTTTAGAAGGGGGGGTTTGTAATAGTGAAGACCTCACAAGGGGAAAGATAATATGTCCAAAAAACACACTTCTAACAAAGGCTGATCAGACCAAGTGGGGAGAGGGTTTGGCTGGGTGTATCTGTGGCAAAGATGAATATGATGGTAATAAGGGTAAATTCTGTTGTGAAGATGGTATCAAGGATGGACCTTGTGATGAGGTTTCAACTATTAAATGCTGCAAATCTGAGCGTGCTTCAAGAGTTACTACAGGTTCATGCAGAGATAAAGAAGAACCATATGGGTTAAGCGAGTGCCCAGAATTGTATGATACTGATAGATATGGGTGTTGCATAGTTAGTAGTGTATGTACAGATAATATTAGATCAAGTAAATGTATTATGGAGAATCCAGAGTACTTTTCTGATGTTCCATGTAATACGCTTGCAGCATGTATTCAGAGCCAAGATAGTATTGGTTGTTGTGTGACAACATCAGGACAGGAGGTCAGCTGCGCTCAAGAAACACAATCTGACTGTATATCTATGGATCAGAAACATTATCTATATACGCCGTGTAATAAATTTAATATTTGTAAAACACAAATGGCTTCAGGTCATATACCCGGCCGTCCCTGTGATGCAGGAGATAGTAATAAGATCTGGAATCACCAAGGAGAATGTGTTGAAAGTGATATATGCGGAAATGGATATCTTGACTCCGGAGAGGTTTGTGACACCAATTTATGGGATGATAAGGACCCAGTTGTTCTTGAAGAGTGCAAGATGGATAGCGAGGATCCATCTCGCACTGAAGGGTTCAGTTGCTATAGACTATGCGATGGACCAATCTCAAAAGTATATTACAGATGTAAAGAATGTTCCCAATATTCCGTTGAAGAAAAAAGCGGTGATATGTTCGTTGATCAGTGTAATAAATTTTGTTCATCTGAAGTTGATCCTTTATGTAATAAGCACTATGTTGGCGACTCTTGTGTTGAAGGATTAAATTGCAACCGCGATTGCAAATGTCGGCCAGAAAATACTGCTTCTATCCTCGGATGTATAGATGAAGGTGAAGAATTTACAGATACTGATGCATGTTGTAGCGGGCTTAATAAACACATGTCTGGCTATTGTACTAAATGTCCATCCAATTATCGCTATATGATTTTTGATGGTAAAATATTGTGCTATGCCCCTGGCTGTCCGGACAATCCATATTGTGATCAAAAAGATAATAGATTTATTTATGAATGCAATGAAGTTACTCGGGGAAGTGTGACCTATGTTGAACCTACTAAAAGATTTTGTGGATGCTGGAGCTTACTTGGTTCCCTGCTTTTTGAACTAATTTGTGAGAATGGCATTTGCAAAAAGCATATACTATCATGCGCCGCAGATGGTTTGGGTTAAATAATACCACATATGTAGACAGTCTCCCTTCCGAAATCTTCAAATCATTAATTCAAATAAAACTTTGTGAAATTTTACTACCTGATTGACTTCTCCACTGCATAAAACATCTCAGTAAACAATATCGTCCCAAAAGGCTGCACAACCACCATTGTAATAATACTCCGCACTCCCTGGAAAATTGCCCCAACATACGGGATAAGCTCAAACAATCCGAATACCATCCCAAGCCCAAGATAAACCGCAAACAGCAAAAACCCATACATACTAGTGAAAAACACCATATCCCAGAATCTTTTTCTCAATAACCCAAAAGCCTTCTGAATACTCTCAATCACACCCAAATCCTCAACAATAATTGGATACCTCACAAAAGGCATAATATACCCAATAAACAAAAAGGGTATACCCAATAATAGCAATGAAGGTATAAACAAAGCCAACAATATCAACCCAACAGCAAACAGCTTCACAAACTGGTAGCCACTCATCCACATAAACACAAACTTCTTGCCTTTTAAGCTAAGATAATATGACTTGGCAAGCGAAGTATCCACAACAAAGAAATAGGTCCCTTGAATAACTGCCAAAACAAAGGAAAGGGCAAGCATGCCTATTTTCATAAAAGTGCCTGAGAACGGCAGCATTATTGCTATAAACGACAACACCAAAGTAATCACGATAATAGGAACATAGTAGTGAAAAAATTTAATATAATACTTCTTAAAGCCTGCAACTGACTTATCAACAGCATTACTAAAAGACAAGTCGTGCTTAACACAGCTAATAATAAACAATACAAGTTGAATAAGCAATAACATCCCAACCCACAGAATAATCAACACCAAAAAAAAGCCCATAACAGGCAACCAAGGCTTAAATGCATCTAAATTGCTGACCTGAGTCGCCCATCCAGTAATATCCATATGATCACCTCTTTAACTGAAACTATGGTTGTTTTTTATAAACTTTTCTTGAAAATCCCAGGTTTATTGTTTACTTGCCAAATAATGCTTATTATTAAAAGCTAAAGAACACTAAGATATCTTAAACTGATTTCCGCAAGGTTTATATATCGGTTGTATTATTAATCATACATATGTATAAAAAACTAAGTATAACGGAAAATACTTTGCAAGTCCTCTCTCTGTTTACAAATGATTTTAACAGAGAATATTATATCAGAGAAGTTGGAAAATTACTAAAAATAAGTCCAAGAACAGCACAACTTATTCTTGAAGGTTTAGAAGATAAAGGAGTTATTGAATCAAAGACAAAAGGTAAGATTAAAGCATATAAAATAAAATTAAGCGAATTTACAAAAAAATATCTTGTTTTTGTTGAACAACATAAGGCAATCTCACTTTTAGAAAACAATCTTATGCTAAAGGAGATTATAGAGAAGATAACTCCAAATATCAACGGCATAGGGATTATATTTGGAAGCTATGCCAAAGGAACACAAAATAAAGAATCCGATTTAGACATTTTTGTAGCAGGCGATTATAATAGAGAAGAAATTAAAAAAGTTTCAAGGATTTTAGGGATAGCTATAAGCGTGAAGTGTTATCCTATGGAAACTTTTGAAAAGAATATAAATAAAGATATTTTATTAAAAGAAATATTGAAAAACCATATTGTTTTTGTTAATGTGGAGCAATTCATACAAAAGGTGCTAAATAATGGATAAGATAAGATGGTGTGCTGGGAAGAAAGGAGGATTAAACTTAATTGAACCAAATTCCAATCTTGCAGAAGCTTATGTTAAGAAAGCTGAAGAGGCTCTTGAATCAATGAGGGTAAATATCATAAAAGATTGGAGGATTTCAACTGCATATTACACCCTGTATTTCTCGCTTTATTCCATTTTGACAAAAATCGGAATCAAATGTGAAATCCATTCATGCACTATAGAATTTGCAAAGAGATACCTTAAAGATTATTTCAAAGAGGAAGAATTGGGTTTTACAGAGGACTCGTTAAAGGCAAGAATAGATTCTCAATATTATATTGATAGGACTGTTCCTGATGAGCAATATAATGAAATGATTACAAAAGCTCCTGAATTCTTAGTTAAATGTAAGTCAATTCTTATCAAATTAAATGAGAAGAAGATTAAGGAAATCAGAAGTGAATTCCAAGCAGAGTTAAAGAAAAACGGCTGATAAGCATGAGAATACAGAATAAAAGAGGACTGCTGGAAAAGTATTTGGTTTGATTAGTGGATTTTGAGCACATAGTTAAACAAGACAACCGCTCTGCTTTAATTCACAATGTGTTTTTATTGATGCAGAACTTATGGAGTCCTATCAAGCCGAAAAAACAAAGGTTTAAATACCAATATACCCCGTTAAAGGTACAATCTCACCCGATATGAGGTACAATCGTGATAACTAAAAAACAGCTGCAACTGCTTGGCGTATTTCAGAAGAACATATTCAAAGAGTATTCCTTCAAAGAGATTAAGGCATATTCAAAAGAAAAGTCTAACTCAGTCATTCAGCGAGCCACCAGGCAATTCAAGACAGAAAACCTGGTAAAAGAGAGGAAAGTTGGCACTTCAAAACTATACTCTCTTGACTTATCTAATACTAAAGTGTTTCTGTATCTTGAGCTATTGTGCCAGGACAGGCTTCCAAGTATTGCCCAAAAGTCTCTTAGGATTGTCAGCAAGGAACTCTCTAACATCATCTTCTATTCCCTTGTGGTATTCGGCTCCTATACTGAAGGCAAGGCCAGCGATAGATCGGATTTTGATCTGGCAATATTTATACCTGACAAATCACATAAGAAAAATATCGATGTGGCTCTTCATTCTGCCAGCAATAAATCCCTTCTGAAACTGGACTATCATATAATAACCGCGCCTGAGATGCTGGAGATGCTCAAAGCAGACTACGAGAATGTCGGCAAGGAGATTGCCAGAAAGAACCTGCCCGTCCATAATAGCCAGTTATTTTATAACCTGATCATGAGAGGCGCTGCAAATGGTTTCAATCCTGTACCTTGAAAGAGCAGAAAATGAACTGGAATTGGCAAGGATTGTATTCAAGATAACCAATGATGAGAAGCTCCAAAAGGAGGTTTTTATGCTAAAGAAACCTCTGACATTCTACAGTTCTGTCATTTCCCACAGCTACTCCTGTATATCCTATAGTGCCAAAGCCTACCTGGGCACGAAAAATGTCAAGACCGAAGCGCCTGAAGAGCACAAGAAGACCTACGAAGCCCTTAAGAAGCTGGTTGATGCAGGAGAGATGGATGTGGAACTGCTTAGAATCTATGAAAAGATCATGATAAGGGCTGATGTATTATTAGGCATATTCCAGAAAGAGAAATCCAAGCGGGGCTTGTTTACCTATCAGCCCTTACCTCAGGCAAATAGAGAACCCCCTAGTGAGAGCCTGAATAATGCGGAGACATTCTTCAGGAATATGTACAATCTGTGCAATCCAACATGAGCCTCATTAAGTATGTGTCTTTAACTCTTCCAGTGGGGTGCTATTTTTGATACTATTTTTCATCGCTTTTCCTCTAAATATTTTTGGCAGAAAAGATTATAAACTTAATCAAGTGCAAGTCCTGCATGGGTAGAGCTAATCTTCTTCAAAGGAACATCAAAATTATGTATATTGGTGCGTTTATCTCCAATCTGGCTTTCTTTTTGCCTGTAATGACATTATTTTTAGCAAAATTGTGACTTCCACCACCTCAGTTGCGGTAATATTTGCAACAATGTCTGTAATATCTCTCGTACTGGAGATCCCTACTGGAGCTCTTGCTGATACATTCGGTCGGAAGAAAACAATGGCTGTTGCAGGCTTTATTAGTGTTATCGCGATTATATTGTTATCATTATCAGTCAATTTCCTTATGCTGATAATCTTTGCTATCCTATTTGCATTAAAAAACACCCTTAATAGCGGTTGCCAAGAAGCACTGTATTATGACACGCTGGTTGAACTTGGCAAGGAAAAAGACTACAAAAAAATCCTGGGAAGAAACATGTTTTACACTCAGGTTGGAGCAGTGGTAGGCTCATTGCTTGGCGGATTCATGGCCTCTTATTCACTAAGGCTTCCTTTTCTGTTAACAATACCTATAGCTTTGCTTGGCTGGATTCTTGTCCTCTTAGTGGTGGAACCTAAATACAAAGAAGAACGAGAGGATGGCTACATAAGGTTCACGCAGGCTTCTGTTCGGGAATTCCTGACCAATAAGCAAATCATGTGGCTTGGCCTTTTTGGCATGATAACTTTTGGAATTGGCGAGTCAGTATGGCATCTTAGCCAGATCTTTTTCAATTATGTGAATTTGCCGATTGTGCTGTTCGGAATCGTTGCCGCTATTGGCTCGCTTAGCGGGGCTGTTGGTTCTATCTTATCGCATTATATCTCAACCAAAATAGGGGACAAATGGGCACTTGCACTTTCTACGCTTGCCAAGAATCTATTGCTAGGCATTTCCACACTAATCATAGGTCCACCGGCAGTGCTTATATTCATGTTTGGAGGTTTCTTCTCATCAGTCTCAGAGCCAGTCTTAGCTAACCTCCTAAACAAGGAAATAAGATCCTCCAATAGGAGCACAATTTTATCCACCTATAACATGTTGACGAACTTAGGATACATCATCTATGCAATCGTTTTGGGATATCTCGCTGATATCTACAACATTGCAGTTGCATTTAGGATATCTGGGGTTTTGGCCCTGTTCTCAATAATTATTATCTCAAAGTTAAGCTATAAAAAGTAGGCTGTTTCACATTAGCTAGGGGTTATGCTATGACCGTTTATCTTTCGGATTCCTTTCCATTGGCTATATTAATCCCCAAATTTGGTTGAAACTTATGCCGAAAAAGAGGAGATTGAAATTATGGATTAAGGTCTTAATAGCTTTATCCGTCATTTTCCTAATCCTTTTTTGCTTGATACAGATTTATCCGATACTTTTAGGGATGACGGCGAAGCGGGAGCCAGTGATTGAGAACCCCAAAGAGATTGTTCCAACTGAATTTTCAGATTTTCATATTGAGGTCTACTTCTGCCCAAGAGAAAACTGCACACTTGCACTACTTAATCTGTTAAAATCCGCCAACTCATCAATCCATTGCGCCCTCTACGACCTTGACTTAACACCAATAATCAACTTCCTTTACCAAAGCAATCTGGATATTAAAATAGTAACAGACACAGACAACTATGAGAATATTGAGCATTTAAACGAAAGATCTAGCCATGGCGCTGGCGAGGCGGGGGAAGCCCCATCCGGGGTGCCGAGCGAGGAGCGAAGCGACGACAGCCGCCATGACTGGCTGGATTTTGAGCAAATTCCAATCGTTAAACACGACAACAGAAGCGCACTCATGCACAACAAATTCTGCATAATAGACAATAGGGTAATCTTCACAGGTAGCTTCAATCCCACAAACAACTGCGCATACAGGAATAACAACAACATGCTCATAATCCACTCAAGATACCTCTCAGAAAACTACGAGGCAGAATTTCAAGAGCTATGGTCAGGCACATTCGGCAAAGGCAATCCAACACCTTACCCAGTTATTTACCTCAATGGCAAGAGAATAGAAAACCACTTCTGCCCTGAAGACAACTGCGCTTATCAAATCCAGAAACACATCAGAACAGCAAACCGCAGTATCTATTTCACAGCCTTCTCATTCACCCATCCGAGCATAGCCATAGACCTTGTAATAAAACACCGGCAGGGCATTGACATCAAAGGAGTATTTGAAAAAACCAGAATCAGCAACTACTCAATGTACCACTTACTAAAATACCAAGGCATTAATGTCAGCCTAGACAAAAACAAATACGTCATGCACCATAATATTACTTTACCCATAAATTATTATCCCAAACTAGGGGTCTTGCATCACAAATTTTTCGTGATTGATAACCGCACTGTCATCACCGGGTCTTTTAACCCTTCTGCTAATGCAGATACCCGTAATGATGAAAACATCATCATTATCGAAGACCCCGAAATCGCTTCTGAATTCCTGCATGAGTTTGAGCTCATATGGGCACGAAGTGCTGGCTAATATTGGTCAATGAATCTTTAGTCTTTTGCTTTGATATCACCCCCATGCTGTTTTTCATACTGTTCAATAGCTTTTTCCTCATCAATTTTTCTGAAGTATTCTTCGGCTTTTTCCGTGACTTCTTCAACCCATTTGTTGTACTGTGGTTTAAGTATTACTAAAGACTCAATTCCCAGGTTATGCAATGACAAATATTCTTTAAATCTCTCAATGAACTTAGTTGGCTTAATATCTTGGATGTTGAACGGGTACTCATATCTTTCTGAAGGTAACCAGAAGGGTATATGTTCGTTCAGAGCAACAGTGAAAATGAATTTTTTAACTTCCTCAACACTAGTATCATAATCAATTTTTACTATTGCCAGTTCTTTAAAGTATTGGCATAACTGACAAATTAGGAAGTTCCTTTCATTCTTGTTTTCGTAAAGAAAAGATGTGCTTGAATACTTATCAAGAAACGCCTTAACCTTTCTTTCCTGCCTTTCAAGTTCTGCTTTTATCAGTTGCTGCTGTTGTAATCTAACTACAAAATATTGACCACTATTTGGTATTGGTATCTTTTTTTTCCTGAACTTTTTCCACTTTCTTTGGTAATATTCTTGATTTTCTATTTTTATTATATTATAAACTGATTTACTAAAAACTTCCAAATTTTTATCTAAATCTTTTATGAGATTTTGCTCAATTTTTTGAAGAAAAATCTCCCATAAAAATTCGTAACTTTTTCTGTTTTTACTCATAGGTTTCTTATCCCATCTTATGATTTCCACTGAATCAGGATTTGCTTTTGAATCAAAGTCATTTTTAGCAATCAATGCGGGTTTGTAGTTATTCTCCCAAGTGCTTATAGAAATCTTCCCTACATCACGTAGAAGATTGCTCGAATTAATTCCTGCTGCAAGCAGGACTATTGTCTTAGTTAAGTTTTTCCGGTTCAATGCATTTGCTTTGGCCATTTCTTTGTTTTATGCTTTATTGTAGCGTTTATATAATTAGTAATATATTAGTCTTTATATATCTTTTGGTTATCTGAGAGGAAAAATTCTTATACTTAGGAGTAATACCATTTGGAATTAGGTGTTAAGTAAGTTAGTCTTATATATTTCTATAAATAAATATATAGCTTTTCCAAATAATAATATTATTAGGAATTAATAAGAGAAACAAGAATATGCCAAATAAATACGGAACAATTACTTTCTGTTTGCCTGACAAAGCTAAATTGGATATTGAGGATTTGGCCAGAAGACGCAATGTCAGTCAGGCTGCAATATGCAAAATTGCTATCTCAAAATTCCTGGAGGTTGAAAATGCAAAGCAACGAGTGGATAAACCAGTTGATGGAAATGAGGAGTGAGCTTCAGAGAAAAGCCAAGAAAGAAAAAGAACAGGACGGTGGTTTGGATGAAAAGCAAGATAATCTACACAGATAATGGCAGAGATATTGCCATTACTGGCAAAGTAGTTTCTGAAGACCAGTTCTTTGTAATGGTTGAAAGCAAAGACAGACAGTATAAGATTGGCAAGAAAAGCATAGTATGTGTTAAGCGAGCCCCTGGTGAACAAGTTGCAACACAATAACACTAATGGAAACAAGGTAGATAACAAAGAAAAGAAACCCAGTAAGCAGAAGAAACCAATTAGGAAGAGTTTTCTGGAAAGTGATGGTTTTTTGTTTGAACAGGTTTTAAGGGATGGAAAAAATCTTTTTGCAAGATATAATATCTCAGATAGTACTGTAGAGTATATAGAGTCTCATGTTGATAAAAAAGGGGTCTGGTATGTTCCTCAGTTAGGTGAGGAAATCGAGAAAGGCTTTATTTACCTTCCGTCAGCTGCAGAAGAGTATACCTCGCAGGAAAAATTAGGCTGGGACATAAGGAAATTTGTTAGGAAATGGCTTGAGGTAAGCGAAGAACATCTTCAATACATTGTCTGGAACATTCTGAAAAGCTGGGTGTTTGACAAGTTTGAGACAGTCAGCTACTTGCGTGTCATTGGAGACTATGGAACTGGCAAGACAAGATACTTGAAAACAGTTGGATATCTTCATTACAAGCCAATTGTGACAAGCGGTGCAACTACCTCAGCGCCTTTGTTTAGAGTGATAGACAAATGGAGAGGTACACCACTCATTGATGAGTTTGATTTGAGATTTTCAGATGAAACAGTTGAATTGATTAAGATAGTAAACCTTGGATTCGAAAAAGGCAGTGGAATAATGCGATGCGATACAAATAACCCCAACATAATCAAATTCTTTGACCCATACTGCCCCAAAGTAATTGCTACAAGAAAACCTTTTGAAGACAAGGCAACAGAGAGCAGGTGTTTTAGTACTGTTCTTGATGGAATGACCCGAACAGACATACCAGCTGAACTGGACAGCTCATTCTATGAGGAAGCACAATTACTTCGCAATAAGCTGCTACTCTGGAGGTTTAGAATGTATAATAAGATTGATGTAAATGCAGCTAGAAACATTGATTTGGGTGATATTGAACCAAGACTTAAACAGATGAACCAAGGTTTTGTAGCGCTTTTTGCAAATGAAAAAGATACCCTGACAAAGTTCAAGGAGTTCTTGCTCAAGCAAAACGAAAACATTGTATCTGAGCGCAAGAGCAGCATGAATGGTATGATAATATCTGCATTCTGCAAGCTGGTATTTGCAGAGCAACAAACTTTCATTGCTCCAGGTGATATTGTCAGAGAAGCGGAACTGAAAGATGCAAAAGGGGATTTGTTGAATCCAAACAGGATTGCAAAAAACCTAAAAGAACTTGGACTGGATGCAAGAAAGGTTTGTTACGTTCACGGAAAAGCTAAGAATTGCATAATCTGGAATAACGCTTCTTTAAGAAGACTGGCCAAGAGATATGGCATGACGGTAAAAGAGCCATCAAATAAAGACCCTTTTTAATTGATTAGCTGACCTTATTATGATCATTATGAACATTATGGCAATTATGGGGAGTTAGCAAAGCAAGGCAAGATTTTTTTTCACTTCATAATAATAGTCATAATAATTATAAGGTTCATAATGTAGCCCAATTTTATAAAATAAAATTTAAAGTGGCTCCCACAGCCCGCCATAATAATATCTGATTAAGTTCCAATGTTATATTAATATTAAGGCTTAATATTAATGGAAAAGTGCATAAACAGAATTGGGACTCCCTCACACGCATTTGCAGCTAGAATGGTGCTTTGAAGTCAAGTAAGCTCGTTGGCTTCTTCTGCTTGTTCTTTTTACTTCGCTCATCATGTATCTTCTTATGGCACTCCAAGCACAGCACCATCAGGTTACTCTTCCTGTCATGGGCTGCTTTCTTCCTGTCAAATGTCAGTGTCCCTATCTGGCCAGCCATTCCTGCCTTCCTTTTAGCCTTAAAAACTTCGCTCTTGTGATGAACAACTAGTAATTTAGGGTCCTTTTTCTTATGGCACCTCTGGCACCTATAACCCACTTCAGCCTTTAGGTTCTTCTTCTCAGAGTTCTTGAGTGTCCTATCTCCTGCTCTCTGAACTTTGAGAGCTTTAATTTTCGGTGCTTTGAATAAGGGTCCTGTTCCAAAACCTAATATTTCTTTTACCATATTTCATCCCATTTGAATCTCTACTCTCTTTCCAACTTTCTGATTATTAGTTGCTTCTCTACGGTCAGAGTTTTGTTTTTTCCAAGTTGTCTACCACAATTCTTACAGGTTAATATTTTCTTTGCGTTTAGATACGTATTGTATGTGGTTTTATTATATTTTATTGACATCCAGCACGATGGACATAAAATGCCATCACTTTTTACTTTCATATTATCTCGGCTATTTCTTATTTTTAAATTGGTTTAAGTCAATTTGAGGTATTTTAGAAACTGCCCATCCTATTATAGTCCTCCAAAGTGTTTTGTTTTCGGTTCTATAATTAGAATACGCTATTTGCATGGCAATATTCAACTCAAGAACAGACTCAATGAATCCATTAAAGTCCTTACTGGGTAGATGATGCACTATTGTTGCGTACCTCAAAACATTCACAAAGTCTTCATAAATTGCCTGTATTTGCCACTTGTCCAATGGTTGTTCTCTAATAATTTTCGCTTGCTCTCTAGTAAACTTTTCAAATCTCACTGGATCAAAATGACTCTCCATTAAGAGATAATATATTTGTTTAAATATAAATATTTGCATGGGGCATTAGGCCACTCTCAGTAAGTGGTGGGTTCATTCAAAGCAATAATGTTAAATCAAGAAATATCCACTTGGATTCATCCTTATCTGGGCTGAGTATTCATCAAAACAGACTACATTGGTTTTGGTGGATGGGTAGCTGGCTCCTTGAACCTCCAGAATGTTGATTCCTAATATGCTAAACACAGATTCTTTTTGGGAACAAACAGGGTCAACTCTATAATTACCATTACTCATTACAATAGTGTCCCAACAATGACCGCCATTCTCGACAGTACCACAGACTAACCACACTTTGTCTTCAGGTACTCCTGAAGCATACATCATGCCCGCAAACAGCATAGCGAAATCGTCACAATCGCCACCTCTAGCATTGTCAGACATTAACAGTTCATCAGGGCTATAGAACTGGAATTGCTCAAAGGTGTCTCCAATCCGTAATCCCTTATCTCCTTGGTACTCGTAATTGGAAGAAAGCCATTGATAGACTTGTCTTCCCCTCTCCCACAATTCTTCATCATTACTAGGGCGAACAGGATATGATAATCCTAGATATGTAAGTATTATAGGTCTGGTATAATCCTGATAATCACTAAGTAAGGTATAAGCTTGGTAAATATTCTGACCACTTTCTATTCTTTCTTGGTATGGTTTTGCTTCCTCATATTTTTCAGTGGTTACCTGAAGTTGGGATTTTGTCTCTTCCAACTGGGTTTTCAGATTATATATCTCCGCCTTAAGTTCCTGAATCTGTTTAGTTAGTGAAGCTATTTCGGTTCTTTGCTCAGCGATTCTACTGTCCTTACCTTTTATGGTTGCATTTAACTCTCCTAACTGCCCAGTCAATTTATCCCGTTCTGATTCCAATTCTTTTATAGTGCTGTTTAATTTGGAAACCTCTAGGTTTAGAACTGAATTACGATATACCATAAGTAGAATTAACAGGAAAAGGATAATAATTGGGATATACAACTTACTGGATATACATTGAGGCGATTTTGTGTGCCTTTTTTTTATATTATTAGTTTTGGATGAAGTAACCTTTCTTGATCCCAACTTTTTATCTTCTTCCAGCTTCCGTTTGTAACCTACATCTTTGCAGGATTCGCAATAATAATCCACCTTATTTTTTTCATCATTGTAAAGGTATCTCTTAGAAAAGAAACCAATCTTTTTTCCACATGCAGTACACTTGACCATGCTAACTTTATATTAATAGTGACGTTTGTATAAAAACCTTTTTAGTACCCGTTGGCTTATAATAATCAATTAATCTTCTCTAGTACCTCATACTTGATTATTTGAATACCGCAAGGAGCATTGGCACATCCAACATTAGCTGCAAACTTGGGGTCAGGATATTTAAGTTCCTGGCCAGGTTGAACCTCTAACAACACAAAGGTAGTCTCATCAACACCAAACCATTTAGACTCCCGCCTATATGTCACATTCACATACCTTACTTGGTCAGGGGCATTCCTCAGTATTAACGTGTAACCATCTTTAGTTAGCAACAATGCTGTGCATTCACATTTGCATCCTGATTCATTAACTGGGGAAGCCATCACAAAAAAAACATTTTGCTGTATGCAATAGTCCTCGCAATTTACCTGGCATGCTTTCGGTTTGTTTTCTTCTGTAAGCTCACACTTACATTCACAGCCATCTGATTTGGGCACAGCACTTAATAGGCCATTACCTTCTGCTTCGCACTTGTCTTTACATACTTCATTACATGTTGGTATAGGATTTTGAAGAATCAGAGAATTCTGAGGAATTTGCTTAGGGCTATTGATTGACCTCAACTCAATAACAACTAATAAGACAACAATAGCAATAAGAGCCCAACTAGCACTTGGAGATTTAACCTTCGGGGTAGTGGTCTTTGTTGGCTCTAATCCAGTTGGTTTCAGAGAACTAAGAAATGTTCTTATCATGAATCCACTCGACTTAAGGTGGCTAGGGTAGAGATATAGGCATTTGAGCCCATTCTTGGTGAATATCTTTTTCTTCTCACGGTAACGCTGCCGATGATGCTCGCCAGAATCCCATTGCCCGAAAAACTCAACAAAGGCATCAAAGTCTGGGAGGTAGAAATCTGCTACTCTGTAACTTTTCGAATCGTATTTTAATCCATATATTGTTTTTTCTTGCTCAAATCTAATTTTTAGGTACTTGAGCTCAGCTTTAATAGCCCTTTCACCGGAGGTTTCAGGGTGTGAAGACATAATGTCTTCCTTTCCTACTTGGTATTTAAATATTTGTAAGCAGATGGTTTTCCTAAAGAAATCGTCCCAACGTTGTTGCACTTATTTGGTTCAAAAACCTTTCTGGAAAGCTATAAATAGATGCTCAATCATTTAAGGATTAAGGTATATTGCCTCTAAAACACTTGTTCTAGGGGCCTAAAAAAGAGGCCAATACTTTTGGGGATGCTAGATGGGAAAGTCAATATTACTTTTGGGAATTGTAAGTATACTGGTTCTAGCAATAGCTAATGCACAGGAACCTGTTGCATATTGGAGCTTTGATGATGTTATAGGTAATATAGCTCCGGATAGTATAGGAGATAGAGATGGGACAATTTATGGTGCTAAAGTTGTTGATGGAGTATGTGGAGAAGCGTTAGGCTTTGATGGAACTGATGACTATCTGCGATTTAATGCTAATTCAATATTCGATTTGAGATCAGATATTACATATGAGTTGTTTGTCAAACGCAATGGTACTGTGATTAGAGAGTACATGGTGTTAGGCCGTCGAGCTACACTTACTGACACCGGATGGTTCACCTCAATATCAGTTTATCCAGATAATAGCTCAAAAATAAACTTACAGATATACCCCTCTCTTCATCATGTTCAAGGTAACAACCCCATAGAATTTGATGAATGGACACATATAGCGATAACATACAATGCCACCGAGGAACTGCTCAAGTTTTATATTAATGGTTCATTGGACAAAACAGAGCCATTTCCTATAGCAGATTTACCTGGCGTTTCTTCTGATAACTTTGGACTTGGTACTGTAGGTGGAACCGGTCCATACCGTACGTTTGAAGGTAAAATTGATGAATTCAAAGTATATAACAGGGCATTAACAAAAGAAGAGATAAAGTTGGAGTACTGCCGTTGTTTAGGTGCCTGCCAGATCGGTGAGAACGAATCAAGAAGCTGTGGAACTGATGTTGGTGAATGTGCATCTGGTCTGCAATACAGAACCTGCACAGAGAACTGCGTATGGAGCGATTGGGGAACCTGTACAGGAGAAATAACCCCCAAACCAGAAATCTGTGATGGTAAAGATAATGACTGTGATGGGGTAGCTGATGAAAATCTAACCCGTTCAACAACGTGTGGGGTTGGTGTTTGTGCTGGCAACACGGGGATGGAGACCTGTACTACTGGTTCATGGGGAGGAGATACTTGTGATCCTTTTGAAGGCGCCACTGCAGAGATTTGTGACAATGTAGATAATGATTGCGATGCATTTATTGATGAGGATAATATATGCATGGGTATCTGTTCATTTGAGCAGTGCTGGTGCTCTGAGAGCGGCGTTGTTAACTGCTCCGTTGCATGGATTGGTGGTGTTGTAGACAGGGACACCTTAGGGCAGTGTTCAATGTGGTGGTCTAATGGTGTTCTAGAAGTATGTAATGGAATGGATGATGACTGTGATGGATTAATTGATGAAGGTTTTGACCAAGATCAGGATGGTGTTGCTGATTGTTATGATATATGTTATAACTCCAGAACGGGAGAACTGGTTGACCAAAATGGTTGTGACCCTTTCCAGTTCTGTGAACCATTCTATTGTGGGTGGAGTTGTTATTATGCAGACTGGAAAAGTAATGAGCCCGGTGTTTTATATCCACATGATTGTACCATGGTGATTATTGCAAGGGAAGGGACTTATGAACCAAAATGTGTCCCTTTAACTTGTGCTAATTAACTACACATAAAAGCAGAGGGCCAGAAAATTGAACCTGGTTCACTCCCTCATACTACAAATGCCCCCACTTCTTGTTAACCGTCAACTTCCTGGCCTTTACTAGTATAGGGCTCTAGTGACTCCTTGGTTAGTTGGGCACTATTTGCTTTGCCATACCCAACTCTAAACTCAAGGAACTTAGAGCCTTGGCATATACCCACCTTCCCAGGTTGGATGTAAATCTCATAATTACCGCCTGTACCTATCGGAGTTGTATATGGTAGTTTGGTGTAATCAGTCCCCCACCCCAGTGCAGGACAACCAGTATAGCTACCCTTCCACCCATGCCCGTCAAGGTCTCCGTTAGCATCTGAGTCAACAGCAATCCATGTGTTGAAGTCCCAGTTATTGGCAGAGTTAGTCCTGAAAATTACCTCATGTGGACCCCCAATTGGTTTACATATACCATCCTCACAATACTCTCCCTGGTCATCACAGTTCTGTACCATCACAGAGATGTTTGTCCACAAACAGTGAGACTCTGGAGTCCAAGGAAAAATACACACACCATTAGCTACATCAGTATATACTTCATCAAAAAGACAATAGGTATTATTATAGTAGATTGGCTGACAATCATCATTATCTCTGCAGATTCCAGGTTCTTGCTCGGAGCATTTTCCATCTTGACATGCATAACCTTGTGGACAGAAAACCTCTGTCCTTAACCAGGATGAGTCACTGTAGCAAGTAAATTCATATACTGAATCAAAACTGCAATAATCTATTACTTGTTCTACCATCTGACCATTTTCCTTTAGTGTTACAGTGCCCCTGGTATAAATATCGCTTCCATCCGAATCAATGCAGGAATATTCAACAGTTGACCCACCACAAGCACCAACTGCCTCACAAAGATTGTTATAACTTAGTAACTTAAGCCAAGATTCTACAGTAGTCTTCCATTGTTCCAACAGTGTAACCCTTTGATTAAGATCACCTTCTGGGACACAATCTAATACATTAACTGTATAAGTACCACCAATAGGATTAATTAAATTTCCTTCCAACCCATAGCTTCCACTAAAAAATTCCATTGTGACATAGTTTGAAGCTTTTATTGTGTATGTATATGCAGTATCCTGGGCATATTGAAAAAATACGGTCCAATATATATGTGGTGGATAAGTCTTACTATCACCACCCCCACTGTTAATAACTTCAAATCCTGAAGGAACCATCTCGTCAATCACATAGTATGTTTCACCAGTAACATCGACAGATAATGTTACATCAAACTCTTCATTCCTACAAGGATTTGTTTTAGAAAATGACCTTGTAACGCTACCTGCAAAAACAACAGGTATAAGTATTATCCATATAACCAATATTGATATTTTTTTCATTTTTACCCCCTAATAGTTTTGCCTCCATATTGAGATGGCTGATAAAAAGTCATTCATTAAGTGGTCACCAATTTTCCAGTAAGTTATATAAATAAGTAATTCTCCTGTGTCTATCCATCCATCACAATTTGTATCTGCTTCATGAATGCAGAATGTTTGACTCAAAGAGAACTGTATAATGCGTTCATTAGTATCACACAACTGGGCTTTAATGGTCAATGGAATTTTTTCTGATTTTTTAATATCACCTGTTTTCAAACCGGTAAAATAATCTCCATTTGGATCAGGGATGCCTCCATTGATCCTTATATTGCATGTGTTTAGTAATGTATTCATCCCGGAAAAAGTTACATTATACTCAGTACCAGCAAAATTAATTGATTTCGAGTCTGTTAAGGGAACAGTATGAATTAATTGAAAATCAGAGCTTAAATAATACATCATAGTCTGTGCTGGCTGAATTTTAACATTAATACCTGTGAAGACACTATCGACATACAGACTGTACGTCCCTTTTGGTATTGTCAATCCAAAATCAATCGGTTGGCTATTATAACAAATATTAAACTCATTATCTGTCAATTCCCCACCAAATTTGGATACAACATTAAAAATACATGCCTGAATCAGCGGTTCTACAGGTATACCATACGCTGCGAAAATTCCTGCTGCGGCGCATGGTATAAAATCAGACATGGACAAATCTGAATTACTAACAGTATCGATAACGCAATTAAAAAGGTCGAAATCACCATCATTAAAGTGATACCAAATACCTGTTTCAGAATTTAAGACCAAATTGAATTTAGTATCTCCATCACTATTAAATAGTGATACGTTCCTTGGACTCAAATCATCAAATTTAATTAGTACTGCTCCTTCGGTAAATGGAATTGTATCTGCATCCGAGTCTTTGGGGTCGATATATAACTCTCCTTTATTTGGTTCCAATTCTGATTTAATTTGTGCTGTGCTTTGATTATTTAAAAATTTAGTTATAATATTTATTGTGTCACTAACATTAAGATATTGCGTTCCAAAGATTAGATCAGAGAGTCTCATTAACTCTTCGATACCAGGCAGATTTGTCCCCACCTCTTGTCCGTGATCCTCATTCATTATTATTAAAGGGACACCCTTATCCAATAAACTTGCCCCAGCAACAGAAACATATATGTCCGAGTCGTCAGCTTCAAATATATATCTATATATGGGTGATAACCACCCATCAAGACCATGTTGATTATTCCCCATAATTACCAAATAATCTACGGATGCTTCGAGAGGCTTTGAAATCATCTGCCATGTAAAATTACTACCCACTGCAATGTTTTCATATGTAGGTTCTTTCGGAGAGCCTCCCGTCCCGTATACATAAAGTAATGGGAGAGTTTCTCCCTTAATGATTCTATTTGCTAGGTGACTCCCATAATTTGGTGGAGCTATCTGCACCAGTTTCCCAACGTTATATTTATAAGGAATACTAATCCCTGTTGGGGTTTTTCCAATTTTTTGTATATAACCCAAGGTTACTTGGCCACCATTACTGTGAGATACTAAGTCTACTTTTTTCCCTGGATATGAGTATAATATAAACTGAATAGCATCTGCTAAGAGAGCTGAGTTAAAGAAATTGGATTGGTCCCCAGGGTAATAAAACTCCCAAATATCATACCCATTTCCAGCAAGTTTTTGATTAAAATTGTCACCCTCCCAAGCTCCAGCCTTACCATGTAACCCATGAACTAGAATAATTGGTTGTGCAGATGGAAATCTTGTTTCCGGATTCCTTAGGAAAGAAACTTGATAATTCGGTTGAGCATCAGTGTAGATTGATAATTTTTCAGCTTGCTCTTGTAGTTCAATTGTCCCATTTACAAGATTGTAAAAGTTAAAAAATAATGACTGTTTACTTATCATTGATTCGGGTATTGCTTGTTTTTCATATAATGGTGTTGTCCAAATCATAATAGGTGGTTTTTGGTCCTGATATGCATAATATTCAATCTGGATGTAATACTCTCCTTCTGTTAGACTAACTGTTGTGTTCCTTTCAACTACATCAGGGTTGTCATGCCAATCCGAGATTAGTATAGTACCATTAAGCATGATTTTAGCACCACCTGATAAAATAATGCCAAGAGTGTACTCCCCATCTTTTTCAATTCGTAAAGTTCCATTAAAGATAGCAGATATAATCTTTCTTTCTTTAGGTAGCTCTTCCTGAATGACTAATGAAGAATATTCAACTTTGCGTGCATTCTCTACTCCTGCAAGGTTTGATAATGAGCTTACATACTCCTCAGTGTTTCTCCAATATTCCATATCTGTATGGATTCTTACTGTTTGTTGTACATTTCTCTTACCCTGTCGATAGGCTAAATCAGCCGTAAAATCAGATGTCCATTCAGCAAGTATTTCCCCTTGGGAATCAATGAGGTAGGGTTTGACCTCTCGATCGGGGCATAAAAGTAGACAATCCCAATTCCACCAGCCGTCTACATGATGTTCTGGATTTATTGAGAACTCCCCCTTTGAATCTAAGTATACTTCCTTTTCTTTGTACATACCACCATAATTGATTCTAAATAGTACTTTGTTGTTTGATAGCCCCTCATTGAAGGACCCATCCTGATTTGTAGAGACTTCATATACTTGACCAGTAAAGGCTTTCTCACATTTTAGTGTCTCAATATTCCAGTTCTCGTATATGTAGCAGCATCCGTTACTATGCCCAGTAAAATCCCCATCTCCATCACACACTAAACCGGGTTTACATTTGGTATCATCTGGCCGAGTTAACAATCCACCCCCACAATCTGATTCTCCATGTTCCAATCTCGTATCTACACATTGAAAACCGTTCCAAAGTTCATAATCATAACAACAACCATCTTGATAGGATTCATTGATATCCAATAATAAACCTGTGCAATCCAATCCAGCGGAGCATTCTGAGTTACTATCACAATCTTTTTGTCCATGTTCACAACCATCATATCTTTGATATTGATATTTACAGTAATCATTATTCCCTTCGCTGAGTAGACCACCATCATGACAGCAACCATATCCAGCACAGAAATCATTACAGTTCATATATTCAACATATATTGAAACATCCTGACAATAGTAGCATTCCGAATTTAATGCAAAACATTCATAATTGTCGCATTTATCAAATAAACCATTTCCACAAGTTTCACAAATATTTTCCAGAGTATAAAACTCATCAAATAAATAAGTTACCCGATAGTTTTGTGGCTCAACAGTGTAAGTGATTAGTTCAAAGTCACTTGGATATTCACCCAAATACTTGTCTAATACCCCTTTGGACAATAAATCCTGATAAGTCAATCCTTGAATATGAATAAAAGTATTATTACTAGTCCACTCACATATATCCCCGGATAAATATAGTTTTTTACCTCTGTAAGAAACAATTTTTTTGAAATCCTCTTCTTCAACATTATTATAAATATTCTCCTCAAGTATCCGTTTGGTTTCGAATGTCAGCAAATAAATTTCATACTGTTTATCATCCATTTCAAACTCAATAATTTGGATGTTACTTATCCCAACAAGTTCAACATTTTCATCGATGAACTTGGGAACCTCAGTTGGGTCCGTAGTAATATTTGTATTATTTTGACTAGCATTAATTTCCGGTTCTTCTATTGGTTGGTTATCTTCCATATTACCATAAAAAACAAGCCCTGCACCATATTCCCTATCTATCCCTAAGTTTCCCAAATCAATGGACTTGCTGCGCATGATATCCCAAATTCCTTCATTATCTAATTCCGGATTCTCAGACCAATATAAAGCAGCCACACCAGCAACGTGTGGAGCAGCCATACTAGTTCCACTAGAGATTGTTTCACCACCACCCAATTCTGTGGAAAGTATGCTAACACCAGGAGCGGCAAAATCAATATATGTGCCTCTACTTGAAAAATCAGCAATTTGAAGATTTTTATCAATAGCAGAAACAGCAATAACAGAATCATATGCAGCAGGATAATATATTATTGATGGGTTATTTCCAGCAGCGGCGATTACTAAAATATTTGACGCATATGCTTTTTCTACAGATTCTCTAAGAATCTCAGAATATGTATCAGAGCCAAGACTAAGTAAAATTATATTAACATGATTATCTATCGCCCAGTTAATACCTTTTACAACGTCACTTACGTACCCTTCACCCCTATTGTTCAATACTTTTACCGAGATTAACTCAACATTTGGAGCCACACCAACAATACCAAAATCATTATCTTCAGCCGCGATAATACCTGCAACCATAGTTCCATGACCATCATCATCCATAGGATCATTATCATAGTTAACAAAATCTACCCCCCCATAATAATTATTATCTAGATCATGATGGTTATAATTGATCCCCGTATCTAAAATTGCGAATCGAATACCCATACCGGTGACATTGTTGGTGTGTGCCATAAGAGCATTTACTTTCTCAGTATTCCAAGGAGTTATCTGTTCTAACTTTTTTGTTAAGACATCTTCTTCAACAAACTCAACTTCAGCCATAGCTTCCAATTTACCTATTTTATCTTTAGGAATCTCAGCAACAATTGCATCCATATTTCCCAGTGTATCCTTTATCTCGCCCCCTTCCATTATTATGTTATAGGCGACACTAATGGCAGCTGTACCAACACCTCTTGACTGAGATTTACTACCTAGGGCCATCGCCCTTTCATCTAATTTAACAATAACACGTTTTTGCTCGCTACCATCAAATGTTTCTGCAGAGACATATGTGGACACAGAAACGATCATTAAAACCAGAATAAGGAACCCAAAAAGTCTAACAAACCCCCATCTATTATTCTTTTTATCTCTCATTTCATTATCCTAATACCCATACTCCAGAAATGCTTCTGAAATGAATCATATCAATACCCACGAGATGTAAGGGCCATAGCAGTAATGTCCCAATAAACCCTCCGTTATACCCTCTTGGATTAATAAAGTAAAAGTTGAAATACCAATCATTTCTTGTCGGTTCATCGGTTCTAAATTCACCATTAATTAAGCACCATCGGGCTCCGGGAGTTCCATATATAAATGCCTCATAATTATTTGCTTCTATACATCTTTCTTGCCAGTATTCCCCCTCAACAAAATAATCATAATGAGCATTACTTCGCAGAATAGTGAATAAAAAACCTATCAGAAAATATAATATTACTCCTATTATCAATAGTAGAAATATGGTTTTTTTCAGAATCCTACCGGATTTCCTCATGTTAAAATGACATCTGCACATACCCCTATTTGCAGCATGTTCTTTACCCCCTAACCACTATAAAATGGTGTTTGGATATATAAATATTTGTAAACAACACTTTACTGATTTTTCTAAAAAATTCGTCCTAACTAGGTTATAACCCCTCTCTGCTCTGTTTTCGAAAAAATTATATATTCCACTGACCAATTGGTAAAGTAGTACTTAAAGGGGGGATGGATATGTTGTATAAGCGTTTTTTATTTGGGCTATGTATAACTATTTTTTTTTGTTTGTTATTTTCACTGAGGGCATTAGCGGCATGTGATTTTAGCTGCGAGTCGGGCACCTATGAATCTGGAGATTATTGTCCGAGTGGTTACGACTATTGTAAGGACATTTATCATAAAAGCACTGCTCACGTTGAAGGAATTGATGTTTGGTGTTTGGCAACTTTAGCTTGTGATGGACCAAGGACAGAAAATGATGAATGCAAGAGTGATAATAAGAAACAAGTTGTCGAGTGGTATGTTGATTGCTGGGTCTGCGATGATCTGCGATCTGAAATTATGGATTGTCCTGATGGTTGGGAGTGTAAAAATGGGGCTTGTGTTGAGTGCATTGATGCTGACAATGACAACTTTTGTGATGAATTTGAAGACCGCTGTGTTGGTACATATGGAGGCTGTAGTGGTTGTCCTGCACCAAGTTGCAGTGTCTGTAAGAAGGCAAATTGCCCAGTATATCCAGATAATGGAGTCCCCGATTGTAGTAGTGATGCTGCTAATAATTATGATGATCCTAGATGCCTAGATTATGATGAATATGCCTGTTATGATGGTACAGATTCTGGGTCAGATGTTTACATGCGCCATGTGGATCTTAGATGTGATGGTAATGGTGGATGTAAGGTTTATTCGCGTTCATCATATACTTCAATTCTTGATTGTGGTTCTCACCAATACTGCCATTGTACTGGTAGTCACCAAGAAGATTGTATATGTGATGTTCAAGGTTGTTCTGATAACGACCAGGACAGTTATTATGCTATTTCGCCTACATGCCCAACAGGTACAGATTGTGATGATAACAATGCAAATATCCATCCGGGAGTTTCTGAGATATGCAATAACAAAGATGATGACTGCGATAATCTGACTGATGAGGGGCTAACTCAGGGTCAGAACTGCGGTTCTGGAGCCTGCTATGGTACACAAACAAGAACATGTACAAGTGGTGTGTGGAGTGCATGGTCACAATGCTCCACAACTGGCAATGCATGTGGCACTCAAGATTGTGATTACCTAGATAGTGAATGTAGAGATTATACTGATAGACAAAGATATTGTGGTAGCAATGGGATATGTGATACCCCTACATGTACTTCTTATGCAAATTCACCTTCAACCACGCAATGTGGGACAGATTATTGGGAATATGGCTGTCCATGGGGAAATGAAGTTGATGATGATACCGGCCAAAGACGACACGATTATCACTGTAATGGTGGGGGTAGCTGCTTAGATTACACCCAAAGTTGGGTTGTTGATGAAGCTTGTGGAACCAATCAATTCTGCTATTATGACGGGTCTGGTAGTTCTGATGGGGATTATTTCTGCAAAGATACAGTTGTTGGAGGGTCAGTCACGAGGTCATTCACATCTCCTGCTACAACAGGCTCATATCCATCTATCCAACTCAGTGTAAATCCAACAGGAACTGAGACATTCTTAATTGAGGATACTGCTCCGTTTGATATTGTTGAGATTCCAGAAGGATGCTCCAAATCCTCTTCAAAATTACTTAGGTGTAATCTATTCTCTATCTCAACACCAAGAATCGTCATTTACACAATAAATGCTACTACTAGTGGCATATATCAGTTTAGTGGTAAATACGGGCTTGGCTCTGGTGGTTCTGAAATAACAATAGGTGGGCACAACCAGATAGAAATAGTCAGCTGCAATCCTGCTGACTCGGATTGTGATGGTAGGATTTGCTTTAATGAAATATTAGCATATATCCAGAGATGGGTAAACAATGACCCTGAAGTGCCTTTTAGTAAAGCGCTGGAGGCAGTTCAGGCATGGGTGGCTCAACCAGAATCTTGTTAATGGGGGTAAATACAATGAAGAACATATGGATACTGTTTTTATTACTCGTACCGATGGCTTATGCAACTGGTACTGTAACCAGAGACCTTACCGATTCAACGCCAGGAATAGTTGAAATAAGGTTAATAGTGACGCCGAGTGGCTCAGAAACATTCCTTATTGAAGAAACCTCCCCTTTGAATATAATAGCTGTTCCTGAAGGTTGTTCAAAATCAACTGAGAAACTGTTAAGATGCAATTTCTTCTCCATCAGTTCACAGAAAACCTTGATTTATACAGTAAACGCTAATGTTGGTACCTACACATTTTCAGGTATTTATGGCCTTGGCTCGGGTGGGTCTTCCACATCCGTTGGTGGAAATACCATACTAAATATTGCCTCATCCTGCAGTTGTTCTGGTAAAGAGTGTGGGGATAATGGATGTGGACAAAGCTGTGGTACCTGTGGGTCAGGACTGACTTGTTCAAACGGAATATGTGTGGCTGCATCCTGCACAGATGAATGCTCCGTATCTGGAGCAAAACAATGCAATGGTAATGGTTATCAAACTTGTGGGAATTTTGATTCTGACTCTTGCTTGGAGTGGGGTTCAGTTACATCTTGTGCATCAGGTCAAACTTGCAGTGGGGGGAATTGTATCACACCAGGACCTTGTGTACCCACATCACATTATGAAAAAAAATGTTACAATGATGATGTATATTGGTATGACTCTTGCGGGAATAGGGAAGAACGTAAAGAGAGTTGTGCAAGTGATGAAGAGTGCCATAATGGAAAATGTGATGAATCATGTGATTCCCATGACTATAAGGGATGTTATAGTGGAGATGTGTACTGGTATGATAGTTGTGATGACCGAGAAGGCAGATATGACAAGTGTGAAGATGATGAGAAATGTGTGAGTGGCAAGTGTATGTCAGCTGAGGATTGTGTGGCTACCTGTTTTTACCTCAATTTTTGCACTACAACCGGTGAGGATAGGTGTGGTAATATTTGCACTAGGGAAACAGAAGGGTCGGAATGCGGAGTGTATATGACATGCAAAGAGGGGGTTTGCGAGCAGATACCCCAAGTTCCAAGCAAAACATCTGTAAAAAGCCAAGTTGTTAACCAAGAAGTTGTAAACGCTCCTCAGGTAACGGGGATGGTCACCAAGCCACAATCATCAGACTCTGGTATGATGACCCTTATATTAGTTGGTATAGTAATATTAGTCATTGCCATTATCTTGTTGGGATACGTACTTATTAAGATGCTGTAAGCAGAGGGAGAGAAATATATGTGCTAGTCATTACTCAGAGGTTACCATACAAGCGATTGCCTCCATGGTTTCTTGAAAAACTTAGCAATATAAAGATTGATAATACTAAAGTAATCAAATACACATCAAGTATCATTATCCGGTAAGTTTTAATCTCACCTGAAGAATACTTAAAAAGTATATGAACGGCGTGATAAAACGCTAAAGGGAGAAAAATTAATTGAATCCAAAAGAAAAGTGCAAGTCCTTTTTTTATTAGTCCTGCAGATTGTTCTACTCTTTCTAACCATTTAATGAACAAAAATGCTATCGCAATTACCATACACCCACTAAATACTAAACCGGAGAATTTTATTAAGAATTCAATTATTGTATCAAGAATAATCCCAGAGTCAAATACATCAAAAAGACCAACAATTGGAGAAAATATTCTACCAATTGATAATGCAAATAAGATTAAGAATAGCTGATACAACAGTTTAGTCAAGTTAATTTTATCATTCAAAAATACACACCTCAACATTTTAAAATAGGTATCGAAATATTTAAACCTTTATGTGTAGTGGACTTTTGTATCAAATGACAGTGAGGAACGTTTCTAGATATTCTGGCCCTCTGCTCCCAAAAAAAAGCGATAATTGGTATTATTGCTCTTCCTCTTCTTGTTCCTCATCATCAGCCACTATGAAAAAGGTCACTTTTTGCATAACACTTTTTCTCATTTAAGGGTTTAAATGAGTTACCCAGACAAAACCGAAGGAATTTCGCAAATATTTATATACAAACCTGGATAGGTATTAATAGTATGGTTCGGCATAAATGCAGCAATTGTGGAACAACCAAAACTAAAACTTTTTGGACTTATGAAAATCACACTATGCTTTGTGATAAGTGCCATAAGTATAAAGGTGATAGTTGGCAGAAAAAATTGGAACATGATAGAAAGATTTCCCTGATTAATAAGGTGGTGAATTGTCTCATTGTTATCATTATTGGAATTTGTGTTCTTTACGGAATTTATTATTTCTTCTTAGGGGGCTATGGATTATCTGGGTACAATTTACAGGGATATGATAGGGAAGGTTACAATGCTTTAGGTTATAATAGACAAGGTTTTGACGCAGAGGGATACAATGCCAAAGGATTTGATACTCAAGGTTATGACAAACAAGGATTTGATACACAGGGGTACGATTCTTTGGGATTCAATGCTCAAGGTTACAATAAACAAGGCTATGACTCAAATGGGTACAATCGTTTAGGGTACGATATTAAAGGTTATGATAGGGAAGGATACAATTCACAAGGATTTGATAGACTAGGACATAGTATTTTGGGTTGGTGTGGTGACGGTATTTGTAATAATGAAGAAATATGTAATACTTGCCCGCAAGATTGTGGACAATGTGTACAACAAGAAACCAAAGAATACAGTTTTCAAGTTTATGACAATGCAGAACCATATTATAGTACTTTTTGTGATAAGATAAATCCCTATGATTTAAGTGTTCGTGAAGCGGTGACTGAAGCTATCAAAAATGACCCAGGGAGTTATAGCGTTGCACAATTGTTTGATATATATGATTGGGTGGTAGATAATATTATTTATCAAAATGTCCCACTAAGCGGTATTCCTTATCCTGCCAGAGAGACTCTGGTAACTAAATCTGGTGATTGCAAGAATCAAGCTGTCCTAATCGCATCAATGATTGCAGCTATAGGGGGTACTACTAAAGTTGTTTTAGACCCTTCTTGCCAGCATGCTTATACAATAGTGCTTTTTGGTAAGGCTGATGGGAAATTAACCGGATTTAGTCAAACTGTTGCTGAACATTATGGAGCCAATGTTCAAGTTAGATATTTTTCAGATGATAAGGGCATTTGGGTAATTTTTGACCCTGCTGGAGGAAAGTATCCTGGTAATACACTACCTCAATGCTCTGGAAATAGATTGGTCTATTATGTAACCAGTTGCTTATCTTGTTTAAATCAGTACCCAACAATGCAATATACCTATGGGGATAAATGTTACTCAGAATGCCCTTCAGGAACTATTTCTACAAACAATTATGCATGTTCTTCATGCCCTGAAGGTTATTGGAGTCATAACAATCAGTGTGTGACCTGCCCAAAAGGATATGTCCTATATACTGATGGGCGATGTTATGTGGAATGAATTCTTTTTATAGAGAATATAATACTGTATTTATTACCGTATTATGCAACTAACAACAATTATCAGGGATATCTAGTTTATATTATACTGAAGATAACCTCCAGAGTGTCCAAAAAAATAATAAAATATTTATTGTCACATCTAATATTAAATATTAAGTAAAATGAGACCTATTGGGAGCAAGAACAGAACATCTTGCCCCATCCGTTCTGAAATTTTAAAACTGATAAACTCAACCCATGATTATCATAAGAGAAGCTTAAACGAGTTATCCAGAGCTATGCTCATGAAGAAAGGACAAAACCCTCACGATGCCAGAGAACTTAATAAGATGTTGGGAAAAATGAGTTATCACCTTAATGTCTTAGTTGAGAATGGAGATGTGGTAAAAAAGAACCTTGGAAATGCAACTATCTACACAACAAAATGAAACAAATGACCAAAATGTTTGACATCCTCAACCTGATTGACTGGGAACCTACTCCTCTTAATAAGGTTAAATCCAACGCTGCAAAATTGGGTATAAAAGGACAAGAATTGAATAAATACCTTGAATCACTCAAACTGAAGGGGTATATATGTGAGTTAAAGAAAGACCACCTTTCATTAACCCATAGAGAGCCATTTAAACCTCCTTTTATCTTTGGTTTAAACCAATGAAAACGGGGTTTAGACCAAAGATCTTTTATTATAGGTAAATATATATTAGAAAGGCTAGAAATGGCAAAAATTAATATATAATTAGGTTTCTACTATTTAAATATGGATAAGAAAAGCCTTTCGGAAAGGGACATTTGTACAAAATATATTACCCCCTCTCTTGTAAGGGCTGGATGGGACAAAAATACACAAATTAGGGAAGAAAAAACCTTTACTGATGGTAAGATTATCATTAGAGGCAAAAAAATTATCAGGGGAGAGAGGAAAAGAGCTGATTACATAATTTACTTTAAGCAAAATCTACCCCTGGCAATTATTGAGGCAAAGGACAATAGACACAGTATCGGGTCAGGATTACAGCAGGCAATTCAATATGGCGAGATTCTCGATATCCCTTTTGTATATAGTTCAAATGGTGATGGGTTTATTGAACATGATAGAACAGGGAAATCTGCTACCATTGAGAAGGAATTGACTCTGGAAGAATTTCCAACACCTGAACAACTGTGGGAAAGATATAGGCTATGGAAAGGTATTGGGCCATTGGAAGAACCAATTGTTACACATAATTACTACACTTCTACAGGAGGTAAGGTACCTAGGTATTATCAAGAAATTGCAGTCAACAGAACTGTTGAGGCAATCGCTAAGGGCAAGAATAGAATTCTATTAGTTATGGCAACTGGCACGGGTAAAACCTATGTTGCATCTCAAATTATCTATAAGCTTTGGAAATCAAAAACCAAAAAACGTATTCTATTTTTAGCAGATAGGAACATACTTGTTAATCAAGCCATGAATAATGATCTTAAGATATTTAAAAAATATATGACCAAGGTTCAGAATAGGAAAGTTGACAAGTCCTATGAGATTTATACCGCACTATACCAAGGTCTTTCTGGAAGCGAAGAGTGGAAAAACATATACAAACAATTTTCTAAAGATTTCTTTGATTTAGTAATCGTCGATGAGTGCCATAGGGGGAGTGCCAAAGCAGATTCTGCCTGGAGAGAAGTTCTTGAATACTTTGACTCGGCTGCTCAAATAGGAATGACTGCTACCCCACGGGAAACCAAGGATATATCCAATATAGACTATTTTGGAGAGCCAATATACACTTACTCGCTTAAGCAAGGCATTGAAGACGGATTCTTAGCACCATACAAAGTAGTAAAAGTATCTATAGATAGAGACGTTGAAGGGTGGAGACCTATCAGGGGGCAGAAAGATAAGTATGGTTATGAAATAGAAGATAGAATCTATAATTCTAAAGACTTTGATAGAAATCTGGTTATTGATGAGAGAACGCAACTAGTTTCAAAGAAAATAACAGAATTCCTGAAAAACTATGGTGATAGGTATGCTAAAACAATTGTTTTCTGTGTAGACATAGACCATGCTGAGCGTATGAGAATGGCATTGAGGAATGACAATACAGATTTGGTGAAGAAGAATCCAAAATACATAATGAAGATTACCGGTGATGATGATATCGGTAAAAAAGAAGTTGATAACTTTATTGACCCAGCAATTAAATATCCAGTGATAGCCACTACGTCAAAACTTATGACTACAGGAGTAGATGCTCAGACTTGCAAGCTTATTGTGCTTGACTCAAATATACAGTCTATGACTGAATTCAAACAGATAATTGGTAGAGGAACAAGAATTAGAGAGGACTACGGTAAATACTATTTTACAATTATAGACTTTAGACAAGTAACTGATTTGTTTGCTGACCCGGAATTTGATGGTGAACCAGTTCTGATTTACGAAGCTCCAATTGATACTGAGCTAAATATTGAGCAAGCTGTGAAAGAACCTGAGAATAGATATGGTTTAACAAAGCAAGAACAGATTTTCATAAGAGATACAGATGAGAAACCAAGGAAATATTATGTTAAAGGTGTTCCAGTTAAGGTAATTAATCAAAGAATCTTATTTTATGATAAGGAGGGAAAGTTAATAACCGAATCTCTTAAAGATTATTCAAAGAAAACACTTACTGAAGAATATAAATCGTTAGACAAATTTCTGAAAAGATGGAACACCGCTGAAAAGAAGTCTGCTATTCTTGAAGAATTGGAAGAGCAAGGAATATTACTTAATGAACTACAGGAAGAGGTTGGCAGAAGTTATGATACCTTTGACCTTATTTGTCATGTGGCCTTTGATAAAAAGCCATTAACAAGACAAGAGAGGGCCAAGGGAGTTAAGAAAAGGAATTACTTTACTAAATATGGTGAAAAAGCCCGTGCTGTTATAGATGCTTTACTTGATAAATATGCAGATGAAGGTATCGAAAATATCGAGAGCATGCAGATTCTCAAGGTAAATCCACTTAGGCAGTTTGGAACTCCTATTGAAATTGTCAAAATGTTTGGTGGGAAAGATAAATATGTCCGGGCTATTTTGGAGATAGAAAAGGCACTTTACGCAGAGGTTTAAGATGAACTTACAGGGTATAATTAAATCAATTAGGGATATTATGAGGCAAGATAGAGGTATAAATGGTGACGCTCAGAGAATTGAACAATTGGTCTGGATGATATTTCTCAAGGTATTTGATGCAAAAGAAGAGGAGTGGGAACTTGAGAATGGATATAAGTCAATTATTCCAGAAAAATTTAGATGGAGAAATTGGGCACAAGATTCTGAGGGGATTACCGGAGATGAATTATTGAATTTTATTATTGAACTTTTCACTGAGTTCAAAAAAATTGAGGTTTCAAAAGAGGATGACCCAAAAGGGTTTATTGTAAGGTCGATATTTGAAGATGCCTTCAATTACATGAAAAATGGTATATTAATGCGTCAAGTAATAAACAAACTTAATGAGATTGATTTCAACAAGACTGAGGATAGACACTTATTTAATGATTTATATGAAGGAATCCTAAAAGAACTTCGAAGTGCAGGAAGTTACGGGGAATTTTACACTCCTCGTCCAGTAACTCAATTTATTGTAGATATTGTTAAACCAAAACTGGGTGATAAGGTTCTTGACCCGGCTTGCGGTACTGGGGGATTCTTGACATCAACATTAGAAAATCTCAGAAAACAAATTAGAAACGTGGAAGAGAATAAACTCCTCGAACAAAATGTAAAGGGGGTTGAATTAAAACCTCTCCCTCATTTGTTATGTATGACTAACCTTATTCTGCATGATATAGAAGTCCCAAATGTGGAACACAGAGATTCATTAGGGAGACCATTAAGAGATTACGGGCCATCTGATAAGGTGGATTGTATTGTTACAAATCCTCCTTTTGGAGGAACAATTGAACCAGGAGTTGATTTGAATTTCCCAGCAGAATTTAGGAATAAAGAAACTGCCTATCTATTTATGGTATTAATAATGCGGCTTCTGAGAGATGAAGGCAAATGTGGTATTGTACTACCAGATGGTGGCTTGTTGACAGGAGATGGTGTTGAAACAAGAATCAAGGAGAAACTTTTGTCAGAATACAACCTGCATACGATTGTAAGATTGCCCAATGGGGTTTTCAGTCCTTACACAGACATCAACACTAATTTATTATTTTTTGACAAAGAAAGTAGAGGAACTAAAGAGATATGGTATTTTGAACATCCGTTACCAGAAGGATATAAGAAGTATACCAAAACAAAGCCTATACGGTCCTCTGAGTTTAATCTAGAAAAAGAATGGTGGAATGACAGAGATAATGACAAATTTAAGGAGTTATGTTGGAGGGTAGATATTGAAGAGATAAGGGCAAAGAACTATAATCTAGATTTCAAAAACCCGAACAAGGTTGAAGAAAGGGAAGATTTCACAAAAGAAGAAGTCATTGAAAAGATAAAAGGAAATTTGTCAAGGGCAAATAAATTGCTTGATGATATCAAAGGAGCGTTTTGAAATGGTTTGGAGCAAAGTAAAAATCAGCTCATTCTTGAAGGAACGTGAGGACAGACTCACCCCTGAAGAAGCAAATAAAACTGGACTTGATAGATTAGAAAAGATTGACTTTACTGGAAACATCCACATCGCTAAGAACAAGCCGACAAAAACGGGGATGATACTTGTCAAGAAAGGAGATTTAGTTATCTCAGGCATTAATATTGAAAAGGGAGCAGTTTCTGTGTATCAAAAAGAGAATGATGTTCTTGCAACTATCCATTATTCCTCATACATGTTTGATGAAGATAATATAGACATTGGTTATTTTATTTGGTACCTGAAAAGTAAAGCATTCAAGGACACAGTGAATGCTCAGATTAAAAGTGGTATTAAGACTGAACTGAAGCCGAAACGATTTCTTCCATTAGAAATTGACTTGCCAGATATTGACACTCAGAGAGAAATACGAGATAAGTTAAACGGCGTCTCAAATGAAATCAATGAAGCAACAGAGATATTTTTGCAGAATGAAAAGCTAATTACAAATCTTCGTCAATCCATTCTATCGGATGCAGTCTCAGGAAAGCTTGTTCCACAAGATCCAAATGACGAACCAGCATCAGTGCTCCTTGAAAAGATTAGTGTAGAGAAGGAAAAGCTCATTAAAGAGAAGATAATCAAGAAAGAAAAACCCCCTACCACCAATCAAAGAAGAAGACAATCCCTATAAATTGCCAAAAGGATGGGTATGGGTAAGGTTGATTGATATTCTAAATAAACTGACTGATGGAACACATCATAGTCCACCAAACACACCTGAAGGAGAGTTTATGTACATTACTGCTAAAAACATCAAAGACAATGGTGTTGATTTATCCAATATTACTTACGTATCAAAGAAGATTCACGATGAAATATATTCTCGATGCAATCCTGAATTAGGTGACATACTATATATAAAGGACGGCGCAACAACGGGGATTGTAGCAATAAATAATATGGAAGAATCATTTAGTATGCTTTCAAGTGTAGCATTGTTAAAACCATCGCAATTCTCATTTAACCAATATCTCCTTTGGGTGTTGAAATCCCCCGTGTTTTACAATTATATTAGAGATGATATGTCTGGTGCAGCCATAACAAGAGTAACTTTAGTAAAAATGAAAAAAGCCATATTGCCATTTCCTCCACTAGCAGAACAAAAACGCATAGTTAAGAAAGTTAATCAGCTCATGTCTTTCTGTGATGAATTAGGGATGGAAATCAGGAAAAGCCAAACTAATGCTACAAGGTTGATGGATGCAGTACTAAGAGATGCATTTGAGGTTTGAATAGAATTATATTAAGAATAATTGTATCTATTACAATGCCAACTAAACGGTTTTTGTTATATATTCATTGAAATAAGCTTCAATTAAATCCAGAATCTCTTGAGGGTTTTTTTCTTTCAACTCCTTTTTGCCACATATATGATAGAGTGAATGTGTTTTATCATTTGCGTCATCTTTAAATTGTTCTGATAATTGTAAGATTCTCAGGATAAGTTTCTTTTTCTCAGGATCACAACTTTGCGCCTCCTTTCTTAAATTCTTGATTAAGACAGAAAGATCATGAATTCTTCCTTTGCCTAAATCTAGGTAAATTTTCTTTTGCTCAGAAGTTTTGTCAGGGAATTCGTTTTTGGCTATTTCAACAATTAGATTCTCAATAATCTTACGAATTAAAATAAATGCAGCTGTACAGCAGTTAAATGTATAGCATCTATTTATTTCTTCAAGATGTTTTTTAAGAAATTTGTTACTAGTTTCAAACTTAACAAACTGAATTATCTGCATTTTATTTGGTTTTTTTTGGTTTATATTGATTTTAATCTTTTCAACAGATTTGTCCTTAAGGCAGTCCATGTCTTCTTTATCCAGCAAGCCCGTAACATTAAATCCATGTTCTTTTGCTAAAACCTCTGCAGCTGCATTTAATGTAATATGATGTTTTGCCCTAAGTTTTGATAATTTCGTTCTGATAGCTTGTTCTGTCATTTTACCATCAAGCTTTTTCATCAATTTGACCAAGATTTTTGGTTTTAATTTACCTCTTGTCATCTAAATTACCTTCTGATAACCCTTGCCTGATTTCACAAGGACTCCTTCTTGTTCAAGTTTATTCCAAACGTTGGATATAGTATTTGGTCCCACTTTTAGAGATTTCATAATCTCCGCTCTACTTTTCACTCCAGTAAGATCAAAATATTTTCCTTTCTGTAGCATTTAACTTAATGAGCTTGTTTGAAATTTTCTCTTTAACTAAAAACTCCAATAATTCTCTTATCCTTTTTATGTCCTCTTCTGTCATTTTTTATCACCTGGTTTACTTTTAGCAAATGATACTTTTTTCCTTAGTGTGCTTTCTCCACATCCCAACACTTTAGCCACCTCAGCATTTGTTGCTCCAACTTTAGCAGCTACTAAAATTAATAGATCTCTTATCTCTTCCAAAGTATGTAAAGATTCATCTTGCTTTTCACTTTTCATTTTACAGCACCTTCACGTAGGTTTTACCAACCTTCTTAATGAGTCCAGCATTATCCCATTCCCGCCAAATACTAGATATTTTCCCAGCAGAGAAACCTGTTTTTTTAACAATTTCCTCTCTAGATTCCACACCCGTCAATTGGTACAGTAGGCTGATTCTCTTGTCGGAATTTATTTTATTAAGCTCTTTTGATAGTTTTTGCTTAACCAATATTTCAAGCAAACTCTCAATCCGTTGAAGTGTCTCCAATTCTTTTGTCATTTTTTGCACCTTTTGATTTTTTGATCTTATTCATCATCACATAAATATGGTTTGGTGATTTGTTCAGTATATTTGCTATCTCTTTAGGTTGAATACCAATACCGCTTAAAAACACAACCTGGTCCTTCAAGGACTGGTCTTTAACTATTTGGAAGGCAGTCAGTTTAACCAACATATCCAATTTATTACTAATATCTTTTAACAATTCTACATCCATAATAATCCCCCCATTAAGTGACCATTTTCACCTAAATGCCCTGTAGCTAATGAATACAGATATTTAAGGCTTTCTATTGTCAGACCACTTAATGCATTCTTAACTGTAAACATCTAAGATGTTAGTATACTAGCATTTGGGGCTTTATTGTTAAGAAAATTACGTGTATTCGTAATCATCTTGGGGAATTAGATACCCTTTTCTGCAAGAATTGTTTGACAATGCCTTGGAACTCCTCCTGCTTGAACAGCTCGTTCATCAGGGCATCTGCGGTTTCCCGCTTTTGCATGTCTTCCATCACTGCCTTCAAGTCCAGAGCCATACCGCAGTTGCAATATTGGGCAGTTGCCGGATGGGTCTTCCCACACCTTACACACGCCTTTGGCTCAAGCTTTTTCATTTCCTCCTGTTGTTTTACCTCAAAATCCCCCTTTAATATACCCCTTTTTGCCAGAATCTTATTGTCTAAAGCCTCCTGTCCATAGTGAAGATATACTTCAGGAGTACTGCTCCCAGGAGCCCAGCCGGCAAATAGCCTTAAATCTCTTTCATTGAAATTCAAAACTCTAGCGCAGTAATCCAGCCTCGAGTGCCTAAGTAAATGTGGGTATACTCTTTTGCCAATACCAGCTCTTTTTGCAGCTGTCTGAACTACTGAATAAATTCCTTGATGTAACAGTCTTCTTCCAAAGAAGCCTTTACTTTCATTAATGAAAAGAGGAGCATCAATCTTGTCATGATATGGGTGAGTGTTAAGTAATTCCTGAATATAGGGTGTGCTGTCAATCAGCCTTATCGGTCTTTTTTGGGTTTTTGACTGCTGGATTACTGCCTTTATACCATAATCATCAACCACCAGAGAACCAATGTTTAGGGAAAGCAATTCCCCAACCCTGAAAGCACCCTCATACAAAGAGACAATAATTGCCTTGTCCCTAATCTTTGTGCAGGCTCTCAGCATATTAAAAACATCTTCCTTGGTTAGCAGTTTATCCGGCTCAATAGTTGTGCATTGTCTCTGCGTACTGAGCCAGTCAACAATCTCCGGGTACTGGGAAGCAGTCTTGTCATAGGCTATTTCATATGTGTCATACAACCATTTGAAGAACTGCTTGATGTATACATTTTTGTGAATGATAGTGCTTTGCTTTGGCTTAATTTTCTGGTTTCTTCTGTATCCCTTGACGTTGGCAAAATAACTAATCAGGTCTTTTTTGGTCATTTCCTGGAATGGCTTGTTAAACTCATGCCCAAGATAGAAAAGGGAGTACATGATGCTCCGGATACTGGTTATCACGTACTTCCCATTCTGTGCCAGAAGATACTCCAAGTATTCTTTCAAAATCTCAATTTGGGATTCACAGCGAAGCGTCCTGACCTTTCCATAAGCTTCAACCTCACCACTTGCGAATCTATGGCACTGTTCCAACACCTTTTGCATCCGTAGTTCTCTCTCATCAATAAAGGTGTAAGTGCCAGAGTCCGAATAACTCAACAACTCTGATTTGAGTAAAGTCATATAGTATCACCTACCTTTTGAATTTATTATGCATGTCGCCAAAACTGTATAAAACTAAAATAAATTATTGATTAACCAATATTATGCACCATAAATTCTTCATAATAGACAATGGAACAGTTATCACCGGCTCTTTTAATCCAAGCAAAAGCGCTGATCAAAGCAATGATGAGAATATAATAATCATCGAAGACCCTAACCTCGTTGAAAGATTCCGGCAAGAGTTCCAGTCATTAAAATGAAAGCATTTAAATATCAAATGTATATACCGTACTTACAGATGTTACTCTTCATTGTAAAATACAGCGGGCATGCCCGCGACCGTATGAAAATGAGGAGTATTTCAACACAGGAAGTTGAAAAAGCTCTGGCATGCGGAAGTAAAGAGCTGCAGAAACCCGACAAAATAATAATCCACTTCCGCTATTTTTGCATAATATGCAAAAAGGTGGGAAAAATATACTATATCATTACTGTGAAACCAAGGTGAGAAAATGAAATGTCCAATATGCAAAGGTAATCTAATCAAAAGCAAAACAAAAGAATACTATTTCGGAGAATATATGGGAGAATACCCTGCAGAAGTTTGCGATAAATGCGGAGAGACCTTCCTGGACTCCAAGGCAATGCAGAAAATTGAGAGCAAAGCCAAGGCAAAAGGGATATGGGGTTTAGGATTTAGCACGAAAATAACCAAAACAGGAAATTCCCTGGCAATAAGAATTCCTAAAAAGATCGCGAAATACCTAACAATAAGAGAAGGTACATCTGTTTACATTCATCCTGAAAAAGATAGGCTAGTAATCGACAAATAAGTGCAATTCTATTGAGCAAATTCTTTGATCAATATAAACAATATATACGTTACTTTTTTCTACTTATCTAGATCATAAACGAACTATGGGCGGCCATGAACTAATTGTAGGATTTGACCGGCAGGGAGAAAGACGTTCGGAGAATGTAATTTGTGCATATAATGCAGCCACTTTAGAACAAATTGCTGCCCAACCTTGCATACCCAAAACTCAGCACCTCTGGGAGTCTAGCTGCGGGTCAAGATATCTAGTAGCAGGCGCATACTGGAAGATGCAATTTTTGTATGTACTGTCCCTTCCAAATTTAGAGCTTATTGTAGAACCAAACGCAAAAGAAATACTTCAACCAGGGCAAAGAATTGGTGACCTAAGGGTTGCAGGAGACTTTGCTGTTATGCGTTTCAATCACCCAAATCAGTTGCGTGTTTACTCACTGCCAGAATTTCAGTTATTTGGGAGAGATGATAATTTTGAGGGTGGCCTGGCATCTGCCCAGGGTGACTTGCTTGTTACAGTACACAGTAGTGAAGAACACTATGATAACCCATTGCGCTTTTACAGAATTCCTTCATTAGAACTTATAGGTGAAAAAGACGACTGGAGTCAGGAGGCACAATTTGTTTTTACTGTTGGCCAGAGCAAAAATCAGATAGTTGTTACTAGTCTAAATACTGTTCGGGCACCCAGGAAATACCTCAGAATTTATGGTAAAAAAAGTCTCAAACCCACTCATAGACTAATAGGACTACCAAGAAATACACGTGGGTCTCCTATTGTAGTAGGTAATACATTATATTCAATAGAAAGTACCGAAGAGTCTGGAAGGCTATACAGAGAACCGCAAATAGTGGTTGTTGCACAGGGTCTCTCCACTCTTGAGCAACGGGCAGAGTCTGAACCAAATAGCCAGTTTGAACCTGCTTGGGTGGATCTCATTGCTGTATCTCAAACAACATTGCTTGCAAGAGTTGAAGAAAACAAAGTTGCAGTTTATTCTCCACAAGACCTATCCTACAGGGGCATTCTGGAAATAGATAGAGCACAGCTAATTCAAACCGATTAATGTTATCAACATGTTATAAACTAGCCAATCGGTTGAGGCTAAAGCCAAGAAAAAAAGAAGTAAAAATTTATTTCACACAATCACAAGGCTTATAACCCTTATTCAAAGCAGTTTATACAATATTACGTACTGGATAAATCTCTTTGGCATTAGATATGTCAACTGTCTCGACTCTTGGTCTTATACCTAGGTTGCCCAAGAACTCAAGAATCTTATCACTGTGAGGCACAATAAAATTAACTGGCGCATCCCCTCTTTCATAACCATGTGCTATTTTAAAGTCACTATAACTCAGAACAACATATTTTGGAGGTAGAACTCTTGTTCTGCCAAAAGTAAGGTAACCCACAGACAAAGCATCGTCTACCAAGCTTGAGAAATCAGTGGATCTTTTTGGTTCTGAGCCGCAATAAAATCCCCTGTGTGCTATCAAAACCCCGTTGAGATGATCAAGTTCATGTCTTACGAATTCTGCTTTAAGGCCAGAGAACTTATACCTTCTCCGCCCAGCTTCAACGGTTATGCTACTATGCCTTGGTACTACAAATTGCGGACGGAAATTACTATCGCTTGTAGCTCCTAAAGATCCACAACCCTCAACATACAAGTCAATAGATGCTGATGAGTACATAACTTTTGGATTGACCAGCGTAACCTCTGCCTCAACCAGTCTAACTACCCTCACAGGAGACTCGATTTTTTCCCAATAAACATTGTTCGAACTTACCGCAGCCCAGTTGTTTTCTTGCGCAAGATGGTCCATAGCATCAACAAGCTCTGGCAAAAGAGTAAAATCAGTCAATGGTTTTGCTCTTGCAAGTACCCATTCAGCATACAATGGATCAGTAAATATATCAGTAGCTTTCATATTTGAAGAAAAAAAGATACTATTTAAAAGCTTATTTCACACAATCACAAGGCTTGAAACCCTTATTCAAAGCAGTCTTCTTCTGCTTAAACACAACCTTGTTCTTAGGCTTGATATTCTGTGCAAAAGGACATTCCTTGATATGGAACTTGTTTCCGCCCTTGGCTGCAACAAAAGACTTCTTAGCCCGGACAACTTTCCTCACAACAGGTGCCTTTCTCACAATCACTGGTTTAGGCTTTGCCGAAAGCTCAACAAGCTTAATCTCAGCATCGTTAAGTCTCTTAACAATAGCAGCATTGTTTTTCTGGATCTGATCCATAACTGCCACTATTTTCTGCTGAGTCTGCCCCAATGTCAGCATATCATTTCTCAGCCTCATAATATCATTTTTGGCCAAGCCAAAAGAACCGACAACATTTTTTTCCATTTGTTTTACATCGCTCATAGACATAACCCCCAAATATTTAACTATCTGGGAGTAATAACTATTTATATTTAAATATTTCGGTTTTTTCCGTAAAGTATTAATACATAACACTATTATTAAGTGGTTATGAGTGAGCAACTCGCTGATAGAATCCTTGTACTAGCCGAGCAGCAACCTAGTCGCTTTCAGATAAGCGAAATTGCCAGTTCTGGGCTAGGGAGAACCCTTCAATTTGATGCTTATAGGCCATGGGCTTTTGAGGTTGGTCCGCAGTATGCAGTGGTTGGATACTACCAAGGACAAGTGCCTATGGTTAGTGTTATTGATCATATAAGTATGGGAGAGTGTAAATCTGTTCCTCTGGAAAAAGTAGTTAATCACAAGCAAGCCTCTCGGTTTGTGATGAGAGCAATCCAAGGCGAATTAGCCATGTTACGCAGACTGGACGGCGAGCATCTCAATGTTTCAGTCTTCTCACTCCCTGATCTAAAGGAATGTAGGACCTCTGAAGTCAGTGTCAAAAGGATTGTTAGTGCATCAGGATCTAAAATCTACTGTCAATTAGTCCCATACAAAGATTTATGGTCCAATCCATTCTGCATAATGAACTACCCCGAACTCACTGTGCTAGGAAGTGCAAGTGGTTTTCTGCTACCAGAGCCAATTTATGGGTATAGTACGCCAAAACTCTGCGCGCGTGCATGGGAAAACGTAGGAACTGGAAACGTTCTAGAGCCAGGAACAGGTATTTTAGTGGATTTGGAGACAAGAACCAGTGGTAAAACGGCGATATCCAAAGTGGAGGGTTTTATCCCCACAGGTGTCTCAGAGTTACCCGTTGTCGCTTATGGCGATCAAGCTTATATCCTTTTACATCGTGTACTTGACCCTAACAAACATTCTTTGGATTTAATGGTAGTACAACCTGGGCAAATAGCAGTGCACTGCAAATCGCTTTATTCGAATTCCCCAATGCCAGTAAAATATGATCTTCTTGATGCCTCAGCTCACACTTTGTTAACAAGACGCCTAGAGGTAATTCACATTTTATCAACTGATGATTTTACTGATCTATTAGAACCAATACCAGGCACATATGCCAAAATAGTGCCTAGCTTAGCATAATTTTATATATTTCTCACATTTTGGCAGTCTGATGAGCGGAAAAAACCTTAACTCTTTTTTACAAACCAACTCTATCCAGGCAGAACACCTGTATTTCAGCCAAAGCTGCCATTCTGTTGCAGAAGCTGCTTCAGCTGCAAAAGCTGACCCTGATGACTTTGTCAAAAGCATATGCATGATTGACAGGAATAACCTGATTGTAGCTATTGTTGCAGGCACAGACAGAGCCTCAGCCGCAAAAGTGGGTTCAGTATTAAACATAGCCAAACCAAGAATAGCAACCCCAGCAGAAGTACTAAGCAAAACAGGCTATCCAGTAGGTGGTGTTCCACCTTTTGGTTATTCAGCTACTTTCTTAATAGATAAAAAGGTGCTTGAAAAACACTTTGTTTATGGCGGAGGGGGCTCAGAGCAATCGCTGATTAAAATTAGCCCAGTTGAACTCCAAAAGGCCAACAAAGCAATCATTGCCAATATTGTCTAAACCAAAAGGTTTTTATTGCACTACGCAGTAGTAATTAAGATGGTAGAATGCATGTTCACCCCACCACAAAGATTGCAGATTGCTCTGGCTCATTCATGCCGGGTTAAAAGTAGAGATATTGCCTATTATTGTGACCAAAACTTTGGATACATGCCCGAATATGCTACAATTCAGCGAATGGATAGTGAAAGATATTCACCGGATGCTTTGGCAAGATACTATAGACAGAGCCCAAGTGTAGCAAACGCAGTGCATCTTTGGTTAGCCCATAACTACCAAGTGCCTGATCAGGATATGGTTAATCCCAGAGAAACTCAAGATGCCTACAATATGGTTGAAGCATCCTTTTTTATTAACCCTTGGAATCAAACCCAACTGCGCTTGGCTGAGGCAGTAAATCATCAGTGGAGAGTGTTGTGTGGAGTAGACATCAGTGCCGCAACTTCAGTATATAATTTACCAGCCGATTTTCATCTCCCCCAAATCAAATTAACTGATCCTAACCTTCTTCTAACAGGCCTTGAACTAAGAATGAAACAACTTCTTTTGGAAGCTTGGGAAAGTGGGTGTATTAGGTACCGGGAGCAATTGGATGATTTTTTCCAAAAAGTTAAGGCTCCCCTTTCCGAAATTGGTGGCTTTGGCATATTTGGCAAATATGCGTCTTTGATCAAACAGATTTATGACTCTCTAAGCCCCGAATATCAAGCTATTATTGCTTTGCGCTATGGTGTTGATACTCCTAAGGTGCCCCTAAGAGACGCAGCTAGTCAGATCGGAGATATTACTCATCAAGGAGTGAAACATAGGGAAATGATAGTAACAAGTGCCTTTCGCCAGTTATTCCTTTTGGGTTTGGTTGGTATGCAGCAAGAGTAACTCGCTTAAAGAAACTAGCCTTAGGAAGATTTAATAAAAAGAACCCATTCTCCAGTAGTTATGAAGGTATCACAATCCCCACAAGCAGATCTTTGGCAGAAACTAGACTCCAGGGGTAGTCCTGCATACCATGATTACATGCTTTCAGAATCCCAGCAAGAGGTAATGGCTATAGCACATAGATGTGGAGTAAATCTTGAAGAACTTACTGCTTATGCAGAGTCCATGCCAGGATCAAACCCATCAAAACATACGATTGAAAGATACCTTGATCTCACTAGGAATAATAGTCAAGTAAGACAATATCCTTTAGACCAAAAGCCCCAAAACGCACTTACGCTTTGGAGAAGCTCAGAATTAACCTCAATCCAACATATGGCTCAGTACATAGTTGTGCAATATGTTATTATCCCTGCTGAGCTGGAAATTTTCACTGGTACAAGTGCACAAATATCATCAACAGCCTTACACCTTGCCAGCTTGGAGGCAATAAACATGGGTTATATGTATTGTGTACTTCCAGTAATTGTTGAGAGAGAATTGGCTGGTAATACTCATGCAACATGGCCTGAAATCGGAAACACAACTGCTCAGGCTGTATATCAACAAGCCAACACAAGTCTCGATTGGCTCTTGCCTAAGCACAGGGCAGCAGTTATGGCTGCTCTGAGATCAATGGATGGAGATCAATACCATATTGTTTGCTCTAGAAATGGACTTCTGGGTTTTACCCCACGAAGACAAGAAGAGCTTGCAACGATATACCACACAACGCGCCAAACCATCCAGAAAAGGCAAGCAAGAGCAGAAGCAACTCTCAGAGAAGCTGTCAGATCTCTTCTATAGTGTTGTCAAAATTAACCAGTCTAATTCCCACACCCAGCTTCAAAACAGCAGACAGCACAGCCATATGCTCCTTACCAGTTCCAGAATTCAAATTCAGGGCAATCTCTGTCCCCCTAATCTTTCCATCCAACTGACTCTTGATGTCCGGCACCAACTGCTTTAAATCACGATTAGGATCAATCACCACAAACTCAACAGGCTTGCTGCCTTTGAATTTCTCCCTCGCAAAATCAGTTGCAACTAAAAAAACCTTGTCCCACTCCTGGCAATTAATCAGTTTAACAACAGGCATCCAGGTTCCTTTGCCAGTGGACAAACATGCAATCAATTCAGTCATTGTATTTAATATGGATTAAAGGTTTAAATATCTTGTTAAAATGATAACAAATCTTTTTTGGGTCGCTTACGAAGAGCTTTCTCAACCAATAATCGTAAGCTCCGCAAGCAGGCTGAAGTCCCAGACTGTTCAACAAGCAAGGAAAAACAGAAAAAGTTCCCGCGGCTTCAAGCCATTGTTTGCAGAGCGTGCGCCATAATGTATTTTAATAATAATTCTATGTCCTCTAAGTATGATACAACAACAGATTGAAAGCTCCGCAATTACAAAGACCTACCTAGTGACTCGCTCACTCTTCACAAACTCCTGTAATTCTCTGGCTTTCCTATCAGTCTCAAAATGTTTCCTAACAGGTTCCACCATCTTATTAATGTACAAAGCCGTAGCCTTTTTCAGATCAGCAGGGTGAATCTTCCCGTTAGAGTAAGCCTTCTCAAGTTCCCCATAGCTGCCAAACTCAACATCACCACCAAACTTCGCAGGCCTTTCAATCTTCATTGCATCAAATCTTTCAAAAATCAGATACCTGCAATACTCCAGAACAGGATTCTCCGCAGCCTGTTCAGGACACCATGCTTTCAGAATTTTCCGCTTAATATCCTCTTTAGAATCATCCATAAACACAGCAGTATCTGGTTTTGACTTACTCATCTTCAGGTCAATTGTCCTTTCCAAGGTATCTTTCTCTCCACTAGCTGGCTGCCCCAAACCCATTAACATATGATGGCTGACAATAACCGGCTTCCAAAACCCAAGCTTCCCACCAATCTCCCTTGCCAACACATTAACCTTCCTCTGGTCCATCCCCAGCTGGCAAATATTGGCCTTCAGATAAAATATATCAGCGCACTGCATGCATGGATACAAAATCTGCGAAGCCTGCATAACCTCGGCTTCCTTTCTGCCCATAATCTGCCCACATCGCACAATCCTGCTCACAGTAGAATTCCGGGCAACCTGCATCACAATCTTCCAATACTCAGGATCCTTGATAAAATCATTAGCCCACACAAACTCAACCTTCTCCAAATCCATTCCCGAGGCTTTCCACACCTCAATAAAATACTTCCCCACCTTCTGGAGCTTCTCAAGGTCCCCACCCATCTTATTGTTAGCCCAGCCATGCCAGTCAGCTACCAACATCTTGAACTTAACGCCAGCCTTGGTCATCTTGT
>JBDRLT010000039.1:0-10969 GCA_043812815.1 Candidatus Woesearchaeota archaeon | reverse complement strand
TTTTCCGAAGTGTGGGTAATGTTACCGCTGAGACAATTCGGCACTACATCGCATGCTCCCAAGGATCTTGGGAATTTTACCAGCAGAAGACGCTTAGCTCTTCTGCTTAGATACCTCGGGCTTTAGCCCGAGGAGGTTCATCTTGTCAACTTTAATATCTCACCATAAGTTTTACTTAAAAACTCATCAGGCCTAACTGTTTGGTCATCAACGTAAAAACCTTCAAACCCACACCATGGCCTACCCACATAGACCTCATCATAAGGTATCTTATGTTTGTCAAGCCACTGTAAAATTGTCTTTAAGGTTACAGCATTAATCTTCCCCAAATTTCCATCAAAGGTTCTCATGTTCCTTGCCGAGTTCACAATAATATAAAACCCCTTTTCCTTATATTCCCTGAGTTTTGCCACAATCTCCATATTTGGCTTAGCATCTGAATAACCTTCGTTTTCCTTTTTTAGATGGCACAGAGTTCCATCCAGATCAATAACAATCGATTTACCCTTGTTTATCATTGCGCTCCCCCCATTATATATATAATGTAGATTAATACCTTTTAAATTTTTTTATATGATTCAATTATCTTACTTATATTTCTATCCTTGTCCCCTATTACCCTGATTCTCTGTCTCCCGGCAAGACCGTATCTTCCCAGTTTTTCTGGATCTTGCAACATTTGAATTATCTTTTCGGCCAGCTCATTCTTAGTAATGTCAAAAAGCTTCCCAGTCTTCCCTGGCTGCACAAACCACCTTATACCCCCTCTGTTTGATCCAAGCACAGCTCTTGCATGCAGCATAGCCTCTTGCACTGTTACGGGTGCATTCTCCATCCACACACTCGGTACAACCACGAGCGCAGATTCCTCATATACCTTATTAACATTATCAATCCACCCAAGGAATTCAACAGAACTTCCCAATCTAAGTTCTTTTGCCAAATATTTCAATTTTTTTTCCCATGGCCCTTTACCCGCGATCTTTAGATTGGCAGAAGGTATCTCCTCAACAACCTGCTTCATTGCCTTAATTAGAAAATGCACGCCCTTATTTTCCTCAAGTTGGCCGATGTACAGCACTTGATTCTGCTTCATTTTATCAAAAGCTGGCTTTACATCCCCCATCTCAACAAAATTGGGAATACAAATTACCCTCCTGAAATGATTTTTGTCTAGATAGTGCTTCAACTGCGGCGCCGGTGTAATAAACAGACTAACTCTCTTTTTAAGTAATGAATTCCTTATATAAAAAAATAGAACCATGCTTAGGTATACCAGCCAATTATACCCTCGTCTATGTTTAGCCATGCAGCTTAGCTTCATTCCTGTTGGACAGGGGCTAAGATCACTATGCACATTCCATTGAGTCGGACAAACTAGACCATAATCATGCACAGTTTGCACAACCTTAAAGCCACTCATAGCATCAAGTAAGGCTACGGTATATTTGTTTACATTGTGCAAATGGATTACATCTGGGTTCACTTCTAAAATGTACTTTCTTATCTGCCTGTATTTGAATGGATTGAAAAAAATCCTCCAAAAATGCCTTATCAACAGATTGTTAGTTTCTTTCAACACAAGATAATCCTGACCATGCTCATCAACAGGCCCGAAACCCATACTAAATACTTCTAATCCTGCTTTTTTAAGTTGCTCTCTCAATTGGAAAAAGCATTTCTCCGCGCCACCAAGCTTATAATGACAATCAGTAATTAACAAAACCCTTAGCTTCTGTTTATTTGCCATTTTTATATACCCCAGTCAAACTGCGTGCTGCCCCATCCCATGAAAATTTCTTTTCTGTCTTACTCCTACCTCGCTCACCTAGTTGAACAGCTAAATTACTGTCATTCAGGATTTTGCTTAGCAATCGGGCAAGTTGTTTAACATCTCTCTGTTTAACAAGATACCCATTCTTCCCATTATCAATCACCTCAACAACACCATCGGAATAATAAGCAACACAAGGCACTCTGCATGCAAAAGCCTCAACAAGCACCATCCCAAACCCTTCTCTGGTAGAGGGCAACACAAGCACAGAGGACTTTTTTATCTCCTTGATAACATCCTCATAATTTTGCAGACTGCCAAAGAACTTGACATTCTTCTCAAGTTTAAGTGCTCTAACCAAATCTTTTAAAGATGCCATCTCCTGGCCAGCGCCGATTACCTTTAATTTGACATCTGGAATAGCTGTCCTAATAATGCCTACAGCCTGTATCAAATCATCAACATGCTTGTGAGGAATCAGCCTCCCAACATAAATTATTGAATACTTCTCTTGCTTTGCCTCAACAGAATCAACAAGGTCAAGATCAACACCATTATGCACAACCTCAATCTTTTTTGGGTCTATCTGATATTCATTGACAAGCCGTTTCTTAACACCCTTGCTAACATTTATTATAGTATCATACGGCAGTTTTATCAGCAGCTTCTCTATCAGCTCTGAAAGCCTTGAAAACCCAAGCCACTGGTCTGCTTTGCCCGAGCTCAGATCATGGATAACTGCAACACTTTTTGCCCGCTTCAGTTTACCTACCAGGGAAACTGCCAACAACCCAGTGCCATGACCTTCAACAACATCATAATCCCGCCGGATCATCCAATAAAATGCAGCAAAAACAAACTGCACAAACTGGAGCAGGTTGCGGCTTGGCGGACTCGCAATCACAGGCCCTATATGATGAACATGAATGCCTTCAATTTCCTCTGAATTTGGGACACCTTTGATCTTCATGCATATCAGGTCAATCTCAAAACCATTTTTTACCAGCCTTTTGAGTATCTCATAATATCTTCTCTCGCCCCCGCCATTATAATGGGGTACAAAAAAATCACTCACAACACAAATTCTCATTTTGAGTAAGCAGCCTCAATCTGCTTGGCAATATTTCCCCAGGAGAAACACTTTGCCAGCTGCTTCTCCTCTTCCTTGCATTTTGCATACAACTTCCTATCTGTCAGAAGGGTAATCAGGTTTGCTGCCAGATCCTCAACATTGCCCTGTTTGAATAGAAGCCCCCCTTTGCCTTGTGAAATCTCCTTAAAAGGCTCAATATCACTGACCACAAAAGGCAGCCCGGCAGCAATAGCCTCAACTAAGGTAATGCCAAAACCCTCTACAACACTCGGCGAGCAAAACACATTACATCTGCTCCTTAGTCTGGCCACATCCTCTGTTTTCGGCAAAAAGCCTGTAAACTCAATACACCTCAAATTTAGGCTAAGTGTCAATTTTTCCAACCTAGCACGCTCCGGCCCGTCCCCAATAATTACACCCCTGACATTTCTAATCTTTTTCCTTACAATGTTCATAGCCAGGATAAGATCATCAACTCTTTTGTGTTTTGTAAGCCTCCCAACGAAACAGACAGTTGGCGCTTTGAATTTCTTAGCTCTGACTGATTTAGCCTCAACTCCATTATTGATAACTTCAATCATCTCAGTATCAATACCGTGCTTAACAAGCTCTCTTTTGGTAAAACTGGAAACAGCAATAATCTTAATCTTAAGAAGCCTGGCCACCAGTAGCACTTTTCTCTCTGCCAACTCACCAAGCACACCCATCTTTTTTCCTGTATTCTTCACCCAATTCCCAACCCAAACCTCATGGTAAGTAAGAATACTCTTTGCTTTGGTAAGCAATCCAATAAAGATTGCGGCAGGATATGTGAAAAAGCTGTAACCGTCAACAATCTCTATATTGTTGGACCTAACAATACTTGGACCTTTAACACATGCGTTTAACCCAAATAGCATCCTTCTAACTAGGCTCCCTGTTTGCGAGTATGGATATCTTGGGTTAATTCTGATAACTCGAAATTTGCTGAAACTTCCTTCTGCAATATTGGGCCTTTTGGAAGTCAACACCACCACAGTATTCCTTTTTGCCAGCTCTTTGGCAACATAAAAAGCCCTTGCTTCAACCCCACCAGTAATTTTGCCTGCAGACTCTGGGAAAAACTCTGTTATCAAGAGAATTCTCATTTTTTTGAAATCGCCCTCACCACCTTGGTTATGCGCTGCTCAATCTCTTCAAGCTTCACGTAAATCCTGAAAAGCAGATAGAACAGCACAACCACACTTAGCACCAGCACAAAGTCCATCCCTCTCCCAAAGCCAGCCCTGTTTGATAGAAAAGTGATCAGTCCCGGGAAAAATGCCACAGTAATTCCTCCTACCCAGATCATAACCCAAAATAGCAGTTCACCCAGGGTTATTTTTGCTTCTCTCCATCTTAAAAAAGCCCTGCTAAGCGCAAAGACACTAAAAATAATCACAGTTATGTGTATAAACTCCATAATCTCACCTCATCAGTTTTCTCAAAACCATCCTGCAAAAGATCTTAAAAGCATCTGAACTCTTCTGGCCATGCTTGAGAGAATACTCAGTGTATTTGATGCTCACCGGCACCTCCTGATATCTCAGTTTTTTCTTATGGATCTGCTCTGGAATCTCAGAGGCATGGTCCATCCTGTTGCACCTTATCTCAATCTTCTCAGCAGCCTCTCTTGAGAATGCCCTTAGCCCGTTATGGGAATCAGTCAGCCTGATTCCATACATGACCAGCAGCACAACCACACCGATTTTGAGGAAAAGCCTTCTGAGCAGGGGCATATCTGAATGTACAGAGAGGAACCTTGAGCCTAATGTTACATCCGCCTCGCCATTCAATATTGGCCTGAGCAATTTTTTAATATCCTTTGCCTGGTGCTGGCCATCTGCGTCAAAAGTAACAACAATATCAGCACCATGCTCAACAGCGAAGTCAATCCCTGTCTGGAGTGCAGCACCCTGCCCCATATTAATCACGTGTCTGATCACTGTTGCGCCCTTCCCTGCAATCTTGGTAGTGTTATCTGTGCTGCCATCATCAACCACAACAATATTAGAATAGCCCTCTTTGCGCAACCCCTCAACAACCTTGCCAATCTGCTCTTGCTCGTTATATGCAGCTATTACAATAAACACCTTCTTCATTCTTGCTTCCTCAAGAATTAATTGCCCCAGTTGACTTTCCAGACATAAATGTCCAAACCAGTGAGATCTCTATCACTGTGAACCAAAGCAAAGTGCTTCAGGCCAGTGCCCCCAAAGTAAAATAGCCTTGTGAATAGGCTTCCAGTGAGCTCAGGGGCCATCAGCACACTCTGGTAACTCCCCCCAACAGGAAATAGTGCTGCGCCCAAGGTAACACCATTGTTGCCTTTGATCAACTGTTCTGTGTATTGGATATTTCTGAATGTGCCTTGCTTATCAACATAAGAGAAGGATTTCGGCCTGAGTTTACCTTGTGGTGTATCAACATATGCCTCTTCTGAAGTAATATTAAACTTGATACTATTTGTGCATGAAATGATTTCACCTTCTGTTTTGCATGTGCTCAGCCCAGAGGCAAAACTTGGCCAAGGAGCAATCCAGCTGTCGGCATCTTGAGTCTTAATTTCATAATAATAGCGGTCAGCCTCTTCACTGCTCAATCCAAACCTATCCTGCAATATTTTGATTCCCTCATTTCGGTTTTTAGATTTGACTCTCGCAACCATATCTGATTTAGTGAAATTCCAGCTCCCAAAGTGTGCCCACACCCCTGATTTGCCCACCATATCTTCACTGGTAATAAAAAAGTCCTCTGGTGGCTCACAATGGCTCTTTTCCAGAACCTTTTCTACATCATTGTCAGGCATAACCTCTATTAAGCGCTGTTTAGCAGCAGTACGATCGAGCATAATAATCTCCCTAGTCAACTTGACTGCTTTCAAAGAATCATTAGTTGCATTTTCAATCATAACAAAAGCATCATTCCCTCCGCAATCAACCATTCTCAAAATGGCAATGGCCATATCCTCATTCTCAGTTAACAGCACCTTGCCAATCCAATGTGCCTGGGGAGTATTCTGCGAAGTGCCATCAAAGGTAACAGGTCTGTCAGCCCAGTACTTGAACCAGTGCCCAAAGTCCCACCATGAATTCACAATAGCATTATCACTTGAATTAGTCTTAATAACGTTAAGGCTTCGCACCCATGCATCATTCACACTTGGAATCTGGCCTTCTGCAGTTACCTTTGCTTGCTTGAAAGGGCCAATGAATAATAGCAGCATAAGTAAGATCACGACTGCCTTGGCCATACTCTGATTAATACGCAACTCTTTTGAGAAGAACTGGGACACATATTTTGAAGCAACGCCCATAAACACTCCAAGAGCAATACTATATGCAGGCACAAGCAACAGCAAAAATCTAACACCCTTGGTGCTAGCGTAAATCGTTGATAACATCCAAATACTCAACAATATGGCATATCTTATCTCAATCTTGCCATGTTTGTCTTTTTTCAGCAAGGTCATGGCCACACCAATAATTGATATCAACAAGAGCAGTTTGCCCCCAATACTTGCGACAACTTGGTCTAATGACAACTCATTCTGCTCTGCAACTGTTGTATAAACATTGGGCCAGATTGTGCCCCTGCCAACCTCTTTGAGTCTGATAAATCCGATTGGGCCAGTGGCTGTTCTTGCAAAATTATGCCACCCTGTGAAAAGACACACAAACAAGGCAGAGGCAATCACAAAAGCCCCAACATCAAAAATAAACTCAGCCAGCTGTTTCCTGGATTTGCCTTTGAGCAAACCATCTCTATTAGTAAATACATAATAGGCAATATAGAGGCCTGCAACGCCAACCAAAAAGTCGAAGATATACCACCACCCACCCCATGTAAAGCTATAAATTCCCACAAAGAAACCAGAGATCAATGAGTAGAGCAGAGTCTTCTTTGGGTCTTTCTCATCAAAAGCCTCCAAAAACAGCCAGGTAATCAATAAGGGGAATAAAACATTATAAGCATCAGTATCAGCAAAGCCGCCTGCTGTCCTGCTCAGAAACGCAGAGTGCATAGCAACCATTAATGCTGCAAAGAATCCACCTGTGTTCCCTCCAATCTTCCTGGCAATAAAGAATGCAGGGATGACGCACAGTGCAGCGAGCAGAATAGGCACATAGAAAGCTGCTTTCATTGGATATACATCCTTATTAAAAAAATTCATCACTTTATACATCCAATATTCAAAGCGGATATGGAAATCATCTTCACCAATGACTCTACCATTAGGAGCCATGAAATGGTTGTCAAACTGCCTGCCATCAACAACCTCATCACCGTAATGCCCGAGATTAACCTTATTCTCAACAAATCTTAGCCAGTAATATGGGTCAATTGCCAAAAGGTATGTCTGGCCATGCTCGTCCTGCAGCTCTTTTTTAAATTGCTGCGAGGTTGAAGAGATCTGCTGAGAAATCTCAGTGCGCTTTTCTGCAAGCAGTTTGCTGAACTCCTCATTGACCAGCTCATTCTTGTTGGCAGTGGGCAGATTTGGATACTTCTGGTTGACTCCACTCAATATTGTGTTCTTATAGTAGGCATAAACACTGTCCTGAGCCCACTTATCGGTAATAGGCAGATAGGCCGGTTGCATTCTAAGATAAACACTCAGGAGAAATGTTGAAATCAGTATTATTGGAATAATATATCTGCCAAGAAGCTTAAAGGCTGAACTAAGGTCCCCTAACGCAAAGTCATCTGAACTCTTATCATTGTGTTTGAAAACTGATTTTATTGATCCCAGATCTAAAGAAAGGTCATCTTCCTGCTTTTCTGCAGATTTTTCACGCTTGGGTTTACTTTTTGGTTTGAACAAACCAGAAATTTTGCTCAAGTCAATGCTAATATCATCTTCTGCCAATGTCACACCCCACCCAGGAGAAGATTCCCACTATATATAAATATTATGTTTGAACAAATACTTTGCTGCATACCATATTTTCGGATATTTTATGGTTTCCAAGATAAGCCCTGGAAGCATTTTACTCATAAAGTCCCTGTCATATGTTCTGAGCAAATGTTTGACTCCCTTCTGGTTGGCAAATTTCAGTATGTTGTCATAATCATTCTCACTAAACCGGTCCAGGATCCTCCGAAGCACCAAAGCAAAATAGAGCTCTCTGCCAATCAGTTTTTTCCACTCGCTTTGGTAATCTGAGCCAGCTGCAATGGAATCAGCAAGCGCCCTGGCTCCCAACAACCCCTGGATTATGCCTCCGCCAGTTGTTGCCTTCACCATTGTGGCAGCATCACCTACAAGATAGACATTGCCTGCCTGGGTTGTCAGCTTGGGATTATACACTGGCACTAATCCGCTCTGCCAGCCGAGTATCTTGGCCTTCCCCACACGCTTTACAAATCTGTCAAAAGCTGCCCTTGGACGGTTTCTGGCCAATATCCCTATTCTGGCCACATCATCTGATTCAGGCACCACCCAGCCAAGCTCATCCCCTAAATAAACTTTAACGCACTCAGCACTCAGTTTTGCCCTCACCTGTATTCCAGTAAAGAATTCCCTATTGCCCCACATTCCTGCCTTCTTGGCAACCAGGCTCAAAGGCCCATCTGCTCCAACAACAGCATCATATCTCTTCCCTTTTTTACACTTGGATGTTATAGCTTTACCATTCTTAAAACCAACAAATCTACTATTCATATTATAAGATACGCCAGCATCCATTGCCTTTTCTGCAAGGTATTGGTCAAATACAGCTCTGTCAAGAATAATATTTGGCGTGAGCTTCAGGTCAACACTAGTCCCGCTCGGAGAAAAAATAATAATCCTGTCTACAGTGTTTGTTATACAGCTATTCGGGACCTTGATGAGATCCTTAATTGAAGGAGTTACAATCCCTGTGCACTGCACTGGCTTGCCAATCTGGGCGTGCTCCTCATGTACTTCTACCTCAAAGCCTGCCTTGGCCAGTAAATAGGCTGTGTGACTTCCAGAAGGCCCTGCGCCTGCAATAATTATCATAAAAGTATGTGTCTTGAATTCACTATATATGGTTTATGGTAACACCCTTAGAGCGGATTTGTCACTGCCTGATAGTCTCATCTAGAAACATTTATATAGTAGTAAATAACTCCCACCACAATATTACTTTTGTATAAACCAGTGAGAGGTAATAACAATGCAAAAAAAATTCCTATATGTGTCTATTTTAGTGCTGTTGGCTTTTGTGGTAATCCCCCAGATGGCATCTGCTATTTGGTGTGATTCATGCAAGGATCCAGGAGAAACTCCATGCGCTCCCTATTATCATTGCGGAGATAACGGTATATGTTATGAGTATTGCAGTGTGCCAGGGGATGTGCCATGCTTAACATCAAGCGGTCAATCTTGTCCTGTGAGCACCTGCAACAATGTCGGTGGACATTGTAGCGATAGCACAAAACCATATTGTGTCAAATGGCTCTGCCCAAATGGTGGCGGGGCTGATGGCCAATGCACAGCGGCTGATCTTGGAGCCTATTATGAATGCTCACCTGATAATAACTGCAATTTCGGCACCTATGAGTGTGGACAAATTGACTACTATACAAAAGGCAGTTGTAGTAATATTGATTGGGACTCCCTTAGCTCTTGGAAAACCAAATGGACTAGTTGCAGCCCCCCAGGGCGCTGCGGCGATGGCTCTGTAAACCAAGTAACTGAAGAATGTGACGCAGGAAGCCAGAATGGAGTTGCATGCACTCCTGCTTATGGCGGAAGCTGCACTTATTGCAGTTCAAATTGTCAAATAATTACTGTTGATGGGGGTTTTTGTGGAAACAATATTAAGGATGGTACTGAGCAATGTGAACCGCCCCTCTGGCAAGACAATACTTATTGCAGCCAGGAACCTTATGGAGGCTGCTCAGATCATTTTACAAATAGAAGAGATCAATGGGGTTACTGCAACAGTCATTGCCAATGTCTACCAGACTCCTGGTCGACTGAATGTATTATTGGAAGCTGCGGGGCAGACTGCAGAAATAGCGATGATTGTCTTGGAGGCTACTGCAGCGAAACATATTCTGATTCCTGTTCTAATACCAAACTTATAGATTATAATAATGATGGCATCAAAAACAGTAAGGTAGTTACAGACTCATGTGACAACAGCTGCAGCGGATGTCTATGCAGCGAATGCCTTCCAGACTGCTCAGCGGAAATGCCTGCTGCACAATGTGTTATGGGTCAATGTGGGGCATCCTGCGCAGCGAATTCAGACTGTGATGATAATAATCAATATACAAGAGATACATGCAATCTGCAAAGCTGTTCTTGTGAGCACACAGCAATACCCTACTGTGGTAATAATATTTTAAACAATGGTGAGGAGTGCGAGCCACCATCCTCTTCAAACAATAATAACTGCCCACAGAGCACAAGCGAGTGCAGCGGCGCCAAGTATGCTATAAGAGATGCATATGGTAACTGTGATGCTACCTGCGGATGCGTAGAGGATTCTCTAAATTATCAATGTGTTAAAGGCCGGTGCGGGGCCACCTGCGCAGAAAATTCAGACTGTAATGACAATGATGAACACACACTGGATACATGCAGTCCAAGGACTTGCTCCTGCAAGCACACAGATACTCCTTACTGTGGTGATGGCACAGTAAACAACGGTGAGCACTGTGATGATGGCAATTCTAATAATAATGATGCATGCAAAAATGACTGCACAAATAATTATTGCGGTGATGGTTATATCAATTCTGGTGTAGAGGAATGCGAATCAGATGCAGACTGCGATGAGGGCTCTTGTTCAGACTGTGAATGCGTTTATGAGCCGTCCACATGCTGGTGCGGTGACGGCATATGCAACTGCGGTGAAACAGAAGAAACATGCCCTGAAGACTGCGGCTGCGAAGAGGATGAGTGCCCATGGGGGCCTCCAATTACGCCTGTCAGGATCTGCTTTGGCGATTATGAGGTAGTGCAAGACACCTATGTAGCTCCGTATAATGACGGCCACCACCAGGATGACAGATATATCCGAGTTGAAAAATGGGGCACATCCGATATAAGAAAAGGCCTTATCCAGTTTAATCTTAGCTCACTTAATCCAGAGTGCACTGATGTA
>JBDRLT010000038.1:0-9030 GCA_043812815.1 Candidatus Woesearchaeota archaeon | reverse complement strand
GGGTATGTGCTTGTGGAAACTCCTGTGATTCTGAATAGGAAGCTGTGGGAGCAGAGCAAACACTGGATGAATTACAGGGAGAATATGTATACCCTCAAGATTGACAATGAGGATTTTGCGATTAAGCCTATGAACTGCCCTGGCGGGATGCTGATTTACAAAGAGGATGTGCACTCCTACAAAGAATTTCCACTGAGGGTGGGAGAGCTTGGGTTTGTGCACAGGCATGAGCTTTCAGGAGTGCTTGCCGGTTTGTTTAGGGTTAGAGCATTTACCCAGGATGATGCCCATATCTACATGACTCCTGAGCAGGTTGAGGACGAGATTATCAATGTGATAAACCTGTGCGAGGAGATTTACAAGCTGTTTGGGTTTGAATATCATGTTGAATTGTCGACAATGCCCGAGAACCACATAGGAACAGAGGAAGTTTGGGAGAAATGTACGCAGTCCCTGAAAAATGCGCTCGATAGAAAGGGGATGACCTACAAAATCAATGAAGGAGATGGCGCGTTTTACGGTCCAAAGATAGATTTCCATTTAAAGGACTGTATCGGCAGGACCTGGCAGTGCGGCACTATCCAGGTGGATATGGCGCAGCCAGAGAATTTTGATCTGACTTTTGAAGGCCAGGATGGCTGCAGACATAGGCCGGTGATGATCCACCGCACCTGCTTTGGAAGTATTGAAAGGTTTATGGGAATACTTATTGAGCATTTTGCAGGCAAGTTTCCTTTGTGGCTGAGCGCTGACCATGTTAGGGTTATTGCTGTTGCTGATGCCAATATCGGGTATGGCGAGAAGATTGCCCGGATGTTTAAAGAGGCTGGGGTGGATGTGTCAACTGATTTCAGGGGCTTGACTGTTGCCAAGAAGATCAGGGAAGCGCAGGTGCAGTATGTCAACTACATGGTTGTTGTTGGCGAGCAGGAGCAGAAGAATAACAGCATTAATGTGAGGACTAGAGAGAATAAGGTTTTGGGAGAGAAGAAGCCTGCTGAGTTTTTGAAGGAACTGCTCAAGGAGATTGAGGAGAAACGCTAGAAACTGTATTGCACTGCTCTCTGAAGATATGCATCCAAGAGTTTTGGTACAATGCAATTTAGCATTAATTGCCATGGGGCTTGGACATTCAAGGTATCCTCAAGTTCGGTGAGAGTGCATCTATTGACCGCGCTAATGAATCTTGCCTGTTCTAATAAAAAGTCCCAACTCCCACCCTTATAGAGAAGGCAATCAATGCTTTCAGGCTGGTCTCCTTTCCAGTAAACAGTAGCGACTTTGGCGCCTGTTTTGTCTGTAATGCTTACTGTTTCTGAACCCCTGGTAATTTTTAGCAGTTGAGGATCACGCTGGCTGCAATATTGGAGTATTGCTGTTGTGAAATTTTCTGATAAGGTTATCATAGCATAAGGTAATCAAATTTATTATTTAAAGCAATTTATCCAAATCTTTATATATAAATCTGGCTTAATTAAGAGAATGGTGCTGGACAAGCTGGGAAGCTCGCTAAGGGCTTCGCTGGAGAAGGTGGCAAGAGCTGTTTTTGTAGATGATAAGCTTGTCAATGAGCTTGTCAAGGAGATCCAGAGGGCTTTGCTGCAGGCAGATGTTGATGTTAAGCTTGTCTACGAGCTGAGTGAGAACATCAAAAGAAGAGTCCTAAAAGAGGAAACGCCTGCAGGGCTCACCAAGCGAGAGTATCTTATCAAAGTGGTGTATGAAGAGCTGGTCAAATTTTTGGGGGAAGAAGAGGGGCAGCTCAAGATTGAAAAAAAACCAACTAAGATAATGCTGGTTGGCTTGTTTGGTTCTGGGAAAACGACCCAGGCTGGGAAGCTTGCCAAGTATTTCCAGAAGACCGGCCACAAGGTGGCTTTGCTCCAGACTGATTTTTACAGGCCTGCTGCTTTGGAGCAGATGCAGCAGCTGGCCAAGCAGATTAATGTGCCTGTTTTTGGGAATAGGGAATTGAAGGATGCTGTCAAAATTTACAGGCAATTTGAGGACCAGCTTAGCAAATTTGATGTGGTGCTTGTTGACACTGCTGGCAGGGATGCCCTGAGTGAGGAGCTCATTGCCGAGCTTACTGAGCTGAATAAGGTGGTGAGGCCAGAAGAGGTTTTACTGGTGATTTCAGGGGATATTGGCCAGACTGCTGGCAAGCAGGCGCAGGCTTTCCGTGATAGCTGCGGTGTTACTGGTGTTATTATAACTAAACTTGATGGCACTGCAAAGGGAGGCGGTGCTCTCACAGCGTGCTCTGTTACTTCAGCCAAGGTTGTTTTCATAGGCACAGGCGAGAAGATTAATGATCTTGAGAAGTTCAGGCCTAAGAATTTTGTCGGGAGATTGCTGGGGATGGGTGATCTGGAGGCTTTACTGGAGAAGGCCCAGGATGCGATTTCTGAGGATAAGGCAGAGGATTTGGGCAAGCGCTTTCTCAAAGGAGACTTCAATCTGGTGGATTTGTATGAGCAAATGGAGGCCATGAGCAAGATGGGGCCTTTGAATAAGATTGTAGAGATGATCCCTGGTTTTAGCCAGATCAAGATGCCTAAAGAGGTGCTGCAGGTTCAGGAAGGCAAATTGAAGAAGTGGCGTTTTGCCATGGACTCTATGACCAAGGAGGAGCTTGAGAATCCAGATATTATCTCTAGTTCAAGGATTGAGCGGATTGCCAAGGGTTCTGGTGTTGCCGCAGCTGAGGTTAGGGCTCTGCTGAAGCAGTACAGGCAGAGTAAGAAGCTTGCCAAGATGATGAAAGGCGGGGATCCTGAAAAACTGCTTCAGAAGATACAGAAAGGCGGTATTGGCAAAATGAAGTTTAGATAGTGGATTATATCGCTTTCTGACGGCATTTGTGATTGTTCCATCCAAATTTGTATGGGGGTTGGTGGGTTGATTTTTGGGGTTTATAAATCAAATCTGTATATTACCCAGAAAGTTTTAAATAATGATAATGCGCCCACAAAGCTGCTCGATAGTAACTTTATCGACGACAAAAGAGTACTGATTCTAGTTATAGCGCAGTATTAGCTTTAGCTAGAGCTAAATTGGAGGGAGGAAAAATGGCCAAGAAGAAGGAAGAACCTAAGGAAACGCCAGAAGAAGATAGTGACTGGGATTAAGTTTATTAAGTTGTTATTTTTTTATTTTTTATATGAATGAGCTTTTATGGGTCCTGCTACTTTTTGTGCTGTGCTGGGTTTTCTACCTTATTGGCAAGTTTGTTGAGAAGCAGAACTGGAAGGGAAAAATTGGAGAGATCCGCACAGATGCAATAGAGCGTAGCAGAGCTGTATTAACTGGGAATTTTTCTGAGCAGCTTGCCCCTTACCTTCCCGGTTTTAAGTACTCTCCGACAGAGGTTCGGTTCATCGGCAAGCCAGTGGATTTTATTGTGTTTAAAGGCCTTGATAACAAGGCGCCTGAGGAAGTGATTTTTGTTGAGGTAAAGAGCGGCCAGGCTGAGCTTTCTACACCTGAGCGTAAGTTGCGGGATGCGATTAATGATAAGAAGGTTAGTTTTGAGGTTTACCGGATTCCTAAGTTTGGTAGAAAACTTGAATAGGTTTTGTTATCTTATAACAGTTAAGTATGATGTGGCTTTTATTACCTGCCAGTGATAAAAGTAGAAAGATTTAAATATGTGTTTAACATTTTAATAAGATATGGCTAAGATTGTGGTGCCCCCAGGGAAAGAGGATGCATGGATAACTCAAGTGTATGATTGTTTAATTTGTCGTACTTCGCTTATGATTGTTATTCCAGAGGGTGTTGAAACAGAGCAGATTACGGGTTTTTTTGAAGCTCAAAGAGAATCCCTCCAAAAGAGACTAACAGATCTTCAAGAGATGCCTCCGGATAGCAGTCCTGGTAATTTAGAGTACTTTGTACTGGATTTAAATGACACTGAGGATGTAACAACATTTAATTCAATTGTCAGAGAGTATGCTTGCGGATATACTTCTGATGATATTCCTGTTGAAGAAGCTCATCCGTACCGTATTTTAGTGCTCGTTAATCCAATGCAATATAGGGGAAACACGGACGTGTCTACGCCTTTATCTGTGGCTGCACACCAAACAGGTGTAGCTTTTGCCATGACAGCTAGGCAATACAAAGAGACACTTGAACAAGATAAAATGTATGGATATCTGAAAAATGCACTGGGTGCTTATGTAGATGGTACAATTAGTTTCTTAAAAGTTGAGAAATAACTTTTTGGAGTTTGCGGAGCTTTTTTCTTATTGTGGCTGAGAAAAAAACGATCAACATCAGCATTTTTGTGCAATGCGAAATGAAGGGCTAAGCTGGTTGACCAGTAGATTTGTGAAAACTTATTTATAGCACTTATGCCAGTTAAACACCAATGAAAGCCCGATTAGTCTTATTATTGGTGTGCACGCTGCTGCTGTGCGGAGTAGCTGTGGCTAAAGACTGCTCAGAGTTGAGAAATCTAGTTTATCCTGGAAGCAAAAGCTATTTTCTTGATAAGGCATTTATTGATATGCGGATTAATGCTGATGGTGTTGTAGAGGTTGTGGAGAGGATTACCTTTAATTTCTACTCTGGCAAGTTTTCATTTGCTTACAGAGATATTACAGCTGATTTATCTGACATCTTTGTAACAGAGGGCAATGTAAGCGGCTGTTATGATGTCTTTGTTTCTTCAGATAGAACCAGGATTAAATGGTATTTCGATGAGGTGGATAACAGAAAAAGAACCTTTGACGTGCATTATACGCTTAGAGATGCAATTACTGTGCACGAGGATTATGCTGATTTCTACTGGAAGATGTGGGGAAGCGAGTGGGCAGTGGGTTTGGCAGATTTGGAAGGCAGGATAGTCCTGCCTGGAGCAGTTGAACATCAAGATGTTTACACATGGGGGCATCCAAAACTAACTGGGAAGATAGGGATGACTGATAATCAAACGGTTGTTTATCAGGCATTTAATGTTCCGGCAAGGCAGTGGGTTGAGGTGAGGGTTGCCTTCCCATCTGCTTTGCTTGATTCTAGTATCTATAGGCGAAAAGGTCCTGGGTTAGAACAGATAATTAAGGAAGAAGAGAGGTATGCATACCTCAGCGCAGATCCAATGCTTATGATATCACTGGTTGGATTAGCCATTGTTTTTATTGTTACAATTGCAGTTGAGATAGTGCTTTTCGTTAAAAGCAGATCAAATTTAATAGACTATGGTAAGAAGTTTATCCTAACTTTAGTTTTCACACTTGTGGTTTTTTCACTAATCTTTGCAAGCAGACTATGGTATAGGGGAGCATATATGGGTATTTTGGCTTTTGTGCTGGTGATTGGCCTTTTCCTAATACTCCTGTGGATTTTTGGAGTAGAGCCTAAGATTGATTACAGTGCAACTTATGAGAGGGAAATCCCCTATAGTTATTCGCCCGCAGTTGTTAGTGCTCTGATAAACCAGCACAGCAAAACACCCAACGCTAATGTTTTTGGAGCTGTTATCCTTGACCTTGTTAGGAAGAAGTATTACAAATTGACAAAGATTAAGGTAAAACGCTTTTTGGGCATAAAAGATGATTATGAACTTGAACTTTGGAAGACATCTATTGAGCTTACCAAGTCTGAGCAGATGGTTGCCAGGATTGTTAAAAAATATATGGAGAATAATAAGGTGAGTTTTGAGGAGATGAAAAAGCAGATTAGGTTTGATTACAGTTTTTCCTCAAGTTTAATCGAATGGCAGAAGCAGGTTAAAAAAGAGTTGAAGCAGCTCCGCCTTGTTGGGTCTAACAGGGCATATACTGCTTACACTGCAATTTGTTTAGTGCTGATAGCTGCCGGATTCCTGGTTTCATTCTGGTTTGGAACTGCAGGAGCAATAGGTTTGTTGCTAAACATAATTTTCAACCAGGCATTGCCGAGGAGAACTCCAGAGGGTGCCTTACATTATGAGAAATGGATGGCATTGAAGAGATTTCTGCAGGATTTCTCACAATTAAAGACGGTTCCAGTTGATGCTGTTGCGCTCTGGGAAGAATACCTTGTTTATGCTATGCCGCTCGGGGTTGCCAAGAATGTTGAAAAGCATATGAAAAAGATTTTCAGTAATATTTCCAAGAGTAATCCTGTGGTGTTTTATGGAGTATCTTATTCAAATATGAGTTCACTGAGGAGCTTTAGCTCCTCTTTGGGCCATTTCAGCTCTGCTGTGGCAAGCTCCTCAGGCACTTCGGGCGGTGGTGGCTTTGGCGGCGGAGGTGGTGGTGGAGGCGGAGGCGGTGGAGGCGGAGGAGCAGGGTAGGATAGGTTTAAATAGAAATATTGTTCTTGGCAAAGTATGATTGAACTTGAGAGGACATTCCTTGCAAAGATAATTCCTGAGGGACTAAAGAATTGTAAGCAAGTGGAAATGATTGATATCTATGTTCCAAAGTCAAGGGTGCATCCAACCCTGAGGATCAGGAAGCAAGGCGATAAATATGTTGTTACCAGGAAAGCGCCTGTTGCTAATGATTCTTCTACTATGCGAGAGCAGACAATCAATATTGGTGAGGATGAGTTTAAGGAGCTTGCCGCAGTTGAAGGTAAAAGGGTGCACAAGCTCAGGTATCGTTTTCCTTATAAGGGGTTGACCGCAGAGATTGATGTTTTTCTTGATAAACTAAAAGGGCTTGTCCTTGTGGATTTTGAGTTTAAGACCCAGAGAGATAAGCAGAATTTTGTTATGCCTGATTTCTGCTTGGCAGATGTTACCCAGGAAGAGTTTGTGGCAGGGGGTATGCTTTGCGGAAAAGCATACAATGATATTGAAGATAAATTGAAGAGATTTGGTTACGAAACTTTATAAATCCGGAAAAAATTCTAGTTTGATGATTAGAGCTGTTCTGCTTATTGTAAAGAAGGATGATATGGTAATTTTTGTTAGGAGGGCTAAATGGCGAAGGTCTCTGCCAGGGGCGTGGAGTCTGCCTGCTGAAATGGTTGTCAGAGATGAGGTTTTGGAGGAGGCTGCCAAGCGCTGCGCCTGGAATGAGTTGGGGGTTAAGGTGGAGGTCGAACAGATTGCCGATGAGCTCTTTTCGGATGAAGAGAAAACACTCTATTTTGTGAGATGTAAGATTATTGAGGGAGAACCAACCCTTGAGTTTACTGATGAGCTTGACAAATTAGAGTATATGGGGATTAATGAGTTTTTTACCAGGCATGAGGATAGCCAGATAGGGCATGGTCTGCAGTATTTAAGGAGACATCCAGAGCTCTGGTAATAGGTTAGAAGCTGAAGTTGTTGCCAGGTAATATTTCAAATAAAAAACCTTTATAAATCTTTGAAAATGCCTAAACTGTGAGGTGTTAATATGGCAAAGGTGATTGTTTACAGCACATCGAGCTGCCCGTGGTGCAGCGTGGCAAAGGATTTCCTGAAAAAAAATAAAGTTGCGTTTGAGGATGTCAATGTTGGTACAGATAGGGAGCGTGCTCGAGAGATGATTGATAAGAGCGGCCAGATGGGTGTGCCTGTGCTTGATATTGATGGTGAGATTATTATTGGGTTTAATGAGCCTGCGATTAGGAAGGCTTTACAGCTGAAGACTTGACAATCCCCATAAGTTTTGGATGGAGTGTTTTTGTTGCAGCAACAATTGTGTAATTGTCCAAATAATTTTCTCTGGTTGTTTTGAATTCATGTTGATTTCCACTAATGGTGGTAACTGTGCCACCTGCCTCTTCTATGAGGAGAGTGGGGGCTACAATATCCCATATTTTGGCTGTCTGATTGATGCATCCGCCAAGCCTTCCGTCTGCAACATAGCAGAACTCTGCAACGCTGTTGGTTGCCCGGAGGTTTCTGATTTTACCGACAAGGTTTTGGATGATTCTGGCTTCCGAAGCTGTTTTTGTACTGTCTTCTGAGAAGTCAAGGGAGTAGGCCACCAGAACATTCTTTAGTTCTTTTTCATCAGTAACTTTTATGGGGGTATTATTTACCTGTGCCTCTTTTCCTTTTTCTGCAAAATACATTAGGTCATAATATGGGAGATATATCCCGGCGATTATGGGGATATTGTCTTTTAATAGCGCAACCATAGTCCCAAACCAGGGAAGCCCAGCTGCGTAATTGGATGTTCCATCCAATGGGTCAATTATCCATGTAAAAGCTGAGTTGTTGTCAATATAGCCTGACTCTTCTGCAATTATGTTGTGTGAAGGATAATTTTTTCGTATGGTTTTGACAATTATGCGCTCTGAATCAATATCTGCCTGAGTAACCACATTGCTTTGATTGTTTTTTATGGAAAGATTTTGCAGTTTACCAAAACTTTCCATCAGAAGCCTGCCCGACAGAAGTGATGATTACCTGTTTCACAACAGGATTAGTGTTTATTATCTTATTAAATGTATCGCTGCAAGAGAGTATTGCACTAATTGGCTGATACTGAGTTTTTTCTCTTTCTGCTCCAGTGCTTCAAACTCCAAACCCATGGAGCATTCTTGAGACTGCAACTGGGCTATCTATACCACTAGAAAGTAGCACTAATCTCTTTATTCTTCAAATTGGCCTTTAACCTTGAATTCTTCAGATGTTAATATATTCTGGTATTGCTCCTGGAATTCGTAGTTCGGCTTTCTCATAAGTCTAAGCAGTATATAACCGCATACTATGATAGAACCAATAAGCAAGATTTTGTTGAAATCCATTGTTTGGAGAATGGGATACTAATTAATAAATCATTTGATTGTGCTTATATGCTCGTGTTTAGAGATTCTGACTACGTTATCTACAAAGCTCTCGATCTTTGGATCATGGCTGACAATGATGGTCTGTCTAGTGTTTAGGCTGTCCAATACTTCTCTCATCTTGTCCAGCTGCTGCTCAGAGAAGCCGTCTGTGGGCTCGTCAAGGATTATCAGACTTTTGGTTTTGATGTTGCCCACAAGGGTGTTTATCACCTGGTTGAGTGCCAGCCTGTATGCCAGGGCAAGACTTGTTTTTTCACCGCCTGAGAGGTCAGCATAATCAAGTTCATAGCCGTTTTGCATGATTAG
>JBDRLT010000037.1:0-84066 GCA_043812815.1 Candidatus Woesearchaeota archaeon | reverse complement strand
TTTTCTGTTGGCTTGTAGATCCTATACCAATAAAGAAGAAGCTGATCGACTGCTTTGAGCAGTTCTTTATCCTGGCCTCTGACAACAATGCAGTTGCCATCGAATTTGACATAAGGTGTGCCACCTTCTCTGAGGTAGATGACTGCTGCATCTGTGTTTTCGCAGTTGATTATTGGCCTGGCTGTGCATGCATCAGTTGTGTTGGTGGCGCATGCTGCGATGAGCTGCCTATCTATGCCCTGGGCAAGGTTGAGGCTGAGCTCTGCCGCTGCCAAGGTTAACATGCTGAGATTTTTTGCATCTGGGTCAAAGGTGATATAGATAGGACCATAGTTAAAGCTTTCATTTAGCTGGCCGGCAATATCGATGTGGCGCAGTTCTTTGGGGCCGTAGTGCAGCGGGATGTTTATTAGCTTGTTTTCAATCTGCACCTGGGTGATCCAGAAAACACCTGCCCTGACAAATGTGAAGCCATTGAAAGTGTAGCTCTCAAGCTGTGCAGCAGGCTTGTGCAATCTGTTGTATGCCACAGCAGTCACGGCGACTATTATCAGAAATGTGATGAGTAAGGTGAGGATAATTTTTGTTTCTGAGGGATGTGTTTCCTCAGTTGCCACGTCAGTATCTTCTTTCATCAAATTATTCCCCATAGTCTCAGAACTAGCGCGTCTTTGAGCATTACAAAATCATTGCCAGAACCCTGGATGTGGATGCAATTTGAGTCTAGGAAAGCTGCAGTCTGATTGCTTTGCTCAAAGATGATCACCGGAACAGTTGAGGTGGCATTGGCGCAGGTTACAATTGGCAGTTCATAGCCTGTGTTGCTGTCTGAAAGCCCCTGGACAGGATATATCCCGTATTCTGCAAAGGATTGAGCTAGCTCATAAGCTGCCAAGCCGATGAAATCAAGATACAAACCCTCTGTGGGGATGGCTATGTAGGCCATTTGGGTTGTTTTCAGAAAGGGGGTAATGTCTTCTGTGAAGTTGAGGGTATTGACTTCAGTCGGAAAGTAGTGAACCTGCACTTGGTGCTTGTTTATCTCTGTGGTCCAAAAATTGCCGACTGCCTTGAATTTGTGGCTGTTGTATTCCTGCTGGTTTGACTGATTGGTGTAGCCGCTGAACATTATCCCCAGCAGGCTGGTTACGATTATGAATACGATGAATACTGTAAGGATTGTCTTGTTGGAGACTTGCTTTTTTCTTTTCATCAATGGCAATGAATTGCATGGGGTTTTTATAGTTTTCTTAGAATTGTTGATGTTCCAGGAAAGCTTGAGTACTTAGCGGTTAGGCATATAATAATAAAGTATAAAAAGACAGAGGGAAAACCAGAATTGAGGCAGTTAGAAAGGGGTAGTAATGAGGGGTCCGATTATTAAGCTGGTTGATGTGTGGAAGATTTACCGTATGGGCGAGGTAGATGTTGCAGCCCTGCGCGGTCTTAATCTCGAGGTGAAGGAGGGTGATTTTTTGGCGATCCAGGGGCCTTCTGGTTCTGGCAAGTCAACAGCTATGAATATGATCGGCTGCCTGGATGTGCCTACAAAGGGCAAGATTTTTCTTGAGGGACAGGATATTAGCATTCTTACTGAATCTCATCTGGCTCAAATCCGAGGCAAGAAGATAGGGTTTGTGTTCCAGAAGTTTAATCTGATTAATACTCTGAGTGCATTGGAGAATGTGATGCTGCCAATGGTGTTTCAGGGGGTTGAGGCTGGTAAGCGGAGGGAGCAGGCAGTAGACCTGCTTAAGCTGGTTGACTTAAAGGACAGGATGAATCACAAACCGACTGAGATGAGCGGAGGGGAGCAGCAAAGAGTGGCTATTGCACGAGCGCTCACAAACAACCCGGATGTGATCCTGGCTGATGAGCCAACTGGCAACCTAGATTCAAAATCTGGGGAGAATGTGCTTGAGTTTCTCAAAAAGCTGCACAAGACCCAGAAGAAAACAATTGTAATGGTTACACATGATCGCAATATGGCAAAGCAGGCTGATTGCGTACGCTATTTGAAAGATGGACAGATTGTAAATAAACCATGTTGAGGTGAAAAAATGAGGGGATGGATAATGTTTGCAGTTATATTAATGATTGTGGGTTCTGTGTATGCAGACACACCCTATGGACAGGTGACGCAGAGTGTCAATGTACAGGTATCCTTGCTCAATCAGGAGCCTGATCCTGCACAGCCGGGGAGATATGTTAATCTGCGTTTTAGGGTCGAGAACCTCGGAGCGTTTAACAGCGGGAAGGCAATGTTTGAATTGGTAACTGAATTCCCTTTCAGCCTTGATGCAGGTGATTCTGCTGAGCGCGAGCTGGGGACTTTGTACGGCAGATCAATTGGTGATGGGGCTGCCACCCTGTTTTATAAGATGCGGGTTGATAAGAATGCAATTGAAGGAGACAATTATGTTAGACTTAGATACAGTATTGACGGAGGAAGCAATTGGGTTTTGAGTGACAAGTTTGCAGTGAGGGTGCAGAGTGTCTATCCTATTGTGGGGATTGAGGATGTGGATACAACCCCTGATAAGATAGAACCTGGGATGAGTGCCACTGTTGTGGTTACGCTGAAGAATTATGCTGATGCTGTTATGGAGGATGTTACTTTAGCGCTTGATCTGTCTTCTTCAGCTATGCCTTTTGCACCAGTGGATTCCACCAGCGAGAAGAAAGTTAAATTCTTAGGAGCAGGGGAGTCAAAGGCAGTTGTCTTTGAGATAATGGCATTGGGCAATGCAGCATCGCAGCTGTATAAGGTACCGATAACAATCAGTTATTATGACAGTTCGGGTACGGCCCATACAAAGGAAGATATCCTGGCATTGGTTGTTGGAGCTAAGCCTGATATTACCACCACTGTGGACAGCCAGACAGTTTATTCTGGTGGAAAGGCTGGAACTGTAACAGTCAAATTTGTTAATAAAGGTGTGACTGATGTCAAGTTTTTGAATGTGGAGCTTTTGGAGTCTGACAGTTTTGAGCTGTATACCCCCAGGCAAGTGTATATTGGTGACCTTGATTCTGATGACTATGAGACAGCAGAGTTCGGTATGTTTGTGAAGAGTACCAAGGAGAGGTCTATTGTTATGCCTATTAGGCTTGAATATACAGATCCAAACAATGAGAGGTTCGGCGAGAATTTTGATTTGGAATTGAAGCTGTATTCTGGAGATGAGCTGAAGAGGTATGGGTTGGCAAAAGGGAGCAGTTTTACAGGGATAGTGATTTTGCTGGTGATTGTTGTTGGAGGCTACTATTTGTATAGCAGAAGGAAGAAAAAGCCATCCAAATGATTAGTGATTACTTTAGATTTGCTGTTGACGGGATCCTCTCCAGGAAGATGAGGAGCTGGCTGACCATGCTTGGCATCTTTGTGGGGATTGCTGCTGTGGTTGCTTTGATCAGCATGGGGCAGGGGATGCAGAATGCGATTACAGAGCAATTTGAGAGGGTTGGTTCTAACCGGATTCTTATTGTGCCTGGCAGCAGGTTTATGGGCCCTGGCGGATCTGGGCTTGTTACCGCAAAGCTGACTGAAAAAGACTGGGATGTGGTGAAGGATGTCAGGGGAGTTGATGTTAGTCTTGCAACATTCAGTAAGACTGTGCAGATCCAGTTTGAAGATGAGCTGAAATATGCGAGTGTGCAGGGCTACCCTGTTTCGAGTGAGACTGAAAAGGTGGTGAGCAGCACCTCTTTTCTTGATATTGAGGATGGCAGGCAGCTGAAGCAGGGTGATGGTTATGCAGCTGTTTTGGGCAATGCTGTGGCGTATGATCATTTTAAGAGTGATATCCGTGCTGGAGACACTATTCTGATTAAGGGTGTTGAGTTTGGTGTTGTGGGTGTGCAGAAAAAGGCAGGCACTGGTGTGCATGATATTATTGTAAGGATTCCTCTTGAGAAAGCAAGAGAAATTTTTCAGGAGGAAACTGAAGTGTCGATGGTAATGGTGTTGGTGAAAAAAGGTTTTGAAGCCCAGGATGTGGCTTTGGAGATTCGGAAGGCTCTGAGGAAATCCAGGGATGTCAAAGAGGATGAGGAAGATTTCAGTGTGCAGACAGCGCAGCAAACAGTGAGATCGTTTTTGGTTATTTTGGATGTGGTGCAGGCTGTGCTGGTGGGGATTGCTGCTATTAGCCTGGTGGTTGGCGGGATTGGGATTATGAATACGATGTATACGAGTGTGCTTGAGCGCACTAGAGAGATAGGAATTATGAAGGCTATTGGTGCCCGTAATTCTGATATTATGTGGATTTTCTTGATTGAGTCTGGGCTGCTAGGGGTGGTTGGCGGCGTTATTGGGCTGGTATTAGGGTTGAGTATGAGTATCAGCGTGCAGGCTATTGCAGTGCAATTTGGGGTTCCAAGTCTTAAGGCTTATGTTTCTCCTATCCTTGTTTTGGGTGCAGTGGGGTTTTCGTTCATGATTGGGTCTTTGTCAGGGGTGCTGCCTGCGCTGCAGGCTGCTAAGATGAATCCAGTGGATGCGTTGAGGAAGTATGCATGATTGCTGAATATTTTGGTTTTGCGTTTGGGACTTTTAAGGAGCGGAAAATGCGTACCTGGCTGACTATGCTGGGGATTTTTATTGGGATTGCAGCTGTTGTTGCTTTGCTGAGTTTGGGTGGCGGGCTGCAAAAGGCGATTACAGAGCAGTTTGAGATGATGGGTTCTGACAAGATTATGGTTAGCCCTGGCGGCGGCTTTTTTGGGGTGGGCGGCGGCTCTGAGCTGGATAAGTCTGATTTGCAGGTGATTGCTCGGACAAAGGGTGTTGATACTGCTACTGGGATGCTTTTCAAGATTGCCAAGTTGGAGTTTAAAGATGATGTTAAATATAGCTATGTTATGGGGATTCCGCTTTCTGGCAAGGAGAAGGAGATTATTGAGAGTATGCAGAGTTTTACTGTGCTAGAGGGCAGGGAGCTGTCTGATGGTGATAAGTACAAGGCGATTGTGGGGATAAGGCATTATGAGGGAGATCTATTTGAAAAACCAGTCAGTGTGAGGGATAAGATTACTGTTGAGGGGAAAGAGTTTGTTGTCGTGGGTATTTTGAGCAGGGTTGGGAATCCAGAGGATGACAGCAATGTTTACATACCTATTGATACTGCAAGGGAGCTGTTTGATGAGCCGGATATCTATCATTTTTTGATGGCCAACACGTTGCCAGGAGAGGATGTGGGGGCTGTTGCAGAGGCTGTGAAGAAGGCTTTGAGAAAGCATAGGGATGTTCAAGAGGGCGAGGAGGACTTTCAGGTGCAGACAAGCCAGGATCTTGCTGAGGTTTTTGCCACGGTGTTTACTATTGTACAGGTTGTGCTTATTGGGATTGCTTTTATCAGCCTGTTTGTCGGCGGGATAGGGATTATGAATACGATGTATACAAGTGTGCTGCAGCGCACTAGAGATATTGGAATTATGAAGGCTATTGGTGCCCGTAATTCTGATATTATGTGGATTTTTCTGATTGAGTCTGGGCTGCTTGGGCTGGCGGGCGGGATTGTGGGGGTGGCGTTGGGGATGGGGCTTAGCACTATGGTTGGTAATTTAGCTGCGCAGGTTGGTACCACTTATTTGCATCCTGATTTTCCTTGGTATTTAATTGTTGGTTCTTTGGTGTTTAGTTTTGTGGTTGGGACTGTTTCTGGGGTGTTACCTGCTATTCAGGCTGCTAAGATGAATCCAGTGGATGCACTACGCTATGAGTAGCGTAGTGCTACGAACGTAAGTGAGTATGCTTTAAGGTATAAATAGTATCGTAAAGCTACGAAAATAATGAGTATACGCTTAGGTATGAATAGGAGAATTGCTCTAATTAGAAAAATTCTTATTTAGGGATACACATAGTATCTTTATGAATGAGATTGAGAGAAAGTTTTTGGTTAGGAAGCTTCCAGATTTGGCTGGTAAAGAAAGTGTAAGATTTGAGAGATATTTTTTGAAGATTGAACCCTATTTTGAGGATAGGATCCAGAAAAAAGTGCTTCGTATGAGCGGGAAAAGAAGTTTAGGGAATCTAATTTGACTAGGAAGACTGAAAAAACAGAGATATCAAAGGAAGAGTTTGAAAAGTTAAAGAGAATTTCTACAAAAGCCATTATTAGGGATAGTTATCTGTTTTCAGATAATCCAAATATTTCTATTAAAATATATCACGGCAATTATGAGGGATTGGTTAGGGCTGAGGTTGAGTTCTTATCTGAAAAGGAGGCTAGGGCTTTTGAGCCTTTAGAGTGGATGGGGGAGGAGATTACTGAGAGCGATTTAGGGAAAGATGCAAGACTGGTTAAATTGGGCAAACATGAATTCAGGGAGTTGCTTGGATGGAAAACCTAATCCTAATTGGTACTATCTTGGCTGTGCATGTTTTTGCCTGGTTTACCCCTGGTCCTTTGTTTGTGTTAATAATAAGGAATTCTCTGGTTTATTCTCGTAAGTCTGGAATATGGACTGCTGTTGGAATTGCGATTGGGAATTTCATTCATATTACCTATTCAGTTACAGGTATTTCGCTTATTATTTCAAGATCTACTATCGCTTTTAATATTATTAAGTTTCTGGGTGTTGGTTATCTTTGTTATCTTGGAATTAAGACCATTCGGATGAAAAATGAAAAGAAGAAAATAACATCTGGTAAGCATAAAGACATTTCAAGATTCGAGGCAGCCAAAATTGGCTTTTTAACAAATATTTTAAGTCCGCAAGCTTCGTTGTTTTTTGCGAGTATTTTTGCATCTGTGATAGCCACGGGTGCACCAAAGTGGGTTGTGGTGTTTTTGTGGGTTGCGATGCCTTTGAATTCGTTTATTATGGCGTCTGTTCTTTCAATGTTTTTTACGCACAAGAGAGTTAGGTCTGTGTATTCAAAGCAACAGTATATTGTTAACAAAATGCTTGGAGCAGCGTTGCTGGTGCTTGCGTTGATAGTTGCTTTTCGTAAATAAAAGATGATTACAATAAGTTAGTTATTTAAATGGTGTTAGGTTATTTACTAAGATGCCAGTCAAAATCGATTATGATAAATGCTGCTGGAAGGAGGGCAAGTGTACTAGTTGTGCGTGCGGAGCATGTGATGGCTGTGTGGAAGTGTGTGCTACTGGCGCTTTGGAGAGGGGAGACAAGATTATTGTTAATAATGAGTTGTGTTCTAGTTGTGGTGCTTGTGTGGCTGCTTGTAAGCATGCTGCGATTTCTCTGGTAGATTAGAAAAATATTTTAAGTGAGTGAAGTTCTCAGAGAAGATGGATTTACCTATTACTCGGGAACAAGCACTTGGACTTCTCAGATCAATGCCTCAGACAGAGAGTGATATGAATCATTACTTGGAAACTGAGGCTATTATGAGAGCTTTGGCTAAACACTTTAGCGAGGATGAGGAGTACTGGGCAATGCTCGGGTTGCTGCATGATGTTGATTGGGCGCTAACCCGGGATGATTGGAGTAAGCATACTGTTGAGTGTGCAGAGATTCTGAAAAAGCAGGGGTTTAATGCTGAGTTTGTTCAGATTGTGCAGTCTCACGGTTATGGGTATAATAGAATTACTATTTGGAAGGACAAGCAAAGGACAAAGAAGATAGAGTTTGCTTTAACTGCTGCTGAGACTTTGACTGGGATTATTTTTGCGTATGCCTTGATGAAAGGCAAAATATCAGACATGGAAGTTAAGGGTTTGAAGAAGAAGTTTAAGGATAAGAGTTTTGCTGCCAATTGTCATAGGGAGCTGGTTAGGGAGATAGAGAAGGCAGGCTTGGGGCTGGAGGAGTTTTTCCAAATAGCAATTGATGCTGTGAAGGGCATTAAGGATGAGATTGGGTTGATTTGATTTTTTCAATTTCTTAAGTATTTAGTACATACTTTTTTGGCGATGACGATTATGGCGCGAGACGGCCAAATGAATTTGTCCTACCAGCCATATCAGAAACCTAAGGTTTTTGAGCACACGGAAAAGCATTGCTTTTCCCTTGTCCCGCACAGGACCTCCCCCGCCTGGTCGGCGCCATTATCATCACAGCCTTTGCTGTAAAACGAGGACGACATGGCCGGACGAAGTTGAACACGTTCCCAAACGAAGTGTGGGGTTGTGTTCAACGTAGTAGGACTTAGGCAAAAGTTCGTCCGTGCCCTTGTCGTTGTCCTCGCGTGTATTGGTTTTCCTATTTTTATGATCAAAATCCACGTATCAACACCCAAAACCTTTATAAACCCATCCTAGTTACTTTCTGGCTATGGCAAAGCTTAGAAAAGGCAGATCATACACAAGGCTGGAAAGGCCATATACAAGGATATCCAAGTACAAGGCCAAGGCTTTTGTTAAGGCCAGCCCTGCCGTTAAGGTTGTTAAAGCAGATATGGGGAATTCTAAGAAAAGTTATGAGTATGTACTCGAGCTGCAGTCAAGCAAGGGTTTGCAGATAAGGCAAGAGGCAATAGAGGCTGCAAGGCAGAGCTGCAACAGGTATCTGGAGAAGACGGTTGGCAAGCAGAATTTTTTCCTGAAATTAAGGATTCATCCCCATCATGTGCTGAGGGAGAACCCGCTGGCTAAAGGTGCAGGTGCTGACCGTTTTTCAACTGGAATGGCTCATGCTTTTGGCAAGGCTGTTGGGAGAGCTGCCCGAGTGAAGCAGGATCAGACTGTGTTTTCCTGCTACACCAATAAGGAATATGTTAAGAATTGCAAGCTTGGCCTGAAGAGAGCAGGGTATAAGCTGCCGTGCGCGTGCAAGATTCAGCTTAATGAGAATAAGTGAGCCTTGAGTTTTTCTGGGTCTGTGAATGGCTGGTAGATTTCAAATTCGCTGGTGGATACGAGGTCTGTTTTGCTTAAAAAAACAACTACCTGCTTGTGCATGGCGAGCAGCTTTTTGTAAAGCTTGATTTGCTGATCAATGGGATATTCCTCAGTTGGGTCAAAAACATAAACAATGCAGTCAGCCAGTTTGATTGAGATAATGGCCTGTTTCTCAATGGGATTCATCTTTTCGTAGCGGTTGAGCGTGCCTGGGGTGTCAAGAATCTGAAGTGTTTTTGAGCCTTGGGTTGCATAGCCTGTGTTTATTGTTTGGGTGGTAAAAGGATAGGCTGCAATTTTGGGTTTGGCAGTTGTGAGTTTGGATAGCAGTGTTGTTTTGCCTGTGTTTGGGAATCCCAAAATCACAATGGTTTTTAGGCCAGGTTTGATGTTTGGGAAGGTTCGCATTGTTTTTCTGACTTGTTCAAGATACTCAAGGGCCGGGCTGATTTGCTTTATCACAGAAGCGACTCTGCCATAGTAAACTGTGCGCTGCTGGATGATTTCATTTACATTGCGGGATTTCATGCCGATGGTTGCTTTTTTGTGCAGAATCCCTATTTGTTTTTGAGCCCAGGTTATTGCACCCAGCGACTTTTTCAGTTGGCGGTAGTCAAGCATTGCTTTGACAAGCTCTTGGTAGAACTCAGGGAGTGCATCGAATTGGGGGAATGATGTGAGGATTTTATCAAGCGAGTTGGTGAGTGATGCAGCCACAACCTTGATTTTCTGGCGTTCGTTGAGGCGCACCCTGACTGCTGGGTCACGGATAGAGCTCGATTTTGGGGCTTTCTGGCGTGCATTGTGGAAAGCGTTGTCAAGATAAGCTTGCGGTTTCTCCACCCTGATTATTTTCTGGAAGTCCATGGTGCAGGCGAGGCTTGTTAACTATATATATGTTTGGAAAGAAAGTTTTTATAATACAGGAGGGGATTTGGTGATATGGAAGTCAGCAACGAGATGATCTATAAGAAGTTGGATGAGATTTTGGGAGCCTTGCGCGAGTTGAAGAGCGAAGAGGACCAGCTTGTGCATGAAAAGGAGAAGATTGAGCTTGAGGAAAAGAAGGCTGTTGAGCTGCTGGGCCAGGGAGTAAGCAAACAGTTCACAAATATTCTTGAGTGGAAGAGGTATATCTGGGAGAACTGTGAGTATAAGAAGCCAATGGTTGAAGAGGAAAAGATTGACTTCATATGCAAAAAGACAGGCAAGAGCTGCAGATTTATTGACTGTTTCAAGAACAAGGCTTAGGATAGGTCAAAGGCTCCATAAATACCCTCTCTGTTTTTACTGCCAATCCTTTTTGGGCGAGCATTTCTTCAGATGATGCTACTGTAACACCATAGCATACCAGCTCGCCTTTGAGAGTTAAAATTGCCACTCTGTTTTCCTTCTGGATGCCAGAGTCAAGCTTGCTTATTCCTGGGTTGCTGAGAGAGGCACCATGGCAGAGTGTGTCAACTGCCGAGTCCATGATCCATATTTTCGGGAGGTGGGTGATTGCTTTTTCAACTGGCATTACCATTTTCTTGAATGGTTTGGGGTTGCCGTTTATTAGGTAGTAGTAAGCATCGCTTAGGTCTTGGAGTGTAAAAATGTTGGTTTCATTAAGCGGACCGACCCGAGTACGCCTTAGTTCCACCATGTGGGCACCCACCTTGAGTGTTTGGCCAAGGTCATGGATGAGTTTTCTCACATAAGTGCCTGCCTGGCAGCCAACTTTGAAGAGCACGTCTCTGTCTGCTATGTCTAAAATGTTCAGGTAATAGATCTGTCTTTCGCGGTATCTGCGTTTGACGCTTGATTTTATTGGTGGGAGCTGGGTGATTGAGCCTACTAAGCTGTCGCATGCCTGCCTGAGGATTTTTTCATCAAAGTCTTTGTGGAGGTGCATCAGTGCAATATATTCCTTGCCTGCAGTGAGCAATAGCTGGGTCACTTTGGTTGATTTGCCAAGGGCGATGGGCAGGACTCCAGTAACTTTCGGGTCAAGGGTGCCAGTGTGGCCAGCCTTGCTTAAGTGGAGTATTTTTTTTTACATAATCTGGTATTTGGTGGGAGGTTGGACCTGTGGGCTTGTCTATGTTGACTACACCTGAATTTAGTAATGCCTCTGCAGAAATATTTTCAGGAGCATTTCCATATTTGGGATCTGTTTCTGCCTCTTTTCTTGTGATGATTTCACGCTTGACCTGCTCATACGGAAATTTCTCTTGCATGGCATTTGTTGATTAATGCGCGTTTATTAAGTTTATGCTTAGAAGACAAGTGATTCGATTATTGCAGCAATAAACACTAGTACTAATGCTATTACACAAAAGATCAGTGCATCTGTGATTACATGGTTGAATTTCTTGGAACCTAAGTCCTCTCTTAGGGCAGCTTTTGAGACTACTCCACCAACAATTGCAGCTGAGATGTATGATGCAGCTTCGGTTATCATGTGCGGGAGAATTGGAAGTATGGTGATGGCAAATGCGATTAGGGGTGATTGGTTGGTTGATGCTGCAGAGTGTCTTGCGATATAACCGAAGATAACACCCCATGCAGAGGCATTCCATGTTAAGAAGAGAATCGATCCTGCGCCGTAAACAAGGCTGAGTGCAAAGCACCAGAATAGTACTGCCAGGTTGTTGAGGAGCACTGTCTTGATAAATTGAGGATTGAGTGCAGAGCCTGCCAGACCTGCCACAGCCAGCTGTTCTGTGAAGATGGCTTGAGAGTGGGGTGATAGGAGAGCTATTAGGGAATATGCTGTGAAGATCCCAAGGAACAGAAAGATATATATCTCAAATATATCTTTGTGGTCTTTGAAAAGCATATGCAACGAGAGCTTGTTTTCTCTGATTTCTACATTCTCCTCATGAGAGAGCAGTATGTTGAGTGTGGGCAGCAGCAGGAGCGAGGTGAATGCCACGGACATCAGCCCGGGGTTTGATCCGAAGATGAAGAGAGCGCTAACAATGCCAATGAGCGAGCAGATCACTGCAAGCAGAAATGCATGCCGCGGCTTTTTTTCAAGCCACCTTTCTCTGAAAAGCTGTTCGAATACCATCTTAAGTAGGATTAAGGATTGGGTGGTTCTCAGGTCCTTGCTTTACTATTATTTCCATCCCTGTAAACCCAACACAATTCTGGCAATTTATAAGGACACCAACAGCCCGCTCTAGGTCTGCTTGAGTGTAGCCTGCGATAAGCAAGGTGTAGAATCCAGATGAGTGGTTGTAGAGCCTGATAATTGCCTCGCCTGTTGTTAGCTGCAGCTTCTTGGATGGGTAGTTAACCAACAGCTGAGCAGTCACACTGTTGAAGTTTTCATCACCGATAACAATAAGGTTCTTTGTTCTGAAATTGGTTATTTTGGTGTCGTTGGTGATATTTTTGAAATTTGGGATACCAAAGCCGGTGATGATCTGTTTTGCCAGCGGGAGATCATCTGAATGCTCACCGACCACAACAAGGGCCTTGAAGGTGCTGTCCATGAATGGCAAGGGATAGTGATCCAAACTGATAGGCTGGCAGGCATCGTTTCTGCAGTCATGACTTATGCACTGGTGGGTTTGGCTTGTGGCATTCTGGGTTTGGTCGCAATACCATTCTCTGAGCTGCTCGGAGTCAAGGCATGTGTCTTTGAATACCTGCCGGTTATAGGTTACATTTCCCTTCTTATTGTAGTCGAGCCCTGCGTCTGTCTCTTTGCATTTCAGAAGGCATGCACCTCTGTCACATCCATATGGACATGTGAAACTAATATCCTCTTTTTTGCCTTGTGAGCAGTAGGTTTCGATTAAAATGTTGAGGTTGTAGCAGCGGTCTGCCTCATCCTCACCCATAAATGATACTGTGCCCTGGGTGTAATAGTCTTTGCCAGTGTCTGTATCAACACAGCCTTCTGGATTGCATGCTCCGTTCCTGCAGCCATCGTTGCATTTGTATGCTTTCGATCTTGCAAGATAGTTGTCATCTATGCAGTAGTTTTCAATGAGGTAGCAGCCTTGCTCCTCACTGCATTGGGTTACTCTCTTTGATTTGTTGACTGGGGATGCAGGGTATTTCAGCTGGCAGTAGTCTTCTTCTGTGTAATATCCAAATTTGAGGGTTCCTTTCTGATAGTATTTGAGGCCGTCATCTGAGTCAAGGCATTTGTCTGTTGGGATTATTGAAGGGAATTGGCCTGCGTATACTGCTTTTATTTTGTCAATGCTGTAAACCAGTTCAGGGCCTTGTTCTTGGTATTCTGATTTAATGTATAGCATTACCACTATGTTATTGGATGGCCAAAGACACACAAATTCGTCTTGGTTCTCTTCTCCGCAGAATATTCTAGAGCCATTGGCTGTGGTTGCCCTAAGGCTTAGTTGGTTGAGTTGTTCGTATGGAAGCAGCACCTCCTCTATGAATTGGGTGAAGGTGAGATTTTTCTGATGAGCCTGGATGAGGACTTTGAGGTTGTGGCTGTAGGTGATTAGAGTTGTGTTTGCTGTGTTGTTGAATATTGGAAATTCGGGATCTGTTGGTTGGGTGCTTAGGTATTCAAGGATTCCGCAACCTTTGTTTCTATTATTTCCGACACATTCTGTCTTTAATTGGGTTGAACCTCCAGAGCCTCCTCCGCCTGAACCACCGCCTGAGTTAGCAGCTGCAAAAAGGGTGAACGCAATAGCGCCTTTGCTGGTTTGGTCTACTGAGTCTGTGGTTGTGATTATTGTGGTATATTCACCTTGAGCATTTGTGTTTATGATATCTGCTGATTGAGAGCATGTGCCCTCTGCACAACCGTCTGTGCATTCTTCTAGGAGAATTTCCTGGGTGGTTTTTTCGCAGGTCATATTGGCACAGCTGTAATCATCTTGTTGCTTGAAAACATCTCCTTCTTTGCAATATGGTTCACTAACATTATCTAGGCTATTGCAGTTAGTACATGCGGAGCAGCCGCATTCTGTATTATTGCCTGCACAGATAGGCTGGCCTATACATTCTGAATTATAATCGCACCGATCCTGGTTAGTGCAATTATTAAGGTCATCACAACCTTTCCAGTTTCTGGTGTTATTGCACGTACCTGTTTGCATATTGCATGAGTCATCAGTGCATCTGTTATTATCATCACACGGGTCGTTTGCTGTTCTGCATTCACATTCACCTGAATCAGTATTGACGCACTTGCCATTAGCAATATCGCATGAGTCGTCAGTGCATACGTTATCGTCATCACATGCCGGGTCGCTTGCTGTTGTGCAAGAACAATTGTTGCATGCGGCACCGGTGCATCCGCAGTCGCATGCTTGATGTAAGTGGGAATGCAAAACCCACTCTCCCTCCTCTAGGTAATAACCCCCCTCATAGTTGCATAGTCTATATGTCTGGGTAATATCTCCCTCCTCGCAGACTAGGCCGTGACAGCATTCATAGGTACCACTTGTCATACTCCAGGGAGGCCCACTCCTATCTTCGCAGACAGCTAAAGAGGATTGTATCATCCATAAGGATACTAAGAAGAGCAAGATTGTATATCTAAATTTGAGACGTATCACTCATCCACCCCGGTTGCATAAACACTGACAGAGCCTGTGCTCCAGATGTGCTGGGTTATGTTGTATTGAGTGTTTGCGGTTAATGTAATTGAGGTGAAGTCCCCGAAGATCTGCTCTGGATTAGTGCTTGAGGAGGTATCATTCGCCAAAAGCGTTCCCTGCATATTATATATTTTTACTTCGTAATGGCATGTTCCTGTACATGCGGCTATCTCTGGTTTGATGGTGGCCACTGTCATGGCTGCTGCAGGTTTGAAGATAATCTCACTATAGTGGTCAGTGCCAGTCAACATTTCTGCAACACCTGTATCAAAAACCAGGGTTCCGGTGGCTTTCCCAGAAAGTGTTCGGGTGATAGTCCTGGGGCTGAATAGCAGGAGAGAGGCAATTGCCACGACTAGTGCTATGAAGAAATATGCTGTGTTGTCTCGCTGCATCTATCCACCTTCTTGGATTATTTCTCGGATAGTCAATATATAAAACTTTTGTTATAGAAACTATTTTGCTGTTTTTCTTTTTCTAAGGCTTGGTTTTGAAGCGGGTTTTTCTGTTTTGGCTGTTTTTGGCTTATCTGGCTGGCTTGATTTTTCTTTGACCACCTTCAGTGGTTCTGCATTTGTCTTCGGTTTTTCCACGTTTTTTCCAGGTTGTTTATGTTCTGTTTTCTCTGGCTTTTCAGGTTTTTCCTTAACCGGCTCAGCAGAGGTTTCTGGTTTCTCTGACTTGGCTTTCTCAGGTTTCTTTTCAGCCTTCTCCCTGAGTTTTTCAATGTCCTCTTTGGTCAATTCCTCATACTTTTTGCCAAAGAGCTCTGCCTTAACAATACCGCTGTCCTCTTTGGTTAGATTGACCTTAACATGATGGGGTGGATTTCTCATGCCCTGTTCCCATATGTGCTGATTAAGATGCTTGCCAATTCTAATATCTGCTGACTTCATATGTTTAGAAATAAACGCGCGAAGGGCTGCAATTGCTCTTTTGGCCCGCCTATGCTTAGCCACTTTCTGGAATTCTCTTCTTAGCGGGATGTTGTAAGTGCGTTCCATTTTATGCCTTTGTCTTTGTTCTGCGCCAGTGCCTTTTCACAGCTGTGTGCCTGCCTGGGTGCACTTTTCTACCCTGGCCGTATTTTTTGAAGACTGTCCAAAATGGTGCCCATCTGGTTTGGAGCTGCTTCTTTGCCAAGCGCAATTTTTTGCTTAAATGTTTGAATGTTGCCATTATTTTCGCCTGATTGTGAATTCCTTTTTTGGTGAAAGCCTTAAAAGCAAATCTTTGAGTTGCGCATCTGTGATCTGTGTGATGTTTTGATTCTGAATTGCCTGGCCGATGATGACCAGAAGCTGGACTGCTTTGTCTGGGTAGGCTGCTTTAATGTTACCATACCGCTGCAACGCATCTTTTGTTAGCCTTGTTTTGACAACCGCTTCCAGCTCGCCTATTTGCTTCTGAGTTTCCTGTTGCTCCTGGAAAGCCTGCTGGATCTCCTGGAGTTTTCTTTGTCTCAGCTCGTCAAGGTCACTCATGTTTGAGCTCAGTGCTAATCTTATCCAAAAGGGATTGGCCTTTTGGAGTTACCACGCGGCCTTTGTGCACCCCTATTTGGGTTTGCTTGATAAGTTCAGCTTTTTCGAGCTGCTGGAGTGCTTTGCGGATTATTGAACCTGAACCTTTGTAGGTGTGTTCTGTTTTGTGGCCTCTGTTCTTCCGGCCGCCATATTTTGTTCTCAGCTTTGAAACTCCGATTGGGCCTCTGGAGTATATTGTCCTAAGCAGAGCTGCTGTTCTGACGTACCACCAGTCATCCTGGGTTGGCTGCCGCTCTTTGTGCATGCCTGTTTTAACAAATGGAGCCCAAACGGGTGGTTTGATTTCCCCTATTTTTTTGAGTGCTTCTGCTGTTTTGGTAATAAGCTCTGCAGGGTCCACATCATAGACTTTAACCATTTTGGTAGTCCCATGGAATCCTTGCTTATTTAAAAATGTTTGGGTGATTGCAGAGGACAAAGCTGAGCCTCTGCAGCAGGGGATATGGGTACAGAACCCAAATACTTATAATTGCACAATGTTTCCCTAACGCCATGCCAAGGGATTTTGCCAGGATAGAAAGTCCAAGCTCTATCAACACTTACAAACAGTGTCCGCGAAAATATTATTACCAGTACATTCTCAGTCTGCCCACTGTTGCAAGCATCCATCTGGTGAGAGGCAAGGCAGTGCATGAGGCTCTGGAACAGTTTTTCAAGCTGGATATAAAACAGGTTAATCTTACGAACTGGGAGGAGGAGCTGAGGATTATTCTTCTGGATCTTTTTGATAAAAGCTGGCAGAGTAAGCAGGAGGAGCTGGAGTCTTTTATGCTGGGCGAGCAGATGCTGGAGTATTACAGAAGGGAGTCTGTGTTTATGATTGAGAATTTCTGGCGGGGTTTTGTCAAGAAAATTAAGGATTTGGGAAAGCCGGTTGCCATTGCTTTTGTTGAACTGCAGCCTAGGACAGAGGTCTATTACAAATCTGCAAAGCATGGTGTTCAGGGGTTTGTTGATGCGATACATAGGATTGCTGATCAAGTGATTCTTATGGATTATAAGACAAGTAAGAGTGCAGAGATTAGTGATTCTTACAGGTTGCAGCTTGCTATATATTGTCTGCTTTATTATGAGAGGCATGGGGATCTTCCTGGAAAAGTGGGGATAAATTTCCTGAAGTTTGGTGAGCAGCTGCTTGATGTGGATTCTGAGTTGCTCGCTTTGGCAAAAAAGGAGGTTGAATTTATCCATTCTGTTAACAGGTCAAAGGATATTAAGGATTACCCAAAAGCTGAAAGCCCACTTTGCAAGTGGGGTTCAGGCCAGTGCGATTTCTTTGATGTGTGCAAATAAGGGGAAAAGTATATATATAAGCTGTGTGCATCAGCGAGGTGCATTGGGGGCACAAAAAAGCAGTGATTTCAGCTCCAATTGGGAATAAAAGCAAAGGAGGTGTCCTGCATGGCATATGATGATGATGAGGGTAATGATAGCTTTGGCGATGACCAGGAAGAGTAAATAAACCGTAACTTTTAACTTTTTTTTATTTTTTTATCGCCGTTTCAAAAAAACGCCGAGGCTTGGAATACTGATCAGTATGCCTGGAGCCGCTTATTTTTTAGTACTTGCTTTTATTGGGTTTCCCATCCATTTAGGTTTTTGGAGCACTTCTTTAATTGTCCACATCATACGAACAATCAGCAATACTGCACCAACGAGCAATATCCATTTATCCACTACTGATTTACCATGGGTCTGTACCCAATAAAATATGCCTCCAATGAGAATAAGTCCTCCTATATTATCTCTAACATTTTCTTGATACCAGTACCAAATGAGTTTTGCAGTTTTGTTCCTTACCTCATTTTTATGGAGAACCTCTTAAAGTCTTTTCCTAAATATAAACTTGAGTATCCCCAAATTCTCTGGATAGATATAGATACAAGGAACTGTGTTCTTTGCATACACTATTTTCTTTTCTAAATACCTCTCCCTATCCTTCTGATTGTTTTGTCTGCCTAGAAATTCAATATATACCTCATAAAAAGGTAAATAAAAATCAACATATCTACAACTATATGAATCTCCTTCAAGGTGAATCTTTTTCTGTTCCTCAAACGAGATACCCTTTTCTTCTAGAAACTCTTTAATGAATTCTTCCCCTTCGGATGGTTTATGATATTCTTCGCTCATTTTAATCCCAAAATTATCCTTGTTGCTTCCTGCTTGGTATGGGGGTACCTTCACTATATATATTTTATTGTGTTGTATTGAAAGAGAAGAAATAGTCGTAAATACAGTTGTGGGTGACATTTCTTATAACGAGCTGCATAAATACCTTCCAGCCAGAATCAAGCCTTCTTTGGGAATTGATGCTTTCATATCTAGTGGTTTGGACGCCGAGGCTGGGATTTGAACCCAGAAATCCCGAAGGAAACTGGCTTGCATGCATGGTCTCAAGGCCAGCGCGATACCAGGTTATGCGACCTCGGCTTGGATAATTGCGGGAGCCTATCTTGTTTTTAAAGATTTTGGCATGAGAAGCGGTATGCCTTGTTTGATTGGATAGCTTTGCTGGCATGCGGTGCATTTGAGCCCTTTATTCACAATTATCAGTGGTTTCTTGCAGGAAGGGCATGCTAGGACTTTAAGCATCATGCATGAAAAATACGTGATTTGGCTTTTAAATCTTTCCCAAAACCAAAAGGTTTATAAACTAATTCGGGCTACTCTTTATAAAATTATTGTAATCATTGAATAATTATAGTTGGGGGTTGGGTGGAGGTTTAGGTGGTTAACATGAATCAGCTATATATTAAGAAATGTCCTGAGTGTGGTGGTATTAACCTTTTCTGGAATAAGGAGAAGGGAGAGATTATCTGTAAGGATTGCGGGCTTGTTGTTGAAGACAAGATGATTGATTTCGGCCAGGAATGGCGCGAGTTTGATTCTGACGATGGGGATAGAAGGAGACGAGGCGGGGCTCCAATGACCTACACCCAGTTTGATCAGGGGCTGGGCACTGAGGTTGGCAGAAAATCTGATTTGAACCAGCTTGGCAAAAAGGAGCGCAACAAATTCTTCAGGCTGAGAAAGTGGCAGTACAGGATTTCAACTGCTATTGAGCGAAATTTGAAGCTCGCACTGGCTGAACTGAAGAGGGTTGCATCTTATCTGAAGCTACCCAAATCTGTTGAGGAGGAGGCTGCAAGGATTTATACATTGGCAGTGCAGCGCGGGCTTGTCAGGGGAAGATCAATGGAGAGTGTTGTTGCAGGGGCTTTGTATGCTGCCTGCAGGCGCCATGAGGTTCCTCGTACTTTAGATGAGCTGAGTGAGGCTTCTGGGATTGAGAAGAAAGAGATTGGCCGGACATACAGGTTTGTAACTAGGGAACTTGGCATCAAGATTATGCCTTCAAATCCCTCAGATTATATTGCCAGGTTTGCTTCTGCATTGAAGCTTAGCCCTGAGACTCAAAGCAAAGCTGTAGAGATTTTGGATATGGCGCAGGAGGCTGAGCTTACATCAGGGAGAGGGCCAACAGGAATTGCAGCTGCTGCGTTGTATGTTAGCGCTTTAATCCATGGCGAGAAGCGCACACAGAGAGAAGTGGCTGATGTGGCTGGGGTTACAGAGGTTACCATAAGGAATAGATACAAAGAGCTGCTTGACAGGCTTGACCTTGAGAAAGAGATCAAGAAGATTAAGAAAAAGAAGAAACCCTAGCTTTGTTGTGTTAGAGCACGAAAATATTTATAAATTTTCTTTATTGTTTTTTTGGTTATGAAGCAGTGGAACTTACCTAACTTGCTAACTCTGTTCAGGTTGTTGATTATTGCACCAATGTTTCTTTTTGGGGTTGCGCAAAATCAGATTGCTGTTGGGTTTTGCTTCTTGCTTGCTGGCTTGAGTGATTTTCTGGATGGTTTTCTCGCGCGACTGCTCAATAAGGAAAGTGAATTTGGTGCATGGTTTGATTCTGTGGTAGATAACCTGGTTTTGGTTGCTGGATTTGTTGTTATTCTTGTGCTTCAGGGCGTATCTGATTTGTTGATTTCAAAATATGGTTATGTTGTATTAATTGGTGTGGCAATATATTTGGCAAAAATGTTTGTTAGTTATGCTAAGTATCGGAAACCGGTTTTCTTCCATCTGATCTCAAACAAGCTGGGAGCCTTTTCTTGGTTTTTTACCATGGTTTATGGTTTGTTTTTTGGGTTGGGAAACGCGGTTTTTGGGTTTTTGATAAATCTCACTTTGGTGGTGAATATTTATTGCACTGCAGAGGAGATCCTGATTTTGCTGAGATTTCGCGAGTTTAATAGTAGCACAAAATCGATTTTCGAGTTGAAATGATACTGAAAATTTTGTGGTATATGTTGCCAGCATATGTTGCGAACAGTATGCCCATCTATGCAAAAGCCATCTTTGGCAAGAGGTTTGACACTGCGGTGGATTTTGGCAAGAGGTGGCATGGCAAACCGATTTTCGGAAGCCATAAAACATTTAGGGGGTTTGTGAGCGGGATTGCTGGAGCTGTTGTATGCGTGGTGCTGCAGGCTGGTCTGGTTGCATACCCTGCGATAAGTGCGATAAATCTGGTTGACTATAGTAAGATAAATCTGGTTTGGTATGGTTTTCTTATTGGATTCGGGGCATTGCTTGGAGATGCTGTTAAGAGTTTTTTCAAGAGAAGAGTAAACATTAAGCCTGGAGCTTCATGGAAGCCATGGGACTGGATTGATTTTGTGGCTGGCTCTGTGGTGCTCAGCTCAGGTGTTTTCATGCCGAGTGCCAAGATAATAGTAGGAGCATTTTTGATTACACCATTTCTGGCGGTTGCTGCTGTCAGGATAGGCTATTATCTGAAGCTGAGAGATGTTGAGTGGTAGCTCCTAGAAGGGATAGTGTGCCTGCTCAAAATTGGCAATTTTGGTGTGGGAAAAAGCAATACCCTCTTTTTTTAGTATGTTGATTTTCTGTTTGACAGGTTTTCCTTTAGTCTTGCCCTGAAAACCGCCAATCTTACCAGAGGAGGATACCACACGGTGGCAGGGGACAATAGGGGCAAAGGGGTTGTGGCGGAGTGCCTGACCTATTGCTCTGTATGCTTTTGTGTTGAGTTTCTGGGCAATTGCCTTGTAGGTGGTGATTTTTCCTGCCGGGACTTTGAGGCATGCCGCATAGACTCTGTGGGAGAATCTTCTAGAGCCAGAGAGGATTACGCTAACTGTATCCTTTGCGATTTGGCTGCTGACAGATTTTGCCAGCGGGAAATACAATGTTTCAGCTTCCTTGAGAATCCGAAAGTATTTTTTGTCTCTTTTGCGCACCAATTTTGTCTCGGTGAGGTTGTCTAACCAGTCCACTGCCTTGAGTAATCTTATTTTCTTAGGTTGCTTGAGAGTTTCCTTGAATTTTTGGAGCTTGGTTTGGTTGGGTCTGCGGGTGAGGGTTTTGACAAGTGCGCTCACTTTTCTTCCAAATTTATGTTCCAGTGTTTTGAGGCCGATGTTTGTGTCCTCTATGATGTCGTGGAGCAGGGCTGCTGAGATAAGGTCTGGATCTTGGATTATAAGGTTATAATAGAGATAATTTGCAGCTCGGATAGGGTGGAGGATATAGGGTGTGCCATTGTCACGCTTTTGCATTGCGTGGGCTTGCTCAGCCAGCTGCAGTGCAGCTCTAATTGACTTGAAATTACTTATCTGGGTTAGGTGTTTCTTCTGATATGCCAGGTCAAAGAATTGCATAAGTTATGCGTATGTAAAGATGTATATAAGTTTATTGTCTGGAGCTTTCAAGTCGGGTGAGGTGGGCACCAAGCCTGTCAAACTGCAGTTTTATGCTTAAGAAATCTCTTTTTAGTGTCAAATTGACAATGCCCAGCTGCTCTTCCAGTTTGACGATATTGCCGATTTCCTCAATTAGGTTTTCAATGTATTCCAAATGTTCCCGGACTTCTAATGGGTCGGTGTAGAGTCCCTGCTCGAGTTTGAGGCTGATTTGCTTGAGCGATTCCCTATCGTGCTGCTCAAGCTCATACTCTTTTCTGCCTCTTCTTGAGAGTGAATCGAAAGCCACTCCATCCAGGTCATACTTTTCTGTGTAGTTTGACATTTTTAAGCAATTGGTCTTTATTCTGCAATCAGATTTTTGTCGCTTGGAGTCTGTGTGTAGCGTGGGAAATAGCTAAAGTGTTCCAAGAAGCTGTTGGTTAGCTCAGGTGAGTTGTGCCTGATGAATTGCAGCACCTCATTTAGAAAGCAGTAGTTGCAGGTGTCAATGCGGTTCCCACAGACTATGCACTTAGTCTCGTTTTCTTCCCTGGGTATGTTGCGAGCCAGCAAACGGATGTATGGAACAAGAGCTGGATCGGTGTTTGCAGCCCAGTCTACTATTTCCTTTCCCAAACATTCAGTGCAGATTGGGTTGGTGATTGATTCTCCACACACCAGACAATCTGTGTTCCAGTTTTCAAATGATTTGGCCATTTTGGCTTATCCCCTCTAAACCAGATCACCATATGGAAAGAATGCAGTTTCACATATATTGTTAACGTATATTTAATATATATGAGATATACTGGAATATAACTGATATATTAGAATAATATTTTAATATGGGTTTTGGTTCTTTCTCGCTATGCGAAGAAAGCTAGTTAAGCAGGGAAAAAATGCGCTCACGCTCACTCTGCCCTCTGCCTGGACGAAGAGCAATAATCTGAAGGCTGGTGATGAGATCAACCTGCTGGAGCATGAGAATGCACTCACTGTATCGTCTGAGAAGGGATTGGCAGCTGAAGAGATAACTTTTGATTTGAGTGGATTAGTGCCCAGGCTGGCGGACCGTTTTATCACCAAGGCTTACCAAAAAGGCTATGACAAGATCACGATAAAGTTTGATAATCCTGAGCTGATGCTGGCAGTTAAACAGAAGATGCCTGAGTTGATGGGGTATGAGATTTTGAATATTGACAAGGACAGCATGGAGATTCAGGTGATTTCCCAGAACCTTGAATTGGATCCAGAGGTCCTGTTGCGCAGAGCCTTTCTTATACTGATGGATATGGCAAAGACTTGCCAGGAGGCTTGGCATGCCAATGATAAAGAGGCATTGAAGAATGTGTACGACCAAGACATAGATGTGAACAAGTTCACATATTTTTGCCTGCGGAAACTCAACAAAAGCCAGCAGGTGATGAGCTTTGGCAGGGCAACCACTTATTATCTGATTGAGTCTATAGAATCTTTGGGCGATGAGCTGAAGAATCTGGCGATGCTGCTTTCAGAGGTTAAGCCAGACAATGATGTGCTGCGTATTCTCAGCAAGATGAACAAGCTGTTCAGAATTAGTTATGAGTTTTGGTATAAACCTAGGCGTGAACTTGCTGTTGATGCGTACAATGTTTGCGGTCAGATTAGGACAAACACAGAGGATGAGTTTGCCACCAAGAGCAGCAAGATTAATAGAATTCTTTTTTCAATTAATATTGCCACAACTATTATTTATCATCTCACCACAAGAAGACTTGATACGCTAGAGGAAGCAAAGCAAAGCAAAGTTTTTTAAAGTTGTATTTGCCAGGACAAAACATGTATGATGTGATAACTGTTGGCTCTGCAACAGTGGATGTGTTTGTGGATACTGATTCTGAGCTGATAAAGATTAGAAGCAAGCACAGGAGTGAGGAGCTGCTTGCCTACCCTCTGGGTTCTAAGATTTTGATAAAGAATATTGAGTTTATGATTGGCGGAGGGGGTACAAATACTGCTGTTGCCTTTGCCAAACTTGGGCATAAGGTGGGTTATCTCGGGAAGATTGGCAGGGATGACGGCGGCAGGAGGGTCAGGGAGCTGCTGAGAACGCACAGGGTTGATTTTCTGGGGTCATTATCCTCTGAGATGACAGGCTACTCAATTATTTTGGACAGTATTGAGCATGACCGTACTATTCTTACCTACAAAGGTGCGATAGATGGTTATAGTTTTGGGGAGATCAAACTTAGCAGACTGAAAACAGAGTGGTTTTATTTCTCCTCGCTGGTTGATGATTCATATAAGGTGCTTGAGAAGCTCGCAGAGTATGCTTTGAAACACAGAATAAAGGTGGCGTTTAACCCGTCGAGTTATCTTGCTGCAAAAGGGTCGCGCTATTTGGGAAAGGTGCTGAAGTGCACAACGGTTTTGGTGCTTAATAAGGAAGAGGCAGAGTTGGTTGTAGGTAAGGGGTGTGTTAAGGATTTGCTGGCAAAGTTGAGGGAACTTGGACCTAGGATAGTTATTGTCACGTGTGGCAAAGAGGGTTTGTATGCCTATGATGGCAGCGAGTTCTTGTATGTGCAAGCCCACAAGCTAAAAGTGGTGGAGGCAACCGGTGCAGGGGACTCTTTTGCTGCTGGTTTTGTGTCTGGATTGCTGAGGAAAAATGATTTGCGGTTTGCATTGAAATTGGGTTTGATAAATGCAGAGTCTGTTATCCAATGCAGAGGGGCAAAAGGCGGGTTGCTGAGCTATAGAAAGGCAATGCGCATCCTGAAGAGCATGCCTGTTAAGGTTAAGAAGATTTGAGGCTCTGCTTTCTGGATGCGGTTTGTACCAATTAAACATATTATAATATAGTATCTATAATATAGTATTGCTACCGATACATTTATAAAGACAATACTAACACCCCTTAGTGTTTCGGGGTGATAGTAGGAAAGACACTCAGTGTCTTAATAATGCCTGAAAAGGGTGCTTTTCAAGCGGTGACCTCTTTTCTCGGAAAAAGGGCCCATGAAAAGGCGTTTGACTGATGAGGGAGTTATACTTGGTATAAGGCCCTCAGCTTAGGTGATCAAGTGGTTTTATGGCAACGACAAGACAGCCAAGACGAGGAAGTTTACAGTATTGGCCTAGAAAGAGGGCTGCTCGCCAGTACACCAAGGTAAGAACTTGGCCAAAGGGCGAGGCTGGATTTTTGGGTTTTGCTGGTTATAAGGCAGGGATGACTCACATTGTTGTGAGGGACAACAACCCCAACTCCAGATCAAAGGATGAGGAAATTGTTGTGCCCGTCACAGTTGTTGAGTGTCCTGCCATCAAAATTTTTTCTATCAGATTTTACAAAAAAACATTAAAGGGTTTGGTTGCTGCTTCTGAGGTTGTTGTTGCAAAGGATAAGGAGTTGAACAGGAAGGTTGTTTTGGCTAAGAAAGCAGCCACTCTGGAGAAGATGAAGCCTGAGGAGTTTGATGATTTGCGGGTTTTGGTTTATACTCAGCCAAAGCTTACTGGCATTGGCAAAAAGATGCCTGAAATTTTTGAGATGGGGATTGGCGGGAGTGATATCAAGGCAAAATTTGAGTTTGCCAAGGGGCTGGTAGGCAAAGAGATTCCGATCACAGATGTTTTTAAGGAGGGGCAGCAGGTTGATGTTAAAGCTGTCACAAGAGGCAAGGGGTTCCAGGGCACCACCAAGAGGTTCGGGACTAAGATAAGAGGCAGAAAAACCGAGAAGGCTAAGAGGGGTATTGGGACATTGGGACCTTGGCATCCTGCCCACATATTATTTAGTGTGCCTCAGGCTGGAAAGATGGGGTACCATAGCAGAACTGAGTACAACAAGTGTATATTGAAAATTGGCAACAAGGTAGAGGAGATTAATCCGCGGGGAGGGTTTTTGCATTATGGTTTGGTCAAGAACCCGTATATCTTATTTTTTGGGTCAATAGCCGGGCCTGCAAAAAGGATAGTACGCTTTAATCTGCCTATAAGACCTAATAGGAGATTTATGAGAGATGCGCCTCAAATAATTTATGTTAGTTTGGCTTCAAAACAGGGTGCTTAGGATGAAGGTTACAATTTTTGATACGGCAAAAAAGGAAGTGGGCAAGGTAGAGTTGCCTCTGCAATTTAAGGAACCGGTGCGCGTTGATTTGATCCGCAGAGGGGTGCTGGCATTGCAGAGTGCCCAGAGGCAGGCATATGGAGCAAGCCCTGAAGCTGGAATGAGGCATTCAGCTCATATCTCAAAGAGAAGAAGGGATTATAAAACAAGTTATGGTCATGGAATATCAAGGATTGCCAGAAAGATTCATATTAAGCGAGGCTCAAGATTTAGCTGGGTGGGTGCTGAATCACCGCAGGCAGTGGGTGGCAGGCGCGCATTTCCCCCAAAAGCAGAGAAGGTCTGGGAGCAGCGAATCAACAAGAAGGAGCGCAGAAAAGCGATTAGAAGCGCGATAGCAGCAACAATGGATATTGAGCTTGTTGCCAAACGGAATGCTGTGCCTGCTGGTTTTCCATTTGTGTTGTCTAAGAAATTTGAGGATCTCGACAAAACAAAGCAGGTCGATGTGATATTGAGGAAATTGGGTTTGGAAAAGGATTTGGACAGAGCCAGCCAGAAAAAGGTTAGGGCAGGTAAAGGAAAGGGTAGAGGCAGGAAATACAAGAGGAAGAAGGGTGTTTTGTTGGTTGTGTCTGATGATTGCAAGTTGCTTAAGGCAGCCACTAATCTGGCTGGCGTTGATGTTGTGGATGTTAAACATGTTAATGTCGAGATGCTGGCGCCTGGCGGTGAGCCTGGAAGGCTTACACTATGGAGCGAGGCTGCCCTTAAGCTTATGGAGGAGGAGAAACTGTTTATGTAAAATGGAAACTGACCAAGTGATAAAATATCCGGTATCAACTGAGAAATCAATCAGGCTGATGGAAGCTGAGAACAAGCTAGTGTTTATGGTAGATATTAAGGCTTCAAAACAGGATATTAAGCGGGCAGTTGAAGAGATGTTTAAGGTTAAGGTTGTGAAAACCAACACGAAAATCGGGCCAGATGGCAAAAAAAGAGCATATGTGAAGTTGAGTGAAGAGACGCCAGCAATTGATGTGGCAACTCAGCTCGGACTGATGTGAAATGGGTAAGAATCTGACTCAGCAAAAGCGAGGAAAAGGCTCTTTTAGCTACAGGGCTAGGAGTCATAGGTTTAAGGGGGAGAGCAAGTATCACCCTCTTGCCGTAGGTCCGATTACTGGCGTGATTAAGGATATTGTGCATTGTGCTGGGCATAGCAGCCCGGTTATTGAGGTTGTATATGAGGATAAAACTGAGGGGCTGTTGATTGCACCAGCCGGCGTGCAGGTGGGCGATGTTATTGTGATGGGCTCTGCTGCAGCAGTGAAGGTTGGAAACACGCTGCCCCTGAAAAGCATTCCAGAAGGGACTTTGATTTGCAATGTTGAGAGCCAGCCTGGTGATGGCGGTAAATTTGTGCGAAGCTCAGGAGTGACTGCAAAGGTACTGGCAAAGACGAATGATAAGGTAGTAATTGAGTTGCCATCCAAAAAACAGAAAGAGTTAAATCCGAACTGCAGAGCTATGATTGGCATGGTTGCCGGTGCTGGCAGAAGAGAGAAACCATTCCTGAAAGCAGGCAACAGATATCACCGTATGAAGGCAAAGGGCAAATACTATCCATTGGTTACTGCGCAGGCAATGAATGCAGTTGACCACCCATATGGTGGCAGTAGGAGCTCCCGTAAAGGAAGGCCTACTATTGCACCAAGGTTTGCGCCTCCTGGAAGGAAAGTGGGCATGTTGAGCCCAAGAAGGACTGGCGGTAAGAAAGGTAAATAAAAATGGTACTTAAAGAGTTTAAATATCGGGGAAAATCATTGGATCAGCTTAAAACCATGAGCATTAAGGAGCTAGCTGGGCTGTACACTGCAAGACGGAGGAGGGCTCTTACTAGAGGGCTCACCAAACCACAGAAGATTTTCATGAAGAAGCTTGAAGAGAAGAAAGATAAAGCCTTGAAGACTCACAACAGAGAAATGGTTGTGCTGCCTGGCATGGTTGGCAGGACTATAAGGATTCACAGAGGAAAAGATTATATGGCAATTACGATCATACCCGAGATGATTGGGCATGTTTTCGGCGAACTGGTTATGACGAGGAAAAAGGTTGAGCATCACGCACCAGGGGTGGGCGCGACCAAGTCAAGCGGAGCAATGGGTGGCGGTAAGCATTAAGATGAGCTACAAATATGCGTTAAAGGAGATGGACGAGAAGAGTGCAAAAGCAGTGGGGATATCTCTGAGCATATCTGCCAAACATGCAGAGCAGGTGTGCAATGCTATTAGAGGCAAAAGGGTTGATGATGCAAATGCTCTGCTCGAGCGCGTTATTGCGAAGAAAGAGGCTATTCCATTCAGAAGGCATTTGAGGGATCTGGCTCATAGAAAAGCGGTTGGGCCTGGAAGGTACCCTGTGAATACCTGCAAGGAGATATTGAAGCTGGTACAAAGTGCGACTGCAAATGCACAGTTTAAGGGGCTGAGTGTTGCAGATTTGCGGATTAAGCATGTGTGTGCACACATTGCTTCAAGACCTTATCACCAAAGCAGACATCTTGGTAGAAAGATGAAGAGGAGTCATGTTGAGGTTGTGTTAGAGGAAAAAGTTGAAAAAGAGAAGCCGACTAAGGTTAAACCAGCTGCAGAGGTTAAAAAATGATAGAGAGAGATATTGTTGCAAAAAGGATCAAGGAGTTCCAGATACAGGAGTATGTGGCAACTAATCTCAGGAAGAGCGGATACTCAGACACAAAATTGCAGAAAACTCCCCTTGGAGAGAAGATTATAATTTATGCATCCAGGCCTGGTCTTGTGGTTGGCAGGCAGGGACAGAATATCAGGAAGCTCACCGAGGATTTGAAGGAGCTGTTCGGGTTGGAGAATCCCCAGATTGAGGTGGGAGAAGTTGAGAATATTTACCTGGATCCAAATATTGTGGCTGACATGATTGCCATGAGCCTTGAGCGGTTTGGGAGCCAGCGATTCAAAGGCATTATGCACAAGACTATGGAAAATGTATTGGCGGCGGGAGCACTTGGGACAGAGATACACCTGAGCGGAAAGCTGCCAAGTGCGCGTGCTAGAACATGGAGAGTTTATGGTGGTTATCTGAAAAAGTGCGGGGATATTAGCATGACTGGTGTTAGGAAGGCCACGGTTATTGCACAGCTTAAGTCAGGGATTATTGGAATACGGGTAAGCATTATGCCACCCGATGTCAGACTTCCAGATAGGATTACGATTAGGGAGACTCCAGATGTTATTATTGAAGAGGTTAAAGAGAAACCAAAAGCAAAAAGAGTAAAAAAAGCTAAAAAAGAGAAGCCAGAGGCTGAAAAATGAAGGCTACAAAAGAGTTTAAGACGATGAATGCTTCGCAGCTCAAGGAGCGCTTGATGGATCTCAGAAAAGAGCTGGTAAAGCAGAATGCCCAGATAGCTACTGGGACAACTCCAAAAAGTCCTGGGCTTATCAGGCAGAATAAAAGAAATATCGCTCGCATACTAACCATAATGAAACAAAACCAAGGAGGAGAGGACAAAAAATAATGAGTGAAATTTGTCAAATTTGTGGGCTACCTAAAGATTTGTGCGTGTGTGAGACCATAGCCAAAGAGAGTCAAAACATACTGGTGCGCACAGAAAAGAAAAAATTTGGCAAAGTGTATACGATTGTCGAAGGGATTGACAAAAAAGAGATTGACATCAAAGACCTGGGGAAAAAACTCAAGATGAAGTTTGCCTGCGGAGGCACAGTGAAGAAAGGCATCATTGAGATTCAGGGCGACCACAAAAGAGGCATGAAGCAGTTTTTGGTCGACATTGGTTTTGCGCCAGAGACAATCGACGTCAAATGAGCTCCGAAAGGGGTTTTCATTATGCCAAGTCTCAGCTGATGAGATAACGACCATGCAATATGTGAAAGACATATTGAAGGGAGAACTGATAGGTAGAAATACCCGAGCAGTTAACCTTAAAAACAAGGATGTTTTTGAGGGAGAGATTGTTGATGAAACCAAGAACACAGTGGTCTTGCAAACATCAGGGGTAAGAAAGCGGCTGGTAAAAACGCTTTATTCCTTTGGGTTTGTGGTGCAGGATAAGACTGTGATTATCGATGGGAAATATTTCAACAAAAAGCCTGAAGAGAGGATCAAGTCGAAATTAAGATGGTAAAGAAATCAGAGAAGGAAGAAAAGACAGTGTGCAATGATCAGTATTGCCCTTTCCACGGAAAGTCCAGATTACATGGAAGAGTGCTTAGTGGGATGATTGTCGCGGCAAAATCACATAAGACCGTTACTTTTGTTAGAGCGAGACAGCATTATTTGCCCAAGTTTGAGAGGTATGAGAGCAGAAAAACCAAACTGCTTGTGCACAATCCAAGCTGTATTAATGCCAAAGTTGGTGACAAAGTGATGATAAAAGAGACTAGGCCACTCAGTAAGACCAAACATTTCATTGTAGTGGAGGTTTTGGGCAAATGAAACCAGTCAAAGCAAATGTGACAAAAGGATTGCCACTTGGTGCAAATGTTGGCACATGCGACAACTCTGGTGCCAAGATCCTTAGGATATTTACAGTAATGGGGAGTAAAACAGTAAGGAGCAGACTGGCGAGTGCTGGTGTGGGAGATTTGGTTATGGCCAGTGTACAGAAGGGCAAACCAGAGATGAGGAAACAGGTTGTGCTGGCAGTGATTGTCAGGCAGCGCAAGGAATACCGCAGGCCAGATGGCACGAGGATCAAATTTGAGGATAACGCAGCAGTTGTGCTTAAGGATGAGAAAGGAAATCCGAAGGGGACTATTTTCAAAGGGCCTGTGGCTAAAGAGGCTTGTGAAAGGTGGCCTGCAATTTCCAAAGTTGCGAGGATTATCGTATGAGAACATTTTCAAAAGCCTGGAATTCGAGCAAAGCACCAGGCAAGCAGAGGAAATACCGAGCGAGAGCGCCTTTGCATATTAAGCGAAAGTTTATGGGCGCCCATTTGTCTCCTGAGTTAAGGAAGAGTCATGGCAGGCGCGCTATTATTGTAAGGAAAGACGACAAGGTAAAAGTTATGCGGGGACAATTCAGCGGACTAAGCGGAAAAGTGGATAGAGTGGATATCAGTGGTGTTAAAGTTTATGTTAGGGGTGTGGAGACAACCAAGAAAGACGGAACAAAGGTTTTTTACCCTCTGCACCCTTCAAATTTGATGATTACTGAGCTGAACCTTTCTGATAAGAAGAGGGTGGCAGCTTTGAAAAGGAGATAGGAAACATGGCAAAAGCTCACTTAAAACGATTGAATGCTCCAAGGACATGGAAGATAAAAAGGAAGGGTATCAAGTTTATCACTAGACCAAACCCTGGGCCGCATGCAGCAGAGATGTGTATGCCAATCAACATTGTGCTGAGGGATATGCTGGGGTATGCAAGCAATGCCAAGCAGGTTAAATATATGCTGGCAAAACAGCAGATCCTTGTTGATGGGAAACAGAGGAAAGACCCCAAATTCCCTGTCGGGCTAATGGATGTGATAAGTTTGCCTCTGCTGAAGGAGAGCTATAGAATGATTATTGATGAGAAAGGGTTTTTGAGACTATTAAAGATTGATAGCAAAGAGGCTTCAATCAAGCCGTGCAAGGTCTTGAATAAGACAAGGGTGAAAGGGGGCAAGACCCAGCTGAACCTGAGCTCAGGAATAAATCTTATTGCTGAAAAGGATGAGTATAAATGCGGTGGGAGTCTGCTGGTGGAACTGCCGAGTAAGAAGATCAAGAAAAATATGCAATTTGATGTTGGCTCATACATATTTTTGACAGGTGGTAAACACATTGGTGATCATGGTGTTATTGAGAAAATAAGCGAAGAGGGTGTCTATTACAAATCAAAGAGTGGCGGTGTTGTTAAAACCGAGAAAAGATTTGCTCTTGTAGTTGGAGAAAAGACTCCTGGGATATCATTAGGCTAATATGTCAGACGTAATGCGGAATATCAGGATAGAGAAGCTCACCTTGAATATGGGGACAGGAAAGGAGCAGGAAAAGCTTGAGAGAAGTGTGAAGCTCTTGGCAAAAATTACTGGGATGAGCCCAGTGAAGTGCATTACCAAGAAGAGGATCCCCACATGGGGGGTTAGACCTGGGCTGCCAATCGGGTGTAAGGTTACTGTGAGAAGATCTGATGATCTGCTGAAGAGATTGCTGGTTGCCAGGGAGAACAAACTGCAGGAGAGCTGTTTTGATGAGCATGGCAATGTCAATTTCGGGCTTGTTGAATATATTTACATTCCTGGTGTGAAATATGACCCAGAGATCGGAAATTTGGGACTGGATGTGTGTGTTACGCTGGAGAGGCCAGGATTTAGGGTTAAGAGGAGAAAATTGTTAAGAGGAGAGCTTAGCAAGAACCATGTAATATCCAAGGAAGAAGCTATTGATTTTTTCAAACAGGTGTATAAGGTGGAGGTAAGCTGAGTATGACAGTTAGTGATTACAGAAAGGTGTTTAAGCAGCTGAAATCAAAACCAGTTAAGATGGCGAGATTTTTGAAGCACAATAAACCTAAGGAGATAAAGTACGGCCTTTCATCAAAGAAATGCAGAAGATGTCTGAGAGTAGGGGGGCATATCTCAAAGTATGGCCTCAATTTGTGCAGGCATTGTTTTAGAGAGATAGCTACAAAAATAGGGTTTAGAAAATACAGTTGATGAAAAATGAGTTTAAACGATCCATTATCCAATGTGATGTCGAATATTTTGAATGCAGAACGTGTTGGCAAGAGTGTAGCGGTCTTGCGACCTAGCTCGAACATAGTGAAAGCTGTGTTGCAGAAGCTGCAGGATAACCATTTTATTGGCCAATATACTGAGGAGAAAAACAGCCGAGGAAGTTCTGTGAGAATTGAGCTGATCAACAAGATCAATAAATGCGGTGTGATCAAGCCAAGGTTTGCTGTGAAGATAGATGGTTATGAGAAGTTTGAGAAAAGGTTTTTGCTTGCCAAAGATTTTGGTGTGCTTATTGTGTCGACTAATAAAGGGATTATGACACACCTGGAAGCAAAGGAGAAGGGCTTAGGAGGAAAGCTTCTGGCCTATTGTTACTAAAATGAGATTAGATCTGATGGAAGAGGAAATTGAAATGGCTGCTGGAGTTAAGGTTAGCTATGAGAACGGCATAATCTGTCTTGAGGGGCCAAAAGGAGTTATTAAGCGCAAGCTCTTCCATCCGCAAGTCAATGTCGAGGTTACAGGGAACAAGGTTAAGGTTGGCGCAAAGAATGCAACAAGAAGGGAGAAAAAGATAATTGGTACTTTTGTTGCGCATGTCAACAATATGCTTGAGGGTGTGCAGCAAGGCTATATGTACAGACTCAAGATTTGCTCAGGGCACTTTCCTATGAATGTTAGTGTCAAGGATAAACAGTTTATTGTCAAGAATTTTTTTGGCGAGAGGATTCCCAGGACCTTGGATCTGGGAGAAGGAGTAGAGGTCAAGGTTAAGGGTGATACAGTGGAAGTAAGTGCTGCAAGCAAGGAGCTGGCAGGGCAGACTGCAGCATCGATTGAGCAGCTGACAAGAAGGACTGCGTATGATAGAAGGATATTCCAGGATGGAATTTACATAACTGAAAAGGCGATTACGAAATGAGGGATTTGCTGGCTGTTAGGAATAGTTTGAAGAAGAAGAAGCCCACGTTCAGCAGGCAGGACTCCCATAAGATCAAGAGGTTGAAGAAGAGCTGGCGCAGGCCTAAGGGCTGGCATTCCAAGATGAGGATGAAGATCAAAGGTTATAGAAGGAGTGTGGAGCCGGGATGGGGAAGCCCGAGAGCAGTCAAAGGATTGCACAGCTCAGGTTTGGCTGTTGTAAGGGTAAACCGAGTTGAGGATGTTGAGCAGATTACCAAGAAGCAGTGTATTGAAATAGGCAAGGGTGTTGGAATTAAGAAAAAGATGGCTATAGTTGAACTGGCCCTCAAAAAGAATATCATGATTGTTAATGTTAAGGATCCGAAGGGTTATATTGCCAAGGTAGAGGAGAGTATCAAAAAGAGGAAAGAGAAGACAACCAAAGTCAAGAAAGTTGAAGCTCCAAAGAAGAGCATTGAAGAGGCTGTTGAGGGTGAAGAGGATAAGAAGAAAAGGGAAAAGAAAGAGTTTGATAAGCTCTTGACCAAGGAGCAGAAATAAGATGTTGAATTCAAGAAAGAGGATAGCAGGGAAGGTTTTGAAACGTTCACCTAAACGTGTCTGGCTTGATCCCACGCGCGCTGATGAGATTAAAGAGTCTATTACCAAAGTGGATATTAGGGGACTGATAAAGGATGGCGTGATTAGGGGGAAGCAGGTTAAGGGCGTCTCAAGAGCAAGGGCTAAGAAGAGGGCTATTCAGCGAAGAAAGGGCAGAGGCAAGGGGCCGAATTCACGCAAGGGCAAGTGGACTGCAAGATTGCCTGCAAAAGTTGCATGGATGAATAGGATTAGGCTTATTAGAAAATTTTTAGCTGAGCTGAAGGGTAAAGAGCTCATCACAAAGGCAGGTTACAGAAAGTTGTACCTCAAAGCTAAGGGTGGTTTTTTCAGAAGCAAACGCCATGTGAAATTGTATATTGATGAGCAAGGGCTGGGCAAATGAGAACAAATAGAAGGTTTACTGTTGGATTTAGGAGGAAGCGTGAAGGTAAAACCAATTATAAGAACAGGCTCAAGCTTTTGCTTGGTGGGAAGCCAAGACTGGTGGTGAGATGCTCCTCAAAGCATGTTGCTGCGCGGATTATTGAGTTTGAAGCTGTTGGCGACAAGGTGCTTGCTAGTGCCCATACTGCAAATCTCAAGAAGTTGGGATGGAAAGGAAATTGCGGCAATATTTGCGCTGCTTACCTAGTTGGATTGATGATAGCCAAGCGCGCTATTAAAGCCAATGTTACAGAAGCTGTGTTGGATATTGGGATGCAGACTTCAGTTGGCGGAAGCAGGCTGTATGCAGTGCTCAAGGGCGCCTTGGATGGCGGTTTGAAGATTAAGCACAGTAAGGATGTTTTGCCAGAGAATGACAGAATAATGGGCAAGCATATTAGCAATTATGCCAAGATGCTCAAAGAGAAAGATGGTGAGAGGTATAATAAGCTTTTTTCAGCATATTTAAAGAATGGGTTAAACCCAGAGGATCTGACAAGTCATTTTGAAGTGATAAAGAAGAAGGTTGAGGAAAAATGAGTGAAGAAGTCAAGGAAGAGGAGCCAGTCATTGCCCCAGATGACGAAGAGAAGGTTGAGAAGGAGTTGCCTAAGTCCACTATTGATAAAGAGGCGTGGAAACCCAAAACAAGCTTGGGCATGAAGGTGAAAGCAGGGGAGATTACGCATATTGATCAGATACTTGATAATGGGCTGAAGATAATGGAGCCTGAGATTGTGGATATACTTGTGCTTAATCTTGAGCAGGATCTGTTGCTTGTTGGCCAGTCAAAGGGTAAGTTTGGCGGTGGTAAGCGAAGAATCTTCAGGCAGACTCAGAAGAAGACTCCTGAGGGGAATAAGCCAAAGTTCGGTACTTTTGCTATTGTTGGTAATAGGGATGGCTATGTGGGCATTGGCGTTGGAAAGGCTAAGGAGACTGTGCCTGCACGTGAGAAGGCATTGAGAAATGCCAAGACCCATCTCTTTAAAATCAGGAGAGGATGCGGGAGCTGGGAGTGTGGCTGCAAAACAGCGCACTCGATTCCTTTTGCTGTTAAGGGGAAGAGCGGCTCAGTTGAGATAACTTTTATGCCTGCGCCAAAAGGATCAGGGCTAGTGGCTGAGAAGGAGTGCCAGAAAATTCTCGGCTTGGCAGGGATTAAGGATATTTATTCGAGGGCCTCTGGCCAGACGCGTACTAGAATAAATCTGATTAGCGCATGTATTGATGCTCTTAGGCAATTGATGGAGACAAAGGTGCAGAGCAAGTACACCCCGCAATTGGGGATTGTAGAGGGTGTTAAGAATGAGTGAGAGAATAGCTATTGTCAGGGTTAGGGGACTGCATCATATTAGGCATGATATTGACAATACGCTGAATATTCTGCACCTGCGCAGGAAACACTCTTGCGCTGTTGTTGAGAAAAACCCGACAACTATCGGAATGGTCAGGAAGATTAAGGACTATGTTACATTCGGTGAGGTTAATGATGATGTGTATAATATTCTGGTTGAGAAGCGGGGCCAGCTGTATAAGGGAAGAATAGATCCGAAAGGGAAGATAGGCAACAAGTTTATTGTGATCAATAATAAGAACTACAAACCTTTTTTCCGGTTGAGTCCACCCAAAAAGGGTTTTGAAAGGGAAGGCTTGAAGATGAGCTTTAGGCAGGGTGGAGTGCTTGGTGATAGGGGAGAAAAGATTAATGATTTGCTGATGAGGATGGTCTAGATGGTTGTTCGCAAACAGAAGAAGAATCGAGCCATGAGAGGGGACACAACTAGAGGGTATGGCTCTAAGAAGAAGCACAGGGGTGCAGGGTCCAGAGGAGGCAGAGGCAACAGCGGCCAAGGGAAGCGAGCAGCTCAGTGCAACAAACCATCTGTGTGGAAAGACACAAAGCGATATGGTAAACACGGTTTCAAAAGGAATGTGCGTGCTTTGCAGATTGTATGTATCAACATTATTGACCTGGAAAGAGGCTTGGACAATTTTGGCAAAGCAGTTAAGCGGGAAGGGGACATTTTTGCAGTTGATTTGGACGCTATTGGCTGCAACAAGTTGCTGAGCAGAGGTAATGTTACCAGAAAATGGAAGATTAACACCAAGTTTGCCTCGCCAAAGGCAGTTGAGAAAGTGAAAGCTTTTGGCGGAGTGGTTGTTCTTGAGGAGAAGGATGGGGCTGCTTAAGGATATATTGATGAATCTCCCTGAGGTTCAGGGTCCGAGTCAAAAGCGATTACCATTCAAAGAGAAACTGAAATGGACAGTTGTGACATTGGTGCTGTTTTTTATTTTGGGAATGATTCCCTTGTTCGGGTTAGATCCTGACAACCAGTTTAGGTTTGAGCAGCTTGAGATTATTCTTGGTGCCAAGTTTGGCAGCCTGATCACCTTGGGTATTGGACCGATAGTGACTGCAAGCATTGTGCTGCAGTTGCTGACTGGCGCAGGGTTGTTGAAAATTGATTTGACCAGCCATGAGGGCAAAGCATTTTATCAGGGGCTTCAGAAAGCAGCGTCAATATTTTTCGTAATTTTCGAGGGTATTATTTATGTGTTTATGGGGGGGTTGACTCCTCCGACTGGACTAGCTGGAACAAGTGTTTATGCAACGCTGCAGTGGATTTTGGTGTTGCAGCTGTGTGTGGGTGCGTTCCTTATTATGTTTATGGATGAGGTTGTGAGCAAGTGGGGTTTTGGGCAGGGGATTTCCCTGTTTATTGCTGCAGGAGTAAGCAAGGAGTTGTTTATCAAGGCTTTTTCAATACTGCCTAGCCCTGCTAACCCGAGCATATTGACAGGGGCTATCCCTGCAATGGTACAGGCGTTGGCATCGCAGCAGCTGCTAGACGCTGCCAGGCTTGGAGCTTTTGTGTTATCAACCTTTGCTGTGTTTTTGATGTCTATTTATGGACAGGCTATGAAGATTGAGATCCCTCTGAGTTTTGGCAGGGTGCGTGGCCATGGTGTGAGATGGCCTTTGAGTTTTATTTATACAAGCAACATGCCTGTTATTTTGGTGAGCGCATTTATGGCTAATATCCAGTTGTGGGCCAGGCTTATGCAGAACTGGGGTTTCCCAATTCTGGGGACGTTCAACGGCAATAATCCTGCAACAGGGCTGGTTGCTTTGCTCAATGCTCCCAATATCCTGGGAAAGGTTATTACCAACAGCCTCACAACAGGAGATATTGTGAGTGGCTTTGTGTACATGCTGTTTATGGTTGGCGGCTCTGTGCTTTTCTCAATTTTCTGGGTTCAGACATCTGGGATGGATGCCAAGAGCCAGGCTGAGAATATGATGAAGTCAGGATTGCATATTGCCGGGTTTAGAAGGGATGAGCGGATTCTGGAGAGGATACTTGAAAGATATATTTGGCCGCTTACAATCATGGGTGCCTTTTTTGTGGGTTTCCTGGCAGGGATTGCAGATCTTGCAGGGTCGCTTATTAGAGGCACAGGGATTTTGCTTACTGTTATGATTATCTACAAATTGTACGAAGAGATAGCAAAGGAGCATATGATGGATATGCATCCTATGCTGCAGAAATTTATCAAGAGCTAAAATGGATGTACTTGGATTATTATTTGGACTGCCTTTGACATTAACAGTGGCAGTGATAGCTTTCATGCTTTCTCTGTTGGTTGTGCTGGTGTATAAGTTTGCCACTGACCAAACCAAGATGAAATCGCTGAAGGAAGATTTGAAACAGCTGCAGGACAAGCTGAAAGCTGCAAAGAAACCTGAGCAGATGATGAGGCTGCAGAAGGAGATGATGAACAAGAATATGGACTACATGATGCAGAGTTTCAAGCCCACGCTGATAACTTTCATTCCTATTGTGCTGATTTTTGGGTATCTCAATGCCCATCTTGGATATATGCCTCTTATGCCTGGGAGCGAGTTTAGAGTTGCTGCTGTATTTGCTCCAGGAACTACTGGCAGTATTGCATTGGCTGCTGAGGGTGTTGAGTTGGTGAGCGAACCTAATCAGACTATTGCTGAAGGTCGGGCAGTGTGGGTGATGAAAGCAGATGCTGGCGATTATGTTTTGCAGCTAACCTATGATGGCGAGAGTTATAAGAAAGATATTATTGTTACGGATGAGCATAGGTATACAAACCCTGTGAAGAACATTGAGCAGAGCAAGCTTAAGACAATTAGGGTTAGCAATGAGAAGCTGATTGTGCTAGATCTTTTGGGATGGAAGATTGGCTGGCTTGGAAGTTATATTCTCTTTTCATTGGTGTTTAGTGTTGTGCTTAGAAAAATATTGAATGTTCATTAAGGAGGGAAAAATGGCTTTTGACAAGAATTTGGATAAAACATTGTTTAGTGAGACAGCAGAGTTTGATGCAACTAAGGTTACTGTTAGCGTGCATTCCTATAATGAGGCCCAGCCAAAGCTGCAGATTTCTCGGGAGAATATTAATCCGATGAGCGGGGAGTGGCGGTGGAGTAAGTTAGGCAGGCTCACCAAGGATGAGGTTGTGGCTATTATGCCTTTGGTTGAGAAAGCCTTGGGGAAGATGTAATCCCTTTTTTTTAAGATTTTCGATAATTGACGATTTGGCATATGCTTAATGCGTAAGATTTATTAAAAACAATTTTTTCTTAGTTCTTATGATTCGAGGGGTGGATTATATTGGGGTAGGGACTGGTGCTATGATTTTTAGAGACGACGGAATGGTGCTGCTCGCACAGCGTGGTGCCAAAGCGAGAAATGAGCAGGGCAAGTGGGATTTTCCTGGCGGTTCTGTGAGGTTTGGTGAGAAGTGCAGTGATGCAATCAAGAGAGAGATTAGGGAAGAGTTGGATATTGATATTGAAGTGCTGGAGATGCTAGAAGTTGTAGATCATATTATTCCTGAGGAGCATCAACACTGGGTTTCGCCTTCTTATGTGGCAAAGCTAGTGCAAGGTAGGGCTAAGATTATGGAACCTATGAAATGCAGCGGAATAAAGTGGGTTGAATTAAAGCAGATTAATCCTGGTGATTTGAGTATTTCAAGCAGATCAAATTTAGGGGTATATATTAACAAATATGGGTATAACAGTCCAGAGGTGAAGAAATGAAAACAATTGAGAATTTGGCGAAGGCTTTTATTGGCGAGAGCCAGGCCAGGAACAGGTATACCATGTATGCCAACACAGCCAAGAAAGAGGGTTTGCATCAGGTTGCCAAGCTTTTTCTGGTTACTGCAGACAATGAGTTTGAGCATGCTGAGTGGCTCTTCAAGCTTCTCAAGGAGCTGAAAGCACAGCCTGAGGTTGAGGCTGGATGCCCGACAGTGTGGGGAACAACTGCTGAGAATTTGCAGGCTGCTATAGCTGGTGAGAATCATGAGTATACTGCTATGTATCCTGAGTTTGCAGATGTTGCACAGCAGGAGGGTTTTCCTTTGATTGCAGTCAGGCTTAGGGCGATTGCCAAAGCAGAGCAGCACCATGAGGAGCGCTATAAAAAATTGCTGAAAGAGCTCGAGGCGGGCACTCTGCATAAGAAAACCACAGAAGTTGTGTGGGTTTGCAGCAAGTGCGGGTATGTGCACAAGGGCAAACAGCCGCCTGAGAAGTGTCCTTCTTGCAGCCATGAGAAGGAGTATTTTGAGAGGCAGTGCGAAGAGTATTAATTTTTACATTTTTTTTGAGTATTTCTATAAAAAGCTTTATATACTAGTTACATTATTATTGAGTCTGGTTTGCTACACTAGTATCCTAAAGATGATACATCTTTAGTAAGTAATGTTTGTTGGCAACCAATATTGAGATGTTAAGAAAAACATTATTGATATGTAAAAATATGGTTTCTAGATACAGGACTTCGAATTTTTTGAGTAATACATTATTGATAAGTAACATTATGCGTGTATATGGTGTTTTTACGTTATTAATAAGTATTTTTGGGGGCTTGGTTAATTGCTGCAGTAATACATCATTAATGAGTAGAATGTTTAGTAAATTAGTTGTAATTTACATTATTAGTAAGTAAAAAGAGGGATAACAATAAGCAGAGAGCAGGAGATCCTTAAACTCATCAGGGATGAGAAAGTATCTGAAGAGGATTCTGAGGTAATTATTGGTTCGCTTGATAAGAAGGTTTTCCTTGAAAAACTGGTCAAAGAGCTGAAATATTCTCACCTGCTGTCAGAGAGCCAGATGCTTGGACTTTTCTGTGTAAAGGGTTCAGATGATGTGGTTGATGTCTCAATTTTCAATAATGCGGAGCTCAGCATATTGGAGGCTGTGTGCAAGTATCTCAAGGAGCAGCGTGGGCTTAGGTATTCAAAGATTGGTGTGCTGCTGAACAGGGATCAGCGAACAATATGGGTTACTTACCACAATGCTGTTAGGAAGAGGGAGAAACCGCTTGAGGTTGGTGATTCGGAATGCAAAATTCCTCTCGTTATCTTTAAGGACAGAAAATTAAGTGTACTTGAGTGCCTGGTTGCTTTCCTTAAGGAGAAATATGGACTAAGGTATAGTGAAATTGCTCGGCTAATCAAAAGAGATGAAAGAAATATCTGGGGTGTGTACCATAGGGCGAAAAAGAAGTGAGGATTGGAGGAAGGATTTGCTTGAACTGCTTTGCCTAGCTTTAGTAATGCTCGCCATGGTTATGTACAATGCTGGATACTTTAAGGGAGGGATTACTGGATTGGCTGTTGGTGAGACTAACCAAGAGCCTGTTTTTGTTTATGAAGGGAATCTTACACTAAATGCAAATGAGTCAAAGAGCTTTGATCTGAGCTTGTTCTTTGAGGATAATGACAATTTGACTTATTTAACCAACAATCCGGATAATCTGAACGCTTATGTTGATTATCAACAGCTAACTCTGGAGCCAGCTCCAGGGTTTGTTGGCAAGAGCTCAGTTAAGATTTATGCTAGTGATGGTGTGAATACTGTTGCGAGCCCTGAGATTGAAGTCTTTGTTCTGGGGTTGCCTGAGGAAATAACCATAAACACAGAAGCTCTGGCTGATGTCAACATAAGTGTGCATGAGTCTGTAAATCTGAGCACATCTGAGCCAGCTCTCAACTTAACAGAAAGCAATGAGACTCTAGTAAGTCAGGAAAATATTACCGAAGTCAACTTTACTGAGGTTAATGAATCGCTGGTTGCTCAAAATGCGACAGTTAATCTTACTGAGATTAATATTACACTAATAGAAAATGTAACTCCAATCGGAAATGTGACTCTTGTTGAAAATATTTCTGATGAGTTTGTTTCTATTGCTTCTTTTGAGGAGGAAGCACCCTATGTGGAGATTGGCAAGCCTGTAAAGTGGATCAAATTGGTTGTTGTGGAGAATAAGGAGGACAAGAAGAAGACCGTGAGTGCGCAGGTGGATTTGCCAGAGTATGCCGAGAACATTAGTGTTGTTGATCCTAAAGAGTATAGGGAGATCAGCAAGCATGATATTATTATTGAAAGGAAGGGTTCAAAACTTGTTTTACCAGAAAAAAAGGCTAATTCTATCACAGGAATGGTGCTTGAGAGTGCAGATAATACTGGACTGATTGCACGTTTCTTAAGGTGGCTGTTCAGTTCCCAGATTACAGGAGCAGTCACAGGCGGGGTTAAAGGGGATATAGTGATTCATTTCAAGGATTATCTTGAGGGGAAAGAGAGGAAGGAGTATCTTGTCGAGTATTATACCGAAGCTCCTGAGGTTATTGAAGCAGTGAGCGGCAGCACCAGAAAGGTTACAGTCTTTTCTAAGATCCCGTATGAAAATATTCACACTTACACGGATATAGCTGACTCAGCAGCTGTATCTGTAAGGTTAGAGTGGTATGCGAATAGAGCTGATTATTTTAAATATATTAGGGGTGAAGATGCTGGAACACTTGTAGCGCTAGGGGATGTTTACAGGGTGGATGTAACTAATCACCCATTATTTGATGTGAACTTGATTGATAGCAACAGGGATAACAATATTGACAGGATTGAATGGATCACTCCGCATTTAAGCAATCAGAGTTTTGAGGTATCTATAGTGAGTCTTACTGTTCTCAGTGATCAGACTGTTGAGGAGAATTGGACAGTGAGGTTTAGTACTACGGGTGCTGCCGATTTGGAGATAAGTGGTTATAATGGGACTAGTCTGGAGGATTTGGAATTTTCAGGATTATGGTGCGGAGACACTGAGGTTAATTGGACTATTAATCAGAGCAGTGCTTATGTGAAGGATTGGAATTGTTCTGGGGAGGCAAGAGTTGTAAGTCGAATCCTAAACAATGAAAAGCACAGCTTTGGGTTCAGATTCGGGGAGTTGGTTGATTTCGCTTATCGCAGCATGCCTGGAGCGTGGCGGGTTGTTGATGAGTTCACGCGGTGCAATGGCTACTTGTGTAATTTTGTTAGTAGTGCACCCCACTTCACTAGCTCGGCAAAGTTTAGCTTCAGAGATGGCAAAATCAATATTTCATATAAAGGGACTTCCCTCACGTTTGCCCCATTTTTTGTGTATAATGGCAACACTTACACATGGGAGCAGTCAAAGACCTTTATGGCTAATAACAATATTAAGTTTGAGGTGGTTCATTATGACTTTGGGTCTCATTTCAAGTATGCGCTGAATTTCACCAATATTCCTGATGATGTCAAGAACAAAATAAATTATATTGGGCTTCGGGTGGTTGATGCCAAGAATCTGAATTATAATGATGTTGAGATTAACAACCAGTCAAAGAGCATCAAAATAAAGGATAGGTTTGTGCTGAGCTATGCTGACCTTGTGGACTCTGGTTATTCAGTTAGACTATACAACAAGACTGTGATTTTGATTGGCAACGTTGCTGGCAAAAACACTCTCTGGCTTGATCCAAGCATATCAGCCGGTGCAACACATGACACTTATATTAATTTGGATAACACAACAACTAATTATGACGATGCGGGCAATGTGCGGGTAGGGTATAAATATAAGCGAAGAGGCCTCTTTATTTTTGACATATCTTCATTGCCTGCAGCTGCCACAGTCAGCAGCGCTATTTTGCGATTGTATACTGAAGGATGGTCTGGAGCAACGGCCTCTATAGATATCGGCGCTCATGAGGTTACCAGCAATTGGGATGAAACCCAGGCAACTTGGGTAAACAGGCTCACTGCCACAGCATGGGGCACACAGGGAGGTGATTTTAACTCCACTGCAGAATCCACAAGAACAGTCAACACTGTTCTACAATGGTGGACATGGAATATTACCAAGATGTGTAAGCACTGGATAGCAACAAATAATTATGGTGTTTTGCTTTACCATCCCGGAACACTTGATACTGACACTTTCTATTTTTCTGACCATGAAGGTGCAAGCTATCACCCAGAGCTAAATATAACCTACCGCCTGCAATTGAATGGTGAGGCTTGTACATACGGTGGTGATTGTCAAAGCGGTATTTGCGTTGATACAGACTCAACTTGCGGAGGCTCTGCAACCTGCCAGAATGCTAATGTGACTTTTGGCGGGAGATGCTGCTCTGATGATGGCTCTAATGCCTGGACTGCTGACGGGTCAATTGCCAGGGATAGTGCAGGAACATATACTTGTGATGAGGATGAGGTTGCCTATAACACCAACTATTACAATGACTGCAAGGATGTGGCTAATGCGAGCGCATGTGATTCTGCTGCATCTGGCGGTTATACCGCCGATGGTGTTTGCGCCTGGGATGAGGGTGGAACTGGTGTTGATAACTATGATTGCGATACTGGTGAGGTGTGCGATGATACTGGCACTCCTGCTACTGGTTTGAGAACTGATTGCAGTCTGTGCGATGCAGGAGATGGGTGTGAGGATGATGGTGAGACCTCTTTTACTGCTGCTGGTATTTGCTTAAGTGATAATAGCTGTGATGAGGCCGGCCATGCATGCGTTGATTCAGGGGATTCTAACAATTACAAGCTGAGCTGCTCTGCATGCGGGGTTAGCACTGCTGAAAAGAACAGGTGCGATGTTATTACAGATGGCGCATACTCTGCAAGCGGGGTTTGCACTGATGCTGACACTTGCACTACTGGTGCTTTGTATGATGATGAAGGTACTCTGAAAGCTGACTGCAGTGCTGGGACTGATGTTGATCCTTGTGATTCTAGCGCGGCTGATGGCTATGCTGCCGGGGGTATATGCAATTCTGACAGCACTTGTGATGCTGAGGATGTGGCAAATAATAGTGGGGTTTATTACGCCTGTGACGGGGATGTAGATGGATTGGAGTGTGATACTGATACCTCTAATGGTGATTACGGCTTGGATGCTATGTGCTTGTCAGACTCTAATGATGGAGGAAGCTGGGACTGTAAAATCGGTGGAGAGGCATGTAATGATGGAACTTACTATGAGGATGACTGTGCTAGCTGCGCTGAGAAGGATGAGTGTGATGTGGTGGTTGCAGCCGGTGACTTTTCTGCTGATGGTGTTTGTGTGACAGAGATCTCTGGATGCTGTAATAACTGGACTTCAGGGGCTTCTGATGATCCTGATCAGTGTGATACTGAGGCTAATGTGTGTGATGCTGATAACGGTGATTATTGTGATGATGTCTCAGATGGGAGCTGGGATGCTGGGACAACTGCCGGCACTGATGAGTACAGATGTGATCAGTCTGATTCCAAGTGCAGGCTTTGCGAGGCTGATAATACAGAAAACAACCATACGAGCTCGACAGGAGCTGATGGCACCTGCGAGTCTGGGTGCGGAGCTGCTGCTATGTGTGATGAGTCTGCACCGAACTCAACTTTAGTGCAGTGTGCTGGGACTGGTGCAACGTATTATGCTGATATGTGCGGTTCTACTTGCGGTGCTGCTGATAACACTTCTGTTTGCAAATCTGCTGCTTATGATGCAAGCTGTGATGCTGATGCTGCCTGCAATAATCTCGCTGCCAGTGCTAACACTGGTGCGTGCGATAGTGCAGGAGAAACTTACTTTGAGGATCAGTGCGATGCCACCTGCAGCAGTGTGGATGATTCTTCTGTGTGCAGGTCTTCTGGGTTTGACGGCAGCTGCACTGGTGATGCCAATGCTGAAAACAAGGCTCCTAGTGGGTGTGATGGAACGTCTGGCTGGATTAACACAACATGCGGCTATTATAATGACGGAGATTCAAATGCGGATACCTGTGGCTGCCTGCCTGACCAGACTGCTGGTGATAATGGTATTGACTGGAATTTGGGGAGTGGTAATGTTTCTGACACCACTTGCTGCGGGGATGATGCCAGTGAGTGGAGTCTTAATATGCTCGTGGATGAGGCCTCTATTGATAACAGCATTGCTGATAATTCCTCGGATGTGGCGTGCTGCGGTGTTGTGATTGGCTCTTGTGTATACCAAGGAGATTGCTATAGCAACAATACCAAGCTTGATGTTGATGGTGATGGCGATACTGATTGGTGCTATGTTGGCAGCCCTGGAGAATGGTATGACTGCAATGATACCTCTGATTGCCCTAGCGGCTATACGTGCAATGAGACTAATGACTGTGAAAACCAACCCCCTACTGTCAGTTCTGTTGTTCTAAGCACTCCGACTGGTAATAACATGACTACTGAAAATCTGAGTGTTACCTTCTCACAGTCTGATCCTGAAGGGTATGCGGTTACTAACATTACTGACTGGCGGCTGGATGGCACGAGTATTGCAGTGCTTAATATGCCGTTTGATACTAATGTGACCTCTACTGCAACCGGTGCTGTTAAAGATTATTCTACTTATGAGAATAACGGAACTCTGGAGGGGACCGACTCACAGGTCCCGCTCTGGATCACTAACGGCAAAGTGGGCGGAGCCTACTTGTTTTCACACCCTAAGAACCAGCGCATCATTGTGGCTGATTCAGTCAATCTCAGGCCATCGGCATTTACTGCTGAAGCCTGGGTGCAAGTGCTCAACTTCTCTGTATCAAGAGGGATTATAAGCAAGATCAACAGGTCTTTGGGAACAAAATATTGCGGATATGGAATAGGCCATGGTGGTACCAACAAGTTCGTGATGATGCTAGGGAAATGTACCGACTCGGCCGGTTTCACTTATACATATTCAGACACCACCTACCTTGACACTGACTGGCATCATGTTGTAGGTGTCTATGACGGGACTAAAGGCATGCTCTATGTGGACGGTGTTAAGCAGGCTGATGAGGATACTATGGATTTAGTCCATACAAGCGATGACCTTATAATCGGCAGGTGGTACACCGACTTCGGTGGGTTGTATTTCAACGGTACAATAGACGACGTACGCATCTACAACCGCTCGCTCTCAGCGCAGCAGATTTTGGCGAATTACAACGCAGGGCTCGCCAACCACGCCCCACAAATCATTGTCAGTCAGGAGACTGTACTCTACGACAACTGGACAGTTGCTGTCACGCCAAATGATGCCACGCAGGATGGCATCACTGTGGTTTCCAATCAACTTACAATAATCAATGGCCCCCCGACTGTATCCTCAGTTGTATTGAGTACTCCAACTGGTAAGAATATGACCATTGAGGATTTGAGTGTTACTTTCTCACAATCTGATCCTGATAATGATGCTACTACCAATATTACTGACTGGAGACTCGGAGGAACAAGTATTGCTGTGCTTAATATGCCGTTTGATACTAATACCAGCAGCACTGCTGTGGGTGCTGTCAAGGATTATTCGACTTATGAGAATAATGGCACTTTAAGCAATGCAGCCTGGACTGAACAAGGCCTGGTTGGTGGTGCTTATTACTTTGATGGAACTGCTTACTTGAATGTTACAATTTCTGGTAGCCTTTGCGATTTCGGAACCGGGCCTTTCACTATCAGCTTCTGGATGAATACTACTGATACTGCCGGCCAGCCTTTTGATTTCAGGCCGATCACAACTAATGTGTTTCAGGCTCAGACTTTGGCAGGCAGCCCAGAGTATTTAATGTTTAGGACTGTAACTACTGGAACGCATCTTTATACAAATAAGAATGTGGTTGATGGCAATTGGCATCATATTGTTTTAGGGAGGAATTCTACGAATAGGTACATCTTTGTAGACGGTGTATTTAATGTTTCTGATACGGTTATTGACCATAACCTTGCTGACTACACGCACGTTTACCTGGGTGCAGAAGACGGAACCGGCACATTCCTTGAAGGTAGTATTGATGAGTTTATTGTTTTCGGCAGAGGGCTTTCAGGTGCTGAAATAGCTGAGCTGTACAATGCACAAGCAACTGCACATGGTTTGTACACTATGGCTGCTGAAGAAACCAGCTTGGATGATGTTTGGACTGTTGCTATTACACCAAATGATGCTACGCAGGATGGCACCACTGTTGTCTCCAATGGATTGACTATTCGGAATGATATCCCAACTGTTTCAGCTGTTGATGTTAAGCCTGATTCACCAACCACCAACTCCAATTTAACTTGTAATGCCACTGTTGTCGATAGTGAAAATACAACCTTGACTGTTCAATGGTTCTGGTATAATGGGACTGATCTGGTATATACAGGTAATAAGACGGGTGTTGCAAATAATTCCAATTCCCTGATTACAACGCTTAATGCGACTAACACTTCTAAAGATGAAGTTTGGAATTGTACTGTCAGGGCAGATGATGGTACCAACTATTCAGCCTATTTAAGTGAAGCAGTAACTATTGGGAATACTCTGCCTCCCAAGGTTACACTCCTGGAGCCGACTAATATGGACTATCTTGTTACAGAGAGATTCACCTACTTTAATTGGAGTGATGTGGCAGATGGTGATGGCGAGCCTGTGAGTTATCATGTCTGGGTTAGCCTGACTGAAGAGTTCACTGACCAGACTATCAATATTACTAGTGTTGTTGATAGTGAATACACTTCTGCTAATGAGTTGGATTTTGCCACATACTGGTGGAAGGTGCGGGCTAATGACAGCGACGGCTATGGTGAGTGGAGTGATGTGTGGAATTTCACTATTGTTACCAGTCCTTCTGTGCTCCTAACAACTAATACTGTGGATTTCATTGATTTGCAGATAGGGGAGGAGAATGACACGGCAGATTTCAGCCCTGCACCGTTTGCTGTTATGAATGATGGGAACTGCGAGGTCAATGTGAGTATTAATGCCAGCGCGCTTTGGAGCAGCGGTTATGCACCTTTGGATACGCAATATTACCAGTTCAAGGCTAATTACAGTACTGAGGCCAATTCATTTGATTACGCGCACTCACAGACTGATTGGCTGAATTTGTCTGAAGTGCTTAAGTCCGGGATTGCCATATTGAATCATACTGACGCTAATGATCTTGCTTACGTTGATATCAGGATTGAGGCTCCGCTTGATGAACCTGGAGTTCAGAAAAGCTCTAGCGTGGTATTTTTAGCAGAGGACACATGATAAAAAAAGTATTATGGTTGGTAATGGCATTGGTTTTGGTTAGCCAGTGCTTTGCTTTGGGGATTGCTCCTGGCCATGTTGATGTGGTTTTCGAATCCGGGCTTGCACACAAGGTTGATCTGAAGCTTATGAACAGCGATGGCAAGGCACTTAATGTGGTGCTGTATGCTGAGGGAGAGCTGGCTGACCAGATAGTGTTTAAGGAGACTATGGTCAGCTTTGCTGCTGGCGAGAAAGAGAAGCTGACATCCTATACTTATAAGCTGCCTGAGAGGATGGAGAAGCAGGGCTTGCATATTACCAAGATTGTAGCAAGAGAGGTAAGCAAAGGTCAGGCAGATGTTGGTGTGAGTATGGCGGCGTCTGTGGCTGTCATCTCAAAACTTAATGTGATGGTTCCTTACGCAGGAAAGTATGCAGAGATTAAGTTGTTTAGCCCGCATTTCGAGCCAGGGAAATCAAGCAACTTTGCGATCGAGGTTAAGAACCTGGGGACTGATAAGATTTTGAGTGGGCAGATTGTGGTGGATGTATTCGGGCCAACCAACAACAAGCTGAGCAGTGCTTCCAGTGAGATCTTTTCCCTGGATCCCAAAAAGAAAGACGTGATTGTTGTTCCTTGGATGCCTGATCTTGGATCGGGTAGCTACAAGGCTGTGGCCACATTGATTTATGATGGCATGAATGCCAAGGATGAACAACCTTTCTCGATTGGCGAGTCAATGATTGAAATATTAGGAATAAGCGTGAGGGATTTCAAGCTTGGAGGGATTGCCAGATTTGAGATTATGCTGGAGAGCCTTTGGAACCAGGATATCCCAGGAGTATATGGGGATGTGACTGCAAAAGATGCTAGTGGCAAGGTATATACCACTTCAAGAACCGCAAGTGTTGATATCGGATCTTATGAGAAGCAGACTATTGAAGCGTACTGGGATACCAAGAGTGTGGGCGCTGGCGACTACAAGCTGGATATTGTGCTGAATTATCTTGGGAAGAAGAGTGAGCAGGTCTTTGATATTGCAGTTTCGCTGAATGAGATTAGGACCACTGCGTTTGGCAAGGTTGTGTCAGCAGAAGAAGGCCAGAACAGCAGCGTGATGCAGGGGATCTATGTGCTAACCTTTATGGTGGTGCTGCTGATAATATTCAATGTGGTGATCTTCTTTAAGAAGGTTAAGAAATAGAGCGTTTGAACATAACGCGTATGCTGCCATTGTACTGGCCAAATGGAATGTTTTCTGGCACGTTGATTTCTATGGGAAGAATAATGCTGATATTTGGCTCAAGATAGAAGCTGGAGTTTTCGATAAAGAGCCAGCTGCCAGCAATACCTGTTACCTGAATGTTGACTTGCAGCGGTTTAGTGTATTTATGGGAGATGTTGAGGAAGCGCGTCGCTGCACCAGGGCTTTTGACAATGCCGAAATGGAGGGCGTCTGTGTCTGTATTAAATCCCATATGGTCTGCCACCTTGACATCTAAGGCAAGTTCTTTGGCATCGTATATCATGTAGTGGGAGTAAAAAACTAGTGTGGCTGTAATGCTGAGAAGAGCAAAGCAAATAATAAGAATAACAATGGTTTTGGATCTCATTTTCGCTTACGGGTGGCAAACCACATAATATCTAGGATGACCAGCAGCAGGATTATGCCAATCAATATGTGCACTGGAGTTATCTTGAAATTGAAGGAGGATGGTTTTTCCTCTGATGTGGGTTTGATGATCTCCAGTTTGCCTGATTTGGTGGTTGCGGCATCTTCATAGTGCAAGACAATGGATACATCTTGAAAGCCAAGTGGTATGTTGCCTGCATCATAGTAGCCGGTAATATTGGTTTTCTCCCATGGTTTGAGGTCAATGCTTGCTGTTTTAAGTTTCGAATTGCCTATCTGGATATTGGCATAGACATCTTCCAGCAGATTGTTCCATTTGCTTTCAATCTCAACATTAATCGGATTAATCCTGCCTTGCTCTGCCATTTCTGAAAAGCTGTTGATTGCCACATAAAGTGTGCCTATGTTAAACTGGGTAGTAATGGGTTGCTCTTCAGCATCATAATGCAGCTTTGCCAGAACGTCGTATGTCCCTGACTTCATTCCGACAGTGGACATTTCCATAAGGAAAATCTCCTCGCCCAATGCCGGGATGACTTTGGTGGCTGATTTGAGATTCTTGAGGAGGGAATTGTTGCTGGAGACATCAACTGAAACATAAGCGCCTGGCACTGGCATGAGCCCAAGATTAGTAACTATGGCTTGGAAAAGAACTGGCTCGCCTTCATTGGCATTTGGAGCATCAAAGCGCCACACTGGATACATGCCTTCGTAAGGGACATTTACATAAACTGTGGCCTGGATTGCCACCCTTGTGGTTATTCCAGCTGCGCTTCCTTCCAGCTGAAGCCCGCCGACCAGTATCCTATGCTTGCCAGGCGGACTTATGTTTTCAGGGAATTTTATATGGACAGTGATGTGTCTGCAACCACCATTCTGATTATTGTCTTCTATAGTGGCATATTGCCCAAGATCAAAATCTTTGATATAAGACTGGATACTCTCTGCACCGCAAAGGTAGAAACTGAGTGTTTTTTCAAGGTTGGGTTCAAAATCGATTGTCGCTTTGCCAGGGGAAATGCTGGTGGCAAGCGTTGATTGGACACTTAGTAGAACTAATAGAAAAAAGATTCCAAATTGGATTTTTTTAACAACTCCCATATTAAAAAAAATAAAAATTAAATTCCAGTTGCTGTGAGGGTTATTGTTGCTGTCTGGGCTACTTCACCACTCATATTTGAGGCGAAGTTGATTGACAGGTTGAGGTCTACCCACATTGAATCCTTAGAATTGTTGTAGTTAAGGTTTCCGCAGATCACATGCTCTGTGTTTTTCACCCATGCATACCACTCGTCATCCATACTTGCGTTTAAGATGGTACAGCTCCCTGTCTCATTATTGTGTGCCATAAACCTGAATGCTCCGCCAGGAATGCCAACAAGATTGGTACCGTTTTTACTAGATTTGATAGTCATGCTAACCAACTGGTTACCATCATTTTCAATCTGCAACCCGCCCAGGCCTGCTGCCCAGTTGCCGTAACATGGGGCACTCTCAGTTCCTGAAGAAGCTTGAATTGCTGTTATCTCGCATGTATCTCCACCCTCTGACTGGTTGACCCAGCCATCCAGGAAATCAACTGCTTCGATTGAGAATTTTGCCGAGGCTGTCTCTGTGATCTCAACACTTGCTGTGCCTGTATCTGATGCAAAACCGGTGATCATTGGAAATCTGAGCCCTGCCAAGCGGTTGAGGCTAATAACTGTTCCTCCAAGAGAAATCGCGATTGCCACTATAAGCAATAATGCCAATGTTTTGTTTGAGACTTCATTCATACTCTTCATCCTCCTTTATTTTCAAGAATTTTTATACTAACCATGCCATTGTCTTGTGTTTGTTGTGGTGGCTCTGATCCAGGGGGCATGTTTATTTTGAGAGAAACTGTGCCCTTGGCCACTGATTTCGGCTCATATGTTGAAGATCTGCTCACTGCATCCATCACAGTCCATGTGCCCAACACTGAGATCACAATTGTCAGAACAACCAGAACAAGAATAACTCTTTTGGGTATATCCGCATCTTCCATTTTATCAACCTTTTTCTAGTATTTTATGAATATCTGTGATATTTGGGGTTAAGATATATAAATCTTTTCCTGTTTTTTTGGTTTGGCCCTTTTTTGGGGCATTTGGTGTTGCTGTAATCCATATTGGGATTTTTGATGATGTGTTTTGTTGATTATCAACTTTAAACTTCAAATTGTCAATTTTTGTTGATAGTCAACAGATTGTTTAATTGTTGATTCTCAACAACAAAACCTTTATATAATAGATATGTTGATAATAAACAGAGTTTTGGGAGTGTGCGTATGAGATCAAGTGGAAAAACGAGCAAGAGTGAAAACCTGTGTGCTGTGTCGCTTGTGACCTATTCTCTTGAGAACTTAAACCATTCCCATAAGACTCTGTTTGGGTATGCTCTAAAAGGCAGAAAGGGCGAGACAGGGTTTGTGGATACTCTAAGCGGAGAAGCTGTTGGCAGAAACAATGTTCTGGTGCCCTCAGCTAACATTCCCAAACTTGAGGAGTTTCTTGCCACCTGGAAAGTGGCTTACTCAGTAAGGAACTTCTTGGAGTTGCGAGAATGAGGCTGAAAATTTATTCAAACAATGCGCTTGCCCTGCTGACAGTACTGCTTGTTGTCGTATCATTTGTAACCAATTATCTTGTATATTTTGAGGCTGCAAAGCTGACTCCTGTTGGCTACAGTGTTGCGTATGGCCAGGTCAGCATAAGTATTACTGGGAATGCGCCCACTGTCTTAGTCACTTGTCCAAACGGTTTTGAGGCAGTGCATGGCTTGGTGAATATAACAGCAAATGTGACTGATATGCAGGGGGATAACACAGTGACTGTGGTGAAATTCTACTATGCTAACAACTTTGATGAGGCTCCCTGGCATTATTTGGGAAATGATACTTATGATGGGGACAGTCAATACATGTTTGAGTGGGACACAACTCTTGTGCCTGAAGGGAATTTGTACAAGGTGAGGGTCGAGGCAGTGGATTACTCTCTACTGACAGGAGTTGACAAATCCAACAGGTTTTTTGCAGTGAGTAATACAGATGATGAGCCAGATTGGGAGGAGTTCAAATATGCTATCAGCACTAACCTGAGTGCATTGGCTGATCCATATGTGTGGGGAGAGTGGACAAATGTTTCTGACTTGCTGCTTGGAGTTCCTGGGCTGGGGCTGATTAATTATTCTGGCCAGGGAGTTTTTGTTGATGGCCTGAATTTGTCGCGTTACATCAATCTAAGTTTGGCAGCGATAGCTTTTGACAGAACTATGCTGCCGCAGTTAAATCTGCCAGTGTACTTGCACTTTGTGAATGTGAATATGTCTAATCCTCTAGTAATGAGAAATGGTGTGGATTGCCCATCAAGTATATGCACTCTTGTTTCGAATGATGCGAACACTGTTGTAGTGAGGGTTACAAGCATTGCCCTGTTTGAAGTGATTGAGTCTGCTGAGCTGGACATTTGGGATGTGACAGACTCAGGGGTGTACAATGGTGACCAGGAGAGGCATAAGAATCAGGCTACAGGGTTTTATGCCAATCTGACTAGTGCGGGAATTGCTGTGAATAACAGCTATGTTGGCTGCTTTGTCAGATTCAATGTCTCTGGGTTCACTGGCTGGAGTGAGATGGCGTTTAGGTCGAGCCAGCTTTACGAGTATAGCAGGCGCTTTAGTGCTCCTGGCATATATTCCTGGCAGGTCCACTGCAATAGCACCATTAGCAGCTACTTTGATTATTCTGCTGCAGACACAGTGAATATTTCTAATCGTGCACCTGTGCTTGCCAGAGTCTTACCGAATATTACTATGGAAGAGGATAGATGGCTGCAATACGTTGATCTGGACAACTACTTCACTGATCCAGATGGTGATGCCCTAAGCTATGCGATAACTAATGTTGCTAATGTTAACATAACATCGGATAGTGCGAATATTGTATATGTGGTTCCTGAGCCTAACTGGTATGGTAATAGAAGTTTTGTGGTTGTTGCGACTGATGAATATGGGCTTGAGGTAATCAGCAATAGGGTTTATCTGCAGGTTGTGAATGTGGAGGAAGAGACCGGGCCTTCTGGCGGGAGTGGTGGTGGAGGCGGCGGTGGTGGTGGAGGCGGGGGCTACACTGAGCTGGAATACATTGAGAACGCTGACTGTGTTGATGAATGGATTTGCGGTCTTTGGGGTGCGTGCGTTTTCAGATGGACTGATGTTAATATCAGCGGTAATGAGACTGATGGTATTCAGACAAGGTCGTGCAAAGACACTAACAAGTGCAACTACTGGTGGAAAACCCCTAATGAGAGCAGGAGATGTGTTTATCAGCCAACATGCGATGACAATATTTTAAATCAAGGCGAGGAAAAGGTTGATTGCGGTGGCCCCTGTAGCCCATGCCCGACGTGTGCTGATGGAATAGGGAATCAGGGTGAAAAAGGGGTTGATTGCGGCGGGCCTTGTGATCCATGCTTCACGTGTCATGATAGTATCAAAAATTGCCACGAGGGGATGTGCGAGGAAGACATAGACTGCGGCGGGCCTTGCGTTGCCTGCTTGAGAGAAGAGATGCCCTCACAAGTGTATAATTTCATGTTTTTCGGGCTTATCCTGCTTTTGTTTGGCGTGCTTGCCTTTACCACCTACCTGTTTATGAGGCCATACATTGTGAGGATCACTCTGGCTATTATGCGGGTTAGGGAAAAACTAAAACATGAGCAGGCTGTTGAACTGGGGATTGCAGAGCTTCAGGTCGCCACCTTAGCTGATTTGGATAAGTGCGGAAGGAAGATAAGTAAGGGCGAAGCCCTCGATGCTATTAAGGAGGTTGACCGAATCCTGAGGGATTTCCTTGTTAAATCGTATGATTTGAGTTATGGGGCGACTTATGAGGAAATGGTTGCTGAGGTTAGGAAGAAGGCATTGCCTGGCTTGCTAAAGGTGGCTATTACAGAGTATTTGACAGAGCTCATTGAGATAGAATATGGCAACAAAAGCCTGACAGTCAGGGAGGCTGCGGCAAGAATCGCAAGGGCTAAAGAGATTGTAGCTTTAGTTAGCACCAACCTTCCAGGGCATAAGGAAGCAAAGAGTACGCCATCAAAGAAAACAGAGCGCAATGAGCTGGCAGAGATATACAAGTTGAGCGTGGAGGTTAGGCGCCATATTATTAGAAGGGAGTTTAAGCGCGCCAAAGAGATTTATGGGAAAATTGCCGAGCTATACGCTGGGCTGCCAGAAGGAGATAAGAGGCAGTTTTATGATAAATTGGTAAGATTAAAGAATGAGCTTGAGATTACAGAAAGGACAGGTGAGCGTGTTGTTAAAGAAGGGTAAGTTGGTGGCAATAGTTGTAGTGTGGCTATTAATACTCCGAGGAGTACTGGCTACAGATCCGTATTTTGTTCCAGAACCGCCCAGAAAATTCAACCTGACTCAGGATGTGGCTTTTTACTATGACCTCAATGCTACAGATGATGATGGGAATTATCCCATACAGTATTCACACAATGCGCATTCAGAAGCTGTCAATTTCTCTACATTCTACATGAATCCAAATACTGGAGTTATAAGTTTCATTCCACGCAATGGGGATGTAGGTGCCAAATACGTCACCTTAATTATTAGAGATTCTAATCATGAAGAGGAGACAACGCCTGTGATGTTCAATGTCTCGAACGTTAATGACCCACCAGAAATCGTGTTGTACAGCCCTTCTCCCCTCAACCAGACCATGTATGAAAATGACTCAGTTGGGTTCTCATTCAGCTATAATTACACTGACCCTGATCTGCCCTATGGGGATATTATCCAGAATGTGTGGATTTTGGATGGCGAGAACCAGTCAAAGAATAGCAGTTCATGGAATTTCACCTCTGGTTTTTGTGAGCCTTCCAATAGGAATGTTACACTGATTGTGTGGGATTTGAACGGCTCTTCTGACAGTATAACATGGGATATTACAATTATCAATGTGAATAGACCCCCTGTTTTTAATTCAAGTACTCCTATACTAAATATTACATGGCCAGAGGACCACAATCTAACAAATAATATTTCCCTGGACGACTATTTCTATGACCCTGATTACAGTGAATGCACTGATTGGAAGGATGAGCTCAACTTTAGTGTGGCGGGTAATGTGAATATCAACATTGTGATCAACTCGAGTGATCCTCACAATGTGAGCTTTTCGCCTGCGAGGGACTGGTATGGTGTGGAGACAGTCAATTTCACTATGTCTGATGGCATCAATTCTACAACCAGCAACAATGTGGTTCTGAATGTGACTGAAGAGGGAGATATTCCTGTAATTCAAAATATTTCAAATCAGACAGCGTATGCCTGGGCGAGTTTTGTTTTGCAGGTTAATGCCTCTGATCCTGATCCATTTGATACGCTCACCTATTACGACAATACAACCCTGTTTAATATCCACCCTACCACTGGATTGATCAATTTTACACCTAATTACGTTCAGCCAGGGAATTATTCTATTATGATTAATGTGAGTGATGGTATAAACAATGTGTTTACAGTTTTCCATTTGCAGATATTTAACAACACCCCGCCTGGTGCTTACTCCATCCCTGATCAAGCTGCAATGGAGGGTGCTTTGTTTACTCTTGTTGTGCAAGGTTTTGATATGGATAATGACAATCTCACTTTTCAGACGAATTATTCGAGGCTGGGGAGTGCCTCACAGATAAATGAGACTGCTGCCCAGTTCAGTTTTATCCCCAGGCAGCAGGATGTTGGCAACCATTCGATCAGGTTGAAGACTGTTGACGAGCATGGTGCTGTGAATTATTCGTATTTTAATCTCAATATAACAGATATAAGCTTCCCACCAGAGTTGGACACATTGCCGTCTCCAATTATTGTTAAAGTAGGGAAGCTGTTCAATTTGCAGGTCAATGCCAGCGATCCTGACGGAGATCTTTTGAATTTCACGCATAATGCTTCAACAGATTTCCCGCATTTCGCAATGAATTCATCTGGATCTATCAGTTTCACAGCAAATGAGTCTGACTTGGGGAATCACAGCGTGAATATCAGTGTGTGGGATATTGCACCAGTGCCGCAGGATGACTGGCAGGTTGTGCTGTTTGTAGTAACCTATAATCGGGCCCCTACTATTGAATGGCTAGGGCTGCACAATGCCACTGAAGATATGCTTTTTGTGCTGCAGGTGAATGGAAGCGATCCAGATGGTGATGGCCTAAGCTTTTATGCAAATACGAGTTTTGTTAATATGTCCACTTCTGGATTGATCAGTTTTATTCCAAACCAAACCCATATAGGGTTGCATAATATTACCATAAATGCAACTGATGGTGATGGGGGCTGGGCTACGATCACTTTCTTATTGAACATTAGTGATATGAACGATGCACCCTACTTTTATCCTGCTTTGGAGAATTATAGTATTTGGAACAGGATATTTGAACATACCAATGCTGAGTTTTATGTAAATGCCACAGATGAGGATGGTGATGATCTTAGCTTTAACAGCACTTTCATTAATGGAAGCTCTCTGTTTAATATTACCAAGGTGGGGAGAGAGAGCGCTCTTATCAGTTTCACGCCGCTTACCTCAGATATTGGGAATTACTCTGTGAATATCTCGGTGAGTGATGGTATTAACACCACATGGGTTGTGATCAATTTCAGTGTGCAGAGTGTGAATGATCCGCCAAGTATTGCTATGATCTATCCTTATGGTGGACCGGTTGCAAATCAGACGGTGTTTGCATGGATCAACCGAAGCCTAATTGGGAACGCAACTGAGATAAATGGTTCAGAGAATATGAGTGTGTTTTTCAACCATTCGAGTTATGACCCAGACAATTTGAGCCTTATTTATGCATGGTATTTAGACGGGAATGCTGTTGCGAGTACAGAATATTGGAATTACAGTCTTAACTTCAGCACTGCTGGCGAGCATAATATCACTCTTGTTGTGAGTGATGGGAATAGCAGCGACAGGTTTTACTGGAATCTGACTGTGAACAATATCAATAGGGCTCCTGTCTACGGGAAGAAGATTCATGATGAATACAGCGGTTTCGGCTCTGGGAATTATTATACAAATTCAAGCGGCGCCAGAGTCCAATTAAGCTACAATGGCTCTGAGTACTATGCGAGCGGGTATTTCAACTCATCTGTGATTGATATGGATATGAATTCTTATTTTGAATATACGTACATAAGTTGGGATGCGGATTTGCCAAATAATACGCAGATGCTTGTGCAAACCAGGACTTCAACTGACAATAACACATGGACAGCATGGAGCGCTGCTTTCAATGCCAGTGCTATTAGCAGAGGGAGTATCACCTCAACAGACTACAGATACATCCAGTACAGGCTCAATTTGTCTACTGATGATGGGAGTGCCACACCTGTTGTGCAGAGTGTCGCGATAAGCTATGTTGTTGCCAATAAGACCTGGTCTGAGAACCAGGATGTTATTGAAGGCGGCTGGATTGATCTGGATGATTTCTTTTATGACCCTGATGGAGATGCCCTCTCATACTCTGTGAGCTATGAAGTCTATGTAGATGTAACCATCCAGAATCTCACCCATTTTGTGGGCTTGTATCCGCAGAGTGATGGAATTGACCGGGTGATGTTTACTGCTACTGACGTAAACAATGCTTCAGGGACAAGCAATCGGATTAAGCTGACTGTTTTGGAGGACAGCGGCACTTCCCCGGGCAGCTCTGGGGGGAGCAGCACTAGCGTGATTATCGAAACCAGGATAAAACAGCAGGAGACTGAGGTGGAAAAGATTGTCAACCTGGATATTGTTGCGCCTGACAAGCTTACCACTTACAAGAATGGCACTATAGTGAGCACTATCAAAATCAGGAATACAGGTGAGGAATTACTTAGTGGGATAACTCTGAGTGCTGAGTCTAACCATTCTGGAATAACTTTTGAGTTTGTAAAGAGTTTCTTTGAAAGCTTGGCTGTTGATGAGGAGCAGAAAACAAGCCTGATAATTCAGTCGCCTGACCTGACGGGCAATTTTGAGATAATTATTCGCGCGGATGTTACAGATCCTGAATTTTCTGACACTGCAAAAATGATTTTGTATACTATTGAGAAGGGCGAGCTTAACGAAACACAGCTGAATACAAAGATTACGTTTACAAGAGATTTGCTCTTGGCCAATCCTGAGTGCCTGGAGCTTACAGAACTGCTGGAGGAAGCCCAGGCTGAGATCGCCAATGGGAGCCTGATAAAGGCTAATGAGCTGATTGAAAATACGATTAGATATTGCAGATATTTGCTAACCTCTAAAGAAACTATGAAAGAGAAGCCCTCTGAGATCCAGAAGCTTTATGATAAAATATTTTTGTTTACACCCCTAAAGAGGGTAAAAAGCTATGTTATAATCATTGTGGTTGTGTTTAGCCTGCTGACTATAAGTCTGTTGTGGGAGAGGCACAGGAAAACAAGAGCGGTAAGAAAAGCGCGCAGCTAAAGGGCTGCCAGTTTTAGGTCAACACTAATTGACATCAGAGCGTACTTGATGCGTCTGCTTTGGTCTCCCTGCAGTTTAAGTTTGTCTTTGAGCTGCACTGCTTGGTGGTATTTTTGTTTGGCCAGGGCATAGTTGCGATGGCTCAGCATTGTCTTTGCCTCTTCTATTGAGAGCATTAGGTGGTCCAGTGTTGGTTCTTCCTCAGTATTAATGGATTGGGGGATTCCCCCTGGCGCGGTGATTTCTTGTTCCTGCACTGGGGAAATAATGGGTTCGGGATTTTGCACTGGGGAACAAATCTCCAAGGTAAGAGGAGTGAGACTTTGCGGTGCAGGGAGTAGCACCAGCTGGGATGTTTGTTGCGTTCCTGTTTCTGGAACACTTGCTAATGGCTCCTGCTTTTCAAGCTGTACCTTCGGCTCCACTTTATACATGTCTGGATAAGGAGGCTCTGGCAAAGTAAGCTCTGTTTCTTCAGGAGCACTCTCTTTTGCTGGGATATTTGACCTTGGAGGATATTGCTCTTTCTCAAGTGATTTGATCTCGTTTTCCAACTCCTGGATTTCAGCTTTGAAAAGCTTTTTCTCTTCAGCATTTAGTGTGTTGCATTTGGTGTGGATCTTGCCAAGGATGTGCATAGCTGTTTTTAGCTCCTTTTTCTCTACTGCCTGGTAGCCTTGGGTGAAGTGAGAGTATATTTCATCGAGTTTGTGATGTTTTGATTTTTCAGGCAAGATTTTTGCTACCAGCTCTCTCGATTTTTCAAAGACACTCGTGATATTTATTTGGGGTTTTGGAAGCTCCAGTTTCGGCATTACTATTTTGGGGAGCGTTATTTTGGGTAAAGGGTGTAGCTCTGGAAAGCTGAACAGCTTTAGGAAATGGGAGATAAATTTTGCCAGAGGGCTTGCTTTGATTTGCGTGTGATGCTTCTGCTCAGAGATCTGGGTTACAATCTGCTCAAATTTGCTGATATAGTTTTCAAGAGATGGTTGCACTTCCTGATTGCCAAACTCCATAGATGTAAGCTCTCGAATGAATTCCTCAATCTGCAGTTTCAGCTCAGCTGATATATGCCTGCGCTTGATTTCTTCGATGAGCTCTTCATATGAGAATTGGTATTTTATCTTGTAAGTTTTTCCGAAGTAATTGCGAAATATTCTAAAAAATCTTGCATAACTTTTAGGTTTTGTTGTGAGCTGTGATTTCAGACTGTTGATTTTCTCAAGACAAATCTTGTTGTGATCAACTGCTGGCTTGGTCTTCTTTGGCCTGATCCGCTTAGCTATACTTTTGAGAGAGAGCATTCTAAGTGTATTTTGGCTGGTTTGATATATAAATTTATCGCTAGCATACACAGGGAGGTGGCGAGTTGAAAATAATAAGATATATATATTAGTGCAGCCATGGCTAGAGGTATGCAGGAGCTTGAAAAAAAGGGGTTTGAGCAGAAGCTCAATGAGTATAGAGAGCATATTACAGCAATAAAGAATGAGATTTCTAATGTGGTTATTGGCCAGACACAGATAGTGGATGGTTTTTTACGGGCAATTATTTGCAATGGTCATGTTCTGGTGGAGGGTGTTCCTGGTATTGGCAAGACCTTGCTGGTGAACACTTTGGCAACGATCACAGGGTGCAAGTTTTCAAGAATTCAGTTTACTCCTGATTTGTTGCCAAGCGATATTGTGGGTTTAACCTCTTATCAGCGCGAGGAGGGATTTTATACAATCAAAGGGCCTATTTTCTCAAATTTTGTGCTTGCTGATGAAATTAACAGGGCTCCGCCGAAGGTGCAGTCAGCATTGCTTGAAGCAATGCAAGAGAGACAGGCAACTATTGGCAAAGAGACTTTTGATATTAGTCCTCCTTTTTTTGTGCTTGCCACCCAAAACCCTGTGGAACAGCAGGGAACATATCCGCTGCCTGAGGCACAGGTTGACAGATTCCTGTTCAAGGTTCTGATGAAATACCCTTCAATGGATGATGAGATGAAAATTCTCACAAACAATATCCAGGTGAAGAAGTTTAGTGAATTCAGCTTGAAAAAGGTGATCAGCCCCCAGGAGATAATGGATATGCAAAAGGATGTCCAGAAAATTTATCTGGATGCAAAGCTTGAAAAGTATATTGTGATGCTGATTGACTCGACGAGGTATCCAAAAAAGTACAAATTGAAGATGAGTCAGTATATCGAGTTTGGCGCTTCACCTAGGGCGTCAATTGGACTGTATATTGCTGCCAAGGCTATGGCTTTTATGAATGCCAGGGATTTTGTTACGCCACAGGATATTAAGCAGGTTGCGCATGATGTGCTTAGGCACAGGATAATGCTTAATTATGAGGGGCAGGCAGAAGGGATTACCTCTGATCAGGTTATTGATGAGATTCTTGCTAAGGTCCCGGTGCCATAAATGAAAGTGAGAGAGCTGCGGCTTGACCTAAGGCCGCTTATCAAGAAGCTAGAGATTGGACTTAGAAGGGGGTATAGCGAGGAGACTTTGACCTCCACTTTCAGAAGTGTTTTCAAAGGCAGAGGGCTTGAGTTTGACGGTTTCCGGCAGTATACTTCAGAGGATGATGCAAAGGACATTGACTGGAAAGCATCGCTGAGGACTCATCAGCTGCTGATCCGCGTGCTGACTGAGGAGCGGAATATCAACACCTTTTTCATGCTGGACGTTAGTGACAGTATGATATTTTCTTCAACTGACAAGCTAAAGTGTGAGTATGCTGCCGAGCTTGTTGCCACTTTGGCTTATGGGATTATTGAGACAGGGGATAGCGCAGGGTTGTGTATGTTTACTGACAAGATTGCCAAGCTTATCCCAGGGAATGTGGGGATGAACCAGTTTTACAGGATTACCAGGAGCCTGAGTAACCCTGAGCACTACGGCGGGAATTTTGATTTTAACTACGCAATGAGGTACACCACCAACTTTCTTAAAAGGGGGAGCGTGGTTTTTATTGTTTCTGATTTTATTGGACTAAAGCCAGAGTGGGAGCGATACTTCCAGATCATGGCCAGCAAGTATGAGATAATAGGTATTATGATTCGCGATCCAAGGGATAATTTGCTGCCGGGAGATGCTGGCCAGTATGTGGTTGCTGATCCATATTCAGAGCATGACATTCTTATTGACACAAAGTTAATAAAAGGAAAGTATGATGTGATGGCAAAGCAGCAGGTTGAGCAGGTGAAGGCTGTGTTCACAAAGATCGGAGCTGATTTTATTATGCTTAATACAGAGGACAACTTTATTTATCCAATCCTTAAGCTTTTCAGGAGGAGGCATTTGAAATGATGCTCACATTCTTGAGGCCGCTTTACCTCACTTTCCTGGTGAGTATCCCTTTTTTTATTGCGATGCACTTCCTCATCCTGAAGCATATTAGGAGGAGGGCTCTTAAATTTGCCAATTTTGAGATTATCGAGAAGGCAACTGGGGGCCAGGTTCTGAACAAAAATGTGATTCTGCTTATCATCAGATTGTGCGCCATGATTTTGCTGATATTTTCAGCTGCAGGCACAATTTTGTGGTATAGCGGAAAAGCTTCTTCGTTTGATTTTGTGGTGGCTATTGATGCGTCAAGCAGTATGCTGGCTAATGATTTTAAACCGAGCAGGATTGAGGCTGCCAAGATCGCTGCCAATGAGTTCGTGGGTTTGCTCCCTCAGCAGACAGCTGTGGGGGTGGTGAGCTTTGCAGGAACCAGTTTTGTGGAACAGCAGGTTACCAATGATAGGGGCATAGTTAAGGATAGGATAAGTGAGATAGAGGTTAAGCCAGTTGGCGGCACTGATTTGGGGGAGGCAGTGGTGACTGCCACTAATATGCTTCTGTCTTCAGAAAAGTCCAGGGCAGTGGTGCTGCTTACTGACGGCCAGAGCAATGTGGGGACTGATCCTGATTTTGGGGCAGAGTACGCAAACAACAATATGGTTACTGTTTTTACTATTGGTATGGCTACTGCAGAAGGGGGCGAGTTTTCGCGGATTGGTGTTGTCTCAAAGCTTGATGCGGACACTTTGATTAGTATTGCTCAGAACACAGGCGGCAAATTTTATCTGGCTGTTGGCGAGGATCAGCTGAGCCAGTCTTTTAGGGAGATTGCTCTGGCGTCAGAGCAGAAGATTTCTGTGAATCTGCAGCTGCCGTTGCTGCTTTTTGCCATACTGTTGCTTTTCATAGAGTGGGGCTTGATCAACACTAAATATAGGATATTGCCTTAGCTGCGGAGAGAAAGAGTGCTGCATTCCAGGCAAAGGGATGTTCTGAGCGGTATAAGGATTTGAAGGGATTGCCTTGACTGTCATACACTTCATACACTGCCTTGTGCTTGGTGATTATTCTCGCTATCTTTTGAAACAAGGCCTGGGCTTGTTTTCTCTTGCCCATTTTTTTCTTGGCGATAACATCAAGAGCTCCTAGCCAGAGCCAGCTTAGGCCGTTGTGGTAAGCACCCAAACCAACTATTCTGTTAATGATGGTGGTTTCCCAGAATCTGTATTGCGGATAGTTGGTTATTGAGGGGATCGTGTTGATTTTGAAGTGTGAGATGCATCTTTGTATTGAGGCTGCCTGTGCGTGCGAAGCGATATTGAAGAGGATTGCCAGCAGATTACCATCTGTTGAGAAGGTGGAATTTGGCGCATTAGTTATCCAATCGTTATAATATTTGCCATTCCAAAACTGTTGGTTGAGCAGTGTTTTGACTTGGCGGTGCAGCTTGAGGAAGTGAGTGCGGTCTTGGCCAACTTTTTGTGCAATAAAGGCCATATCCTTGATAGCTTGGCAGTGGAGTGTGTTGGTGTAGAGAACCTTGCCTCTCTTCTTAACCGAGTCAGTCCAGGAAGCATATGGATTCTCCTCAATAAGTTGGTGGGGGGCTTGGGTAATATTCCACTCAATTGCTTTTTGCAGCTGAGGATAGGCGTGTTCTAGAACTTGGAGGTTGTGGGTTTGTTCGAGGTATTTTCTTGCTGTGATGATAAGCAAGGAGTTTTGATCTGTCGGATATGAGTTTGCCTTGTCATCTTTATACCTGGCGCGGGTCGCTTGTCGCAGACCAATAAGTTTTGGCAGAAAGAAGTAGTCTCCAATCCGCATGGGGATTTGCCCATCTCTGTTTTGATGATTCAACAGAGTGATGAGTGTTTTTCTGACAATATCTGTGTCTCCAAGCGCCAGAGCACCCCATGATGCAAAGAGGGCATCTCTTGCCCAAAGGTCATTGAAGTGGTGCAGTCCTGCAACAATCCCCTGATTAGAGTAACATTGCCTTAGGTTTTGGGTGGCAATCTCAATTGCTTTTTCCATTTGAGAGATCGGTGAGCAAAGCTTTGACATAGCTCGTACCATGGTATAGATAGAAAAGTATTCCTAGGAATATCCACATGAAATCGCGGGTCCTGACAAGGATGGAGAGCGCTACTGCAACCTGAACAGGGATTCCCACAAGGATAGCTATCCCTATCTGGCTCAACTCGAGGATGCCAATTGACGCAGGGATGGGAAAGAGCATGGCAAAGCCGGTCATGGTAACAACAAGGTAGATTTGGGCAAGTGTTGCCTTGAACCCGACTAGCGAAAGTGCTGTGTGAAACTCCAGGATCATCAAACCCCAAAGTATGGCTGAGATTGCTATGGAGAGCATGAAGAATTTTATTTTTTTGTTGAAGAATCTGATAAGGCTGGTTTCGACTTCTCGGATTTTTTGTCTAAGTTGTTTTAGCCCAGGGTATTTGTTTAATCCTAGCAGATCAAATAAGGGTGTGAGGAAATACTCTTTTTGGAAAATCTTGTAGTAAAAAAGAGTGCCGATTATGAGGATTAAGACGAGTGCTGCAGCGAAAAACAGCAAAACAATCTTGGGGAGGGTGAGTGTGTGGACTACCAGGAAAAACATCACACAGGCCATTAGAAAATTCAGGGGGAGCTCAACCGCCCTGTCAATTATGACAGAGGATACTGCTTGCGTTAGCGGAACCTTATGCTTGCGCAGGAAAAATACTCTCATGGTTTCTCCACCAATATAGAATGAGGGGATGATATAGCCAACAGCATAGCCCATCTGCCTGTACATAAAGAGGTTGTGGAAAGGGATATCATAGCCCTGAGCGTGAAGTATTAGTTTCCATTTAATTACCAATACTGTGACAATGGATATTGAGATTAGTAAATAGGAGAACAGATCTCTTGGCCTGATGGTTTTGAACTGGTTGACTATGGCATCAAGTCCAATGTATTTGATTGCCAGTATAAAAAGGAGGATGCCAATTAGAAGCATCCCTATGCTATACATCCATTTTTTCATTGTTTATCCCTATTACGAGCCTGGGGGGATTTTCGCAAGGCTTCGAACCCCCGGCCTACAGCTTTCTTTGCTTCAGCTAACTCTCTTCATACTCCTAAGAGTACTACTCCGAGACTCGTCATCAGCGTAGGAGGCTGTCGCCCTACCCAGACTAGGCTACAGGCTCTTGGTGGGGAGGGAGAGTAAGAATGTTTTAATATCTTACGGAATTATCTTGGTGGTATGTATAAAATCAAGCAGAATGCCGAGGATTTCAGGGTTGCTGAAATATCAAATGTTGCTCTTGGCGAGACAGGGCGTTTTAGCTATTTTAGGTTGGTGAAGAGGGATTATACGACTGAAGGGGCTATCCAGAAACTTTCAGCATATTATAATTTGCCAAGGAGGTTTTTTGGGTATGCTGGGAATAAGGATAGGAAAGCGATTACCGAGCAGATTTGTTCTGTTAAGGGAAGGATTAGGAATATTGCTTTGAATGACCTTGCTGTTGAGGTTGTTGGATATGGAGATAATCCAGTTTCTCTTGGTGATTTGATTGGGAATAGGTTTGAGATTGTGGTTAGGAATGTTGATCACAAGCCAAAGCCAATTAGCAGGGTGGTAAATTTTTTTGGCAAGCAGAGATTTGGAATGAAGGGCAACAATCATGCTGTGGGTTTGGAGATTTTGCGTAGGAATTTCAAGGGTGCTGTTGAGCTTGTGAGCGAAGACAAGGCAGAGATGAACGCTTACCTTAAGAAGCATCCAAAGGACTATATAGGCGCTCTGAGGCTGCTGCCCAAGAAAATATTGACTATGTATGTAAATGCATATCAGAGTTATGTGTGGAATGAGTGCGCAAGGCAGCTGGGGCATTCCCAGAATTTTTTGCTGCCTATTGTTGGTTTTGGGACAGAGTATAAGGATGATAAAGTGGAGGAGATCTGTGAGAACATGCTGGAAAAGGATGGTATTTGCTTGAGGGATTTTGTGATTAATGAGATGCCTGAGCTGAGCAGCGAGGGAGGTGGGCGGGCTCTACTGGCTGATATTTCAGAATTGGGGATAGGGGAACTGGCAGAGGATGAGCTGAATAAGGGGATGAAGAAAGTAGGGATAGGGTTTTGCTTGCCCAAAGGGAGTTATGCGACTGTTGTTATCAAAGAGCTGTTCAGATAAGCTTTTTCTGGTTGGGGGATTTTGGGACGAATTGTGTATTGACTTGGCCCTCATCTTGCATGATTGCAGGGCTATCTGGCAGCAATTTGTCTATGAGCTCAATTACGTAATAAAAGAGGGGGAAGAAGAGCGCCATGGCAATGATAATTTGAAGGTTCAAGTCTACAACTCCATAAATTATAGGGGTAAATATTACTAGCACATAGGTTACTTCTCTGATTCTGCCAATATATCTTATGTATTTCTTGGCTCTAATTCCTTCTATGATAATGATGAGGCCATAGATAAAAATGACAAAGGAGATGGCTAGCTTCAAGAGTGTGTTGGCTCCGAATTTTATTTGTTTGTCAGTGAGCTGGCTGACAATCATCCTTGACCAGTCAATGGCAACCCACATAGGCACAACCCCGTTGGAGATGGCATTGCCAAAGCTTGTTGAGTGCTTTTCCTGGAAGAATTCAGCAAAAAACCAGGGAGATCCAGATTGGCACTAGGATCCACAGCAGTGAAGGGTTCCAAAGGGGGATAAAGAATAGGGTGAGCCACATAACAAGTTCTGACCAGAGGAATTGGAGGAATGGAGCAATTGCGGCCATATCTTTTTTTTGAGTAGAGGAAATATTCAAAGATTTAGATTGGAAAAGTTTATAATCCCAAGTGCAATAATATTTTTTGTGAGGGCAAAACAGTGGGATAAAATTGCGCCGGATTACTACCAGTATATTGTGAGTCCTTTTAATAAAGGTGTTAAGAACCCAATTTTCAGGTTGATGAAAAAGATAAAGAGAAGAAGAACTGTATTGGAAGTTGGGTGCGGGACAGGAACTCTAATACCCTTTTTGGCGAAGAATTTTGAGCAGGTGACTGCCATTGATTTCTCAAAGAAGATGATTGATATTGCCGAAGCGAAGTATGGAAAATTGGGGAATGTTGAGTTTGTCAGGATGGATGCTCTTAATATTTCTAGGTTGCATAAGAAGTTTGATTTGGTGGTGAGTGTCAATTCTGTTTTAATGCCTGATATTATCAAAGTTAACAAGATTCTGAAAAGGATGCACCATGTGCTGGCGCCAAGAGGGCATTTGGTGGGGATCTTTCCTGCAATGGATGCTTTGGTTTTCGAAGCTATGGTCACTTATGATAGTGAGTATGAGAAACAGAGAGATAGAGCAAAGGCGCGCAGGGCTACAAACAAGGTGATTGACAGGAGGTTTCATGATTTCTGTTATGGGTATTTGTATGCTTCCAAGCCTGAGGAAACGCAGAAGCATTTTTTTGGTTTTGAACTGATGTACAGGCTGAAGAAAGCAGGTTTCAGGGATGTTAAGATGTTTAAAGTGCTTTATCCTTGGGAGAAACCTACGAAGCTGCATGACAAGGTGTGGGATTGGGGAGTTTCCGCCAGAGCATGAAAGCTTGCAAATCCTGTTCATATCACCGATTTAAATTTGGATAAGCCTCCGGTTGGTGTTTACCCGGTTCGCTTAAAGCCTTAACTTTTCCGCCATCAAAATGGAACAAATGGATAAAAGCCTTAACCTGAAAAAACCACTTTAGAAAGCGAAAACAGTGTAGGCTTTAAACGAAAAGATAAAAAGCCTCCGGAGGGAGTTGCACCCTCGACCTGCGGATTTCATAAGTCAAAGACTCTTTGATTTTACAAGTCCGCCGCAATAGCTACTATGCTACGGAGGCATTGGGCTTGTGAACTTTTTATTGTTTTTAAAGGTTTTGTATGGAATTGCGGAGCTTAAAATCAGTTTGCAGTCATCTTAAGCGACCCCAAGATTATTCAAAAATGTATTTTAGCGCACGCTCTGCCTATACGTACTTGAAGCCGCAGGAACTTTTTCTGTTTTTCCTTGCTTGTTGAACAGTCTGGGACTTCAGCATGATTGCGAAGCTTACGATTATTGGTTGAGAAAGCTCTTCGTAAGCGACCTAAAATTATTAGAAATAAAAAGCAAAGCAATCAAGCAAACTCATGCCTGGGTTCGTAAAGTATAGCCTCGTCAGGACCAAAGTGCTTGCCCTCTAAGAATTTCTTAATCGTACCCTGCAATCTATAGCTTTCATCAAGGAGCAGCTTTTCTCTCTTGAGCATGTCTTCTTTGAAAATTCTCTGTATGAAGAATGGATGGATGTGTTTCAAAATTGGGTGGTTGTCCCATTTGTCATCGAAATCGTACTGTATCCATGGCTTGATAAAAATAGATAATTCACCTACTTGTGCCTTGTATTTCTTGCCGTTGTGCAGTGCTTCAACATCCTGCCAGCCAAGCAACATAAAGTTGATGTTCATGTAGTAGCGGTAATAGTTGTTGCCTGTGCGTTTCTGGAGCCTCCACCAGATCCAGATCTTTTTGTTACCTGCAGACCTGTTGTCATACAAGAGCTGCTCCCAATTGCCGCTGCCTTTTTGATATTCCCAGTTACCAAGGCAGCTCTCCCAGCCCTGCTCCTGGAGCCATTCTCTTGCTACCACATACAGGCTTTTTAAGTGAAAAACATCTTTATAAACAATGGTGAAACAATTGGGTGGTGCTCCACCGGGATTGATGTAGATCCTCTTTTCGTCCATGGGCTTTCTCTTGTTATGTAGGTTTATATAATTTTCGGCGGTTAGTACTTTTTGAGGCTCATCTGCCCTATCCTTTTTGTGGGTTTGATTTGCTCGAGTTTCTGGCCCACTTGCTCTTTTACGCTTAAAGCAGTCTTGCTGCCAATTAGCTGGGAGAGTGTGGTGATATCTGTTGACTTAATATCTGCTGTGGTCCGGATTCTGTTGGTGAAGAGCCGTCTGGCACGCATTCTGCCAATGTTTTTTAGTCTGAGCAGGGGGAGGAGCTCCTCTTTGGCGCCATGTTTTAGCCTTGTTCGTAATTTTGATAATGGCGTAAGTAATTTGGTGTGGTGCTGAATTCTGGCTAATTCGATTGTGCTGTATAACAGCCAGTCTGCAATTTGCAGTTTGACTCTGAGTTCCCCTGGTCGGATGCTGTACTGTTCAAGGAGGTGGTCTTCTGTTTGCTCTTCTATCCATTCATTAAGCATTGATGCTGTTTTGATTGAGTTGAGGAAGTCTTCGTATTCTGGTGAATATACTGAAGGTTCAAGCTCAAGGATGCTGTCTTCGTTTTGGATTATCTTTTCTTGATAATCCTCCCATTCTTTGGTTTTGACCCTGAGCAGTGGCCTGATCTCCAAAGTGGAGGCTATTACCTGGAGGAAAGAGTAGGATGTGAGGGTTTTTGAAGATGCTTGCTTGAGGCATGTTAATATGTGATGGGCAGTGAGGGGATCTAGGTATAGCTGGGCAACCCTTTTTCCTAAGGGGGTTGCTGAGATTGGATTCGCTGCAATTTGGTTGGCAGCAACAAAGTCCTCAGCGGCTTTCAAGAGGAACCCCCATTCTTGTAAGAGGCGAAGCATCTTGTGGATTATTTTGGTGAGGGCAGGCATGTCTTCATACTGGTGTGCCCAAAAAGTTTTTGAGAAAAAGTCAATTAGTTGTTGCTCTGTGCTTACAAAATCTGCTGCAACTAGGGACAGGAGGTAAGTTCTGAGCACAGGCTCAACAGCGAGTTTTGAGTATATATCTTCTGAGTCGCCATCTATGTAATGTTCTTCTATTGCCTGTTTTTCCTGCTCTGATGAGGCTAATGTTATTGCCTGGCCATAGCTGTCAAAATTTGGCCGGCCTGCTCTTCCAGCTTGCTGGTGATATTCCAGGACAGGTATCCAGGTGTAGCCTCTTTGGGTATAGCGTTTTAGATCTCTGATAATTGTGCGGAATGCTGGGAGGTCTACTCCAGCTGCCAGAGTAGGTGTGCAGCAAATTATTTTGATGGTGCCTTTTCTGAATTCATCTTCAATAAGGTTGCGCTGTTTCTGAACAAGGCCTGCATGGTGGAAGGCAATTCCTTTTTTGATGACTTTGGCAAGGCGCTCGCATTGCTTGGTGGGTTTGGGCAGTGCTGAGAGGATATCGGTGGCAAGCTGTGTTGAAGTGCTGAGTTTTTTGGCAATGTCCTCAGCGCATTTTTCAGCAGAAAGTTTTGTGTTGACAAATATGAGCGCTTGCTTTTTTTTGGTAATGGTGTCTAATGCAATGTCGACCACCGGGTTGGATGTGACTTGCTGAATTCTTGTTTCCATGTGTTTGGTCTTAGAATAAATGGGCCCGCGGAGACTTTCATAGCTTTGCTATTTTGAACTCCGGACCACCCGATGTCTAAATGGTTTTATCAGTCGGGCACTCCACCGAACTAAGCTACGGGCCCAAACGCCCCGGACCAGACTCGAACTGGTGACCTTGTGGTTACAGCATGCATTAACAGCCACACGCTCTACCGCTAAGCTACCGAGGCAATACCCGAAGGTGGAGCTGTTTTGTTTATATAATTTTCGTAGTTTCTAGATTACACTCTGCCATAGAAAATAGAAATGGCTCAAAAAAGCAGGGTTATGCTTTTCCGAGCATTCTTGCAACTTTGGTCCCGCACTTTGCGCAGGTGCCCTTAGCTACTTTCATCCCGTTTTTGGTTACTGACTCAACTGGATTCTGCATCTGAACCTGCTTGCGGCATTTCATGCATCTGCCTTCAACCATATCATCACCTTTTTATATTGGATATATGGTAAAAAAGTGTCTGTTCATATATAAATTTATGCCTTTTTAAGGCCAAAAAGTATAAAAACTACGTTTCTCCAGGGTATTTGATGGTAAGAGGGAGGCCTCCGACAAGCGAGATCAGGCAGAATATTGTTGAGCTGCTTTTCTTTATGGGCAGAGCTTATGGGTATGAGATTTATCGTGATTATATCGAGATATATCCTGCTGTTTCCAGGAGGAGTATATATTATCAGCTTGGGCGGGGTGCTGAGCTCGGGTTGTTTAAGGTTGAGAGGGTTGTTGAGAAGGGAAAGTATTCTTGGGGCAGTGAATCTGAGCGACTTTATTATTCGCTGGGCCCTGGTGCAAAGCCTGTTGGCAATGCCAGGGTGAGAGAATATGTTTCACTCAAGTTTCCTGAGAAAGCCAAGTAAGGCGAAGGCCTCCCTTTTGGTGAGCATGGCTTTGGTTATGAGGCTTTTCCAGACTTTGCGTTGGGTCTCTTTTTTCTGAGGGGTGGCAAAGTGCATTTTTGAGAGGATATTGTCAACCTTTTTCAGGATAGTCTCTTTGTCTTTTTCAGACATGGAGTTGAATTTTTTAACTTCCTGATGCTTGCATAGCTCGTAGAGGATTATGGCTACTGAATGGCTGATATTCATTGTGGGGTAATCAGCTGAAGTGGGGATTGTAACTAGGAAATCGCAGTGCTGTACCTCTACATTTGTGAGGCCGCTGCTCTCTCGGCCAAAGACAAAGGCAGTGTTTGCATTCAATGGAGCAATTTTTTTGGAGAGCTGCTCTGGTGAGAGTGGTAGCCTAGGGATGTTGTATTCTGTGCCATTTTTCGCTGTGGTGCCTATTACAAGGTCAAATTTTTTAAGAGAAGTGAAGTTGTCAACCTTGGCCTTCTTAAGAATGTCCCTTGCATGCTGTGCCCTACCCTGTGCTTCTGCATTCTCAGGGTCACAGGCAGGATTGATGAGGATTAGATTCTGCTGACCAAAGTTTTTCATCACTCTGGCAATTGCCCCAAGATTGCCTGCATTCTCAATGCCCACAAGGACAATGGTTATCATATCAGAATGGAAGTCGACTGGGAATATTAAATCTTGCTTAAAACAAGCCAAAAGAGCGAGCCAGACCTAATGCGATGTTGGCAAGGAGAATAACCAAAAAGAATACACTCACCTGTTTCCAGTAATTGTTACCTTTTTTTGTGCCATATATTGAGGTAAATGCGATCTGGAGCATGCGGCCACCATCTGTTGGGCCAAGAGGCAGGAGATTGGCCAGGCCAATGCCGAGGCTAAGGATTGCAGTGAGTGTTGTGAATTCCGCAATGAAAAGGATAAGCTCTATTGGATGGATTGGTTGCAGCCATGAGAAGCTAGGGTGGAGAGTGTACTCGTTCTCAAAGCCTTGCACGCCAATATATCCCTGAGATTGGTTATCTGGATGAGCGACAGTGAGTATTGTGTAAGTCTTCTGCAATGTTGTGAGCGTTATGGTTTGGTTGGGTTTTATGTTTTGGAGCTCTTGGAAAAACACAGAGAAATTGTTGGCAGGTTGGCTGTTAACCTGCAAAAATGTGAGGCCTGGGGTGAGCCCTGCGCTTGAAGCAGGGGTATCTGGCAGAATTGTCTCAATAGAAAAGCCTGATGGCTGGCTGATTTTGTCAAAAACAGGAAGGATCAGCGCCGAGCTTGCGAGAATAATGATTACAGCTAGCAATATGTTTGAGAAAGGACCTGCTGCAAACAGGGAGTATTGGACGATGGGGTCTTGCTTAACCAGCTTTTTTTCATCTGGTTCAACAAATGCTCCCATAAGCGGCCCAAAGAAGACTATGCCTGATGATTTCACCCTCAGATTGTTAGCCAGGGCTACAATGCCATGCGAAAACTCATGTACTGCAATCACTATGAAAAGCGCAACCCAGCCCATGATTAGGGGTATAAAAATTGGGGATCCAGGAACTTTGACACCTGGGAGAACAAGGGCTACCTCTGATTGTGCAGTGCTGTCTGCAATTAGTTTGTAGAGATTGTTGGCGAAGGTATAGGAGATGAGTACCATGCCGATAAAACCAATACCCACACCGCAGTATCCTAGGATTTTGATGAATTCACGATATTTGGAAGCAGTGTTTTCCATCAGCTTTAGGCCGACTTTTGTCCGATAAAGCGCGATTATTCGTGCCTGGATGTCAAATTTTTTCCTGTTGATGTAAACAAGGAGAATTATTGTCAAATAGAAAATTAGGGTGAGGTTATCTGTAAATAGGTTAATGATCTCATCCATTGGTTCCTCTTTTTTACTTCTTACGCTTTACTCGTAAAATCCGACTGCCGCATTTCCTGCATTTCACTGTTTTGGCTAATACTTTCATTATCGGTGCACGAACAACTGACTTGCACTTCCTGCATACAAACTTGTTTTTGAATAAGCGAACATCTGCCTCTGGGAACTTAACCAAAATAACCACCTTCGTTCAGCTCAACTGATTTCTGTTGTTTGACCATTTAGCCTCCTCTAACCTGCTTCATGACGTTCTGGCCCATAATGCACCAGTAGAGCACCTGGACTCCTTCAACAACCTGGGTTTTCAGCTCTTCTGGAATGTCAAGCTCAAATGTCTCATAGTTTTCTGCATCCATGACTGTTGCTTTATCACCCTGCACTGAGAGCACTTGCGCGGTGCGCTTGTCAATCAGGGGAACGTCCACTTTGTCATGGCCTGGCATAACGGCAACTCGTTTCTTATCGTCAAGTATGCCAACAGCAGACAATCTTACCTTGGCATGGCCGTGCTTCCCTGGCCTGGAAACCTGTATGTCAATAACAGTGCAGGCTGAACCATCCATAACAATGTAATTCCCTTTTTTTATTGTGTTAACGCCCACAGTCTTGGTTGTCATGATTTCACCTTTCTTTATAGGGTGGGTAACTGGGCTTATATATTTAAAGGTTTTGGGTTGTCCCCTATTTCAAAAGAGAAAAAAAATCTTCATTGCAGACTGGCTGCAATGAAGACCAGGGCCTTCATTTTTATGTTGGGGGTGGTTAAAATGAAGGCAGAAATAATTGATCATCACCTCACTATTTCAATGCCCAATTCATCACTGATCTCCTGGACTTGAGGGCTGATATGCCTCTCCTGGACTTTTCCCAGGATCCATGGAGATTTCACACCAGTGATTATGGTCATTACTGTGAGTTTGCCTTTCATGTCTTCTTGGACACGCGCTCCCCAGATGACATTTGCATCATCATCCAATGATTCTGTTATCAGTTCGCCTGCTCTGTTGATTTCGTCAAGTGTCATATCAGGGCCACCGATTACATGGATCAAAGCGCCTGTGGCACCTTTGTAGCTGATGTCAAGCAGCGGGTTGCTCAGTGCACCATTGACAGCCTCTTCTACTCTGTTGTTGGTGTCTGATGCGCCCACGCCAATTGCTGCTACTCCTCCATTGGTCATGATTGCTCGAACGTCTGCGTAGTCAAGGTTGACTAAACTTGGGACGGCAATTGTTTCCACAATACCCTTGATCATTGTGCTTACAAGTTCGTTGGCTACTGCAAAGGCCTGCTGTACTGGCAGGTTGCCTGCAATGCTTACCAAGCGGTTGTTGTCAATGACTATTACTGTATCAGAAACCTGTCTGAGCTGCTGCAAGCCGAATTCTGCTTTGTCAACTCTGGCACGCTCGATTTTGAAGGGCATGGTGACTGTGCCCAGGACTATGGCGCCTGTGTCTTTTGCTGCTTTGGCAATTACTGGGGCTGCCCCTGTACCTGTGCCTCCACCCATGCCTGCGCAGATAAGCACTAGGTCAGAGCCTTTGAGAGCATCTTTAATATCATTGATTGCCTCTTTGGCTGCCTCTGCACCTTTTTCTGGAAACCCACCACAGCCCAAGCCTTTGGTCAAGTCGCGGCCGAGCACAAATTTGCGATCTGCTTCAGTAATATTAAGATGCTGGATGTCTGTGTTGCATGCAATGATCTCTGCTCCTTTGATGCCTTTTTTATACAGCCAAGACACCATGTTGTTGCCTGCTCCTCCTACTCCTATCACTTTTATGTTCGCTTGCCCGACTTCGAATGGTTGGTTTGTTTCCATTTAATATTTGCCCCCTTTTTTTTCATTAATGTATATAATCGAATACAAATATTGGATAACCACAATATTTATATTACGGGTATACTTTTATCTACCCCAGAAGTCGTTTTTTATACTTGCGCCAACAAGTATGAAATAAAAGCTTTCCAAAGTACTTTATCGCCAATTTCAGAAAGTACTTATCAACAATAGTGGTTTTGCGCCAACAAAACTAAACTATTACTTCTTTTTAATTAATAGTGTAGTATATAAATATTTCTGCAATCAAACATATATTTTTAAAAATCCATAACAGTATACATTTTCGGGAATTAGAATTATGGAGTGATAAAAAGGTTTTTTAATTGGGGTGAGATTGCAGAGTTCTATGGTTTTGTATTTTGTGGGCTTGGGGCTCTGGGATGAGAAAGATATTAGTCTGAAGGGTTTGGAGATTGTTAGGAAGTGTGATAAGATTTTTCTGGATGGGTATACAAGTAAGTTGGGCGTTGGGGTTGAGAAGCTGGAAAAACTGTTTGGAAAAAAGGTAGAGGTGGCAAACCGCGAGTTGGTTGAGAGTAAAGCAGAACTGATTCTGGAAAGTGCAATCAAACAACAGGTGGCTTTTTTGGTTGTGGGGGATGTTTTTTCTGCAACCACCCATATGGATCTATATGTTAGAGCCAAGAAACTTGGTGTTGGGGTTAAGGTTATTAATAATGCGTCGGTGTTTTCAGCTGTTGGGGTTACAGGATTGCAGCTGTATAAGTTTGGGAAAACCACCAGTATTGCTGCCAATGTGGAGTCAGAGACTGCTTATAATGTAATTAAAGATAATAGTAAGATTGGGTTGCATACTTTAGTGTTACTTGATCTGGATGTGGAGAAAGGCAAGTATATGAGTGTTAATGAAGCTATTACTAGGTTACTGAAGCTGGAGGCGAAGCTTAAGGCTAAGGTGTTTACTGCTGAAACAAAATGTGTTGGGTGCGCAAGGTTTGGCTCTGATGATTGTGTGATAAAGTATGGCAAGGCAGAAGAGTTGCTGAAACAGGATTTTGGTGGGCCTTTGCACTGTCTGATTGTGCCTGGCAAATTGCATTTTATAGAAGAGGAAGTGCTAGGTTTTTGGGAACTGGTGTAGCATAGTTATTCGAATATATATTTTAAAAATAGTAAGACTTAAATATTATAATACATTATCTATAATGTATCAGATAAGTGTCATTACGGAGTGGGGTTTTATGGAGGACAAAAACGTAGTTTTCAATATATTTTTCCGAGAGAAGCCAGCGATGATGCTTATTAGCCTGAAGAATGCCAAGGGCGAGATGTATGCTTCATGTTTGGCTAAGCAGATTGACTGCACATATTCTCATGTTGTGAAGATCCTGCAGGAGATTGAGAAGGCTGGATTAATTAATTTCAAGAAGCAGGGCAGGCTCAAGTTGCTCAGTTTGACTAAGAAGGGTGCAGAGGTTGCTGAGCATATGGATGCTGTTAGAAGGTTATTGTAGAGTTAATAATTTCTATTTTGTGGTTGTTGATTCTGACCATCCTATATGGAAGGTTAAGTCAACATTAGAGAAGTCTGGTGGAATTGTTATTTGGGATACTGCTTTTGTAACTCCTTGTAGATAAGCTTGTTGTACGGCATCATAATCATCAGAATTTGCAGGCACAGTTGTTGCTGCTAGCGGTAGCTGAATGTGCCAATCAACTATTGTTGATAAATCAACACACATTGTAACCGATTCGCCTCTTGGTTCAACATAGTGTGTATTGACTGAAGAACCACATACCCCTGTTTTGGCAAAGCCAAGTAATGGCAGTGTTGTTTGAATATATTGTTGCAATATCTCAGTGTATGCATCTGTAACATACCTTTCGTATATACCAGCAAATTCTGCTGGAGCTGGAGGAGCAGTAACTCCTTCTTTGAATCTATCTGGGTCAAATGCGGTTGTTGAATCAAAACCGGTTACAAATGCTGGAGGTATGCTCATAGAAGACCTGCCTTCTGAAGGGTTACGCATTTGATAAGTCCAAATGGCTGGCCAGGTAGGAGTCTGTCTTATCACATCCTTTTGGAGTTCCTTTATGTCAAGCAATCTCCAAATAGTATTGAATAGATCATCTAAAGGACCGGGAATTTGTGGTATCCCAAATTGGTCAACAATCCTCACAAGGTGACTATCAAAATCATTTTCCTGATTCCAATAGGGATGAATCTGAACTACTCCACTTTGCAGTGTTGTGGTAATAAAAATACGCTCTTGTTTTTGTTCTATGTCTGCAAATTGAATTTGTTGCGGGTCTCTAGCTCCCAAATAAGATGCGAGAGTTGCTGTTATATAACTCATTGCATTATCATGTGTAGCTTCAAGATCCTGACTGTCAAAAGATGGAAAGTTAGCACCTACAGCTAGGATATTACCTGTTGCTGTAATAACATGGGTCGAAGAGATAATACGTGAACTTTCAATACTCAGTGCATCCCATGGTACTTGATACTGCATCTCCAATAAATACCCTGGGATCTGAACTTCTGTACCCTTGTCATATGTTGCTTTTATCCCTAAACCATCACCGATAAGAGTGTGAGTTGTCAAATCGCTTTCTCCCACTTCATATGTTATGGTCGAGCCAACTGGAAATATGTCAAATAACCATGCTTTGGCTGCACTACCAAATTGTTCTAGCCAGTTGCTTACTGGTCTATCCCAGTTTATCATACTGACAGGGATGACAATGCCTGTGCTTGCTGCATGCATTCCACTTTTCGTTCCGAAACGCATGTAGGCAAAACCTCCATCAAGTTTGGGGTCAACTGAAAAAGGAGTATAAGTTGGATCTTCTTCCATCTCGGTTGTTGTTCTGATAACTTGAGTAAAGTCTGCTCTAGGAAGAGGCTTTCCCTGAGCAACTGTTACTGCTTCAATTGCACCATGAGGAGTTGTGTATGTAACCTCACCATCATTTTGTGCTTCTTGGAGTGCAATAACCAAGTTTTGCACCGCTTGCTGCCCTTCTTCTGTCCAAGGAGTAAGTGCATTATGCTGACCTTGATAAGTATGTGCCCTTTGCCATTCAGCTGTGCGTTGTTGTAAAGTTGCTTCAAGACCACCTATCTGTGTATACGCGTTATAAATCCATCCAATTAATGGAATCCTACTGTTTACTTCTTCCCTGAATTCTGGTATGTTAAGATATGCATATCCACTACCAACCGCCCCGATTCCTACTGCGGATGTAGCAAGAAGCCCCAAATAAACAAATGGCTTGCTTACTTTCCAGAGAACTTTACCTACAAGGCCCATTTTACTTGATGAAATACATTATACATAAATATCTTTCGCTTTTTACCATTGTTTGATAGTATCAATTTAGGATTAGCCATTTTGTCCTAAAAAAAGATTATAGCTAGGTAAATGCCCCAGCAAATTCTAGAGATTATTTTTCCACCTTTATAGAAAACATTGCGCTTGATCTGTGAGATATGGCTATTGAATGCTAACTGCATCAACACCATAAACACAACATGACAACACTTCAGGCATCTGTGTACCGAGAATAACAGACCAAACTTTCTGACCTGATGGAAGCTGTTGGGCAATATAGTAACCGAGTGGTGTTTGGGTTGCGTATGTTTCAGTTTGGTAATCAAAGCCATACCACCACACTTTTTCAAATTCATTTTTACGGTTGGCATGAAAATCTCCAATCCATACCCAGAAATTCTCTCCAGGAAACTGCGCCAGCAACTTACCCATGTTTTGGTCCATCTGGCGCTCTCTCTCAGGCCAAAAGGTAGACTCATTACCATTGTAAGTGCCAGTGGGTGCATCTATAAAATGCACAGGAATATCATTCTTTTTTGCTGCAATATAAACATCCTTTAGTAGTGAAAATAGATCAATTCCATTATCCTGATCATTATCAAAATTTACAGGGAGTTCAAGGCAAAGATGGAAGCGTATTCCCCTCTTTTTGGCTTCCTGTAAGACAGTAATGAAATATGTATCATCAGCATTGTTTTCAATACGAATCTCCGATTGGGAATAAATATAGTGACCCTCACCGAACATCATTACTCGATTTGAACCATATAAAGCCTGCCACAAAATAACATCTGTAAGGTTTGCCCCGTCTGCTAATTTGGGCTCATTGGGCGTATAATTCAAGCCGAGGATTCGCTGCTGCTGCTTTAGCTGTTCGATTGTTGCTTTGTCTTTTACCTGGCTAAGATATTTTCGCTCTACCATACCTGCAATTAAAGGACTATTTGGATTGAGGAGATTAAGGAATCTGGTTAAAAGATATGGTGAGTTTGGAAAGCTATCCGCACCAACAATATGGGCGCCGGGAAATAGCTGGCATACAATTTTATTAGTATTTGCTTGGAAACCCTCCATTGCATATACTGGCAGAATATTTCTACCCTCGGGTACAGTTATAACCTGATATACAGCATATTGGTTGGTATCCTGCACTAGCGAGGTTAATTGATCTGCTGAGAGAGGACATGGCGCGCCTGATTGAGATGCTGTAACTATTTGAGTAAGACTTGGTGCTGCAGACTGAACTACTGCTAAACCCGAAGGGGTTAATTTCCATGGGTTACTCTGTACTGCAGCCAGACCATGAGTTGGTGCAGATGGAACTCCAATTAATGATCTTATTGTGGCAAGTGGATCAAGTGCTGCTCCAACACCAAACATAGCCAATAATCCTAAGACGTTCCTCCTGGGCATTCTCAGATCTTGCATGAATGCTGGGGAAGGGTGATAAGTATAAATGTTTTACTATTTTGATCACTATATGATGGTAACTTAATATGGGTGGCGATGATCAGGCTACGCAATATTCTATTTTAGTCAGGTAGAGTTAAGGATTATTTACCCTGTGTAAGTTAACTAAGATTAGGGGTATTTCCTATAGATAATTCACTGAACACCGAAAATTCTGTTTCCTGCAAGTAATTCCTTAATTATATTATTGTCTGTTACTTGAGCAAGGAATGCCTTTTCAACAACGCCATAATATGTGTGACCTCCGAGAGTGTAAGCTAAACTAATTAAATTTGGATTTTCCATGGTTGCTGCAACATGCATTCCGGGCATTAGATGCGTTAATACTATACTATTATTAGGACCATCACCAAACACATTATTAACTGGTACTGCAGCCATCCCTTCAGGCACCCTAACCACCTGATAAACTGACTGAGTGAATGGCTGATCGGGAATATATGGTGGCTCGTCGGGGATTGTAGGAGGCTGATCAGTTTGCAGTTCTTCCACTATCTGAGTAAGTGTTGATACATCTTTAGGTCCATTGACGCCTACTCCTTTGGCATAAAGTTTCTGTATTATTGTCTGTGTATCATCACGGCGCAGATCTTCAGGTATTACTGACACTGCCCCAACGTAATGCACTTCCCAGGTATCGAGAGGACCCATATCCTCAAAAGCAGTTATCTTACACGGACTTCCAGAGTGGATGAAATAGTGTTTTGGATCGTCTGTGTTTGTTTGTCCCAGATAAATTCCAACATGGGAAAGCCTACCTCCTGCTGCATAGGTATGTGCGAACATAACGAGGTCTCCTGGACGGAGTTTTGAGTAGTCTGGTTCGATAGACTTCCAGTCTTGGGATGCGTCAGCAGGATTTACGTCCACCCAAGGATAATTAGTTTCCCCTGCCTGAAAACTTACAGTTCTACCAAGTAATTGCATTTCTTCGCGGTCGAGGGCATTCGCTAAGGTGTTAATAGTCCACATTGAATAAGCGCCGCAATCAATTTCTGCGTTTATTGGCGGGGCCTGGGTGGGAATCCACCCGCTTGCACCGAGATGATACGTATGGCCGAGCCCGAACTGGGCGATTAGGAAAAATCCTGCTTGCGGATTCTCTGTGATGAACTTTTTAAGTTCTGAAGATAAAAATTCAGTGTCACAGCTGACTAACTCATTGTATCGTACCAAAACCTCTTGTCCTGCCGCAAGTCGTTCGTCATTCCCGCCTTGGGTGACTCCGGATTGTATAACTCTAGCCCAGCCATCTTCAACAAGAGGATTGTTGTCCTGGTCTACAATTACTTCTAATGGTGTACCCCTATTCAGAACCAAAGGATTCGTCCCCTTCAGAACCAAAGGACTCCTTCTATCAGTGGAGTAAACAACTATATTGGTTGATGCATAGTATACCTTTCTACTTGCAGGTACAGGTACGGGTTCAGGATTTTCTTCCTCGGGGTGAGCCCCTGCAGCAGGATTCCAATCTCTTTGAACATATTGACCATGTACCCATCCCTCCTGTCTATCAACCCTTACTCGACGCCAAACACCTTCATGACCGATAACCTGAACATGGTCTCCTGAGTGGAGATGTGAAATAATATTATCATCATTTCTAGTATTAGGTTGACTTCTTAGGTTGAGCTGCTCTATTCCACTAATAACCCGAGCGACATATGGTTCTTTAAATCTTAGCCTATCATCTGCGGCGATTTCACAGAACCCATGCCCATGCGGACCTGTTGCTAGTTTTCTTAAGTTGTAATAGTTAGTGAGTTTAGTCTTAAGACCGTTAACCCAGGCATCCGCAGTGGTCCAGTCCAGTACAGTACCATCTGGATTGAGTGCAGAGATTTGCGCATAGAAAGTGGGCGACCCATATCGAATCGGCCAGACCCAATTTCCGTTAATCAAATGAATTACTGTTTGCTTTATTCTAACATACTGCTCTTTTTGTAAATCATAAGCGGCTTGGATTTGCTCTGGTGTATACTTGTCAATACCTTCCTTAAGTCTGAGGATTTTTGCCGCTGCTTCTATTGTAGTCTGATCAAGTGAGGGATCTGCTGTGCCCTCACAGAAAGCATTATAAACTGAATAAGGAGTAAATGCATTAGTTTGTGTAAGGACTCCCTCAAGAGTATCTGGGAAATGAGCACTCTCCTTTCTGTTCCAAATGACCTGAAGGATTAATCCGAGTTCGCTTTGAAGTGTGGTATCATTTAAATCCATTAATGGATAGATTTCAAGTGACATAATACGCATAAGTAAAATTAGGTCTTTGCCTGAGAAGGTACCCAGTGTACCCTTGTATTGAATATCTGCCTTTATTTCTGTGTCATATGTGAGGGCTTCTGGTTCAGACTGGGCAATTGCGGTACTTCCAGGAATGGGTAAAGGAATAGATAATCCTCCTAAAGTCGCGGCAGCTGCTGCCGCAGCCCAACCTAAAAATCTCCTTCTTGAAATTCGCCTCATTTGGGTATGGAAGACGATTCTGATATAAAAACCTTTTGATTTTATATTACTTATCAGTGGTATTACTATGTAACTATTATGATAAGACGATTTTCATAATTTGTCTAGGCGCAGTATACTTATTAATACCAATGGGGTAATGATCACTTACCAGTGACCACTAAGCGAAAAGTATGAATGGTTGCTATGCATTCTAATGACAAAATGAATACTTACAAAACAATACGGAGAATATTTGTACTGTGCTTGGTGGCAGCTTTGGAAGTTGGAAGTGGGATAGCAAATAAATATCAAGTGAACTGTGCCACCGTACATCATGGGGATACTGCACTTGGTCTTGCGTTAAATGAATTGGGATTAGGAGCAGAAGGCCCGGAAGGCTATGAAGCAAATTGGGAGCTAAACAGGATATATGATGGTACAGTTCCAGTTGTCCGTGCTGGCAGGAGAATCACAGATTATCGTCATCTTCAACCAGGGGATCAGGTTTGTGCAACTAGAGATAGTTTTGGGCATTTGGTACCTACATCGATAGATGATGTTGCACATTAAGGAAGTAATTAGGTTATTGTTGCTTATTTCTGTCTGAATACAAATATTTATAAATTACAATTAATTCTTTAGTGCTATTATAAATAATACTAAAATGTTCCTCATAGACAAGCAGAAAAATGAAGTGAAGTCTTTGCCTGTTATGGAACTGAATGCAAGGGATGC
>JBDRLT010000036.1:0-3951 GCA_043812815.1 Candidatus Woesearchaeota archaeon | reverse complement strand
TCTCTTTGTTACTTCAGCCACTTGTTTTGTTGGGAAATCAAGAAAGAGTTTTGGGGTTTCATACATGACAAATATTTGTGGTTTTTTGTCCAGGGCTTTCTTGTAGTATTCGATGTGTTCTCCGATTACTTTGCTGATGGTACTGTCCCACTTAGGATCATTAAAGGCTTTAGCAATATCTTCAACGCTTTCAGACGCCCTTGTGTTGCTCATCCATTCCTTTTTATAGGCATCAGGCATGCTCATAGCATAAACCTTCCTGAATCCAATCAAACACCCATTCTCCGGAGCCTGCACTTTATTGTAAGGAAGTTGGTAAACCACCTGTTCTGTCTTGATAGCAGATAACGATGAGGTTATATCTGGCTTGGGTATGTGGGTGGGAGGACATCCTAATGTTGTGGCTAATGCTGTGACTACTGCTGCGGCAGAAGCCCCTTTGAGAAAATCACGTCTTGTTAATTCTGACATAGTGAATGCTCCCTTATATTTTTATACTACTTTGGTATAGTAACTAATATTTAAAGCTTGTGGTTTTAAAGTATCTATAAGGCATTTTATTATATGACTTTGAGCCATTAATAACTTGTGTTAAATTTATGGAAAATTTCGACAGCAATTTTCATTGGTATAAAACCCCCACCTTTAGGTCGAACTTTTGCATTCATAGAAAACCTTTGGGTTTTCTTGAACACAGAATCTGTGATTCTGTTGTTCCAAAAACCGCACGATAAAATGCTCAGAGAAGCTTTGCTTCTCTGACATGCCAGAAATCCCTCGCTGGGATTTCTGAGCAAACCTTGGGCTTCAGCCCAAGGAATAGTAAGGTTTTTGTTATATTTTAAAACACCCTTATGTGATTAACTAGTTTTGAGATGTCCCCGATGAAAAGAAAAGAAGTTAAAATATTTTTCAGCGTTCTGTTAGTCTGCACAATCTTCACAGGATTTGCTGGCTGGAACGAGTCTGCGCTAATGAGTCTCACCCTTACGATGGGACTTGAAAACGGGCTGCAAACGGACAGTTATGTTGATGTACCCCTACTTGCCACGATTGATAGGATGTATAAGGAAGGGCACTGGTACTCATTCAATGCGCCAGGATTACCATTCTTTGGACAAATTACGGCAAAAATACTTAGGCTATTTTTCGGTTCAGATTTCTCTGCAGATAATATCAATTTGATGGCGGTAATTTATGTGATAATCGTGTTGACATCAGGAGTTAGCACAGCGTGCACTGCTGTTTTAGTTTATAAAATTTGCAAATTTTATGTTGGTAAGGAATGGGTATGCACTACAATGTCTTTTGCCTACAGCTTTGGAACTATAGCATTACTTTATGGTACTAGGTACAGAAGTCACGCCCTCGCAACCTTTCTCGCTTTTCTTTGCTTTTACCTAATAATCAAAACCAGGAAAACTGCGCAGGCAAAAAATTGGAGTATCATGTTGGCCGGATTTGCAGGAGGATGGGCAGCAATTGCAGACAATCCTTCGGCAGTTGTGGCACTTGCATGTCTTTTTCTGATAGCAGTCACATCTGGGAAGAACAAATTATCGAAGGTCTGCATTTATTTAATTGGTTTATCAGTTCCTTTCCTGGTATGGTTGGCCTACAACTACTGCTTATTTGGGAATCCACTATCAATAGGATATTTTAATATCGAAAGCCCTTTTTTTCCGAATGCAAACAATCCTGCCACGCGCTTCGGGCTGTCTCCAAACTTGGTAAGTGAATTAGTCCTTATTGGTAAGGATTTAGCTATCCACCATAACATACAAAATATTCATGTGTTGCGGGACATCAGCGCAATTGAAATCAGAAATATTATCCAACTACTATTCCTTCCTTATCGAGGGCTATTCTTCTACAGCCCAATCCTTTTACTTGCGTTGATAGGCTTGCCAGCAATGTACAGGAAACATAAGTACGAGACAATATTGTTAATAGTAGCCACTTTAATCATTGTCGCTTTTACAGCCAGCTGGCCGAACTGGTACTGCCATGGTGGCGGTGGATGCAGAAGATTCCTAACAATCACACCTTTCCTAATCTTACCATTGGTTTTTGCAGTGGAAAAAATGGGTAAGGGAATATTTTTTCCATCTTGGCTATTTCAATTGCAATAAATCTGATGACTCTCCAAGATTATGAGACTCTTGCGGGCTATCCGTATGGTGCAGGACCAACCTATCTTTGTTACACTTTCGTGCAATTCTTTGACATTGTGGCAAACCCGCTTATGGGACACTACATGCCTCTTTTTTTGGAGTTTGGGCCACAGAGCGGCCTTCTTCAGCGACTAATTGGCACCCAACTACCAGCCTTCCTGAATGTTCTTATTGTTTGTGCAGTAATGGCAGTAATTTGGCTAGCCGACTTGCAGAGATTCTGCCGGAAACATAGAATTGCCTGTATTTCAACGTTAGCATTGGTAATCCTGGCAATCATACTTAGAATTACCTTTGCTAGCCACATAGGTTATTATGCACAAAAAGAGTATATTCAATACTATACAGAAAAACCAGTTGAACAGAACCTCGCATTAAACTCAAAATTGAGAGCCTTTTATCCTAATAACTACTACAACGCTGGCAAACTAATAGTCTTCAACGTACCTTTCATGTTACAGTTACCTCAAGAAGTTTCAACAGTGAACAGTATTAGCCGGAATTGGTATGTTCCTAGAATGTATCCATCCAGCCCAAGAAGTGTAACTTCCACATATCATAATGCTACTATTGGATTATCCTTTGAGGGAGATTCCGAGAGAAAAACGCAAATGCACTTAGAGGTTGGTAGTTTTCATAAGGATACATCTCTTCTTATCTACCAGGATGATAGGCTCTTGGGATCATATATTATACATACAAGCCCACAGAATATTTACCTCGAGTTGATTTTACATCCAGGAATAAATGTTATCAAGTTTGCCTCCAGCAACGGGTGTTACACCATTTACCGGGTAAGACCCTTGTCTACAGACCTGCGATGCGTCAGTTTCAATTTCTACAACATTACTATCACGTAGGCACCAAAGAGCAACATCCTATGCCTGCCCAATTCATGATCGAAGATACATAACTTAGTTCATATCCTCCAGCAGAATTAATATACACTTTGATTTTCCATGAGTCTTGTATGCGCGTAACACCCTTTCTTCAAATGGCGCAAATCGAGCCAACAACTCGCTGTAATCTGAACTGCAAAATCTGTTGTGGAAGATTTCTCGAACAAGGTGATATGGATTTTGAAGATTTCAAAATCATGATATCAAAACTGCCACATCTAAGGTGTGTATTACTACAGGGAGAAGGGGAACCCCTTCTGAATCCAGATTTTTTCAAGATGGTAGCCTTCCTAAAACAGAAAAATGTATATGTCCACACTATAACCAATGGAACATTGCTGCAAAAGGAAGCGATAAAGAGCATCATAAGCTCTGGGATAAACAAACTGGCCTTCTCTATAGATAGTTATTGTCAAGATGATTTTATAGTTACTAAACCAACGGTTAAATTGGATGTGGTAATCACAAACCTTAGACAACTAATACGCGAGCGGGACAGATTGAACCCTAATCTCAAGGTGGGGTTTGATAGTATTATTACCAACCCAAGCTGTGAATTTACACGCCGATTCATTGATTTTGCTAGCTCAATAGGTATAGACTTTATAGAAAGAAAAGTATTTGTTTAGCTCTTTAGCATAAATTGGTGGTCAGCATTCTGTGCAATTCTTTTTTTAACCCAAGTTTGACAGTTTGATGATTATTTCGCTGGAAAATATCATTTGACAGATGTCGTATTTCTGAGGAATTTCTGTTCAAAAACTCATGTTATGCCCTGATTTTGGCAGCAAACCAGCTCGTTTATCTGGTCGAAGTTCGAAAAAATGCTTCGTTTTGAGCCCAAACTTTGGATTTCAACCGTAACTGTCAAATTCATC
>JBDRLT010000035.1:0-39314 GCA_043812815.1 Candidatus Woesearchaeota archaeon | reverse complement strand
AATGCACAGCAGCAGACATGTGCAAAATATTAGATATAATTAAAGAGGATTTGGAAGCTGCAAATTATCCAAACTGTGACCTATATGATGACGGAGAGATTGAAGGATCTGACTCGGATTTATGCAGAGACAATGCGGCATATTGTTCATTGGATGAGGAATGCCCTACTGGCCAGACATGCGAAGAAGAATGTATGGATGGTACAACCAAAATTGGAGAATGCAAAACAGGGGGCGGTCCAGGGCCGGGTCCAGACGATCCATGTTATGGGAAAGTATGTAATCCTGGCTTTAAATGCCAGGCAGGAGCATGTGTTGATGCTTGCCCCTCTCTGCAATGCCCTGACAAATGCGAAGGAAATAAAAAACAAACAGGCGGTCATAAAGTAGCCTGTGCTTGCGTCTACCAGGAAGAAGTATGCAGTGCATGCAGATGTGAAATCAGGTCAGGAGCGCCAGTGTGTATCGAGCCCGACAATAATCAGGCAGACTGCACATCATGCGGCTTCAATTGGACGCAGACAGAATGTTGCGGAGATGATAGTCAGGAATTTGTTAAAAAGGATTGGTACAACCGGGAGCTTGGCTGCTGCAAATCCCAAAACAGTTGCCTTGTGGACCAGAGTGCAGAGGCAACCAAAACAGACCCATTGCTATGGTTCAACAATGACGGGCCTAGATGCATAGACTCAGACAAATTCATAATGGACCATCTCTGCGAAAATGGTGAGTGGACCTCGAGAACCAGGAATGTTGCCCTGCAGCTCCTGGAACAGGTCAAAACCGCGAAGGACTATGCGGTATTCTGCGATTCATTTAAAAACGCATTAAATTATTACGACTATGCTGTTGATGACGAGTTCATAAAAGTGTCTGAAATATTGGGAGAAGAAGGCTGTACATATGGCTCAAAGGAATTCTCGTGCCTCAACAATTTCTGCGTGCTCACAAATTCAGATGGAACCCTGCGCATCTTCGGCAGCTCCCTAAATCCAGGATTTGACCTAGCCAATCTTAATACCCTGCTCGACTATGGAGGCAGCTGCGCAGGCGTGCCAGATAACGGCGCTTTCCACCAATGCAGCGGAGGTGGTACTGCCAAACTTTGGTATAATAAGAAATATGACTCCTTTGTCTATACAACACAAGGCCTGCGCTCTGTAAACTGGATAACCCAATTTGCCACAGCACTTAAAGATGTGTTCAGCACACTGCTCAACAAGATCTTCCCCTCTGAGCCTTTCGTGCCTGCATATATCAAGAATGCGAAGCAATTCGACCAAATCTACATGTCGAAAAAATCAGGCAGGGAAATCCTTGCCAAGCAGGAAGAAGCATATGTGGAAAATGAGATGAAAGATATTCTCACAATTGAATACAAAGGCTTTACAACAAACCTCTGCACAGAAATCAACAAGATCAGCCCAGGCAGCTGCACAGCATCATCAAGCCAATATGTCAAGGCAATGCGCTTGGTTGGAGAAACCAGCAGCATATTTGACAACTGGGTGCAGTTGACTGCCAAGATGAGGGTTATGCCATGAAATTACAGTTAATCTTATTGCTACTCCTTATTATTCTACTACCAAGTGTAATAGCATGCGATGACTGCGACGGTTACTCACCAGAAGTATCCTACTGCAGCGGTAATAAAGCATGTTATTGCCACCGATGTGATAATCCTTGCGGAGACAGTGATGTTACCTGTGACAATCTGGATAAATACTCAACTTGCCAAACATGCGCTAATGGGTGTGATCCTGGGACTAAGCAGTGCATAGTATGTCAACGCAACTGTGATGGCAAATGCAATGGCGAAACAGATGGATGTGGTGGCACATGCACCTGCGCTTCAGGCCAGACATGCTTAAGCGGGCATTGCTGCACAACAGGCCAGGTTTGGAGCGATAACCAATGCTGTACTCCGAATTGCACAGATAAGTGTGGGGGTGCATCTGATGGATGTGGGGGAACATGCAACGCATGTGCATCAGGTACATGTTACAACCAGCGCTGCTATCAGGGCGTATCATGCAATGCAGCTGCATGCACTATTAATGTTGGAGCGCCATACGCCACTTATCCAAGGCAGTATTCAACCTGCACTGCCGCTTATTGCGGCGCTGCGTCTATAGCCGGGATGAAAAAAGGGGATGGAACCTGCGATAATTGGGATGATTATCGGTTCCTATGCAGCGGCATAACAAATCCGGGCAAATGGTATGCATGCACAAATATACCCCCTGCAGACACAAAATGGGATTTCGGGCAGGGCCAGCCAATATTCGCAGCAGACCAACAAATAGTTGACAACAGGTGTTGTTTCCAAAGTACACAGAGTTGGGGCTACAAATCCTACTGCCTGCATTTGGACAATTGGGGTATCCAGACAATAGACTGGTGCAAATCAACAAGCAAATGCTGCAGTAAGGCATCTTGCATTGACAAAGACGGCAATTGCAAAGAAGCCAGCAATATTACAGATGTTGGTACTGCCAAGAATCTTTATCAAAATTTAAATACAGGTGGAAACGACAATATCGCTTTCTGTTATGATAATTATGCATGGGCTGGAGGTAATGCCACTTGGTTGGACTGTGATCTGTTTTATAACAGCAGGTGCAACCCAAATTGCGTGAAGTGGATTTTAGATAGCCAAGGATGGCATTGCACCGGAGCAACATGGAGCGCACCCAACCAAATCTGTGGGCTAGGAGAAGGAGTTAAAGCAGGAGAACTCAATGTGGGGGAATACAAAAATGTAACTAGCCTTGGCTGCTGCGGGGATGATAGCAGTGAAAATCTTATCTGTTTAGCGGGCAAAAAGCAGAATAACACTAATTGCAGATGCTGCAATAGCAATTCCGATATAGTTATGTTAGACGCAACTAAAAACCTAGTATGCTCAGAAAAGCCCAAGGAGCCGCTTCTCGTATTTGTCAGTTCCCAGGTATACAACGGCAACCTCGGCGGATTATCAGGAGCAGATGCCAAATGCAATGCACTGGCAAAGCAGGCAGGGCTTACAGGCAGCTTCAAGGCATGGTTTTCTGACCAAAGTGTTGATGTAAAAGATAGGTTTACAGTCAAGGACAAGCCATACGTCCTTAAAAATGGTAAGCCAGTTGCCAATGACTTTGCAGATATCTTAAGCTGCTCGCCGTCCTGCTTACTCAACAAAATCAACATAACTGAGAAAGGCTTAGCAGCTCCAACAACAATTAGCTCAGTTTGGACAGGCACTGCTTCGACAGGTGCCAAAATTGGAGCAGATGGCAATTCAAATTGCAAATCCTGGACCCAATCATCGAACAGTTACACAGGCCAGGTTGGCAGTTATGCAGCCATTAATGGCGAATGGACAAGCAAAACCAAATATCAATGCAACCTCCAATTTTCATTATACTGTTTTGAGGACACCCCCATCCAAGTTGACAAATGCGGCGATCTAAATCATGATGATGTAGTAAATGAGATTGATCTCGAGATTTTAAACACTTATGTTAGGAGCACAGAGACCAGAATCATTCAAACATGGCCGGCAGATGTAAATTGCGATTCGCAAATTAACGATGAGGATATTACTTTGCTCAATCTCAATCTCACAAATGTAGGCAGATATCCATTAAGATGTTGCCTGCCACCAAGTCAATCAGATATGCCTTGTAATGTATGCATCCTCAATACAAGCAGGTATTATGATGAACATGCGCTTCCCCCTGTGAACCTATTCGAACCGGCATGTATTGGTAACAATGTGAAAGAATTCGCCTGGGAAAATCTTTCCAAACAGAGCCAGTACTGTTGCGGCAATGATAAGACAGAATTTCTGAAATGTGACGGCAGCACTTGTATCTGCTGCGATCACAAAGACGACAAAATAGTAAACGGAAAATGCGTTGGCGGCACCAACTGCACTGATGATAAGAATTGCACAGATACTTGTATTGACACCAAGCGGCTTTATGAGGGTAAATGTGCAAACGGTTATTGCATATATGCTAAAGCCCAGATGTGCCTCATCTCATGCGTAAATGGCAGCTGCGCTGGCCCAGGCGCTCCGTGCACTGACATCAAAGGCTGCCCAAGTATCTGCAATAGCACATGGCGCTATTATGACGGGGCCTGCAACAACAATATCTGCATCTACTCAAAAGAAAACTGCACCAATGGCTGCGCAAATGGCGAATGTGTAATCGACCCATGCGCAGCTATCAACTGTTCTCCTAAATGTATTGATACCCGAACCAGGCAGTTCTGCTCTAACCAGAGCAAATGCTGTCTCCAAGGCCAGTGCAATTATGATCAGCAAGAAACTTGCACGTGTGGCTGTTTGAATGGAACATGTGTTGAAGCAGATAGCGGCAGAGAAGCCTGCACTGCATGCGGGTTTGTGTGGACAGAAAATGAATGCTGTGGTGATGATGCCCAAGAGTTCGTCAAAACAAATTGGGATGGCAGCCAGAAGGGGTGCTGCAAAACTGCAGACAGCTGCCTTGTTAACCAGAAAGGCGATAAAAACATCACAAATCCACTTGCATGGTTTGAGTCAAAAGGTCCGAGATGCATAGCCTCCAACCAATATATTCTAGACTACCTCTGTGAGCAAGGTGTGTGGACCAGCAGAACACAGACAGTGGCTTTGCAGCTACTAAAAAAAGCCAAAGATACCTCGGCAGATGATTATGTTGTGTTTTGCGACAGCTACAAGAACACACTGAACTATTATGACTATGACATTGAAAGCACCAACCTAGTCAACGCAAAGGATATACTGCTTGACCAAACCTGCCAATTTGGCTCAATAGAATTCCCCTGTCTCAACAACTTTTGTGTACTAACTGACTCGGCTGGCAAGCTCAGAGCTTTTGGCAGCTCACTCAACCCAGGGGTTGATCTCACCACACTCTATTCGTTGTTAGCCTATGAAGGTGACTGCGGCAACACGCTTTACTCCACAGACAACCAGTTCCACCAATGCAGAGGAACAGGAGAGCTCTGGTTCAACAACCAGACAGCATCATTTGTTCTGGGTAAAGAGGTAAGAGAAACTAGCCAGGGAAGCATCCGTCTCACTCTGGTTAACTGGGTAAACAGCTTCAAAGAATGGCTGATCTCAAGCTTTAACTCAATTGTGTATTCAACATATCCCTCTGAAAAATTCCTGCAGAACGCAACCCAATTCAACAAGATATTCATGGCTAAGAAAGGCAAAAGACAGATTCTAGCCAAGCAGGAGAATATTGTTGAAAAAAATGTTTCAAGGGAATTCCTTGTTGCGCAGTACTCCAACTTTGACACAGATATCTGTTCAATAGCCAACAGGCTTGAGCCCCGCAGCTGCTTCAAAGACGGGTCATACTACATTAGGTCTTCCAAGGCAGGAACCACCAACCCCTTATTCGAAAGATGGCTGGATCTAACAGCGAAAATCAGAATTATCCCTTAAAATAATTGATTGTGGCCCTAAGTCCTTGCTCAAGCCCAGTCTCTGGGTGCCAGCCAAGTGAGAGGGCAACACTAATATCAGGCATCCTCTTAAACGGATCATCCTCAGGCAATTTTTGGTATATTATCTTGGATCTGGATTTTGTCATGGCAATAATCTTCTTGGCAAGCTCTAGAACAGAGATCTCATGCGGGTTCCCAAGGTTAACAGGACCAATAGTATCAGAGTTCATAAGCAGCCTTAATCCCTTTATCATATCATCAACATAGCAGAAAGATCTAGTCTGACTACCGTCTCCAAAAACAGTAATATCTTTATTATGCAAAGCCTGCATAACAAAGGTTGAGACAACCCGGCCATCATTAGGATACATCATAGGCCCATAAGTGTTGAAGATCCTGGCAATACGCACACCCACATTATGTTTACGGTAATAAGCCATGCACAAAGCCTCTCCAAACCGCTTTGACTCATCATAGCAGCCTCTAACTCCTATGGTGCTGACATTACCATTATATGCCTCTTTCTGAGGGTGCTGTTGGGGATCCCCATAAACCTCAGAAGTACTGGCAAAAAGCAGAACAGATCTTTTCTTGTGAGCAATCCTAAGCATATTGTTTGTGCCAATCGAATTGGTGAGGGCAGTGTGTACAGGCTCATTTTGGTAGTTAGGTGGGCTTGCTCTGGAGGCAAGGTGGTAAATCTGATCAATCCTGCCAGCAATCTCTATAGGTTCAATTATGTCATGCTTGATGTACTCAAACCGCGGGTTATTTTCCAATTCCTTAATATTATTCTTATTACCAGAGCTCAGGTCATCGACACAAACAACAGAATCACCATTGCCTATCAGAGCCCTGCATAAATGGCTCCCTAAAAACCCAGCACCCCCTGTAACCACAACCCTCATTTTATCCAGTAAACTCCTTTCTGGCTTGTTCAAGCAGATTAGGATTTCCAATGTCAAACCACTTCTCCTTGTAAATAAATCCATAAACTACGTCGTTGGCAATTAGCCACTCCATAAAATAACCCATCTTGTCAGGGTTGTTGCCCTTGTTAACATACTCTGAAATAAGCTGGACATTTTTCCTGGGGAAGAAGTATATCCCCATTGATATCAACGTAGACTTTGGAGAGCTTGGCTTCTCTTGAAACCCAACAATCTTGCTGTCTTTGCCCAACGTTACCACACCCAACTGCTTGGCATCTTCAACAGACTGAATATCATAAACAGCGTTGATGTTATGCGTAGTTCTGGAAAATTCAGCATTAACTGCTTCAAGTGAGAAATTAAACAGGTTGTCCCCAGAAAGCACCAGCAAATCATCATCAATCCCAGCCTGGTCCATAACAAATTTGATATCACCTATTGTCCCAAGTTTGTCATCATGGCTGGTCGTGCCATCATTTAAGATATGTAGAGGTATATTACACTTGTAGCTTTTGGACCACTCATCAAAATTGGCAAAAAATTTGGCATTGGACACAATAAATATCTCATTTACATTTTCCAACTCCTCAATCTTTCTAACCACATACTCAATTATTGGTTTGCCATTAACATCCAAAAGGTGTTTCGGCTGGTTTAGTGTCAACGGATACAACCTTGTTGCATACCCTGCTGCAGGAATGATCACCCTCATATCAGTCACCCCTCCCAATACTTATATAGTCAATACCTAGCTGTTTCATAACAGTTGGATCATAGATATTTCTGCCGTCAATAACAATTGGCTGCTTCATCATTTTTTTAACCAAAGCAAGATCTGCAACCTTGAAATGATCCCATTCTGTTAAGATCAGCAATCCATCTGCACCTTTGAGCGCAGCATACTGCTCACTAAAATAATTAATATTTGTGAAATATTCTTTTGAAGTGTCCGTTGCCCCTGGACAGAATGCCCTTATGTTTGCTCCCTCCTGCTGTAGCTCCTCGACGATATCAATAGAAGGGGCTTCACGCATATCATCTGTGTTTGGCTTGAAAGAGAGCCCCCAAACACAAAGCTCCTTATCTCTCAGATTCCCTATCTTTTCCTTCACCTTTTTTGTGAATACTCTCCGCTGATTTTTATTGATGCGCTGGACCTCCTTGAGCAATTTGAAGTCGTATCCATTAATCTCGGCAATTTTGACAAGAGCATCAACATCCTTTGGGAAACAGCTCCCACCATAACCAATCCCAGCCTTCAGAAAGTTAGGACCAATTCTTTTATCCAACCCCATTCCTTCAGTCACTTTCTCTATATTCGCTCTGGTTCTCTCACATATGCTGGCAATAGCATTAACAAAACTGATCTTTGTGGACAAAAATGCGTTAGAAGCATATTTGATAAGTTCGGCACTCCTAAGATCCGCTACCAGCATTTTGGTTTTGAATGGAGAGTACAACTCTCTCATGACCTGCTCTGCTTGCTCATTTTCAACACCAATAACAATTCTGTCCGGCTTCATAAAATCACCAACAGCTGAACCCTCACGCAAGAATTCCGGGTTTGAAACAATCTCAATCTTGTGGCTTTTGGTTTGTTTCTGAAGCAGTTTTTTAATTTGCTCACATGAACCAACAGGAACAGTGCTTTTCTGTACCACAACCTTATTGCCGTTGAGAGAATTGCCAATTGCGACAGCAACATTTTCAACATGCTGAAGGTCAACGCTACCATCCTCTTTAGGGGGTGTACCAACTGCAATGAAAACAACATCTGTCTGTTTCACAGCTTCATCCAAGTCCATACTAAATCTCAACCTACCTGACTTGATATTGCGCTCTACTAGTTCAGAAAGCCCAGGTTCATAAATCGGGATTTTACCCTTTCTAAGCATCTCAATCTTGCTTATATTGTTGTCAACACACACCACAGAATGACCAACCTCAGCCAGGCAAGCCCCTGTGACTAGTCCAACATACCCTGTACCTATCACACTCACCTTTTTCATTGAGGTTTTAAACTAGCCAGGGGATATAAATATCTTACTTATATCCTACCTTATCCGATAAATATTTAAACCGTGCAAAATACTGCATGTGTATGAAAAAAAAGATTTCCATCACACTTGATGAGAACATACTTGAGGATATTGACTCAGTAATTGATAAGCTTTACATTAGAAACAGAAGTCAGGCAATTGAGCACTTGGTGCAAAAGAGCCTGAAAGAGTCTAAAATTGCAGTCATACTGGCAGGCGGTCCAGAAGAAAAACTCAAAGTGGGAGGCCAGTTTATGCTGGCAGCAAAGCTCAAAGGCGAACCATTGGTGATTCACACAATAAACAGCTTACGCGAGGCAGGCTTCACAAAAATCTTCATCATAGGCCGCAGCACCATCCTCACAAAGGCTTTTGAGATTCTTAAAGACGGCTCAGCTTATGGTGTTAAGCTAAATTATCTTGAAGAAAAAGAATCTAATGGTACAGCCTCTACACTCAAACTTATTAAAGGCAAGGTCACCACTCGCTTTCTAGTTGTATATGGGGATATTTTCTTAAAGAGTATCCCCCTGCCAAAGATATGGGAGGAGCACCTGCGTCAGAATTCTTTGGTTACTATCATGCTTACCACTTCTGCAAAACCCTCACAAAAGGGCACAGTGGTAATGGAAGGCAACAAAATCCTCAAATTTATCCAGAAACCAGTTAGCTCAGAGATTTATCTGGTTTTCTCACCAATATTTGTTGCTGAGCCGGAATTGCTCGAATACCCTGGAAACAGCCTGGAAAACGAGGTTTTTCCAATCCTCGCTGAAAAGTCCCTGCTCAATGGCTTTGTCAGCCCAGAAAAGGAGGTGCATATTCACTGCATGGAGGACATCAAGAAAGTAAAAATTTAAATACTCCTATTTATTACCATTCCTTGATGAACGGCCATAGTGGCCTGGTCCTACCCGATCTCATCCCGAACTCGGAAGTCAAGCTGGCCTACGTTCTGGTTGGTACTGTACTCTGTACGGGAAATCCAGAAAGCTGTTCATCACTTCAATTCAAGCAAAACTGATTTCTCTTTTGGATTGACTTCCTTTATTAAGGAATGGCCTTTAAGCCGTTTCGCGATCTCCTCCCAGGAGTGGCTCTTGCTTATTTTAGTTATCTCCTCAAGAATTCCGATAATAAGCTGATAGTTTTCAAAAAATGCATTACCTTGGCTTGTTGCCAACTCAATCTCAGCCTTAAGCTCAACCACATGCTCTTCCTGCTTCTGCACAATCAGCTGCAGCTTTTCAACCCGCTTGGTTTGCTGCGAAGTCAGTTCAGCGCTCTCCTGAATTATCAGGCCTTTGGTAAAGACTTCACTAATCGCCTCATTGAATGAGGCATAATGCTGAGCTTTTCCCAAGGATTTAAACAGAAAAGGGATAATTGCCTTAACCAGCTGCCCTTCATACACAATCCCTGCAGCAATCTCTTGCCCAACCATCTCCTTAATGTTTGTATAAAGCCTTTTCAGTTCAGCATCTCCAAGCTTCATTAGATTCTTGTCCACCTTTGCGCGAAGGCATAGCTCCTCTGCCCAAAGGCCGCCCAGCCCCAGGTCTATTGCCAGGGTTTTCACAACACTTTTATTTGACTTTTCAAAGAGCTGGTTCAAAGAATTTTCCTCTAATTGCAATAAGTTTACCTCTTTTTTAGGGTAGTCGTATTTTTGCTGCGCCTGAACTATCCTGGCTTTCCATTTCTGCACCTCAACAGGCGCGATAATTGTGTAATCCTCCCTGCAGAGTACTATGTTCCCCTTGCTGAACAGCTCAAAGATAAGCCTAAATATCTCTCCTTTCTCAAAAACCAGCTCCACAATCCTCTCAGATTCAAATTGCCGCAGTGCCTTCAGCCTGGAACTCTGCAAATGCTTTCTCAGCAAATTGCAGAATCCAGAGGGTGTTTCTTGCTGCTTCTGCTTGTATTCAGTCAGATAGAAAGCCTCTGGAACCAAGAACCTAAGTATAACAGTTCCTTTGGATCGCTGGTATAGCTGAACAACCAGCTCTTTTTTTGCAGGATGGTATATTTTATCAACTCTGGCTCCGACTAGCACTTCAAGCTCTTTGAGCAGATAATGAATGTCCAATGAAGATAAACTCATCTCAACTCTCCCACAATTTTCTTGATGTCAAAACCATTTGTTGTGTCCACAATCAAAACCTTATGCCCCAAATCTCGAGCCTCGTGCAAACAATTCTCAAAAATCTCAGCCTGCAGGTTCTCTTCAATCTTTTTTTTATTGTAGCCTCTCTCCTGCAGCCTCTCTCTTAACACCTTTAGATTGCATCTTGTCACAATAACCAGTTTCAAGGCCTCCTTTGGCAAAAAATGGCTTAGGTGAGAATCAATGACAACATCACCCTTCAATTTCAGGAGCTCTTGGCTGAGTCTAGCAGTGTTAACAATCTCACAATCCCGCTCTTTATCATATCCCTCTGAGAGCTTTCTCTCATTGATAAGCTTGTTAACATCAACATAAACATATCCCAAGGCTTGAGCAATAGCCTTGGCCACTGTGGTTTTTCCAGTGCCAGGTGTTCCTGTGACAGCAAGCATATACCAGAAAACAGTTGCAAGCTATTTAAACCTTTTTGATCTCTATCTCTCCAGAATCAAGTGTCTGTTTGTAAACATAATCCATTACAATATGCAATGTTGTTGTATACGCATTGTTTGAGCTGTAACTGGCAGTGCATTTTGTTTCGCCATACCCATCAACCAATGCAATAATGGGATGCTCACAAGTAATCTGTTGGGTTGAGAGGAAAGCACTCAGGCTGAGCTGGTTTAGACCATTAAGATATGTTGTATCAAGATTGCTGTAAACCTCTCCACCGCCCACATTCTGAATATAGATCTTGTACTCAACTTCTCCAGAGGTACGTGTCTTTGCGACAATCTCAGGAACAATCTCCACAACTGCAATTGGCGCTCCCTGATCCTGCATTCTTATTGTACTGCGTGTAGTACACTCTTTTCTGCCAATATATTCCCCGTACTTGTCAGGATCTATACACACATCCAACTTGGCGTTTGTCTGGTATCTGTAGGTTGTAATAAGTCGCATTGAGGTTAGCTTTGCCTTAACATCTTTTGTTCTGCCATCCCACCAGAAAACTTCTTGTTCGCCTTCAGCTCTATAAGTAGATTTTCCATCCAACTTGAATGCTCTTTTTGGTTCATTTATCTCAACATCTGAAGGTGCAAAACTTAACACCACAAAACCATCCAAGATATTATAGGCACCCATATTCTTGACAAAGGCACCAACTCTGAATGAGAGCCCTGTCCTCAGCACAGAGGGAGGAGAATCCTGGAGAAATATTGCATAGGCCCCCATAGAACCATGATACGGATCGTATACTTCAACTGTTGATTGAGAGCCACCGCTACAACCTAAGAGTACAATACAGATCAATATTGTTATCCAACTCTTCATTTTCATATAGACCTCAATTGTTGCGTATCAATTTCTTGAGCCCATTTTATAAAAGCAGACTTGGCCTTTTTTACATAATTGCCACAATCTGCTTGATTTCCATCTTGGCTTTCACAGCATATCCATCCGTTATAATACCTAAAAGCACAATCCCACCCAGAATATTCTGCTGAAGTAGTCGCGCAAGTCAATTTTTTAGGTGTCTGGCAATCATTGTCAAAATGGCTCTTTAGTAGCCGAACCCCCTTCTCAACGTTTGCATCCAATCCAGTAATCAAACCATGATACCCCTCATTAATCTGCATCACCCCATAATCATTAGCGGCTCTCACAACAATATCATTTCCGTTAGCATCTTTTCTGCAATGGTTAATGCCAGATTCAACCTCTGCAACTGCAAGTGATGCAGCAAGCCAATCGTCTGCATTCTTTGGATCTTCACCAGTAATTAGCTTCATTCTCTCTAAAAAATAATCAAAATTATCATTTCGGTTATCTTCAGCAGAACAGGCAACATCTGTTCCTTCTGCACTAGTCCCACTACTTGCTCCAGTTGTTCCTCCTGTGGGATTTGTCCCAATATTTGATCCGCTCTGAACTTCGCAGTACATCGGATAATCCTTGCAAGTGGCAATCTTGAGCTGGAATGGATACGTAATCTTGGCAATGTACTCTGCTTCAATATAAAAAGTAACAGGGGTTGCCTCTCCCAGAGCAGTTTTATCTGGATCTAATACAGCACTGCTCGGGTCAACAGCAAAAGTAAAAGTCCTAAAGTCCTGAGACACTTTTATTGGTGGCACTTCTTTTAAGAAATTTTGGTCAACTTCATATACAACAGCACCGCTTATCTGATTTATTGGGGTATCAAGCTTTGCTAGTTTAAGGTTCATATCTGGCTGCAATATCGTTACCTTTACCTTAGTTATTTCTACTTCAGCAGTGTTACCGCCACCACCCCAATTCTGAAGCTGCGGTGAAATAAAGAATGAAGGGTAAGTCGGCTCTTGACTATTCACAAGCCAGGGCAACCCTAATGGCTCAGCACCTATTGCCAAAGCGCCGGATTTTGCTATAATATTGGTATTATCAACACCCACCTCCTTCTGTACAGCAGCTATGGCAAGCTCATAACTGTTTTCATATCTCGGGTTGGTTAGTACCTTATCAAGGACTTGCTGGTATTTTGCATCATCCATAATTGCAGCTGTAAAACTAACATCAGCCAAACCATTATAGGTCATTACCAACCTTCCATTAATATAACTGTTATCTGTAACTTCACTGAATGGGTCTACACTCTCGCAGTAAATGGATTGCACTGGGCCAGATTTGAATGAGATAGTATCAGTTGGGAGTATTGTTGTGGCAATTACATCTTTATCTCCCAAATAGCATTCCAAACCAATCACACTGCCACGGTCATACGCAGGGATAGCTCTCCCTCTAATGAGCGCCCTGACTCCCAGTTTTTGGCCAACTTTCGTGGTAGCATCACTGTACAAGGGGTTGACACCTGAGAAATAAAACCCATATGGATCCTGTTGTTTTGTTTCAGGCGGTGCAAACTTTTTCTCCAAGTTAGCTTGGTAAAGATTAGCCCAGGCATATACTGGCGTAGTAACCTTATTAGCCACGCTCGTAGCAATATGGGTTGTCCAACTAACAACAGTTCCAACACTTCTAAGCGGACTCCTGATACTCAAATAAACAGGCAGATTGTTTGCTGCACCATACTCTGATATTTGTGGTCCCCAAAAAATAGAGATTCCTGTAAATGCAAGGACTAATGCTACAAGTCCCCAATACATGACCACTATTTTGAGTAAAACAGCAATTTTGTCTAATACCCAGCGAATAGGAAAGGAAAATACAGTTAACCAACCAGCCAAAAAATTTTGACTAACATCTGTTCTTGCTACCTGCCTACCAAAGGAAATTGCAGCCCTTCCCCCAGTAATAACCGCCTCTCGTGCCAATCCAACACTATTCTGCAAAGTCTGGGCTTGTGCCCTAATTGTTTCTGCATGTTTGTCTATAGTGTTTCTAGTTTTCTTATTCCGTCTATCCAGCGCATTATACAGATCTATCCTAAAGTTATTCAACCACATACCAAGTTGCATATCCCATGGTGCAGGTTTTGCAGTGTCTCTTGCTCCGCCAGGAAACTCACCTTTCTTACTCTCTAGAACTCTCATACCAACCTCTTTTAAAGCCATCTACTGTAACCTAACTGCAAGCTCGACAATATCCAATGTTGTCTTGGGCTCAACTTTCAAGGCGTTGTTGCCCTCCTTGACATAGGCGTCAATAATCCTGGAATATTTCGCTGCTTTTGTATACAGCCCAGTCTCAAACCCATTAATCACGAGCCTTGCCTCTTTCACATCACCCGCATCAGTGAAATCCATTGAGAGGTTAACATTGTAGAGGTCTTTGGTAATATCCCTATAGATTGTTTTGTTAATATTGAAATAATAGGTTAGCGCAGGCACATCCTCCAGCTCGGTTTGTATTGTCACAAGGTCAATAAGGTATTCACCTGCATCAGTCTTGAAAATAACATTGTTAGACCCCCTCAAAAATATATCGGGGGGAAACTCATGCACATTCAAGATTCCGCAGTCAGGTATCCCTGAAAACACAGGCCTACTGTTGATATAAATATCCAGCCTGCCCACACTCTGGGGGTTGCACTCAGGCGAGAATTTCAGCAAGGACCTTTCAACATTGTTGTACTCAACACTGCTCACATAAAACACATTCTGGGATTGCTGCCTGCTCACATCTGTCACATCAGCAATAATCCGCATATTTTCGAAACTGTACTCGTTTTTGCTCCAGAAATCCCATCCAATGTCACTCACACTAAACTCAAGTGTGTTCTCATCAAGCAGATACTCTCTTGGAAGTGAGACAGGCTCCACATTGTAACTCCTTATTGCCGCCTCGAAAATCTCATGACCATTCAAGGCTATTAACAATGTGCCTTTCCTCACAGGAACCTGAAATGCAAGCACAACATTCTTTGTGTTTGCTAAATCTTCCACTGCAAAAGTGACAGTTTTGGTAGTGCGGTCAAAAACAGCACTTCTAACCACAAACGGGTTGATCCTCTTGATTTCAACTGAATTTGTAGTTTTTCTCAAATAAAGTGCAGGGATATCATGCTCAAACCCAGTATCACTCAAATAATCAACTCTGCCCGGATGCTCCTCCAGCAAAGAAGACTCATCCTCAGTCAGAGTAGTTTTGTTCTCCTCACTACTCTCATTTGTCAGCAGCTCCTGCCTGAATTCAGGCGGAATAACCATAATATATATCACAATGACAACAATAATCAATAGAACAACCACAGCAGCACTGCTTGCATCAAGAATCTGAGCTTTTTTTTCCATAGCCATCACCTAATGCCCCTAACCATATATTTATATAAATGTTTTTCTATTTTATCTCTAACAATTATGAAAATACTCAAAAAAGAGCTAAAAAAGGGAATAATCACGTTGCAGGTGCAAGACCTTGACGATCTGTGGTATATCAGTCAGATAATAGAGCCAGGCGACTTAATCAAAGGCAGAACAATACGCAAAATCAAATTAACAGACAAAACAGAAGCCAATACCCGGATTTTCAAAAAACCAGTCAGTTTGGTGATTGCTGCAGAAAAAGTGGAGTTCCACAAGTATTCAGACATCCTCCGGGTTTCTGGAGTGGTGCAATCCGGTCCAGAAGATGTTCCAGTGGGGAGCCATCACAGTTTCTCTGTGGAGCCCCAAACAGTCCTGACAATTTGCAAGACCCAGTGGTTCACCTACCACCTTGATTACCTCAGGCAATCAATTGAGGCAAAGCCCCTTGATATTCTTATTTGTGTGCATGACCGCGAAGAGGCAGTATTCGCCATTCTTAAAAAACAAGGTTACCAAATACTGGCCAGCATCAAAGGAGAGGTTCAGAAAAAAACAGATGCCACCCTGCAAACCTCAGATTTCTACCAACAGCTCTTAACCCAGATCCAAGAGTATGTGGCGCGATACAAAATCAGAAGCATAATTGTGGCAAGTCCTGCTTTTTGGAAAGAGGAGTTGCTTAGATATATCAAAGACCCACAACTGAAAGGGAAAATCACCTTGGCAACATGCAACCATGTCGGCTCTTCAGCAATCAACGAGGTGCTCAAGCGCTCAGAAATCAAGACAATCATGCAAAATGAGCGCACAGCTCTGGAACTAAACCAAATTGAAGAGCTCCTTGCAGGAATATCAAAGCAGGGGGCAGTTGCCTATGGCTTAAAGCAAACAGAGCAGGCAGTGGACGCAGGGGCAGTTGCCACACTTCTGATAAGCAACAACCTGATACATGAAACACGCCAAAGCAACAGCTTTGCCAAGATAAACCAGCTAATGAAAAAAGTGGAATCAATGAAAGGGGAGATAACAATCATCAACTCTGACAATGAAGCAGGCAAGAAACTAGACAGTCTTGGCGGCATGGCAGCATTGTTACGCTATAAACTTTATTAACCCCCTCTTTAACAACAAGATTTATATACTCTACGGGTTTTACTATTGGCAGGGGATATTACATATAAAAATATTGCGCAGCTCAGTTGTCACTTAGCAGTTATTCGGATTTACTGCCTATAATCCACACTGATAGATGACACAAAAAAACGCAATGTTTTAATATGAGTTGTATTTATTGAGTTTTACATTAAATGTTGGAGGGGAGCAAATGATTGTCAAGGAAGAATTTTTGAGTAAGCTACGTCTTTATTTCTCCTTAAACCTATATGAAGTTAAGATCTGGACAGCCCTGCTTTCAAGAGGGGTGTCAACAGCAGGCGAGTTAAGCGACATTGCAAATGTGCCCAGATCCAGAAGTTATGATGTTCTTGAAAGCTTGGAGAAAAAAGGATTTGTTGTGATGAAGTTCGGAAAGCCGATTAAGTACTTGGCTGTGCCACCAACAGAGGTTGTTGAGCGAGTCAAGAAGAACATGAAACTTGATGCAGATCGCAAAGTGAAGCGGTTAGAAGACCTCAAGGACACAGAAATTCTTGGTGAGCTAAAGCAGCTGCATACACAGGGAATTGAGCTGGTTGAGCCTTCTGATCTGTCTGGTTCTTTGCGTGGCCGCCATAATCTGTATAACCATTTGGAACTCATGATCAAGAATGCAGAGGAAACCGTAACAATAATGACAACAACCCAAGGCTTTATCAGAAAAGTTGAAGGGTTCAAGCCAGTGTTTGAGAAACTTAAAAAAAGGGGTGTGAAGGTAAGAATTGCTGCTCCTCTAACTAAAGAATGTGCAAATGCTGTGAAAGATCTAGCCGGGCTTGCAGAGGTTCGAAGCACGCCAAGCAAAGCACGATTTATTGTTGTTGACGGCAAAGAGCTCACTTTCATGGTGCTTGACGACAAGGAGGTGCATCCCACTTATGATGTGGGAATCTGGGTTAACACACCCTTTTTCGCATCAGCACTTGAAAGCCTTTTTGAGCTCGCCTGGAAAGAAATGAAGCCAGCAAAGACTGTGCTAAAAACGGTTTGATTACTATGTTCTTTTTTTTTAATTTCCCTCCATTTCTCTAAGACAAAAATATATAAATACCCCTCAACTGGTGTTTAGCTAATGGATGTTGAAAATCAGATAAAAAAATTGCACTCATTGGAAAGGCAAGTGCTGCCATTAATTAGCATATGCAATTCTTTTGGTGAACTTGTTAAAATATCCAAGCTGCAGGAAGTAGAAGTGATGCGAGCCCTGCAATGGCTGCAGAATAAGGCAATTGTCACTATGGAGCAGAGCAAGCAGAGCTATGTGCACCTTGATGTGAATGGTGAAAAATATGCGAGTTTCGGATTACCTGAACGTCAGCTTTTTTCCCTAATCGAAGAACACAGTGCCTCACTCAAGGAACTTGAAAAAAAGGCAGGGCTCTCCCGAGAAGAATTCAGTATTGCGCTTGGGACTCTCAGGAAAAAAGCAGCAATAAGTATTATCTCCAATAATGTTGAGAGTACCCCTAATAAACTTCCAGCAGAAACCTTGGAAGAGAAATTTCTCAAAACTCTGGCAACTCCGCGGTTGATCTCATCACTTAAGCCAGAGGAGAAGTTCGCTTTTGATGAGCTCAGAACAAGGAAGCAGATAATCAAGGTTGTTGATAGCAAGAAAACAACAGTGACGCTGACAGAGCTTGGGGCAGCGATTCTGAAAAAAGGTATAAGTGATAGTCATATTGTTGACAGACTCACGCACACAATGCTCAAAACAGGGAGCTGGAAAAACAAAAATTTCAGAGCATATGACATCGCAATAAATGTGCCTAAGGTTTATGGCGGCAAGCGCCATTTTGTGAAGCAGTCTATAGATTATGCTAAAAGGGTTTGGATAGAATTGGGTTTCCAGGAGATGGAGGGACCTATGCTTCAAACCTCTTTTTGGAATTTTGATGCGTTGTTCACAGCCCAAGACCATCCGGTCAGAGAAATGCAGGACACCTTTTTTGTTAAGGATCCAGCATCAGGAAAACTGCCTGCAGCCAAATATGTTGAAAGAGTTCGAAAAGCCCACGAGTGTGGCATGGCAGGAAGCACAGGCTGGCAGTATAAATGGAACCCACAAGAGGCTCGGAAAAATGTGCTGCGGACACACACCACAGTGCTCTCAGCCAGAACACTTGCAGCACTCAAAAAATCAGATTTGCCTGCAAAATTCTTTGCTGTAGGCAGATGCTTCAGAAACGAGGCGGTTGACTGGAGCCACCTCTTTGAGTTCAATCAAACAGAAGGAATTGTTGTTGACCCTGATGCCAATTTTCGGCACCTGCTTGGTTACTTGGCTGAATTTGCAAAAAAAATGGGGTTTCCCAAAGTGAGGTTTAGGCCAGCGCATTTCCCATACACTGAGCCTTCTGTTGAAGGTGATGTTTATGATGCCATGCATGACAAATGGATCGAGTTTATTGCAGCAGGGGTATTCCGTCCTGAAGTGGTTGTGCCTCTCTTAGGAGAAGACATCCCAGTGCTTGCGTGGGGCCCTGGTCTGGACAGAATTGTTACCAGCGCCTACAAGCTGAATGATCTCAGGGATTTGTATAGTAATGATATTAACCAATTAAAGGAGATGCCGCTCTGGCTAAAATAAAATGCCTGTACTTAATTTGACCAAGAAAGAATTCGACAAGCAGCTGGGCAGAAAACTGCCACTGGAAAAACTGCGTGACAGAATCTCAATGTTAGGTACAGATCTGGACAAATTGGATGAGCACGAAATAATTGTTGAGATATTTCCCAACAGACCAGACATGCTTAGCATGCAAGGCTTTGTCAGAGCAATGCGCTCATTTTTGGGAATAACAAAAGGTCTACAAAAATACACTGTCAAAAAGTCAGGCGAGAAAGTGATCATTGACAAATCAGTGGCTAAGCACAGGCCATACACAGCATGCGCAATAGTAAAACATCTCAAATTTGACGATGAACGCATTAAAGAAGTAATCCAGATCCAGGAAAAACTCCACGTCACCTATGGGAGAAACAGAAGAAAGGTGGCAATCGGCATATACCCTTATGAAAAAATAAAGCCGCCGATAACATTTTTTGCAGAGGATCCTGCTAAAGTAAGATTCCAGCCACTCGAATTTGATCGCGAGCTAACAGGTAGGCAAATACTAGCCCAGCACCCTGCCGGGAGAGAATACGGTAAACTTCTTGACGGTCACCGCAAATTTCCATTCTTCAAGGATGCTGACGGCAAAATCCTGTCAATGCCCCCAATAATCAACAGCCATGCCACTGGCAAAATCTCTGAAGTTACACAAGATGTTTTTGTCGAATGCAGTGGTTTTGATTTTCGCGTGCTGAGCACTTGCCTAAATATGATTGTTACGGCGCTCGCAGACATGGGCGGCCAGATATATTCCATGGAACTCCAATACCCAGACAACAGAAGGATAACCCCGGACCTAACACCAAGGAAGATGAAGGTTAGCCTGGATTACATCAGCAAAAAGCTAGGAGTTAAGATGACTCAGCAGCAATTCAAAAAATACCTCGGAATGATGGGGTTGGGGTATGCTGATGGTGTGCTGATCCCTGCGTACCGCGCAGAAATCATGCACCCAGTTGATATAGTTGAAGACATTGCAATCGCATATGGTTTTGAAAACTTCAAACCCGAAATCCCAAAAGTTGCCACAGTAGGGCGTGAATCTTCAGTGAGCATATTTACCAGGAAAATAGCTTATCTGCTCGCAGGGCTTGGCTACTTTGAGCTCAACACATACACCATCTCCTCTGAAAAATACCAGAACAGCCTGATGCTCACCCATTACCCATTAGTTGAACTAGCCAACTCGGTTTCTGGCGATTACACCCATCTTAGGGCATGGATGATTCCCACATTGCTGGAGGTGTTTAAGACAAATAAGCACCACGAATACCCCCAGAAAATATTTGACACAGGCACAGTCTTCAAAAAGAATCCAAAAACTGAAACAGGTGTTGAAGAATCACTTAAGCTTGCAGTTGCAAGCTGCCATAAAGATCTGGATTTTACAGAAATCAAACAGATTCTCCAGTCTTTGTTTGATGCACTTTCACTAGAATATTCAATACAAGAGACAGAGCACCCCTCGTTCATCCCAGGCAGGGTCGGTAAAATAGTGGTGCAAGGCAATGACTTGGGGTATATCGGAGAGATTCATCCGCAGGTTTTAACTAACTTTGGTATAGAGATGCCTGTGGCTGTTTTCGAGTTGGATCTGCAAGAATTAATTAGTTTTATTTGACTGCACTTTTTGCTTCGGTAGTCTGCTTATCTTTAGTTTTTAATTTCGTAGAAGGTTTTTCAGTCTGCTCACTCTTTTGGGCCCTTTTCTTGGTCGGCTTCTGTGCTTTTGGCTGCTCTCGCTTCTTCGGCTCAACAATCTCCAAATTCAGTTTTTTAAACTCTGCAACCACTGCTGCATGGGTTGCTCCCTTTTTAACCTCGATCTTCTCATGCAGAGGTTCAATATGCTTGACATTGCATTTTCTCCTTCGTGTCTGACCGTCAATCATAACATAACTACTGTCAAGCACATCCACAACAACACACTTGAGTCCAGCATCCCTGCCGGCAATTTTCAAACAAAGCCTCCCAACCTCAATCATTTTGCACCCTCTTTGAGCAAAGCCCTCATGCACCTGCTACACAAAACACCCCCAAATGGGCGAGATGGCCTCTTGGCAGTTTTTGCCATGTTTTGCATTTTATAAGGTCTCTGATTGGGAACACCGGCCAGAATAGCCCCACATTTACCACATTTGGCCTTCCCCGGCTTCCTTTTCAGATAATGAATCTTATTCTTTCCGCCAGGGCTAGTCTTGAAAACCCTTCTGAAAGTCCTTGATCGCTTGTTTGGTGCAGGCATTTTAACCTCGGTAAACCAGGAACACAGGGGGATTTATATAGCTTTTGAATCAAAGAAATGTCAAATATCCATATTTCTTTATTACTTAGAAGTAACTACAGAAGAAAGATTTATATACCCCAAAAGATTATTGGGTTTTATGGATAATGAGCTTATTAGAGCAAATCTGATTTTGATTACAGGCGTTTCTGGCGCTGGCAAGGATACACTGCTGTCCTGGCTTTTCTACGATATCATAAGACAGACTCCTTTGCCTGAGTCAGCACAAAATGCCCAAAAATATTACTGTGCGGCTGTGGAATTGGAGGGATTAGTTGCCGGATTGATTCAACCTGAAGAGCTCTCTTATACCAATCAGCTTAACGCTTCAGAACTTGGTGAAATTTCTCAGATTAAAGGAGATACAAATATTGAATCGATTCTGCAGATAGCTTCAACTGAATCAAGAGCAACTTTAGTTAAAAATTTAAGGGTAACGCAGCTCAGAAACAGGGCGAGCCTTACTGAGTATTTACCAATAGAACCCATTCTCTCGCTGGTAACAAGACCTATACGAGATGACGAAGAAGCAGGTTTGGCATATGATTTTGTTACAGAAGAAGAATTCCAGGCTATTATAGACAGAGATGGTTTCTTGGAGCATGCTACTGTGTATGGTTATTCATATGGAACATCCGAAGACGCAGTTAGCAAGGCAAACAATAGGAGAAAAGTGGGTATAAAGCTTATTGATGCGCAGGGCGCCAAAAAGATAAAAGAAAGATGCAGAGGAACATCAATCAAACCGCATATTATTCAAATTGACATTGATGATGATATTATGGAAGTTAGGCTTGGATCAAGGAGTGAGCAATATGCAAGAAGAATGGAAGAGGCGCCAGTGGAGAGAACCATTCTTAGGCGCATATCTGATAGTTGTATCCATAACCAACACGGGTTGTACGCTTCCAGAATAGCTATGATTGGAGAACTCATTTATTTGAATGTACTTCCAGGAATATATGCATTACCAAATAGACCTAACTGAAAATTTCTTTTAGAATCTCAATAGCCTTCTCCTTTTTCTTTGGAAAAGCTGCCAGCGTCATCTTAATATGATAACAATTCCCCATATCAGTAAGCCAGAGCATAGTCTCTTTTATCAACTTATCCTTGTCAAACCGCAAATACATGCAGCAATTATCATCAATACGGGACTCAGCCTGCTCCAAGATCTTTTGCTTCTGCTCAGCACTCAACCTTTCAATAAGGCTTTTTAAAAAAAGTGAGATATGCCTCTGTTTTTCAAGCACACCGCTGATAACGCAAATCTCTCTTTCATTAAAGCCAAGAGCGTTTTTCTGTTTAACCTCAAAATCAAAAGGCAAAAAACTCATAAAGCCTTTAAGCACATCCTCTTTATTGTCTTCAGGCTTGGAAAAAACTCGCAGCTCAACAAAATGCGCGTCCATGCTAAAAAAGAAAAGCAGTAACTTTATATAACATCTTCTTTTTAGGAGCACTATGAAACATCCGCTGCAGCCAACTCTGCTGCTAATTGTACTTTTCGTGTCAGCGCAGCTGCTGGGCTTGGTGATAATATCTGAGTATATTGACATAAGGAAAAGCCAGGAAACAGGCACCACTGTGCAGCGTGCAGAGATCTACGAGAGGATAGGTATTGAGCCGCCAACAGTTGACAATGAGTCTTTTACTTTTCTCTATATCTTCCTGGCTGTTATCTTTGGGACGCTGATAGTCCTTCTAATAATCAAACTCAAAAAGAGAACCCTCTGGAAACTGTGGTACCTGCTGGCAATATTTTCGAGTCTTCTTGTAGCACTTAACCCATTCGTTTTTGGCCTGCTCAAAAACCCCTCATTTGCCTACATGGTCACAATTGTCACTGCAGTTATCTTCAGCTTTCTCAAGGTTTTCAGGCCGAATATCTTTGTCCACAACATAACAGAGCTCTTGATTTATGGGGGCATTGCAGCACTATTGGTTCCAATAGTGAACCTTGTCTCAGCAGTAGCCCTGCTCGTACTCGTCTCTGTCTATGATGCATATGCAGTCTGGAAGAGCAAACACATGGTAAAAATGGCAGAGTTTCAAACACAAACAAATGTTTTTGCAGGAATGTCCATCCCATATAATTTTAAAGGAATTAAACCAGGAAGAAAAATGAGCAAAGAGTCAAATGTCAAGTCCGCAATCCTCGGCGGAGGGGATGTTGCCTTTCCATTGATCTTCTCAGGGGTAGTATTGAAAACTACGGGTTCATACTTTTCAGCTGTTGTCATAACTGCTGCTGCTGCAATCGCCCTCTCTATCCTGCTTGTCAAAGGCCAGAAAGGCAAATTTTATCCGGCAATGCCTTTTCTCTCATTTGGCTGCTTTCTCGGATATCTAATTGCGCTGCTGATCTAGAATGCGTCCAGCCTTTTTTGTCTGCTCTTTGATGCATAGCCTAGCGGGTTGATCACCATCCCATCCTTTGCAGCAATAACCTGGGATTTGGTTTGGCTATTTATGTTACGTGCCTCTTGAATAGGATCTGCTTCAAGCATCTTGAGGGAAAAGTGGGTGATAATAGCCAAATTGGGTTTTAACTTCCTGATAATTTTGATAGCATCCTCAGAATTGAGATTATTATCACTCTTCATATTAGCTGGGTTGACAACATTCAGAATCATTATCTCAGTACCAGCATGTTCCTCCAATATCTCTGAACAAAAACCAGTGTCTCCAAGATAGGAGACACAGAAACTTGGAGCCAGAATTTTAAAACCGATCCCTTGAACAGAGTGGCTGGTTGTTGTTGCTTTTATCTCGATATCATCAATAGCAACCTTTTGACCAGGTTTGAGCACCATGTATTTCTCGAGGCACCCCTTGTAGAATTCGGAAACCCCACCCTGATTAATTAATGCATCATCAGCAATAAGCACACCCCTCTTATCCAGACCGCTGTAGGTCATGGCATCAATCTGTAAGTTTAGGTCATTGCAGTGCCTCAGATGTGAATGAGAAACAAGCAAAGCAGTTGTCGCCCTAGGATTGATACCGCAAATTTTCCCCATATTAAGGGAACCAGGGCCTGGATCAAGATGGAGTTGGTGCTCTCCAGACTGGATAACAATACCCCCTGAGGCTCGCAGCTGCTTACCCACAACCTGCGAGCCTTGCCCTGTACCTAAAAAAATAATGTTTTGTTGCATCCCCCAAGTATACCTAACATCACAGCTTTTTAAATATTTTGCAACAGAAAACTAACTAAAAACAACTTTTTGTCCGATTGCCTGGCCAGGCATACCCCTTTCAAAAAGCACTCTCAAAGCGCCCTTGTTGCCATGCACAGCTCTCACTTCTCCAGAAATAGTATTTCCTGTTGGGGTGGTGTACTGCACACTTTTGCCAACCAACTTCTCTGCTTTTTCTTTAGTGTCAACATCAGCAACACTGACAAGCATCTGGTTATTCGTTTGAGTGTGTCTGCCCTGTCTGAAACACATAATCCTGCCTTCCATGCTCAAAAGTAACCTCAGCTTGTTTAAAAAGGTTTCTGTGGAAAGATTTTTATATTTACGAGGATTACACCCAGTTATGGAAAAAGGGGTTTCTACTAGAATAATTATGGAAGTGGTTGGCAAGCCAGAGGAACATGTAAAAAAAACCCTGAACCTCCTTCTGGATCAAATAAAGCAGGGTGACGGCATCAAACTCACCAGAAGTGAGCTGTTTGACCCCAAGCCAGTGGACAATCTTTTTAGCGCTTTCATGGAGCTGGAGCTCGAGTTCAAAGATCTCTCCCTTTTTGTCTCATTTTGCTTGGCATACATGCCTTCTTCTGTGGAGATTATTGAACCAACAGAGCTGCTATTCCGCTCAGCCGAGCTATCAAATCTATTGGATGATCTGCTGTCGCGTCTCCATCAAATCAATTTTGTGGTCACCAACAACAATGCAGAAAACCAGATTCTAAGGAAAAATTCAGAAGGGCTGCTCAAAAACATTGTTGCATTGTCATTGCGTACTCCGAAACTAATTGAAGAAATCTCTAAAGATGTAGGTATAAAACCCAAAGAGCTCAAGCCATTCTTGGACAGATTTGTAAAAGTGGGGAACATTGAGTTAGTAAAAGGTGTTTACACACTTAAGGACATGTACCCAAATGGAAGACAAAAAAAGAGTTGAGGCAATCCTGTTTGCCATAGGCAATAAGATAGAAGATACAGAGATTGCAGCCTTAATGAAAACAGATATTACCTCTGTGAAAGCCTTGCTAGAACAACTAAAGCAAGAATACCAGCAGAAGGATACCTCTATCTTGGTTATCAACGAGGGCAACAAGTGGAAGCTAACCCTCAAAGAGGAGTACATGCCCCTAGCACAAAAAATTGTACCGCACACAGAATTAAGCAGAGCAGTTATGGGTTCACTTGCTGTGATTGCCTGGAAAGCGCCAATACTTCAATCAGATATTATCCAGATGAGGGGCACAAAGGCGTATGAGCACATAGCAGAGCTGATTGATCTGGGGTTTATCACCAAGCAAAAGCACGGAAGGAGCTATCTGCTCAACCTATCTCAGCAATTTCACGAATACTTTGATCTCAAGGGTAAAGATGCAGTGCGAGACAAATTCAAGGATTTCAAAGAGCTGACAGAGGCAGACCTTGTGCTTGAAGAACTTGAAAAAAAAGGGATCGAGCCTTATGATGAAAAGCTCGGAGACATGGAGGTTTTTGACGAACCAGAACCAAAGAAAGAAGAACCGAACCAAGAGCATCTGGGAAAGCTTGAAATCATAGATGAACCAGAACCAAAAGAACAGCCTGAAAAAGAGCACCTAGCAAAGCTCGAGATCATCGATGAACCAGAGAAAAAACCAACCACCGAGACAGAGGATGAAACCAACTAATCTTTTTCTATTAAGGTGTCCCAAATGCAAAAACACCATGAAGTACCAGCAGGCCAAGGGTAACCTGACTGATCTTTCTAAAAAAGTTAAAAGATGCGTGTATTGCGGTCGAAGTTATCAAGTAAGCAAATGTATTGTTAAGCAGCTATAATCTTGGGTTGGGCTTTATAACATTCAGCACAAAGAGCAATTTAAACAGGGCAATAGTAATGGCTGCGAACAGCAGTCCCACCAACCAGAAAAGGTAGATGGGATGAACCGCTAATTGCAGCTCCAGCCACCCCATAATCCCCATCAGAAGTGCCACCAAAATCGAGCTAAGCACCATGTACCTCCTCATTCCGAGACCCATATTAACATGGTAAACAGCAATTGCAATCCCCACAGCTATACCCACCAATGCGCCGATAATAACAACTCCTGGACCGTTGGCTCCAGTCAGGTCAGGGTGATTGATCTCTGCAAGAGCACCCACAAAAGCCAGAATCAGGCTATTTGCGTATATTAGGAAATGGCTAAATTGGAGATGATAAAACTCATTAGTTTTGTAGATCTTTGTGTGCTTAGCATCATCTTCAAAAAGCTTATTTAAAATTTTTGAGGGCGTGTGCGTACCCACCCCCACACTAATCAAGGTGATAAGCAAAACACTGGCAAAAACAAAAACCTGGTCTGAAACATTAACCAAAATCTTTGCAGGTCGAGATAGTACATTGTTTAAGATCAGAGTATAAGCAGAGAAAACTCCCACAGGTACAAGCAACCCATTGTAAAACTGTACAATATTGATATTCTCATCAAAAAAATATTTGGCCTGAAACCTTTCAAAACTTGACAGAATACCAGCCACTACAATGGTAACAATGAGGATGACAATACCCCCTATCATAAAAATTGATAATCTGGCAAAAATTATAAACCTAACGCTTTCAACTAGGATAGGAGCTCAAATACCCAAATTATGGACTTACAGCCATTCTAAAGCCATTCCACAACCAAAAGGCTTATATACTAAAAACCATTCCTGAAATATATAAAAAAAGGGCTTTTTCTGCGCTCTTTTTTATCAAAAATGGAAGGTAACATAGTTAAGAAAATCATCGAGAAGGAGATGAAGCAGAGTTACCTAGATTATGCTATGTCTGTGATTGTTGGCAGGGCCCTCCCTGATGTCCGGGACGGACTTAAGCCAGTGCACAGACGTGTGCTTTTTGCTATGCAGCAGATGGGGATGTTTCATAACAAGCCATCCAAAAAATCAGCGAGGATTGTTGGAGAGGTGCTTGGCAAGTATCACCCGCACGGTGATACTGCTGTTTATGACACCCTTGTCAGAATGGCTCAGCCATTCTCACTGCGCTATCCGCTTGTCCAGGGCCAAGGCAACTTTGGCTCAGTTGACGGAGACAATGCCGCTGCAATGAGATACACAGAAGCCAGGCTTGCCAAAATTGCCGATGAACTGCTCCAAGACTTAGATAAAAACACAGTTGAATTTGTGCCAAACTTTGACACTTCATTAGAAGAGCCTTCTGTGCTTCCGTCAAAATTACCCAATCTTATAATTAATGGTTCTTCAGGAATAGCTGTTGGAATGGCAACAAATATTCCCCCCCATAACATAATGGAAGTGGCAGATGCCATAATAGCCCAGATAAATAATCCAGAAATCACCGTTGATGAACTTATGAGCCACATCAAAGGCCCTGATTTTCCCACTGCAGCCACCATAATCGGAAGCGCAGGAATACGCCAGGCTTACAAGACAGGTAGAGGGCAAATCACAGTCCGGGCCAAAGTTGAGGTGGAAGAAGCCAAAGAGAAGCGAGCCATAATTGTTCAGGAAATTCCGTACATGGTAAACAAGGCTCAGCTTGTTGAGAAAATTGCCAACTGCATCAAAGCAGGCAATATTAAGGGCATTGCTGATTTGAGAGACGAGTCTGACAGAGATGGCATGCGAATTGTGATTGACCTCAAAAAGGAGGCCAACCAAGAGGTTGTCCTTAACCAGCTCTATAAACACACCCGTATGCAAACCACCTTTGGCATCAACATATTGGCATTGGTGGGCAACCAGCCAAAAACACTCTCTCTAAAACAGTTAGTCCAGCATTTTATCGAGCACAGGCAACTCGTTATCAAGAGACGCACCCAATTTGATCTCGAAAAGGCAGAACAACGCACCCATATTCTTGAGGGGTTACTTATTGCACTCAATAGTATCGATGAGATAATCTCATTAATTAAAAAATCAGATTCAGCAGACAATGCAAAGCAAGCACTCATGAGAAACTACGCTCTCTCTGAGACGCAGGCCAAAGCTATTCTTGATATGCGGTTGCAGAGGCTTACTGCTCTTGAACAGGAGAAAGTGAGAGAGGAGCACAAGGTTCTGTTAAATACCATCAAAGCGCTCAAGGCAATACTTGCCTCAGGCCAGAGGATACTCGAGATCATTATTGATGAAATGCAGCATCTAAAAGCAGATTTTGGAGATCAGAGAAAAACAGCCATAATCGAGGGGATGTCAACCGATTTTGTTGCTGAGGACCTAATCAGGGATGAAAGTATGGTTATAACCATCACAAAACAAGGATATATCAAAAGAACCAAACCCGAGCTATATAAACAGCAGCATCGCGGTGGCAAAGGCGTCATCGCTGCAACCACCAAGGAGGAAGATTTCATCACTGATGTCTTTGTGGCTAATACACATTCCTATTTGCTCTTCTTTACCAATAAAGGCAGAGTTTATTGGCTAAAAGTGCATGAGGTTCCAGAGGCATCACGGGTGGCAAAGGGCAAACCGATTGTCAACCTGTTACAGCTTTCCCCTGATGAACAGATCACGGCGGCAATTCCGGTGAGCGAGTTTACAAGCAACCATTACCTCATAATGGCCACCAAACAAGGAGTGGTCAACAAAACCACCCTAATCCAATACTCCAACCCGAGAAAAGGAGGGATAACCGCTATTAATTTGGATCAGCATGACACCCTCGTTGATGTGGTTATGACCGACGGCAATTCCACCCTCATGCTCGCAACAAAATGTGGAAGGGCTGTGCGGTTTAGAGAGAGGGATGTCAGGACAACAGGCAGGTCAACTCGCGGTGTTAGAGGCATATTACTGAGGAAAGAAGACACTGTTATTGGAATGGTGGTGGCATATCCAGACAAAACATTGCTTACCCTCACGCAAAATGGTTATGGTAAGCGTACAAATATTGAGGAATATCGCCTCATAAAAAGGGGAGGGAGAGGTGTGATTAATATAAATTGCAGCCCCCGCAACGGCGGCGTGGTGGCAGTCCTCATTGTTGATGATAGCGATGAAATAATCTGTGTTAGTAAAGAGGGAATCCTTATCAGGGTTCCAGCAAAAGACATCTCAGTTATTGGCCGCAACACCCAGGGCGTGAGGCTTATGAGGCTGAATCCAGGGGATCAACTTACCGGTACCGCAAAAGTCGTTGACTAAAACAAATATTTTTTAAATACCAGCTTTCTAGCAACCATTATGGATTACACTGCTTTGGTACCTCAGTATTTTAACAACACAAATGCAACAACTGCCCAATTTGCCACAAGCTATGTGAACAACTTGCCGCAACTGATATTTGATGGAGACCTGGCAGCAACCATGCTTTCCCTTATCCTCTTTTTTATTTTGCTGTGGCTAGTGAACAAGCTCTCAAGCATATTGCTGGCTGTAGTCAAAAGAACAATCATCTTCATAATCACTTTTTTAATTTTGAGAGAGTACATCCCCTTATTCACCACAAGAATTCTTACAGAGGGCTTCACCCCTGAAAACGCCCTGTTTGGCCTAGCAGGAATATTATTGTGTTTTGTAGCTTTTACAATTGCTACTTTAGCTTTACTCAAAGACACAAAACGTGCAATAAGAAGAGATGAGGCAGCGCCGCACCAAGAAGAGTCAGTATCTTTTAAACTCTCAGACATTAGCAAAGACCGTTCTCTGCTTAATGTGCTCATCTACCTTATCGTTGCTGAATTTGGTGTTTTTTCCTCAGTCACCCTTGCAGCACCAAATGTGCGTGTGGGCATAGTTTTTCTGGCAGTTTTTCTTGTGGCATCGCTAGTCTTTATCAAACAAAGCTACCATAATTACAAAATAGGGTTGTCTCATCTTGCTGTAGTGCTTGTGGTGGGTTTTTTTGTGTCAATACTCCTTGGCTTACTCTGGGGGAACCAGACACTTGGAGAGATATTATCAATTAATTACTTCACCTCTGATGCATTAGTTGCACTCATCACAGGAGTGGCAGTCGCGCTCTTTGCAGGGAGCAAGCAGTAAGTACACAAAGTATTTATAACAAGTATCTTATCTGCTGTTCATGAAAGCAGCGTTGTTAATTATTGACATGCTGAACGATTTCTTTGAGAAACAACCACTTTAAAGCAAAAAAGAGATCCTTGTAACCCAGATAAATCAATTAATGAAAATTGTCAGAATGCATAACATCCCAGTTATCTGGGTATGCCAGGAATACAAGCCAGATGCTTCAGATATTCCCCTGCACGACAAAAAGACAGGCAGGAGAATTACTATTATGGGAACCAAAGGAGCAGAGTTGTTGAATGGCTTTAATAGAATGAGTGCAGACATTATCCTTAAGAAAAACCGCTATAATGTTTTTTTCAAAACCAATCTCGACCAAATAATTTCTGAGGAAAACATTGACACCCTTGTCCTTGCGGGAATTAACAGCCACGCTTGCATCAGGATGACTGCCATGGATGCATTTCAGAGGGATATGGAAGTGATTATTGCCAAAGACTGTGTCTCCTCATGGGATAAAGACCACCACAATATAACTCTGAAATATCTCGAAAATGCAGTCAAGATAAAAGTATTTTCAAACTCCCAAATTGCTGAATTCTTGCAGCACGAATAGTCAGAATTTTACCAAGCCTTGCTCAGCCATACTCACCCAGCTGTTCTTGCCAAAAACAACATGATCAAGCACTGGAATTCCAACTATCCTTCCAGCTTCCACCACCTTCTTAGTTACAGTAAGATCATCCTTGCTCGGCAATGGGTTGCCGCTTGGATGGTTATGAGCCAAAACAATAGAATTAGCACTCTCGCTTATCGCCACATTAAAAATCTCCCGCGGATGCACAACAGAGGAGTTCAACCCGCCAATAGATACAATCTCTTTTTTTATAAGGCAATTCCTGGAATCTAGATACAAAGCCACAAAATTCTCTTTTTTCAAAAACCGCATCTCCTGCATCAGGAGCTTCACAACATCCTTGCTTGTATCAACTTGCGACTTTTTGGCTGAGCTAAAGCCCGCTAGCCGCCTCCCAAGCTCAAAACAAGCCAATATCTGGCAACCTTTTGCAAAATCAATCCCCTTAAACTCCTTAAGCTGGCCTAGCCCTGCCTGCGAAAGCGCTTGGAGGTTGTACTTTGCCAGAATCTGCTGTGCCAGCAAAACCACATTCTGATACCTAGTACCTGTCCTGAGGATTATTGCCAACAACTCAGCATCACTTAAAGCACCAGCGCCCTGCCTTAGCAGCCGCTCTCTGGGGCGCTCACTGGCAGGAAGTTCTTTAATATACATACAGCCTCTGGCAAGAAAACTATTTAAAAGGCTTATCCCTGCTTTGCCGAAATTCTTTCAAGCAAATTGACCACCATATAGTGGTAAAATACCAAAAGATTTATATAGTTAAAGATATTTTTATCACTATGAGGTGATAATAAATGAGTTTAGCAGATATTGTCGAAAAACCAGAACTGAAGAATGAAATGGAGAAAGGTAAAAGCCTGGCAATCCCTGACTATGTCAAGGATTGCGACCATGCCTAAAAATGTTTGAAGATGAGGATCAGGAAATCCTTAAAAAACTCAGGAAAAAGAAACAGAGCTTTGAAGAGCTCGTCAACAAGAAGCGAGTCAACCGCTTCGAGTTAGATTCCGCAGTATTCGATGAATTTTGAAAAGGTATTTATACGGTCGCAAATTATTTGTTTCTATGGAGTATGAATTAGAGCTTGACAGGGTTAGCAAGTATATACGCAAGCACAAAGCAAAAACAGTGTGTATCCAGCTGCCAGATGGTCTCAAACCAAAAGCAGATGCTATCCAAAAAGAGCTTGAAGAGAAAACAAATGCCCTTATACTGATATGGGGCGGGAGCTGCTATGGCGCATGCGACCTCCCTAATATCGAGCAGCTAGGGGTTGATATCCTCATCCAATTTGGGCACAGTGAGTGGCAATGATCCAAGCAGTCAAACTTACCGTAGATAAGGGCGTTGTAGACTTAACACTAAACGCCATTTATGAAGCTGAGGTCCACTCCCCAAGCCTTGTCAAACTCACAAAAACACTGTTGGGCCAATTGAAGCAGCAATGCCCACTCAAAACAGGCACCAAGGTGGCTGTCAGACTAACAAAAATCACGCTTCCGCACCATCTTGAACTTGAAGTAATCTCTGAAAGTTATGACGTGGTTGCGCCAAAACACACTTTCCTTATTAAATCAGCAACTCTGCAGAAAATGGAACAGCAATTTTCTGAAGCAGCAGACTTAATCAAGCAGGCCATCTGCAATGGTGATCCCATATTAATCAGGCACCACGCAGACTGTGACGGCTATGTGGCAGCCATTGCACTTGAAAAAGCAATCACCCCATTGATACAAAAAAAGAATCAGACTTCAATATGGCGTTACCTCAGGAGGCTGCCGTCAAGAGTGCCATATTACGATTATTCAGATGCCCTCAAAGACCTGCATCTTGTCCACAAAGATTTGCAAATGGGCAAAAGCCCGCTAATAATCCTTGCTGACAAAGGAAGCACAGACCAGAGTTTGCTCGCCTTGAAAAAACTCAGGCTGTACAACATGCAAGTGCTCATTATCGATCACCATCAACCCTCTTTCTCTAATGGCGTCCCTATTGTGGGTAGCTACGCTAATGTTTTTATCAACCCCCACTTGGTTGGAGCAGACTATAACCTCACTGCAGGCATGTTAGGTGTGGAATTGGGGTTAATCATCAAAAACACAGAAAACATTGCACATATGGCAGCAATTGCAGGCTTTGCTGACAAATCTCAGGGCGATGAATTCGAGCAATATAAGGCTCTTGCGGTAAGCCGAGGATACACCCCTGAAGTGCTTGATGCAATAGCCCAGGCAGTAGATTTTGAGGCTTTTTATCTCGGTTTCACAGAGTCTAGGATAATGGAAGACTTGCTCACTGACAAAATCGAGCCAACAAAGCAGAGAGTTGCACCCCTAACATCTGAGATTGCATGCAGGAAAGAGGCACTTCTCCGCGCAATTACCAAATATGCAACTAAGACCTGTTTCAAAGATTTTGATCTGGTCAAGCTTAAGGTATTTGACTTTTACCTTAAAGGGGACTATCCTCCGCCAGGCAAATTGGTGGGAATTGCTTTTGACAGTTTCAAAGCCAATAACAAACCAGTGGTGGTGCTTGGAATAGGCAGGGGATTTATTACAATAAGAAGCAACTACACCAAATTTAGCATCAACACTTTGCTTGAAGAGATGGCTCAGTCTATTGATCATGCGCTCATAGGCGGAGGCGGGCATGAAGTGGCAGGAACCCTGCAATATGCAGAGGCAGCAGAAGCAGAAATCCTTGCTTATATCGAACACCATCTGACAAATGAACTTGCTTAACTATGTGCTAATTGAGGCAGTCTGTTTCTCTGGCATACTTCTAGGAGGATTACTGGCATTACTTGCCCCAGAGGAGATAAGGCCAGGCAAAAAATATTTGGAAATAGTGCAGACTGCAACCCTTGGATGTATACTTGTCCTAACACTTTACAGTTTTCTGCCCTCTCCTCTTACACCCATTTTTTTCAGCCCGCCGATAATTTATCTAATCCTTAAGTATAGACTGACAGATATGAAATATTACCCCTTACTTGCACTTACGAATATTAAAACCGCCAACCCACTATTCATAACACTGGCTGCGCTAATCTTCTTTTACGGATTCCCAACAGGAAGCTTAGCTGTCAATCTATCTGATAAGCGGTGGCATGTCCAAATTATGAGGATATTCCAGCAGAATTATCTTTTTCTCCTATTAGGAGTTGGCAGTTACTTTTTGAAATATTTTCTGTAGCCACAAATCCAAATCCCGCAGCACCATCTGCAACCTCTCAACCAAAGTCAGGTTCTTCAAAACAATTACGATAGTCTGCTCTGTGAGATAGCCTCTATGGTGTGTGTCAAAATACCTCACAGCAATATTAATCCTGTTTACCCCTGGCTTCAACCCGTTCCCATTGAACCCCAGCCTAAAACTCTTATCATTGTCTAGTCTCTCAAAATAGTAGGTTTTCTCCAATACGCTCCCAATTTCCACGCTCAAATTAACAGGGAAAGACTCTGACTGTTTGTCAAGAATAAAACTGAGATTGTAGCTTCCAGAATAGCCAACCTCTTGTGGATAAGATATGTTTTGGATTGCCACCACAGGCAAATCCATAACAGAATAACCCACCTGGCTGGTTTTGGCCACCTGGTCATTCTTCACCACAAGATGCATCACCTGTTTTCCAGGCTTTTGTATAGGCCCCACATCATACTCCAGCTGCACTCTGCGGCCTATTCCCAGAGTTAGAGATTGGCAATCTCTTTCAAGGCAGGCACTCAGCTTCTCCAAAAAAACATTACCGGTGTTCCTGAACTCGCACAAAACTGAACTCGCTTCATCCAAGTAAACATCTGGAGCAGAGCACTCAATCTCAATCTCTTTTGAATAAACAAGCTGCTGCTCATTTTCCAACCCAGCCAGTAATCCAAAAATCTCATTACGCGAGTACACCCTCTCATCCGCGCTGGCTTTGAAAGAGGTGAGTGCAGAAACATTATGTTTGGTTGATATTGATATGGGGAATGTGTAAACATATCTCCTCTCTAAACCCTCATCAACTTTCACTACCCAATAAACAAATTTTTCCTCATTTGGCTTGAGCAGTAGGTGCTGCTTAACCAAGCCAATAGTTTCCAGCCCAGATGTCCTAGACAAGCCAACCTCAACACCAAGATAATAATCCATTAGGTTTTGAACCTTGGTTTTTATCAGGTTGTATGATCCGAAACCCACATTTTGGAGCAGTGGCCTGGTTTCAATAGCATACGCCTTTGCCGAGACACCACTCTTTTTGCTTATTTTTGTATCAATCTCAAGCCCTTGTGAGACAAGCTGCACATTGTCGCCCATCCATTTGAGCCAGCTAGTACTCTCATTGGAGTCTACAGAAACTTTCAGCACAACATGTGTCGGGTCAACAAATCCGAACTCGCCATACGTAGCATCAAAAGGGATCCACCCATATTCAGGGTAGTAAAGCTCTGCCCAGCTATGGGACTGCCAGTCATTAACATCATTAAAATTTGTGTAAGCAACACCGCTAACATATCTAGAAGGGATCCCAATACTGCGGCTAAGCGCCATAAACAAGCTAGTCAATTCATCACACACACCATACCTATTCTTAAGCACCCAAGAAGCTGGCTGGGAGACATCTGCTGTTAGCGGAGTCATATTATACTCCACATTCTCCTGGACCCATCTGAAAAGTTCAAAGACAACAAAACTGAGATCATCTTGGCCTGCTGCGATTAGTGAAGCGAGCCTCACAATCTCTGGGTCATCTGAATCAATATTTGTTGTGGGTTTGAGATACTCATCAAGTCCTTGTATGTCTAGTGGAAATCCAATCTTTTTCCCTACACCTATCTGGCTATTCTTGATCCTGACCTTTGCATCCACACTGGAAGACAAAGAGCTAGCCCCTGGATTATCCCATCTGAAAACGAGCATGGTATCATTTTGCGTAGCTTTTGGCTCGCTGGTCAACTCAAGCACAGACTGCTGCCATGTCTCTCTTGGGAAAAAACTCAATTTGAATAAAGCATAGCTCAAAGCATAATTTGGGCTATTTGGCAGAACAAGGATATTTGATTTAATGTTCATATCTAGGGTTACCTCTTTAGAATCGAGTCCAAAGTCATTTGCAGAGGCAAAGCCGATTAATAATACAAACAAAACACCAAACACCCATTTCATGCTGAATTTCATCTACTGACAATATTTAATGTTTTTGTTTCCAAAAACCTTAAAAACCCAAAAACCTTTGTGCCAATCATGAATCTGTTCAAAGACATGCTGAGCTCTGACCAAACCCTTTTCAAAAATCCAGTATCTTTGGACTATGACTTTCTTCCAAAAATGATCCCCCATAGGGAAAATGAGCAGCAGAGGATTGCCACATGCATAAGGCCACTATTCAATGCCCGGAATGGCCGCAACATCATAATTTTTGGTAAACCTGGCGTTGGGAAAACAGCAGCCTGCCGCCATGTGCTCCAAGAGCTCGAAGAACAAACTGACGATATAACACCTATATACATCAACTGCTGGCAAAAGAACACCAATTACAAAATTCTGATTGAGATGTGTGCCATCCTCAATTATAAGCTAACCCACAATAAGAAAACAGATGAATTGTTAGACATAGTTGTCAAGCTGCTCAACAAGAAAAGCGCAGGTATTGTTTTTGATGAGGTAGACAAGGTTGACAATTACGACTTCCTGTATCAACTCCTCGAAGGTTTATACCGCAAGTGCATTATCTTAATCACCAATTTCAAGGAGTGGGTGGTAACTCTAGATGACCGCATAAAGTCCAGATTAGTCCCCGAGATGCTTGAATTCAAACCATACACCCTTGCCGAAACAAGAGGCATACTCAAAGAGAGGGTAGAAGCAGCCTTCTACCCACAGGTGTTTGAAAATGAGGCATTTGAACTAATAGCGCAAAAAACCTGTCAGCTTCAAGATGTCCGTTCAGGGCTCTACTTATTAAAAGAATCAGCAACCCTGGCAGAAGACCAGTCCCAAAAAAAGGTTGATACAGCAACAGTTAAAAAAGCAATCTCTAAGCTGGAGGAATTCAAAATCAGAAAGAGCACAGAGCTTGATGACGAGACAAGAGTCATCCTCAATATTATAAAAACCAATTCCCCGAACAAGATTGGTGATTTGTTCAAAGCATACCAGCAGCAAGGCGGCAAAATGGTCTACAAGTCGTTTCAGCGGAAAGTCAAGCGCCTCGAGCAAGGTAAGTATATAACAGTGAGCAAAACCCATGGTGGCAAAGAGGGCTCAACAACCATTGTCACCTACTCAGAGACCAAAAAGCTTACAGACTTCTAATACTCTATCAGAAAATACTCAAATTCTCCTGTAGGCTCTTCATAAGATTCATCAACACCCTCAATCCTTGACATAAGTGACCCGCGCTTGCATTCCCTTACAAAGACCTTGAGTTTGCTCTCTTCCCCTTCTGCTACGATCTCAGCAGTTCTGTTTACTAGGTTTTTCACATACCCAGCGATATTGAGCTTCTGTGCAGTAATTCTTACAAAATCACGATAGCCAACACCCTGCACCCGGCCATGCACCACCAGTTTGACCCTCTTCATGTGGTTTGTTTAGCATATATAATATTTTAATTTATCGGCTCCAGTGGACACTGGACAGAGCCAAGTGAGCTATTTAAGCACCCCTGGCAAAAGGGTAATCAAGAGGTGATAGTAATGGAAATGAGCACAGCATGTATCGAAGAACTGTTCTTTCAGCAGGTCAAATCAATGACCCTTGGCAGGGGCGGCAAAAATGGATGAGGATATCTATTCTGAGGAAAGCTTGGAAGAGCAATTTGATGATGACACTCTTTCAGCAGAAGAATATGGCTTTATGTGGGGCTACATCAATGCTGCCTGACAGCAATTTCATCAGGTGGGATAGCTATCAAAAGCGCATCGATTTCCTTAATTTATTCTATTTCCAGCAAAGAGTGCGCAGCCAAAACACCAAGTCATAAGGTATTTAAACCCACGCGGATTAACTGTGTGGTATGAGGGTACTCACAAAAGACGAGTTTTTGCTTGAGAAAGGCCGCTTTGTTTCTGATATTAAGCAGGGCGCTATTTTCCTCCACCCCACTGATACCATCTATGGGATTGGCTGCAGCGCCCTTGATTCAGAAGCAGTGGCCAAAGTTAGGCATGCAAAGCTCCGCACATCTATGCCTTTCTCAATACTGGTACCCTCTAAACAATGGCTATATGACAACTGCAAAGTTGATGACCGTGTTGAATCCTGGGTCAAAAAGCTGCCAGGGGCATACACTTTCATCCTCCACTTAAAAAACAAAAAAGCGGTTGTCCAAGAGGTGAACAACAATCTGTCCACTATCGGTGTTCGTATACCCGACCACTGGTTCAGCAGCCTTGTGACTGAGCTTGCCATACCCATCATAACCACAAGTGCAAATATTAGTGGAGAAAATTTTATGACCAACTTGGACAATCTCGACCCCAGGCTCAAATCCAAACTCAACTTTTTGGTTTATGAAGGCCCAAAGGAATGCAGGCCATCAACTCTTGTTGACTTCACCAAAGGCGAACCCAAGCTGGTCAAAAGATAACAATACATTTTTATACATATTCTCCCTTCTAATAGCAAATGAAAATATTGGCATTTGGCGATATCCATGGTGATTCCAGGCTGGCTGAAAAGCTGGCTGAGAGAGCAGAACGAGAAGATGTGGATCTGGTTGTGCTGTGTGGTGACATAACATACAACGAGCGTTCAACAAGAGACCTTATCGGGCCATTTGTAAAAAGGAAAAAGAAAGTTGTTCTCATCCCTGGCAACCATGAGAGTGTTGCCACAGCAGATTTCCTTGCACAGCTATACGGGGCAACAAATCTCCATGGATACTCTATACGGGCAGGTGACATAGGCCTATTTGGTTGCGGTGGAGCCAACATTGGTATAAACCAACTCGAAGAAAACGAGATATTTGGTCTGTTGCAGAGAAGCTTCAAGGGCATTAAGGACCTTAAGAAAAAGATAATGGTGACTCATGTGCATCCCACTGGTACTACAATGGAAAAGCTCACCCATTTCTTCCCAGGTTCAGAAGGTGTAAGAAAAGCCATTGACGAATTCAAGCCAGATATCCTGCTTTGCTCGCATGTCCATGAGGCTGAAGGCCTTGAGGAAAAAGTGGG
>JBDRLT010000034.1:0-18697 GCA_043812815.1 Candidatus Woesearchaeota archaeon | reverse complement strand
AAATGTTTAAATATTGTTCTTGGTTACTTGTTGAAAAGAAGTGATTTCTGTACGAGGTTTAATAATGGAGATTCAATATATTGTTGATGCAGATACTGATTTTAATGATTGTGTAGAAGCAACTGTGGGTATTGAGAGGTTATTGAAACAACTGCAGATGGAAGATAGTATTGATGGAGTGCTTTTTGTGGTTGATCGTGAGGGTCTTATCTGCGGATTCATTCCAAATGAACAAGGAAATGGGTATGGTTTGATGATTGGTGATGGGAGTATTGCTGGATTAGCTGGTGGCCGGAGAAATCTTGCCATTAGGGTTGAACACGTTGATGATGCAGCTCTTCTCATCTCCTTTATGACAGGTGAGAGGTTCTCTGAGTACACTGGTAGGCCAAGGGCAACTGTACATCCACTATATGAAAGGCTTTTCCTAGAGGCTGTTGGCAGAGGTGGATATTCTGCAATTAACTTGGATCAAGCCCAGTAATCTGATTTCGCCAGGGGGGTTAGCCAACCAGGTAAATCACAATTAGAAAAAAAGGGTCTCTATTAGTTAAGGATTAAGAATATTTTTGTATATAATTTTTCCAAAGAAAAATTAAGAATACAGTTTTTGGATGCCCTCAATATCTCCTGCATTCAAATCTCTTTTAGCAGTATCACCTTCTGTTGAGTAGCCATACATTGTTTCTGCTGTGCAGTCAGATGAGTATAAATCCCCTAGTCCTAAACCGTGGCCAAACTCATGGGTTGCGATATTCTGCAGGTCCATTATATTGCTATTTACCTTAGCATCTCCCCAGGTGAAGTCTGTGTCAAAAAGTATGTCAAATTCAACTATCTCTCGGGTTTCAACTGGTCCTGAGAAATACCCCCAGATATTGGTTACTGCAATCACTCCTCTTTTCTTGTAGTTGCCAAACACTAGCTCGTTATTGCCATCTCGATATTTACTATCCCAATTTGCTGTGGAATCTAGGCTGTAGCTCAGGAACATATCAACTGGGATGTGGGAGTCCCATGCTGCTGCTGCATCAGATATTGCTGTTTTAACAAATGCAGTTGCTAAGCCTGAGTTTGTCGGGTTAATAACATAGTATACTGGCTGCTTCCAGCGCATCCCCTCTGCAAGGAATGTATAGCACGGGTCTGGTGTAGGTTCTGGATCCGGTTCTCCACCACAGTCTACTGGGCAGCTTTGCGGACTTTCAAAGCCTTGGCATGTGCCATCGCCGCACATATTTGGCTTGGCCTTGTAGTGAACAAAAGTCAGTTTAGTTAAAGGGCCTTTGTCTGGTTTGGCGTAAGCAACTGACACCAAAAGTAAAATGACCAATAGAGTTAGTAGTTTTTTCATTTTAAGCCTCCAGGATCTTAATTTGAATGGGTAATGCGTTTTTAATTAAATATATTTGTGTTTGAAAAGCCTTTTAAGTCGATATTAAGGTAGTGTGCAAAAAAATGTTAAGTGCATAGTATTAGTGATGAAATTTGGTCTAATTTGATAATCTGTAAATTCTAGTAATGGGTAGGCGGTTAGATGCATGGGTTAGTGAGAAATGATCCAGTGAAGCAAATTGCTCAACATGCGGGGTGTCTTCTTTATCCAGTGCCAATAAAACATAACCCCCTTTTTTTAACTGTTCTGATGCTATCCTAAAAGTTGCTTCTATTACTGTTGGGTCTGATGGATGGCATAATAGTATTCCCTTAAGACTATGACATTTGCCTTCTAAATCTTCTGGGGTGAGTCCTGTAACATCCTTTACAAGATAATTTTGCTGATAAGACGGTTCGCCATTGACTTTACCAGCAAGATATCTGAATTTCATTAATGGGTTACTATCTACGTGGATAACCCTTATGGCTCCAGCCTGTAGTAAGACCTCTTCAACAGTGGTGCCTTCACCAGCACAGAGATTAAACCAATGGCTGCCAAGTAAATATGTGTTCTCAACTTGGGTGAGAAGATCCAGAATGGTGGCTCTTTGCCTGTTTAACCAAGCTACCTCAAGGGTAGCAGCAGAAGAAAGTTGCATACTTCTTGCCATGATACCCCCAAGCCCACCTTGTAATTCTAAGCCTATTTCTATTGTGGCACATGGCCAGCTTCCTATTTGACCTCGTATAGGTTTATCATACCAAAAAAATTCACCTGGATGTAAATGATCAGAGTCAATTCCAACATAAAAAAAAGGTCTGCCGTGATATCGCTTATCTAGGCCATAATAAATACCGTCTGCCTCAGCAGGGATTAAAGGTAAAATAGCAGCAGCAAGCTCTAAATCACTTACGCCTGGTCTATATGTTATCCTCCTTTCTAACCATATTTCATCAACAGGGAAGAACTCACCCACATGATATTCACGTACCATATCTCAAAGTAGGTATGAATGGTATTATAAACTTTTCGCGAATTCATTACTTATAAGTAGTCATAAAGTAAGAGAAGTTATATTACAAAAAGCCTTTTATATTTGAGAATAAAGGTTAATTTATGGAAAGCCATGCATTTGGAAACTTTATGCCTAAGAATGCCAAGTATCTGATTCTTGGGAGTTTTACTGCAAAGCAGGCTGTTGGTAAGTATTATGATGCAGAGTATGACTGGTTTTATTCTAATAAACGCAATCAGTTCTGGCCTATTCTTGAGGCAGTGTATGGTGTTGAGTTAAAAGATAGGGAGTGCAAGCAGCAGTTTTGCAGCAAGATGGGGTTTGCTGTGGCTGACATTATTTTGAAGTGTGAGCGAACAAAGAATAGCAATCTGGATGTTAATCTGAAGAATATTGTTTACAATATGGCAATTAAAGATTTCTTATGGCAGATCGAGAAGATATTTTTCACAAGCCGTTTTGTGGAGAAAAAGTTTAGGCAGGTGTTTAAGGGTATTAAGCCAGATATTGAGTTGGTTACCTTGCCCTCACCTTCTCCAAGGTTTACAATGAGGATTGAAGAGAAGATTAGAAGATATAGGGAGTTGCTGCCAAGTAGATGAGCAAATGTTTATATACTATTTTTGACTACCTAGTTTGAAAGAAGTGATTTCTAAAAATGGTTAATGAAATAACGAAGATATTGGAGTTGATGGATCCTGAGACACATAGAGGTCTACCTAGTTATACGAAAATTAAGATGCTATGTGAACAGGTTGCAGAAGAAAGGACTGCTCTACGTAGGGAGATGCTGAGAGTTCGGTCAATTAAGTATGATAGTGGCTCTCGAGGTGGTCAAACCAGTATTGGAAGGACAGTTGCCTCACAAACTGTGATTGAGTCTCTTAATCCCAAGCATGTTCTTGAGATTGGCCTGGGAAAATGTGGCCCTACATATTTAGAGCTTGTTAAGGCTGGAGAGGAGTATGGTTTTATGGTTGAAGGTGTTGAGGTTGATCTAGAGTGTGCGGATGGTTTGCCAGGCGTAATTTTGGGAGACATCCTAAGCACCGGGCCACAGATTTGTGAGGCTGTTGGTAGAGCTGATGTGATTAGGTCAGCTAATACAGTTATCCCTTATTTTCCCGGGACCCTCTACATGTGTACACGGGAGCTCGAGAAATGTAATGAAGAGCTTCCGCAATTTTTTGGTACAATGGAGAGGTTTATGCGTGAGGGAGCTTACTTATTAATTACACATTGTCACTCTAGTCCAAATGTTTTTGGCGAGGAGGGATTTTTGTATAAAAAAAAGGGTAAATTAGTACCTCTTGATTTCGTTTTTAGTCTTTGGTTCAGAGGTGACTCACTTATTTGGAATGGTCATAGCATGTATAGGATTATGCGGGGGGGTCTTGACAAAATGCTGATTGTGGAACCCTTAAAAGAGCAAGGGTATAGATGTTATGAGAGTTTGTGGGGTATGAATATTAATGCTGATGAACAGGAAAGACCTGAATTGTATGCTTGGCTCCAGAAGTATCAAGGTGCGCCAGCTCCTAATGCAATGGAGATTGTTATTGAGGCTATTAGGCAGAGGGGGATGAAGGCCTTTTATGCTGGAGGTATGATTGGCATTGATTTTCAGGATCTTGTTGCATTTGCATCTGGCTTTCCGGATGATAAGTTTATAAGAGAACCTGAATGTGATCCTCTGTTGGATCAGCCTTAGAGTTGTGGAAAGCTTTTTATATATTCTCTGACTACTCTGGAAAAAAGGCGTGATTTCTTGGTGAAAATGGCTGAGTTAGTAGAAAAGTTGGAGGAGATCCTATTCGGGATTGAAGATGCAAGGGCACAGGAAGCCTTAGACTATGTTAGCAAGTGCTTTGATCCAGCAACACCCTCGTACGAAATTTCGACTATGGGTTTAACTTCAGTAGTTTTGAGTCTGTTACCAACACTACCACCTGAAAAGCATAAGCAGCTTTTTGCTTTACAGCAGGAATGTTTGCAGTATTTGCATAACCTTGGTTACAGGGAAAATATATATACTCAACAAGAGCGTTTGTTGCTAGAAAAACTCCCACTTGGGCCATATGATGCTCATCCTTACACGCCAAGGGGAATTGTTAATGATGAGATGACAATTGAAGAAGCGGTAAAGGCTCGTCAATTGGCAAGAAGATTTTTTGTTACCAATCCTGGTTTTTTCCTAAACTCTAGTGCATCTGGAGTTTGGGTAAATCTTGAAAAGTTGGATGAAGAAGGCAATACTGTAAGAGATCCAAGGCTTGTTGATCTTGATTTGAATCCGGTTCCCACTGATTATTCTAAAGAATTTCCATATAGGAGAAAAAGGCAGGTAATTCAAAAGCAGTGACTGAAATTAGGAAAATGCAACAAGATAATTGGCCCAGGACTGTAGGAGAACACCCTGCTCTCAGCACCATTGGTTACGAACCAGAGTGCAGATTGGAGTATTTGCCTGCTCTGCCTTAATGCTAGCCTGGCTGAGGTGAGGCTACCAACTGGATGTGTTGCGCTTGCAGGTGAAGAGGTTATATTAAACCTTGTTCGTGCCTTGGTTTCAATAAGATTGAAAACATACGGATGTTGTGTTGGTCATCTTGATGGGAACAGGCATTTGCATCCTTGGGTGAGTTATGCTACCAGCTTCCGGACTAAAATCATTGCATTGGAGCGAATGCTTGAGCTATACAATAAAAACCATTTAATAACATGGGGGATGAGGTATGGGATGTTATCGCCTTACCCTTTTGTAGATGACCGAGTTGATATTATGACCAATTGCTGTCAAGATAATAGAAGGCAGGTTACAGAAGAGCAGCTCAGAGCCTATCAGGCTACTGTCCCAGCTCTAGCAGAGTTCATTTTTATGCACAGGGGAGACGAAGGTATTGTTGACTTGGTGCTTATGGATATTATACCCAGTCGTGTTTGATGATGGCTTTTGCAGATTCTGCGATAGCAGCTTTTACCCCTCCTTACCATAGAGTATATTACTTGGGTGTTGGTGTTTGCGAGTATTTAAGGGATAAACCCAGGATGAGAAAAGGGATTATGGGTTCTGCTAAGTTTCAAAGGGCATTGACAATAGCATTAATGCAGTAATGTGTAAATTATCTAATATTTGTTTATGTTACTTTCAGATCTAAAACTTGAGCATGATAGCGGGTGGAAAGCTTTATATATATTTTATAACTACTCTGGAAAAAAGGCGTGATTTCTAACAAATTGTGATCCATATGAGTGATGCAAACTTAAGAATAGGTCAGGAGTGTCTTCTTGAGCTAGTGGGGTACGGCTCCAAAGAGACTGCGGGGATGCATTGGGGTGAGGTTGTTGGTGTGCGGGTACTGGTGGACCTGTCTGGGATTAGTAGATATTCACCTGCCTATCGCGTGCAGCCCGGAGATATTGTAAAGGTTAGAATAAGTAACCTAGAAGGTATTGTTCGTGGTTTGCTTCTGGATAGAGTGGGGAGTTGCGTGCACAGGTATGTAGGTAGACAGGGTCAGGTTGTTTTGACAGATTATGCCTTGGATATTCGGGATAGTGTTAGCTTACCAGAACAAGGGGGTGGGTTTTTGGGAGTGATGGTTCATGTGGCAAGGGGTAATCCTCTGTTAGAGGAGCCGCAGCAAGTAATTGTCGAGGATGCGACGACAACTGAGGCTGGCCGATATCTACTCAGAGCAAGCCTTGTTGATAAAACCCAAAGGAGAAATCCCTTTAGAGAGGTTTATCTTGCTGGATGGGACAGAAAAAAAATATTGAGGGATGCAAGGGGTGAGGTCAGATGTGTGGCCTATCCTGACCAAGTAACTGTTGTGGCAGCTTTTAGGGGTATCTCAATGGATTATGGGTTTAGCAATATCCTCTTTGTTGATCAAGGTAGAAAACACATTATTTCTGGTGGACAAGGCACTTCAGTATCCTTTATGGATTTGGACAGTGCTCTTGAAAAATATGTTGCTGATTGTGGGCATAGCTTTATGAGGCTGGTTGTTGCAGTGCCTGAGGTTATTCACGCTGTTCAGGTTGCAGTTGAGAGGCTGAATTTAGAGCCTATTTATCTTATGCCAAGGTAAGTATTTTGATAAAAACTCTGGCTTTTTTAATTAGCCTGCAGGAAAGTTACTGAGGTTATGATGGGTAAACGACAAAGAGTAGTTGCAGAGGGTAGAAGAGTATTAAGAGAGGAGATTAAAAGTTTTATGCAGGAATGGGGGATTAGATGGTTTTCTGCTGAAGAGACAAAGGCAAAGGGGTTGGTTTTTTTGAGAGGCGGGGTGGTTGGTTTTTCAGAAGAATTGGAGAGTATGCTTGCAGACCCCAAAAGATACGATGAGCTGCAAGGTTATGAACACCTTTATGAGTTGAGAGTTAGGTTCTTCATTGAGATGGTGCAGATTATGGAAAGGATGAAGCCGAGCTATGTGTGTGATGCTGGGTGCGCTGCTGGATTGGATGCTATTGCTTTGGCCAGGCATTTTCCAGAGGTTCAGGTTAGAGGATATGATAATAGTGGGTATCTTGTCGAACAAGCACAAATAAGAGCTGCGTATTTTGGTTTGGACCCGAGAATGTTCTATCCCAGTGATCATCTCCATAAGGCAGATGATACTGGTGCATTTGACATTGTCTATGCAAAATTCAGTATTGCCGAGGGAGAAGATACACTTGCTGATTCTTTGCCAAGAATTTATGGCATTGCAAGAAGGTTGAAGCCTGGTGGGTTATTGGTTGTTTGCGATACAGAAGACTTGTCAATGCAAAGAAGTTGGGAAGGTCTAACTTATGTTCGGAGAACCGATATAATGCGGGTTGGGGATCTTGAGACTTATTTGCATCACCTTAGGAAGACATAGGTTACGGTGATAATGCGTGAGATATGTAGTTAGGAAGGTAGAGGGTTTTCCTGTAAAAGTACCACTGATTTTCTTTGGTATCTGTTTATCTGGAATTGAACCTAGATTTAGTACATTCCCAGGGGAGGCAAGAGGAGGCTTCTATTACCAGAACTTAGCACCTGTGAAATCGCGAATATCGGTTGACGGTGTTTGTGAGGGAGCTATTATTGTTGATGTGTGTTCAGGTAGGGGTAATCTAGGTTTTATAGTAGAGTTAGCTCAAAAGATTATTAGGGTTGACACTATCTATGCAGATCAAAGTCTGGTGGATAGGTTGACTGCTGATTCTATGTTCCCTGAAAAGTACCAATACTTGGCTCAAAGTGCCTTTCACCTCGACTTACCTCCAGGAAGTGCTGATGTTGTTTTTGATGCTTTTGGTTTAAATTTTTATTCAAGAAGCGTGGTTTTTGGGGATCACTATAAAGAATGGGCTGATGATCACCTGAATCTGGATTTTGGTGATCAGAGGAGTATTATAGCTTATTTGAGGGAATGCAGTTTGCGTAGAAAACTAGCAGCTCAGAGTAATGTGGTGAGTTACCTAAGGAGCTTTGTGCTTAAGCTTAAGACTGTGAAAGATGGCGGCCTGATTATTGAAAGGCCTATTGATGAAAAAGCAAATGCACCTGCATGCAAACTATTTCTATACCCAACTTTGGACTTATTGACTCAGCGTGGAGTGATTGATTATGAGATCCAGGAATATATGCTTGAAGGAGGGTATGGTCCAATTGAAAGGAAACGGCTTGTTGTTAGAAAATTGCTAACTTAGAGTTTTGATACAAGATCCAATACTTCAACTGATGCCGTAGTCACCTGGCCCGGGTTTTCATTATTGCTTAATGCTTCCACATCTCGATAGGAACGAACATAACCCTCATTGGAAATCTGGCCTTGCTGTTGAACTCTAATAAATACCACTGCTCCGACTCTTTCATAGCCTTCTGGTAAAGGGCCAGTGAACGGCACTCTAGTTAATCTATCTGATGAACCTTCAGTGGAATAAACTGGAACTGATAATGGCGGATAATTCTGCCCCAACCTTTCCATGATCCACTGCCTAGCTGCGTCCTCAGATCCAAACAATGGTTCTGTTGATGTAGTTGTTGCCCTATAAAGTGTTCTTACAATCTGTCCTAGCGGCTCAGTCATATTTCTCACACAATAATACCCTTGGTATAAATAAGTTTCTGAAAAGGTACTTAAAACTAAAATAATGTCATGGATTCAGGACGAAATTTTCTTATAGAAATTTAAATAATTGATAATTTTACCTTGGGAAAAAGGGGTTTAAACCCTTAGGTTTCTAAGGTGGAGGTTAATATGTCACTTTTGAATATAATAGTAGGGGCACGGTCAGAGCCTATGCCTTTCGATGTTGGAGATAAACTTGAAGCCAATGTAGTTGGGGAAATGGAAAGGAAAGTAATGGGATTTAACCAGAAACTCCCATATGCATGGGTTGGCCCGGGACCAAGGAGAGTGAGAGTTTTTTTACATCATGATAGTTCTTTATGTGAGCCAGGTTCTAGCATTCCGGATGTACCGTACCAGTGCGGTGATAGGGTCAGTTTAGTTATTACCCAAATGGATGATACGTGTGCTTATGCTGTTGCTCTTGAGAATACTGGTTGCTTTATTAAGGAACTATTAGCCCAGGAGAGGGTTTTGCAAGCAATGCTCACCGCTAGGAGCAAGCGCGATGCCAGGGATGCTGTGAGTATTCCCTGGATGAACGGAGGTATTGGCGGAGTTCTCACGGTTGTCAGAAGGACGAAGTTTAAGGGTGTTAGACTGGTTGGCAGGAAATGGGTTGGAGAAGAACACGATGTGCGGCTGGTCTATGTTGGGCAAGGAAAAAATGGTTATTTTGCAATCGCAACCTTGGCTGATCCTCTCAAAGAGAGAGATCCTGCAAAGGATATCTATGTTGGCGCATGGTATCCTCTGTACGGCAGTCCCGGTGAGCCGGGTTATCATGATCTTGTTGAATCTTTCGAAGGAATTCCTCATGAAGACGGAGTTTTGGCCAGAGATGTTGCCCGGAGGATATTGTATGTGGATAAAGATGGTATACCGTTTTTGCTGGGTGATAGAATGGTTAGGAAAGGTTCTCTGGATCAGGCAGTTATGGAGTACATGGCCTGTATGCCTGGGAAGGTTATGAAAATCGCTGTGACTAGTTCTTCTTTGGATACTCTGACCTCGGCGATTGAGGCTGCGGGTTTCCAGTATGAAACGTTAGAAAGGCAGTTATAGTTGCTTAAAATTACAGATTTACATTTTTTTACCGGGGCTTAAAGAGGTGATTTCTGAGGTTGCTATGGTAGAGTTTGTTGTTAAGAAGTTGTGGTTTCCTGGATATAATCTTAGATACACTGCTGGATTTTGAAAGGGGAATAGTACGCTGGCGCTTAGTCATGAGCTACGCAGAGGTCCCCTTGAAACAGATAGGTCCTGGATGTATTATATATTTTTCATCCTGTGACACAATTGTTGTTGGAACTATCTGAGAGTCGAATGGTGATGGGAAGGAGTGAGTTGAGTCAATATGGATTTAGTGCTGAGGGGAATTGGAGAAGAGTCCAAATTGCTGCTACTGCTCCGAGTGCCGATGCTGTTGACTGTGGTTTAGAGGATGTGATTGAATTTCTTAACATTAAACCAGATACAAGCGAGATACTGCCTGCTGGAGTGACTGTTGATATGCAAGCACAGACTTTACTGACTACGCTTTCACAGTCTTACCGATTTCTGTGCGAAAAACCATTTACAAATGATATGATTGCTATGGCAGCACGTAGCTTGTCTGGTGTTGACAGGTTCGGGTTGAGTGAGGCTATCTACCGACAGCATCTTATGAATCCAGAGCTTGGAAGGAAGTGGCTTGCAGTGGTGAGCTTTGTTAAGGATCGTACAATTAAACAAGGTTTTGCAGGGCAGACTCCTGCCGAGCTTTGGGCTGAGCACCAACCTACTTTTCAAGGCCAAGGAAGTGACTATGTAGGGCAGTTGCTCTTTGAGGCTTTTCAGGAATACAGCAAATGGGATACGAGAGTTGATGAAGTTTTGTCTTGGGTTGAGCCTGTTGAACTCAGACAGGAGTTTATGCGAAGAATGGAAATGGCTGGAAGGGGATGGTTTTTACAACATATTGGAATGGCAGTGCATCCTCCTGCAGAGCCTTTTGCAGATGTGTATTATGCTAAATATTATTTTACATTTAGAGATGCAGTTGATAATGTAAGCTTATAGGAGGAACAATAGTTGTTTTGTATCTTAGGTGTCAACTTGAGGGCAGCATATGAAATTGAGTATTTGGCTGTGTGATGCTTCTGTTCAATTGCTGCAGGGATAATTATTGTGAATTGTGGTTGGGATGAATTTTTGTCTCGGGTTTGTTACAATAATCTCTTTTAAAAAATTATGGCATAGATTTAAATAATTTAAGGTTCTAAGAAACCAGGGGTTGAAAAATGCAAGAACTAGAAGTGCTTATTACCCAGCTTATGCCTGCTGAAATAGATATGCATGTGGATATTTGGGATGAGTTGGAAGCAAAGCGTCTTGCTGGTGAACCAGTGAGCCCAATATATGTTGTTGAGCATCCTGATCTGGCTGGTAAGTATGTGATATACCATGGCAATTATCAGCCATTGAGATACCACCTGGATTATTTTGAAAGAGCTAGGGTGGTAGTGCTTAGGTCAACAGCAGATATGGTGGAGCATCATAGGCGAGAAGAATGGTATGATGATGAGGATACAACTTTCGAGCAAGAGCTAGCAATGACTATGCAATATGCAAGGGCTGCTCAGAGTATGGGGGTTGTTACAGTGCCAGATTTGCTGAGGTGTTTTGATGTGCTTCCCCATGATATTGCAATATTGAATTTACCTCTAAGCAAGGCATATAGTCAGATTCAGGAACCAAGTGAATAGTGGTCAAACTGCGAATAAATATTAGAACTCCAGAAACTTACCGGACTACGCTGGGATCTGTTCATGTGCATCACGGGACTGGTTTGGGTGCGGATTCTGTTATTGTCTATGAAACTCTAAGGAGTCACTCTTTCCTTATCCCAAGAAGATATGGGAGGGTTAGACATCCAGGTGGAAGATTTGAGCCTGTTGTTGTGCGAGAGGCTGATGGCCGCAAATTTTTGTATCTTACTGTGGATAATGTTTTGGGGACCAGTTATGTTGAACTGAATGTTGCGGATGATAGTAGCAGAAGGGTGTTTGAGTTGCCTGCTGAGATTGATGAGAGCGAGTGTGCTGGTGACCTTGAGGTCAGAGTTGGTTGGGATGGTAGCAGAAATTTGGTGACAATTATGAACAGGATCTGTCCGTTATCCAGGGAATCTAGTGGCTGTGAGCCAAGAGGATGGGTGTGTGCGTGTGAGGTCATATGATCAGAGGTGCCCAGATATTGAATTTTCAAGTCTATATAGTAGCGTAGGAACATTGATTGAGCGGTTGCAAAGGGATATGCACCCTGATAGTTGGTGATTTTGTTTCAGCTTTAGTGTAAGATTCGGTAATTATACGTATTGGTTTATTACTTCTGGAACAATAGATACAAGAGCTTCTGCAAAGTCATGTAATCGGCTTAAAGAAATCATTTCATTCGGTACATGGAAGTGTTCTGTGCTTCCAGGTCCCCAGCCCACTGACATAATGCCTTTTGCAGCCAGGTGTTTGCTTACTGTTCCTCCACCTATGCCTATTGGTTGTGCACCTGAACTTTTTTGGATTGCTCGGACAAGTGGCGAAGATTCATAACCCTGCAAGACAAAAGGGTCTGCAACTACCTGGCCTGGGGTATACCTAATATTTACATCATAACCCTCTTTTGTTAAGAATTTGGCTCTCCTATGTAATTCAGCAATAATGGAATCAGGAGTCTGGTCTGGAGTGAACCTAATATCTAGTGTAACTTGGCATGTATCTGCAACATTATTTACTATCCCTCCACCGGTTATTATGCCGTAATTAACAGTTGTAGGATGGTCAAATGGAGGAAATGGAATCAAAAAATCAAATAGAGGATATTTGTGGAGAATGGCTATGTAACGTGCCATTGCCTCTATTGCACTTTTGCCTGCATAAGGCGTAGAACCATGTGCAGCCTTGCCTGTTACTGCAACGTCAAGGACAACTCTGCCCTTTTCTGCAACTACAATTTGCTGCATATCTCCGCCAACATCTGGGATAATTGCATCTGTTGGTGTTATAATGGATTCATCAATTATTTTTCTCAGGCCAGCACTTCCGCCAACTTCTTCGTCTGGGAATATGCCTATCATTACTGTGCCAAGGAGTTCAGACTCTATAGCTTTTAATGCAACAGCTGCCTCAAGTCCTGCTGCCATTGGCCCTTTGTTGTCGAGTGTGCCTCGGCCATAGATGTAATCATCTATTAACTGGGCTGCAAAGGGATCTCTGATTGATGTCCATTTCTCTGCTTCTGAAGGGACTGTATCTGAGTGGAATGCGATTAGCAATTGGCGTGCCCCTTCTGTTTGTTGACCAATGTGTGCGATCAGGCTTGGACGATTATCCAAACCAACAAAGGTGCTGTAGGGAATATAATGTCTTTGAAGATAGAGCGCCACAAAGTCAACCAGTTTATGCTCTTCACCTGGAGAGGTCATGCCATCTGGCGGTGTTGGAAAATGTGCTGGGTTGTAGTTGACAGTTCTGATAGCAACTAATCTTTTTGTTAGGTCAAGAATTGCTTGCTGATTCATTAGGATTACTATGGTTGAGTTGGTATTTATAGTTTTCCAGAAAGCTTTTTGAAGAAGAGTATCGTTATAAGTTTGGGACGAATTAAGACTATGCAACAATTTTAAATAATTATTTAGCGTATTAGGAGCGATGTATGAGAATACTGAGATTGAGCAGAGTATTTGTGCTTTGGAGAGGGCACTGGAACCCTGTTCAGAGGGAGCACCTGTTGAGAGGGGGATTGTTAGTGTACATCATAAAGATACAAACAATTTCGCTTCTGGTTTGCTGTTAACAACAGATGGTTGGATTGTTATACCTTATCATTTGTTCATAAATATGTTTGATTGTTTCCATGCTGTTGAATGTAGTGGGTCAAATGATTGGCCGGATACTGAGCCGGAATGGTTTGTTTCGACTGGTGATAATGGATATTGTGTTGATCCGCTGTCAGGATGGTATGCTGATCCTGCTCATGATGTGGCAATTGTGCGGGGGTATATTATACAAACGCCAAGGGTGATTAGGTATGGTGTTGGAGATGGTGTATCAGTAGGGGAGTTTGTTAGGACAATGAGAATTGGCAATGCAGGACCATATGATTATCCTGGTGTGGTCGACGAGGTTTTTGCAGAGCCTATTCAGTTACAGGGTGGTGATTGGTTGTTTGATGCTTTTAGGGCTTCTGCGCATTCAGAGCCTGGGTTTAGTGGAAGTCCTGTTGTGGATTTGAGCTCTAGGTTAAGGGGTATGCTGGTGGCTGGAAATGCTTCAACGTCATTATATACTAATGTTAAATATATGCGAGCTGCTGCTATGGCTTGTGCACAGAAGTTACGGCAGAGATATGGTCTTCAGAGGGAGCCTTTGCCTGTAGAGGTTGCTGAGATGCCAGAGCGAAGGTATCTTATGCCTGTTTTGAATATCTAATGGCAAATGTTTAAATATTATTTTTTATTACTTCACCAAAAGAAGTGATTTCTGAGGGTATTATGAGTAAAAGGAAAAAAGAAGCAATAGAGAAGATTAGCAAATATAAGGAGATAATGCCTAAACTAAATAATCACTGAGAGATCCTTTATTGTTCATCTTTGTGATAAAGTTCCAGTAGAATGATTGTATCGGAATCCTTCTCATAGATATATGAGAGCCTATAAGGCTTAATATAAAGTTCACGGGTTCCTTTCCGGCCGTATCTCATGGGTTTGCCTAATGTAGGATGTGACTCCAATTTTCCAATTTGTTTGGCAATTTTTCCTTTTAATGCGGGAGATTTGAGTCTGGAGAAATATTTTTTAAATGTGTCTCCAAAGACAACCTTTACCATTTATCAAGTTCCTTTATGAACTCTTTGAAGTCCATAGTTGTGAACTTGCCGGCTTCATACTCTTTTAACCTTTGCTCTGTTCTCATCGCAAATTCCAGGTCTTCAGCCAATTTCTCTTCGAGCTTGCTTGCTTTTTTTATGATTAATTGGTTCTCCCCTTTAATAACCAAGAGTTTGTCTCCTTGTTTTAGATCAGTTCTCATTTCCACTGGGATTACTATCTGACCTTTGGAGCTGAGTTTTGTTAGGGCAATTTCCATAGGTAAGACTAATCTTACTTTATTTATAAATTTTTCTGAACAAAAGCTGAAAATATTCGGGAAGATGCTTTAATGGGGTTTATTGTAAGGGATTCAAAGTAGCCCAATTAAATCCGCTGTTGAATATACCTTGATGTGTTCTTGTTTTTTCAGCTGTTTGTCATTTGACCATATTCCGCATTTTAGTCGGAGAGCCAGTGCAAAGTAAACGGTATCGTCTTTGTCTGGAGAAATAAACTTGGCTTTATTTAGGAAGTGGGAGAATTCTTGCTTTGGAACAACAGTGATTCTTGCCTGCAGTATTTGAAAAATCTCTGCAAGTTCTGTTGCAGTACGATTGGTTTTTTTAATTATTGTTTGCTTATGTTTGCAGAATTCTTCCAGCAGGTACTCTGGAGCAAAAAGCTGAATATTCTGATCGAAAAGCAAAGCAGATGTGATGCTTGCCTTGATTAGAGCTGCAAATAAGATGTTTGCATCTACTACAAGTCTCATTTATACCTTTTTGCAAGTTTCTTGTTTACCTTTCCCCCAAGGTCAAATGCATCTTCTTCTGTGAAGTCGCTGTCCCTCACAAACATCTGGAATTTATTCAGCATGGCTATTTTCCTTAATATCGCTGTTCTAGCTACTGCGCTCCAGTTGATTTCTGGGAAGAGGTCCATCTGTTCTTTAAGGTCCTGTGGGACTGAAAGGGTTATGCTTACCATTTTGCCTCCTGCTTCATATGTTTATTATGTGTAATATGTTCAAATATTTAAATATTGTGATAGTTTATCGCGCAAATGCTTAAATATTCCACGAGTGAGGATTACCCTATGGTAAGAGTACCTGAAAGAAGATATAATACACCTATTCTGTTTTTAGTGTTCCTCATTGCAATTCTTACATTTTATATTATTTCATCTCAGAAAAAGGACATACAAGAAAGGGAGCAGCTAATTGCCAGCCAGCAGATGGAACAACAACGTATGGAAGAGGAACAGCGAAAGCTTTACCAAGATTTGGATGGTGATGGTCTAACACTGAGGGAAGAGCAGAAACTTGGCACCTCTGATTAAAATTCTGACTCGGATGCCGATGGGATTACTGATCCTCTCGACTAGAATCCAACGGGTGGTGGTAGGTTAATACCTAAACAATATGTGTGGAAATACCCGGAGGGTATTTTCGGCAGTACTTGGACCTGGACGATATCTGTACACGAAGATTGGTATGATTATTACAGGAGACTGCCTAGAACAACGAACAGATCAGATTATATAACTCCTTATGATTATAATATCAAGAGATTCGCTGAAAGCCTTAAAGATGAGGCAGAGAAACAAGGTTATTCAGATGCATTGTATGTAATCTCCTTTGTGCAGAACCTACTTTATGTTGGAGATGAGTATACCGGATTTGATGAATACAGTAAATATCCAATTGAGATGCTAATTGATGAGAATGGAGATTGTGAAGATAGCTCTTATTTGGCAGCTAGCTTGTTGAGAGCGATTGGTTATGGTGTTGTACTGATTAACCCACCAGGGCATATGATGGTAGGTGTTTTATGTTCGAATTGTGATGGAAGTTATTATGAGTATAATGGCAGAAAATATTACATTCTTGAGACCACAACGCCAGGGTGGAAGATAGGGCAGATGCCTGAAGGATATAGCGAGGCAGAGATTATCCCCCTTCTTCCTTATAATCAGATTACCTCACCGACCACTGTACAGCCTTCAAGATGTACTTTCCCAACAGGAATTGCTTGTAAAGATTATATGGTTGATAAGAGTGAGAATAATATGAGGTTATTCTTTAGCAATAATCAAGGAAAACCCATAGCGATAACACAAATAACTGCCAACGGGATTGATGGTAATGGGATTGACTGTGTGGATAACACTAAAAAACAGATTGAAGATGGTGTGGTATTTGAAGCTATCCTGGATTGCGGCAGTATCCCCTTAGCCTCTTCCGTAGATACAAAGTACAAGTGGGAGATACGCATTACTTGGTATTATTCGGACACAGGAGCAGGTTACACTAAATCCGTTGAAGGCGAGCTATACACAAATATAGAGCCTTAGAGATATGGCATTCAATATTAAAAAAATAAAAAAGAGGATAAAGAAAAGAATTTTCGCAATCATTGGTCTTTTTTTTGATTTTATTGGAAGCATACTACTTACGCTCTCTTTTAGTGTTTTTAATCCAATGAGCGATTGCAATGCAACAGTTAAGTTTTGTGGGGATAATATTAGTCTAACAGTTGAGAACCAGTGATTTTTAATTGCTGGAGTTTGTCTTATCATACTTGGGTTATTGTGTCAGTTGGTCTCAGAACTAAAAAGGTAATCTGTCCCAATATTATCTGCAATTATTATAAAGCCCAAGAAACCATGGGCTGTTAAGTCTTCTGGATATAGAAGCTTTACTGCCTTAAATTTGGAGGAGGGAAAGATGGTAAAAAGCAAAGAAAATGAGGTACCTAATAAGAAAGATTTAAATATAATACATGAAGGTAATGAATATATGGTCAGAAAATATCAAGTGGAAACAGGTTTCTGGATATGTTTTGCGATTGTTCTTTTAATCGGATTGGGTGCTATTCCTTTAAGAGAAAGCATATCCGCTACAATATTTATCTTGTTGAGTATCGTCATGCTTATATTCAATAAGGCAATAATTGACATAATCTGGACTGGGATCCAATGAATGGGGAACGGGGAGATTTTTCTTTTGCTGGGATAACAATCCCTATTAATAGATTATACATTATTCTTACTTTAGTAGGATTAACAGCAATATTACTTGCTGGTAAAATCTATTTCTATGATTTTGAACCCACTAAACGGGGCTATGATTTAATTGTGGCCATCCTAGTACTAGTTATTATTGGGATTGTCTGCACCTCTCTTGGATTAAAGCAATGGATTCCAGAGGATAAAGAAGAAAGGGAATTAAGAAGAAAAAGGAGAGGACTTGAACATAAGAAACTGGAAGCTGAAATGGAAAATATTGAAAGAGGAACTACAGATAGTCAACTCGCTTTTGGTAAACTGCTGTAGAAGCAATAGTAATCAATCCCAACCACCTATTAAAAAGGCAAAGAAATAAATAACCCATAACTATTTTTTAGTAGTTAAGGTGGATTCAAGAGACATCATTTTGGGAATTATTGGCTTTGCCATAAGTTTTTATGGTGGAATAAAAGATGATTTGTTGGCGACGGTTAGTGGTATACTGATAATTATCCTTACAGTTTACCTTAAACTCTCTGAACAAGAGGAAGATATAAAAATACTGAATGCACAAATAAATACAAAAAATGAATTAAACAATATTTGGAGAGAAATAAATGACCTTAAATCTAAAAAATTCAAAAAAAGGTAGTGCAGATATTATCGTGATTTTGTTAGTCATTCTAATAATCTATTTTATAGGTAAAACCTTACATTGGTGGTAACTCTACTTAAGTCAATCTAATCAACCCCAGCCACCTATTAGCTCCTGTTTCTAATTTTAGATTAGCCAACTCGCAAGGTAACTTGCCAGTTGTTGTATGTGCTTCTATAAAATTATGCTGTAATATAATCCCAGCTAAGAGTATTGGAGCCGACCAAAGAGCCTTTAATCCTCTAAAATCATCTACTCTATCTTTTATCTTCATAAACACTGTCTCAATCCTAACGTTATGCTTTCCAGTTCTCGAATTATTGTTAATGATGTGCTTTACCCTCTCTCGATTATGATATGTTCTCTGCTTTCTGTTAGCTGAGAACACTTGTCTCATAGCTCTTGGGTAAAAGGTAGCTGAATCTGTCATAATAAAGTTAGGTTTACCTTTGAGTTTCAGTTTACTTAGAAATTGCTTGGCTTCTTCTATATTGGTATTTAATGAATAGTGAGTATCCACAATAAACCTAGTACCCCAATCCACACAGCACCAAAACTTATCTTTTTGTTTTCCCCTGTCAATCTCTGTTTCGTCTGCATAGTATTTTCCGCTTAGTCTTGGCATAAGTGTACTCACAAATTTATGGACTTTCAGCACATATTTTCTAACCCAATCTAAGAT
>JBDRLT010000033.1:0-17820 GCA_043812815.1 Candidatus Woesearchaeota archaeon | reverse complement strand
AGGACTTAATTGAAGAAAAAAATGAGCAAAATGTCCAAGTGACAATCATCTGGGGCAAAAAGAAGAATCAGTTTAAGTTTAATTCTAATACCAAATCCTGGATAAAATCAATGAAACATGTTATTTCTTTTTTTGAAAAGGATCTTCATGCCAAATGCTATATGAATGAAAAAGAAGCGGTAATCACCTCAATGAATCTTTACGAGGCCTCTCAAAACAATTTCGAGATGGGCATTCTTGTAAGAAAAAATGAAGATCCAGAGTTGTATCAAGAGATATTTAATGAGGTAAAAAGGCTGATAAAAAGATGTACTAAAAATCCTTCCAAAACCACCTCTTTTATTGTCCGCGAAGAAACACCGGAATATGGTAATGAACCAATTCAAGGTTATTGTATTCGTTGTGGTATGAGAATTGAATTAAATGTAAAACACCCATATTGCGTAAAAGATTGGAATATCTGGAAAAAGATTAGCAATGATTCCTATAAAGAAAAAAAGGGACTATGCCATATCTGTGGGAAACCAAACAAGTCTTCAATGAAAAGCCCAGTATGCAAATCCTGCTACCATAAAAACAAACATTTGTTTAATAGTGCAAAATGAGTCAGAAAAATAGTAATTGGAAATTATTCATTTCAATAATTTTTGACATATTAGGATATTTTTCCTACTTCATCCCTGTAATTGGTGAGACCGGAGATATAATATTTGCACCAATACAAGCAATTTGGATATTTTTTGCATACAGAACAACAAAAGGGGCAATACTTGGTGGTTTAGAGGAGTTACTTCCATTTACTGATTTTATTCCATCTTGCACAATCGCGCATATTATTAAGGCGAGAGAAACAAATAAATAATTTAATCCAAAACATATTCACATCCAATATTGATAAAACAATTCCACTAAATTACTTGTTCTTTACGAAACCTTTTTAACCAAAGTCCAATTAACTACCACTATGACCTCAGTCAGGAAATTCGGGGCATAAGAATTCTAGCTAGTTTGGTGATTAAAAATGGAGATAATAAAAGATTTACAATGGCACAAGGGTATAACAGCAACAGAACTGCTAGCAGCCTACAGCAGTACAGGCTATCAAAGCACCCTCTTAAGCAAAGCAGCAGATACTGTCATCAAAATGAAAAAGAACGGGGCAAAAATCTACCTCACCTTCACCTCAAACATGGTAACCTCCGGCTTAAGAGGCTTCTTCGCCCAGCTCATCAAACTTGGGATCCCAGACATACTTGTTACAACAGTCGGAGCAGTTGAAGAGGACATCATGCGGGCTTTTGGAGAAAAATTCATTGTGGGCAGCTTTGACCCTGACGACATGGAGCTTTACGAGCGGGGCTGCAATCGCGTGGGCAATATATACATAACTAATGAGAGCTACTGCCGTTTTGAAGACTTCATGGCTCCAACGCTTCAGAAGCTCTACGACAAGCAAAAGCGCTGGCCTGTCTCTGAGATGTTAGCTGAAATAGGGCTAGAGCTCAAAGACGAAAACAGCATCCTCTTCCAGGCAGCCAAACAAAAAATCCCATTATTCTGCCCAGCAATCACAGACGGTGCATTTGGCTTTCACTTGTTTATGTTCCAGCAAAAGCATCCTGATTTCATTGTGGATGTTGTCAAAGACTTCTCAAACATCTTGTTTGTCACAAGCCAGGATGATAAAAAAGGGATAATCGCTCTTGGCGGCGGAGTCTCAAAACATCATGCAATCTTTGCAGGGCTCCTAAACGGAGGCATGGATTATGCAATCTACATGACCACTTCACACCAAAGCTCTGGAAGCATGTCTGGTGCCACAACCAAAGAGGCTAAAAGCTGGGGCAAGGTGAAAGATGAATCTGATGTGGTAACAGTAATGGGCGATGTCACCATCACCTTCCCTTTGATGATGTGTGCAGTGCTCGACAGACTTACAGAGGAGGGTTTGCTGCCAGATGCATGATCAAGCTCACTTTGAGTTGAGCATGTCTGCCCTGAGGCAGCAGCTAGCCGCGCTTGAGCAGCATTCAGACTCAATTTCATATAGCCTTAAAACAAATTATGAGGTGGGGAAGGTGCTGCAGCAGATAAGCAACTGCATGGTTAGCGTCCACTCCCCAGAAGAATCCACGCTCATCAGAGATCCAGCAAGGCAGTTGTATTTCGCCCAGGCTTGGGACCAGGAAGAGCTAAGAACCCTTCTGCAAAGAGGGATAACATCTTTTGTAGTAGACAACAAAAACGACCTTGATATTTTGCTCAATAGTCTCACCAAACCAATTAACCTCATGCTCAGGATGCGCCTTAAAGAGCATTCTGTTCATACTGGCAAGCATTTTGTATACGGCTTCTATTCAGCAGAGGTCAACAAGCTCATACCCATGTTAAAAGCAAACAGAAACATCAGCAAACTAGGGATTCACTTCCACAGAAAAACCCAGAATGTGAGTGAATGGTCCATCAAAGATGAACTGCAGCAAAGCCTCCTTCCAGCAACACTGGGAAAGATCACCATTGTCAACATAGGCGGCGGGCTTCCAAGCGTCTATGTCAATTATCGCCCTGAAATTATCAACCCAATCTTCTCCAAGATCACAGAGCTAAGACAATGGCTCACCAGCCAAAATATTCAAATGATCATCGAGCCAGGCAGATTCATTGCAGCTCCTGCAATAAAACTAATAACAAAAATAAAAAACATCTACAATGACACCATAATCATCAACGCCTCTGTGTACAATGCGGCAATGGATACCTTTATTGCCAACATAAGGCTGCTTGTCCAAGAAGAATCTCCAGAAGGACAGTCATACACCATAAAAGGCTGCACGCCTGACTCTGTTGACATCTTCAGGTATAAAGTCTACCTCAAAGATCCAAAAATTGGGGATACTCTAACATTCCTCAACGCAGGCGCCTACAACTTCACCACTGATTTCTGCCTCCTGCCGAAGCTGGAAACCAAGATAGTAGAATAATTAGATCTGGGGGATCACCCCATTTAACTTACTCTATAGTAATAATAAACTTTAATATACTTCACCATTTTAATAAATTTATTATCAATCTACTAAAATTTCACTTGGAGGGAGCCACATGGCATTTTTGAGAACAAATTTCAGCATTTTAATCCTAATTCTTGTCTTTTTGCCTTTAGTCAGTGCAGAATACGCTGTCAACGCGAAGATAGACAGGATACAGTATCCTATAGGATCAAACATAACCCTAAGCGGCACTGTCTATGAGGACACAGCGCTCTCTTCAAATACCACCATATATTATAGGATAGGCTCCTCCCCCTATTCAAACACCACAACAGAGACAGACGGCTCATTCTCAGCAGAAATCCCTTCCCCTGAAATCGGCGAGTACAATCTCACTGTTACAGTAGGAACATCCTCTTTCACAATACCCTTCTCTGTCACAGAATACGAGTATCTTATAATAGAATTTGTCGAGGATTACCATCCAATAGTCTGCTCTGATGACGATGGCATAATCACAGATGTGCCAGAGGCAGACCAAGAATGCGATGCCTATTCAGAAACAGGCTACTACTTTGTGCTTGTGGCAAATTCCGCAGGAGATTATGATTCATTGTTCGCGGACACAGACAATTCAGTAAATGAGGCAGATTCAGTTTACAAATATCTCAAACAGGGGAATTCCCTCAAAATCAGCGGTGAAGACTACAGTGTAATCTACATAGACCCATTTGGCGGGATGTTTGTTTTGGGAAAGAAATCTGACACTTACTATGAAACTGACACAGAGCAGCAGGTGCTAATTATAGGAGTCAACTCAACAGGCAGCCCTGGTGAAAACCTTAGCCTCACATATGATCTCTTCAGCAGCTCTCAAACACTTGACGAAGGCGATTTCAACGAGACCACAGGAGTCACAAATGCAACAATCAATGTTACAGGGAACACAGGCACATATTATTTTGCAGTGGGAGGGTTTTACTCCTCAGTTAAAATCGAGAGATTTTCCATAAAAGTGGTTGTTGAGGATGAAGAAGGCAATCCTGTTTTCAAGACATCTACGGGACAGAAGTTGAATTTGGTCATGGCAGTTACGAACAAGACTGACGGTTCAGTAATTGAAGATGCCATCGGCTCTGCATTCGTGTCATATCCTGGCGGGTCAGAAATTGTTACTCTAGCAGTGTCAGCCTCAAAATCCCTTGAGGGTGAATTTGAAGTCCCTGATGTTACAGGCGAATACACTGTTCTGTTCACTGCAAATGTCTCAGATGACTCAAATGCAATGATCACCAAACTTTCTGTTGTCAATTATGACTTGTCTTTGCTCCCGATTGCTGCAGGAGACAAGGGGAGGATGGAAGGCTTTGCCCCAAACCAGCCAGGAGCCATTTTAATATATGGGAAGGATGCCGAGGGAGAATTCCTAAATCTCACCTCCATATTCAACTGCAGCGCCCAAAACGTTACAATCAACGGCATTTTTGATAAAAATAACAAGAAATATCCGACTAGTGCAATTACCGTTTCAAGGCTCGAGGATTTCCTTGATAACTTGGACATGCCAATTGAAGTCAAGGAGAAACAGCAAATCTACAGCCAGCTTGGTAGGGAATCTTGTGTCATAGCATTCACAGCGCCTTCCAGAACAGACAATTATGTATTCAAGGCTGATGTGAAACTGGGAAGCGAGACTTACCGGCTTGCAGCACCGGTACTTGTCCAGGATGTTTTTGTGGACGCATGGCCTACGAGCCCAGACGGGAAATCCTTTGTCAATGCAGTGGGAATAGGCGGAACGGTCCATCTGGGCATAAAAGCATACGACCAGATCACAGGGCAGCAGATAAGTAAAGACAAGATAACAGGAGTAACACTGGTGGAAGTCAATTCTGAAACAGGGCTTGTAACAGAAAAGATGCTTAATGTCTCTTTCAGCAACTCTGATGAAGCGGCAATACTGAGGTTCACTGCCAATGATTCGGTCGGCGGATTCCACAATGTTAGGTTCAGGATTAGGGTAAATGTCACAAGAAACGGAACTGAGGTAATGAGAACAGCAGAAGGCCAGGGCTGGTTCAAGGAAAAGCTTTACAGCATATGGGTCTACCCTGCCGCATCAAGCAGCACAAAAGGAGCCTTCGGTTCGAATTCCACTGTCATGCTAACAGTCAATGTCAGGGATGCTGGAGGAACAAGCGGAATGGAAGACAAAACTGTTTCTCTTGATACCTTAAGGTACCAAACAGGTGAAACAATCGATCTATCCAGCATTAACAGCGGGCAGTCAGCCAGCTGCACCACAAATTCCACAGGAGCATGCGACCTGAGTTTTTCACCGCCTTCAGAGGGATGGGATTCAGGGTTCTACAACTTGAGAGTCAAAGTCACAAACACAGAACTTAATGATGATGACTCAGAAACCACAATGAGTGATTATGGGTATGGCTGGTTTGACGTGAGGAATTTCTACTTCTGGCCATATGTCAACCAGTACGAGATCTCAAAAGAAGACGACAATATAACCTTTGTGCTTAATGCCTATGATTTTGAGGGCAATCCATTGAACGGCTCTGCTATTGTCAAAAAGATACTTTATTTGGGAACATGGTCATCATGGGCACCCCCAATTGTGGTGGCAGAGAATGCAGACGGCCTTCAGGGAGTAAGCAGTAGCATAGTCAACGGTGCTGGCACCATTACACTAGATAACATTTACATATCCAAACCAGGGAATTACCAGGCGGTTGTGGAAGCCACTTCTGGCAGCCAGACCGAGTCAGGTATGGCATGGTTCATAGCAAAGACCTTCACCCTTTATGTGGTGCACGACTGGAGCCAGATGACATATGGCATAAATGACCAGATGAATATCACACTCAAAGGCTATGAAAAAATTTCAGGATGGAGCGGAAATGAGCCCACAGGCACCCCTAAGAATCTGAGCGAAGCATGGGTACAGTCTATTGAAAAGGAGGGCATGTGGGGTATGCCCTACAGGAAAAGATCTGATCTGGCATCCAGCATGTCCTCAGTCTGCTCAGGCAATATATGCCAGCTGCTTTTGAATCTTTCAGGATTCGCCCAGGGAAGATATAATCTACTGATAAATGCCAAGGACGATCTTGGAAACCAGGTTGAAGGCTATTATTGGATGAATGTGGAAGTTCTTGGGATAAGGATGCCTGTTAGGCAGATGGATCAGGTCCTAACCACATATAGGCTTACAAATCTAACGAGGATGAACCTTACAGGCGACTGCGGCTCTTCCTCTGACCAGGTTATTGAGCCTCAGAATGTCACATCATGTAAAAGCTCAGGTAACTCAGGAAAATCCATTGCAGACATGAAACAGAGCTTCTGGAATGACCGCAGGGACTCAATCACAAGCATGAGCTGCCAGTCAGGAGAGACTTGTGTTGATTACGGCAATATGGATTACACCAAGACACATTTCATACTTGATGTCACAAATGAATCGAACCCCAGGCTGTTCGTCCAGTCAGACTGCAATTCAGCAGGGGATGTATGCAATTTCACTGCAGCGAGTTTCTATGTACCCGGACAGCTATTCACAGATGCAGCAGGGAACCAATGGCTGATAAAAAGCATAGATGTTGTCAATTATGTAGTGAATATGGAGGTTGTTGGAGCAGTCATAGGCTATCAAGGTGTTGAGGATACTGGGGAAGGAGCTTTGCATAATAGATATCTTATCAAAGTGAACTCAAGCTGGTCAAAATCAGGCAGATTCTACCAGGGCCCAAGCATCCATGATCAGGAATGGCTCGAGCTGGATCTGGATAATGACGGCATAATAGAATGGAGTGAAGAATATCCTGCAATTATCGCAGACCCTGTTGTTGCAGGCCAGTACGATACTTTGATTGTGAGCAACTCAACAGATTTCCTGGCAGACGGCATAATGAGTACCTCTCCAATAAGTTTTGGTGGAAGTCCCACATATGTTACCAGCATAAGATATAGGAGCGGCTCATCCTCTCAGGACGGCGGCAGCTCAGGTTCTGATATGTTCAGAGTTACATACACTGGCAACAAGGCTCCAGAGTGGATGGATACAGACCTGGGCACAGTGAAACCAGCCACCATTCTCAAAGTACCTATTATCATCACATCTCCCGGCAACAGAAGCAACAAAATTGCCAATGCCACAGTAACAATAACTAGTATGGTGAGGATGGGTATGAACGGGGAAAAATCATACAGCCTGGCTGATCCTGTCATGCCTGTAAATACCTCTGATGAAGGGATTGCTGTCCTGACAGTAAATACAACAGGACTGCCGAACGGGGAATATTTCATGAAAATCCAGGTTGACTATAGCGGAAACACAGTCACAATGGGAGCCATTTATGACAACCCCAGAATAAATCTGAGAAATTTTGAGGTGAGGGGAGAAATCGGCGATAGGGCAACAATCCCTGGCTTTATTGAGATCAGTGAATCTGCAGGGAACATCCTGATCATGCAGAGCGACAGCATGTTCCATAATATTAGAATCAATATGTGGGATTTCTGGGTGGATGGTAGTATGCTGAAAAGGGGAGACTGGGAGTTCTGGAATCTCTATTATAACGATAGTGATAGCACAATAATAATAGACCCAACCCCCATGGATTTCTATCTGTCGCCAAGCGATCTGGCATTTGCAGAGACATACAATATGTCCGGTGGCAATACCATTATCAATTACACCACCCCAAAAAGAGGTGTGAGGGTCTTGGCAAACATCACCATGGAAGAAAACAGCTTTAATATATCCCTTATCCCTGTTCACGATGTGGGAGATGTAATGTACTTCATGGGGAGCGAAGACAGCAGAATCGTAAGAGTATTCAACAGCTCAAATCACATATTTTACCTATATACATCAAGCTTGGTCCAGCATGAGATGTGGGATGACAACCCCAACTTTGTTACTGTGACTGATATGGAAGGCAATATCATCGGAGATTACGCATTCAGTGAGCCGATTGAAGAGCTGGGAGGATACTCTGTTGCGAGAGCAGGCAACTGGGAGAGGGATATTGTACTCACCAACGCAACAATCAATGGCAATGCAATAAAATTCCCTAACTGGGTATGCGATAATACCAACTTGTATTACATCTCCAATTTCTCAGAGCAGAGCCTCGGAATACGATTTGAGGAGAACAACCAGATGGGGCCTCCGCAAAAAAGAAATCTGACATCGAATATCAATTACATGTTGCTCTATGACCAGGATTGTAATGGTGTCAATGCGGTAACAAATGCCAAGATGACAGCAAATGTGACTGATGATACAATTGATTTCTCGACATGGGGTATGGGAACCTATGAGATGAATATAGGTGAGCAGTGGGGTTGGCCATTCTTACTGAATGACTTCAACACAACCACCATGGAGGCGAGGATATTTAAGCCACTGTGGGATCTCTGGATAGGTGAGAATACAACTATCTGGATAGGCGCAAAGGAATTTAACGGTAAGCCCATTATTGGAAATGCATCAATATTGTCTATAAAGAGGATTGCCTATACCAAAATGGGAGAGGAGCAGAGTACTGTTAACATAGCAGGCCATGCTTGGCTGGATTCAAACGGAAATGCGTATGTCCCTTTAAACTTGGGCAATGAAACATGGGGAGATTATACAATCAGGGTAAAAGTGACTTCAAGCCAGACAGGCAAGGCAGAAATCCAGGAAAACAGGATTTTTGTTATGGATCCAGACATGATGATGGAGAGTGATGGCGATTGTATGGATGAAGGATGTGAAGAACATATGGAGGATCCAATATGAACAAGACACTAATGTATTTGCTTGTTTTTGCTGCACTGGTAAATTGGGTAGTCGCAGGTTCGATAACAATCCAGACACCCATATATGACACAAGCGTGCTTAAGGACTCAACATTTACTGTTACCGCACCGATACAAGCAAGCGAGCTGAGCAGCGACGTCACAGCAACCCTAACACCCTCTTCAGGTATCGGTCTGTCATGCCCCTCCACTTCAGACTGCCAGAAAACAGTTTCACAGAGCGGGGGCTCTGCGGTATTTACTGTAAGGGCAGACACCACTGGAGTAAAAACAAGTCCTTTTACCATTTCGGCAAACTCAGGTTCGACATCAGCATCAGATGTTACTGCCTCAACTGCGATAACTGTTTCTGAGCTGCCAAGCTGGAGCATAAACTTGGCAAAATCTGCATCAGAAGTTTCTGCAGGCGACGAGGTAACTCTTACACTGTCAATCACAATAAGTTCAGGCACATTGGAAGATGCGCAAGTCGCTTTAACTAAGCCTTCAGGATGGAGCATAACAACAGGGAGCTCAACATACAGCCTGGGTGATCTTAGCTCCTCAACCCAATCAGTTTGGACTTTGAGTGCAGACAGCCCATCAGCAACAAACTCCTTTACTGTGGCAGTCACAGGATCCAATTCAGCAAGCAAAAGCAAATCCACCTCTGTAACAGAAGAGGACGAGGATACAGGGGCTTCACCCGCCGGAGGTAGCGGCGGCGGGGGCTTTTCTGCATATAGCCCCGATGCATATTCCATAACCCTTGTGAATCTTCCTGCTGGACTAAAAACATTGACTATCAATAAAGAAAATGTCTCATTTACTTCTATTGAGGTAGATGTTAAAAACAGCATCACAGGAATAGTGAAGATAACGTTGAATCCTATAGATGAAGGCGATTTTCCAGAACTTCCCAGCAAGCTTGAGGGAGCAGTTTATGGCTATCTGAACCTGACAAAAACAGGGATAGCTGGTTCGGATATAACTTCAATTAAGATATTCTTTAAAGTTGAAAAGAGTTGGCTTGAATCCACCAGGGTGACAAGGGACAACATCCGGCTTTATAGGTATACTGATAGGTGGAACCAACTGCAGACAACATTTATTGAGGAGAAAGACGGCTTTTTGCACTTTAAGGCAGATTCCCCTGGCTTCAGCTACTTTGCTGTAGGGGGGATAGTTTCTGCAGCCAAAGAGGAAACCCTTCTGGAAAAGTTATTTAAGGATACAGAGATAGAAGACCAAGCAACTCAACATGAGGAACAAAGTGCGTCTGTTGAAAAGCCCGGAAAGTTTAATATACTTCCTGTAATTTTAATAGCAGTTATCTGCCTTGTAATCATTGCAGTATACAGGCTAAAGCCTAAAAAACTTAACAAATAATAGCTGCGAGGTGAAAAATATGGCATGCGGATGTTGCGGCGGATCAGAAAAAAAGCCAGCTAAGAAGAAGAAATAACTGCTTTTTATTTTTTTGAGTCTTTAAGCAACTTCTTTAATTCCCTGTAGTATGGTTCAAGTTCCTCTTTACATACTACAAGTGATAATATCTTATGTTTTTCTTCCAGTTTCTCTTCAGCATAATTAATTATTTCCTCAAACTCCATTCCTCTTTTCCCAAGGTCAGCGATAAACCCAAAAAAGCCAATAGGATGAATAAACCTATAACAATCAGCATTTGCGCAAATCTCTGCTTCCATGCAACTGAAAGGGATAGTGCCATGATGAGCTTCAACGCAGTTGAGAATCTTTACCTTATCCTCACTACTGAAGTTCTGTTTGTCCAAGAATTGCTTGGCTGCCTCTACACTCATCTGAATATGCTCTTTAATCCTGTCTTCTTGCATAGCCTGGCCCAATTTCAGGTCCATCAAATAAACACCTGTTTTTACAATCTCCATATTTGCCTTTAGCTTCTTGGCCAGCTCAACAGCCTTTTTCTCAGAAAGCTCAAAATTCATTAAAGAGGGAGCTCCATACTCTTCAATCTCGTGCAGAGCAATTTTTCTAGCTTCTTCAGCAACCCCCATAGAATATGATTAAGAATTGTCTCTTATATATCTTTCCTAATCTTAGTTATATTGTCAACGCACAGCCAGGCAGCCATTGCCCCGAATCCGGTCTTGTCAATCTCAAATGGTTTTATCTTCTCAACATTGTTCAACAAAACCAGGATGCAATACTTCTTGTTCTTGAACAGCTCAAAATACTTGTGTATATCCTCTATCCCCAAGCCATCGCTCCTTCCATACTTCTCTAATATGTCCTTTACTTTCTTCTGATCAAGATCTGCAAACTGCATCACCCCAGAAACAGATGCCTTTAAGGCAACAGGTTCACCAGAATTCTTGAAATAAACAGTATCACCTTTGCCAATCTTTCCCCAAGGCGCAGCCTTTTTCATATACCACCTTGACTCTATTGTTTTTTCCCCACTAAGAATCTTAGGCAACAATCCCCAAGACTTCCGCATTATTACCACGTGATCCATAACTATTAGATAATCTGGCAGAATAATAACCTTCTGTTTCAGTTTAGAACTTTAAACTTGAAAACAAAATATTATTAAGTTTGTACTCTGAAGCAGATGATATGAGTGGCTACCTTCATTCAACGATTGAATTTTATGAAAATAGTGTTTTGGGGTATATGAAGAACACCCTAAAACTACAAGACAAAATTTGGATAAAAAAAATTCTCCACTGGCTTAAAGAAATCCTCTCGGATTCTAGATATTGGGTGTGCATTCGGTAGAGACTGTAAGACTTTCGCAGATTTGGGATTTGATACCTTTGGTATAGACCTCTCAGCCAACATGATAGAAAAAGCAAAGACCTACTCCCCCAAAACCCAATTTCTTGTTATGGATATGTTGAAATTGGATTTTCCAGAAGGCTTTTTTTCAGGTATATGGTGTAGTGCCACCCTCTTGCATTTAAAGAAATCAGATGGGCAAGTAGCACTCAAAGAAATGAGCAGGGTATTGGATAAGAAAGGATTATTATATCTGACTCTGAAAGAGGGTAAGGGTGAAAAATTCGTGGTGGATAACAGATATAAAAATGCTGAGAAATTTTACTCATACTACTCCAATAACAGGATAACTCAAATGCTAAACAAAGAAGGATTTACCATATTAGATTTTGAAATCTTCTATGATGAAAAAGACAATACCGCAATACAGGTATAATTTACTTAATAGCAAAAAAGGTAAACTAATCTTACTACTAGTCGTTCTCAACTCTTGGTGCCAGAATAAAAGAAACACTAACCTTGTCAACTGCAGTATAATCCAGCTTGAGCGGATAATCCTTATTGAACTGTATGGTCACCTTGTCAGCCAGCTTGCCACCCTGAACCATTTTCTTGAGATACTCCACAGAATACTTGGCTCTAACCATTTCCTTGACTTGTATCTTGGTGTCAGCATCAGCACTGATCACAATCTGAGCCTTATTGAGGTCGCCCTCAGCAAGCAAAGTGAACTTAGAAGGCTCAGCGATAAAGCTCACCGATTCTCCAACAATATCCGCATCCTCAATTGCATCGCTCAGAATTGAAGCAGAAGTGGTAATGCTCACTGGAAATGCCAGCTCTGGCACCTTCTGTTCTTTCTCTTCAAGCTCAATTATGGGAAGCGAAAATGTCCTAGTAGTATTACTCTTCAGCTTAACATTTAGCTTATTTTCTCCGAGTTCGAGGCTAAGCATATCCTCTGGCTTAACCCTTCGCAGCACTTGTTTGAGGTTACTCAGATTCAAAGCCATCTCAGTAGTGCCCTCAACATCATACTCCACAAAAGCGCTGCTCAGCAGCTTGTAAAGTACCATTGCAACATTGGCAGGATCCATAGCAACCAGCTCAATCCCAATTGGTGTCACCTTAAATCTCGCCTCATTAACAAGCTCAGAAATAATTGAGATGCTATCTTTAAAGTACTTAGGTTCAGCTAAAGTAAGTTTCATTAATACCCCCTCCGTCATAGTAAAAGCTTGCTGGTATATATGTTTTGTGGTGGCTCATTTAAATACCCGCAATTGAAAAGCGCTACCCTGCTTATAACTCAAGCCTTTGCCCATTGCGCATAATATGCACATTGTGTCCTAGCCTATACCCCATATCCACGGCAAGGTCGCTCAAAGCAGAGGTCATTGTGAAATCGCCATGAGCAGGAATGATATGCTCTGGCTTCACCATATTGATAAGGTCACGCAAATCCTCTTTTGAGGCATGGCCAGAAGTGTGAATATCCTTGAAAATCCTCACCTTGGCCTTTTTCAGCTTGTTCTCAAGCAGCTGCCTGTTCGCAATATTTGTGGGATTTGGGATAACACTGCATGAAAAAACCACATGGTCATCTGGCTCAAAGTCAAAAGCTAGCTCATGGTGCAAAATCCTTGAGAGCACAGCCCCAGGCTCTCCTTGATGACCGGTCATAACCAGCAGGTACTTTTCTCTTCTATCCCTGTTGATCTGCTTTAGTTTCTTCCTCACCTGTCTGCTGTACTTGAGTATTTCAACCTCATCTGAGAAATTGACAATGCCGATTGCCTCGCCTGCCTCGACATACTTGGCAAGACTCCTTCCCATGAAAATCACCTCGCGATTCATCTTGCGCCCAAACTCAACAATTGTTTTCAATCTCGCAAGGTGCGATGAAAATGTTGTGACAACAACTATCTTGCCTTTTGACTCTGTGGCAATAAGCACATCTCTCAGCATCTCCTTGGCAACACTCTCTGAAGGGGTTTTACCCTCACGAGTTGCCCTCGTCCCATCTACAATTAGCAGTTTTATGCCTTTCTCTCCCAACTCACTCAATCGCTTGAAATTGGGTTTTTTCCCCAATGTTGGGAAATTATCAAACTTGAAATCATTCGCATACAGAACAATCCCTTCTGGGGTGTGCAAAGCAGCCATAACTGTCTGCGGAGTTGAATGGGTGACATTGATGAACTCCAGAGTGAGGTTATCAGAAATTTTGTAAGTAGAATTTGCATTCATAACCTTAATGCTATTATTCAGCTTGAATTTGTCATCCTTGATAATCGCCTTGATCACCTCTGCAGTATAAGGTGTGCAGACAATAGGGGCATCATACCTGTTTGACATATAAGGGATAGCCCCCACATGGTCAAGATGGGCATGAGTGGGAACAATCACCTTCACCATACCCCTCCAGTCCTTGATAAACCTATCATCAGGAATTGCATCTTCTTTTTCTAACTCTTTTGCAGTGGGCTTCATGTCCAGGTTGTCCTCATGCCAGTCAATATACTTCTCCATATGCAGCCCCATATCAAATATCACTGCTTCTTTGCCATACTTAATGGCAGTCATGTTCTTCCCAACTTCATTATACCCACCAACTGTACAAATCTCGAGCTTCATTTTAGAATTCAGAAAGAATGAGGATATAAAAAGGTTTGGCTTTATCCAGAAGTAGTTTTTTCAACTCGCCATACAGTTTATTCTCAATCATCCCCGAATTTAGCCATTCCCGATTTGGGCCAATTGCAGTGATCTCAGTAATCACCAATTCAAGTTCACTTGCTACCTAAACTCTTTGACCTCTTACAACCCACTGAGCACAGAGGCAACCTCGTGAGCTGCCTGGGCTGCGTTGCATATCGGATCACATTCCAAACAGAATTATTGCAGATATCCTCTATATCCAGTGGGTCAAATTACGGGGCAGTAATCCAGGAAACAGAGAAACCCAGTGGTCTGGGATTCGCATTGATTGCTTTGGCAATTTGTGTGACTATTACTTAAAAAAAGAGAATGAGGGGATAGGGATTCGAACCCTAGTAGGCACTTAGCCAATAGATGGCTCACGAGCATTTCATTGGTCAAAGACCTCATCACTCAACTTGAGTTTGGATTATTTGGTGCCTATGCACAAAACAGCTATCCCGTTTGGCCACTCCGGCATCCCCTCATATAATAAAAGAATTCTAGAAATTATTTAAATTTAACCTTATTTAAGCCCGGATAGCGCTGCTTCGATATTTGAAAGCTGAGCTTCAAGCTTATCTATGTGGCTCTTCACAGGCTTGGCCACCTTAACTCTCTTCTCAGGCCTCTTTTCTTTTACTGGTGCGGTCTTAGGCACAAGGCTGTGCAGCTTTTTGTTGAGCCCAGCTATCTCATGCATTATCCTGCGCAAGGTCTGTATCTCCTCTTTTTTGACCTTCCGCACATCCTTATAACTCTCATAACTCTGCAAAACAGTGATTGTGTCTCTGGCAGACTCTAATAAGTCCCTCCTCAGACCTACTGGTTCCTTAACTCCAACATGAATTGGATTGTGCATTTTTAAATTCCTGGCTCAACTAGTTTCTTCCCAATATTACCAAGCCGCTCTTCAACCTCTGAAAGCTGTTTCTGCCACATCTCAATTGCGCTGTCTTCCTCGTTCTTCAACTCATTGATCTTTTCAACAACCTTCTTGGCTTGCTCTACTTTGGTGCTGAGTTGTCTCAAAACCTCAAGCACATCCTTATATTCATCAATTTTGACAAATATTGGCATTGTATCCATAAAATCACCTTTCAAATAGCTGGCTATCAACAGCCATAAGCCTTTTTCTGATATCGTCAAGATATTTCTGAAGCCTAGTGAATGTGAGTTCCTCTTTCTCAGCAAGAGACTCTATATGCAAGAATGTCGATTCTGCAACCTCTAAACAGTCATCAGCCTCTCTCATCCATGAAACCATTTGGTTAAATTCACTCACTCCCATATATGGTGTGTTGGTTAGACTAACCACCATTGTGGGTTCTTCAATTTGTTTTTCAACAATTAGTGGTTTGATAACTTCCGGCTCAAAAGGCTCTTCCTCATGAGGAGGCCTTGGAACCTCAGGAAAATTGAATGTTGGTTCTGCGCCAAATTGGAATTTTGGCTCCAATTTTTCTGGCGGAGAAGGAGGCATTGGCAAATCAACCTCATCAACTGTGTCTATGTGTGTCACTTCTGGTTTCTTTTTGAGAAAATCGAACATATCTCCACCCCTCAGTCGAAAAATTAGCTTCCTAATATTAAAATCTTTATAACCATTTTTAAATGATAAACAGCAAAATGCACCAGCAAAAGTTTAATAACAGTGTATCTCAATAACAAGGGTATGAAATTGGCTCAGTTTTACACCCATACGCACCCAAATGTCAGGTGTACACTTTGTCCGCGTAATTGTATTATCCAAGAAAATCAACTAGGCAACTGTAAAGTCAGGAAAAATATTGGCGGAAAGCTGTTTAGTATGAGCTATGGGCACCCCACAGCTCTCCAAATTGACCCGGTTGAAAAAAAGCCGCTTTTCCATTTTTTGCCAGGTTCACGCGCATTATCCCTTGGAACATTGGGATGCAACCTCCATTGCCTAAACTGCCAAAATTGGCAATCCTCCCAATCAAAGTATGATAGTGAATCCAGGGAGATCTCTCCCAAAGAGGTTGTCCAAGCAGCATTGGCTAATGAATGCCCAGTGATTGCCTATACTTACAATGAACCGACAGTATTTTACGAATATATGACAGACTGCGCAAAACTGGCAGCCAAGCACAAGTTATCCAACATTATGGTGAGCAATGGGTATATCAACCAAGAACCCCTCAGCAAGCTTTGTAAGTACATCTCAGCTACAAACATTGATCTCAAGGCATTCAGCAACACATTCTATAAGAACATTTGTGCAGGCAGCTTGGAACCAGTACTTGAAACCCTCAAAACACTGCATAAAAAAGATGTTTGGACCGAGGTAACCACCCTTGTTATCCCTGACTACAATGAATCAGAAATCGAGCAAATCTCTGCGTGGATAAGTGAGAACCTGGGGAGAGATGCACCCTTGCATCTGGCAAGATTCCATCCAGACTACAAGCTGATTCTACCCTCCACCCCTGAATCCACAATGCACCAAGCGTATAAAATTGCGAAAAATCACCTCAACTATGTGTACCTCGGCAATATGGCAACCAAAAATAGTGAGAATACCTACTGCCCAAAATGCAGCACCTTGCTGGTTGAGCGCTCGCAAGTCTACCTCCCCAACAATCTCTTGGCAAAAGGCAGATGCCCGCAATGCAACCAAAAGATCCCTGGAGTCTGGCAATGATGCCGTGATTTTTCTGGATTTCGCACTTGAAACAATATAAACACCACCGCCCCATTTTAAAATATGAAGCCAGCTTTTTTTCTTTGCATTTTTCTGCTTTTCCCAGCAAGCACAGCCTGTGGAACATTATCTGTACTGCCAAAAAAAACACTCTTCGAGGCAGAGCCTATCCGCTTTAGCTTTAGCATTAGTCCAAAACCGTCTGAATTTACAATCCAATACTGGGTAGAAGACCTGTACAGCAATATTGTCAAGAAAAGACTCAACACCTCAAGCCTCAGCCAAAAGAGCTTTACCCCAAAAATAACCCAGCCTTACTTACTGAAGGCGATATTGGTAGGCTGTCCTGAAGCTAATGCCTCTGCACTAGTCGTTTTCAAGGCAAACACCACGCTTGCTCAATCAGAAAGATTTGGATATAGGGTGTATGCTCCCAGAACAATATTCAGCAACACCACTTTTGAGATTGAAATCGAGCTCCAAAATGAAGACCAAATCCTTAATCTCAGCATATGGTCTTATATATACCGAGGAAGCAAGGTATATTCTTTGAATAGAACTTTCAACCTTCAAAAAACCATCCTGCAGCCAAACGAGGCAAGATGGATAAAACTCATAGACAAAGCAGATGCCCAACCAGGGAGTTATTCTCTAAAAATAAATATCCAAAAAAACAGTCAGCGCCCTCTCCAGACCACGCGCGCAATCAATGTCACCTCTATTCTTAGTCAGCAAACAGCTCAGCTTAGCATTGCAAATGTTTACCTCAATTCCAGCACAATTGTGTGCCAACTCAACAACAGCCACCAAGTTACCAAAGAAGTGGAATTGGTCCTTGAATCTCTGTACAACACGCAAACCCAAACCATCACCCTCGAACCAGAAAGGCTGACAGCAGTCAGC
>JBDRLT010000032.1:0-4635 GCA_043812815.1 Candidatus Woesearchaeota archaeon | reverse complement strand
CAAAAGGAGGTAACGGCAGCAAGCCTAAAGATATATGATAACAGTAGCAATTTTAATTAATGGGCAACCAATTTATACACGGACAGCAGTAAATATCACTCTACTGGAAAACCAAGGAGAGAAAAAGGTTAATATATATAGACTTGATGATTTGTCTATTATCAAACATGTACCATTTGATGGTGCAGTGGAATTAGCCAGGAAGATGCTTAATACTATTTATGAGGTAAAAATGGGGGTGCTCTGAATGAAGCTCAGCCGTAAGTTTTGGATAATCAGCATCCTGGCAGTTTTGGGTAGTATGGCGTTGATAATTTCCAAAGCTATAGGCAAGCTGGGTACTAAAGCAATGGTGTGGTGGTTTGTAGGGTTAGTATTGTTGTGGGTATTTGTAATGTTCGGTAAGCGAGTGCTGAACGCGTTACTGCACCGCCCTGTTACCCAGAGTTTTGTGCCTTCATTATTGCCCCCTCGCTTAGAGAATGATAAGGTAATGGATGGGGTGGTGAGATATTTCACTAAGCGTGATAATATCCCTGTTACAATTAATATGCAGACTAAGGAAAGGGTGTACCCGTACGGTGCGCCACAGTTTAGGGGTGAGGAGTTTGGGTATAAGCCAGGGCGGTTGAATTACGACTTGTTTGAGATGTTTTTCAATTCGGGTGATAGGCGTGGTAAGCTATTTACAGTTAGGGTGAACGCTAATCAGGAGTATCAGTCAGTGTGTAACGGCACTGATGTGCATCGGTTTGAATGCAATATAGAAGAGTTCAAACGCAGACCGCGTGAGTTTCCTGACGAGCCAATCTATGATGACAAAAGCAGACTGTTATCACAGTTTGCAGCAAGCATGGCAGCGTCTGGCGATCCAGACGCAAGCCGCAACCAGGCACAATCCCTGGCGTTTTTAATGAAGCAGTTGGATGCCCCTACACAACCCCCCCAGGTTGTAGGGTTGCCAGGAGATGAAACAGATGCAGAAACCCATAAGTCTAATGCGTATAAACCTAGGAAGAAACAATTTAAGAAACGAGGTTGAATAAAATGTTAAAAGGGATCAAGGCCATATATAATAAGTATTATAAGCATATAGTCATCGGAATGCCGCTTAGTGCGGTGGTGATTGTGGGCTTGCTTGTGTGGGCTTGTTCTACTGCTAATACACTAGTTGGTGTGGAGGCATGGTGGGCTATCTTTAAGCTTACTGTGGCCCTGTTGTGTTTTGGGTGGGGTTTCTGGTTAATCTATAAGGTTGCGGATTATTATGCTGTGAGGGGTGAAGAGGGATGAATAAACTTGCTTTTGTTTTAGTTGGAGTGTTGCTGTTGCCTAGTCTGGCATTGGCTTACACACAACAGTATAACTATTCAATAGAAGTGTATAATGCGACTGATTTGGCAAAGCCATACCTGTTGGAGTTCCATAAGAACGTGACTTTCTTTGCAGCAAATGAATCAGCTGCAGTTGCTTGCACTGCCTGGGTGCATGATTGCATCTCGCCTGTGTTCATTGACGGTTCTTTGAAGCAGACAGTGTGGCTGCGTGTACCAGGCAATCTCGCTGCAGGCATCTATTACCATAACATAACTTTGACGCCCGTAGGCAACGTCTCAGTGCAGCCAGAAATGGTTTTATTCCAGTTTAATGTCAGCCATTACATAAATTTCACGTTTGTGCCAACGAATATAACGAATACAACTAACACTACAAACACAACCACCCCCAAGGAGCTGCATAACCTTACTACTCAGGCAAAGCAAACTTTTACTTACAACCAAATGCAACTCCCGCATGATTTCTTGATAGAGATCACTGTTGGTGGTACCCCCGGGCTGAATCTCACAGTGCGCTACGACCCTTGGCTTAGCGGTCCTAGTGTCATCAACATGACCGAGAATGCCTACACTTTTAATGCTAATATGAGCATCCCAAGCGTTGCATTGGGCACCTACAAACGCAAGGTTTATTTCAAGGACCCTGTCACAAACAAGTCCTTAGAATTGCTCTATAGGGTGGACATTAAGGAGACTGAATGGGAGCGAACAGACGTGGATGTTGAGGACTTGCCACCAGATGTTTTAGCGGATTACTGGATTGAATATTGGAAGGATTATCAGTCAGATTATTTGAACAGACTGGCAGAAAACGACTCGCTTGTAGTCACCCAGGAAAAGGATCGGTTGCTGCCAGTGAATTATGACTTTATGTCGGATATTTACACTTACTGTAACCCTGAAGTGATTGCACAGCTGAAGTCATCCAATGTGCAATGCAACCTGAACCAGAATATCACATCAGACAGTTGGGGATCATGTGAATTAGATAAGCAGGTTTTGGACAGCAAGAACATTGACATGCGTGACCGCAACTTGAGATTAGAAGAACAGAACACTAACCACACCTTGAAAAAGCAAGCACTGCAGAGAGAGCTTGATGGCTATGACAGGAACCATGTGGGCAACACAGCATTCTTTATTGTGTTGAGCTTGCTCGTGGTGTTTGTGGGCTGGAAGCTGTTTGTATTTGTTTTTGGATGGTATGCAGAATATATGGATTAAATGTGTTTCAAAAAGTGAAACACGGAGATTACAATGACAAGAAGCAAAAGATTGAAACCAACTAAAGTATATTTCCAAGATGATAATGTGTTTTTCTATATGGATGACACTGATAATAACAAGCCAGCGTTTATGGACCACCCGAATGCTGAAGGAATCGTATTGCGGGATTATAAACGGTTATGCAAAGGCATGATACGCAAACGCTGGCACCAGAGGCTAAACGTGCCTAAGAATAGGATAATTGAAACCTACGAAAAGGATGAGCTCGGGAACGATGTGCGCAAGGTGCATAAAGTGTACGACGCGGCATATTCTGTATCACCAGACGCAGGGGTTGATATGAAGATTTTAATGTCGCGGCTGGAGAACTACGAACGGATGGTGAATCATTTGGAAAACACGTTGGCCATTAAGCAGGAGGAACTTACTGGGCTTGACAATGAACCACTTGCACATAAGCAGCAGATAATAACCGCAGACAGACAGGCAGAGATCCGTAAGAGAGCAGCAATTGAGGGCGTGATCGAAGCAGTTACAGCAGCAAGGCGGGGGCTCCAATAATGGCACCGGACGTGAGTGGGAAAAACGGAGAGGATGTGTACGAACCTGATGACTCTGAAGAGCCCCTTGTTGATGTGGAAGCAGAACCAGAAACCCCAAGCGAGCCACCTGTAGTGGTGCCAGCTCCACCACCCCTTGTGCCAGATTCTGTAAGGGAGGAAATTGAATTGGATACATCAATGGAGGCTGAGGACATTGCGCAGAAGGATGGGAATCGCGTAGCAAAGACTACACAAATGGTTAAATTAGTACAGGATTATTGGGACTCATTTGGTGCAGATTTAAACGTGAATGAATGGACTTCTCCTGACCCGTTCATCCCTTCCAAAACCATTGACTTTTTGCCTTGGATAGATATGCAATGGCAGGAGGTTTCGGTTGGGTCTAAGGCATTTCGTAGGATTGCTATTGGTGCGTTGCGGGTGCTTAATGATGTAGTGGCAAAGATGCGGCGCACTGCTAAGGAGTGGGAGAACTTTCAGGGTTTGTTGACAACTTTGCTTGAGTTCCTTGCCGCAGAAATCACTAGCATGGCACAAATCAATGAGGGTTTAAAGAAGGCATTGTCTCAGGAGAAGGTGGATAAGGAGGCTAGGATAAGAGCGCTGGAGCTGGAGATCGCTGCGCAGAAGATTGCTAAGGAAAAGGAGAGGGTTGAAATCCAAGAGTTGGAACAAAAGCATGAGATGGCAGAGCAAGTAAAGGAGATAGAGCACGAAACGCAGCTGATCTTGGCAAAGACTTGGACTGATTTCCCTGATGGAGAATTGAATCAAGATAAGTGGGACAGCGTTAAGGGAGATGTTGTGGGCTTGCTGGAGAAATGTTTGACAGGCAAGTCCAGGTCCAATAATTATCTTTATATGAGTTATGTAAGGCATCTTGATATTTATTGGCACGCAGTGATTTGGTGTCAGGAGATTGTTAAGTATCAAGTGCCAATGGTAGAAAAGTATAACCAGAAGCAGTATGATTCCCTCTTAAAGTTGAGTATTGAAAAGGCCGCCCAACTGCTTTAATGATACTTGTATGTACCTGAAATGATGAAGGAATCGGAAAAAAATGCCCGATTTGAATTGTCAAAACAGCAATAAAAGGTATAATCGCAATTAAATGTATATAATTAGAAAAGAGTATTAATTAATAAGTGGTTAGATATGACACAGGCAACCAACCCAATGTTTGCACAAACCAAGACCTTTGAGCGTTTGAGAGCCTTTCTGGATGAAAAACGCCAGCTTTCCTTGCATTTAGATACTGATTCCGCGCGAAGGCTGCCTTGTGTTGCGAATTATATGCTCCCTTGGGCAACGCATAAGCCTCATTATTATTACAAGAAAGGGAGTATATCTGATGATGATGTGGAGTTTTTTAAGTTCCCCAGGAACCCACATAAGGATGGAAGCAGCTGGTTATTAGTCGGTCCGCCTGGTGTCGGCAAGACTACGATGTTGAAAAAGATCGTGGGCTATGCAGTCTTGATGGGGTTTAAGGTTGGGATCATTTGTTG
>JBDRLT010000031.1:0-19914 GCA_043812815.1 Candidatus Woesearchaeota archaeon | reverse complement strand
CTATGCCGCGGTCGCATAGCCTGGCCATTGCGGTAGATTGCTAAGGGCGCTTGCCTTTATGAGACTTCGAATGGCCTACAATGATCTACTGTCCGAAAGGGCACATGGGTTCAAAATAATCCTTTACGGATTTATGAAATTCCCATCCGCGGCGTTTTTTCTTAATTTATCTGCGACATAATTGCTGTTTTTGCCAAATGCCGTTTGGGCGTTCAACATTATATTGTATCTCCTATGCGCTTTGTAAACTAGAAAATCCATAATATTAATTAATTGAAGCTCTCTATCAATATAAATATGATAAAAGCGGTGATTTTTGACATGGACGGCGTAATGATTGATAACCAGCCATATCAGAAAAAGGCTTGGTCACAGCTCTTTGCCGAAGAGGGGCTCAAGATTAGTGATGAAGAATTAAGTAAGAAAATAAGAGGAAGACCTACTCTTGTTGGACTAAGGGAATATTTCAGCGGGAAATATGGCGAAGATTATATCCAGAGACTGGCCAGAAGGAAGGAAGAAATTTACAAAGACATATTTGAGAAAGAATTCAAGATAGTTAGGGGTTTGGTTGAATTCGTTAAGAATTTACACCAAAGTAGACTTAAAATAGGTATTGCGACCTCTTCTACAAAGGATCTATTTGATTTTTCAATGAAAAAAATGGGAATCGCTGATTATTTTGATGTAATAGTCACATCTGATCAGATAACTCATCCAAAACCGCACCCAGAAACTTATCTAATAACCGCTGATGAATTAAGAATTGTACCCAATCAATGTTTAGTATTTGAAGATTCTGTTGCTGGGATTGAATCTGCCCGGGCGGCAGGCATGAAAGTGATACTTGTAATGACTTCCCACACAACAAAAGAAGTAGGCCCTGTCAATGGGGCTATCAATAATTTCACTGAAATAAAAGCCTCTGATATATTGCAGATTTAGTATTAGGCTGTTTGAGATTCGACTGGTGTTCACCATTTTATCGACCTCTTACCCGCGGCGTTTTTTAACCAATAGCTAATAACTAGCTTTCTTTTATGAACAGGTTTTTTCATAACTTATTTATTATAGCGAAAATTCCCTTAACAATATGGCAGAAGACTCTGAACACACACTAGACACCTTAACAGAACCAGAATTGTCTCCCAAACCAACCTCGAGCCTTGGTGCAAGGCTACAGCTGGCATCAGGAATACTAAGACTTTCATATTTTGCAATATCCTTGTTGTTTAGTGGTAGAATAGGTACCTCCCAAGCATACGCCCTGGTGTCAGGTATATACGATGCTGGCTTCGGTTTTGTGAGAGTACAAGGAGCAGTTGACGATGAATATCTTCTGCCAGCCAACCGATTCCAAATAGCTGAAACAATGTTCTTAAGAGCAGGATACACTGGTTTGCAAATCCTTGCAAGCAAATTATCAGACATATACCCTCATTCTTCTCATGAGGAATAGCAATCTTTCCTGTAGCACTGTCCAACAAGAATCCAGACCAACTTTGCGGTTTGAGTGAATAATCTCCACTTCTGCTAGCACTCTTTCCGGAAAAACACCCCAAAGACATATTAAACGAGGCAACATAACAATACCCAGAACTGGTTCTTAATTGGCTAGTTCCACAGCTTCCCTAATATGTGGAACAGCCAACTTTAGAGGTGACAATATGAAGAAAATATTATTGTTTGTGTTAATAACCCTTATCCCCTACGTCTCGGCTGAGGTGTTTATAACCCAGGTGCTCTATGATCCTGAAACATCTGAATTAGACACAGAATTTGTTGAAATATTCAACAATGGGACAACAAACATAGATATTACTGGCTGGAAACTCAACACAACAACTATTCAGGCAACAATCCCAGCAGCCATAATCAAGGCAGAGGGGTATTTCCTCATTGCAGATGAGGATGATAGCGGAGCATGGCCAAATAATTGGCCCAATCCTGACCTTGAAGATGAGATCACCCTCTCAAACACAAACAGTGGAGTGCAATTGCTAGATGCCAATGGTAACAAAATTGATATTGTTGGATGGGGGAATCCACTTATTTTTGAAGGCACACCAGCAACCGCAGCTGCAGAAGGTCAGGCCATTGTTAGGAAAAAGGTTAATGACAGCTACCTTGACACAAACAACAACAGCAACGATTTCACAGTCCAACAACCCATGCCCCGCAACTCAAACTCAACAAGGCAGAACACACTTGAAATCACGCTGGAGGCATCAGTGTCAGGTAATCCTCCTGTGATCACTCTGCTGAATATTACCCCTGATGAAAGCCAAACAGAAGGAATCCAGATCTTCCCCGTGCCTGGCAAAAATAAAACAATAACAGTCAATGCTATAATAACTGACATAAACGATGATCTGCAGACTGTGCTAGCAGAAATCAACTCAAAGAATTACACCCTTGAGCTGGTCAGCCAGCTCAACACAACACAAGCCCACTACCAGGCCGCTATTCAGTTTCCATTTTACCAAGCCCCTATGGTGTATGTAGTAAAAGTCACTGCTTCAGATACATCTGGTGATGTAACAGCAAGCATTAATTTCACTTATGAAAGCCTCACTGCATTTGAGGCTGACTGTACCGATATCCTCTTCACTTTGGGTTCTGGAGGCTATTCTGAAGTGCTTGGAGACCTCAATATGAGCACCATTTCGAACCCCACCCTCAGGAATTTGGGAAACACCCCGCTTGATTTTATGGTTGCAGGCAATGACCTAAAATCCACCCATGACTCAATTCCAGTCAGCAATATCGCATACACTTTCCTTGATAATGATTACAATAGCTCGGTTGCAGGAACCCTTCACCAAGCACCGTCACTAGTGATGGTTAACCTCCAGCCTGCACAGCTAAGAGAGCTCACACTCAGGCTGAGTGTTCCGCCGACAGCCTCAATAGGCAATTACTATGGCAGCCTATCAATAACTGGAATACCCTCATGAAGCCTTATTTTCTCATTTTGCTTCTGCTCCCAACAGCAACAGCTGCTGGCATAGGGGTGTCTCCCTCCTGGCTCTCTTTCGAACTCTTACGAGGCCAGCATGCAAAAGCAGAACTCACCCTGTTCAATCCCACAGAACAGCCAACCAGATTTGAGATTTCATCAGATTCCAATTGGTTCCATTTCTCTCCAAGTGCAGCAGTAATTCCCCCGTTCAGCCGCATACCCGTCAGTGTATTGCTCAAACCAACCCAGGAATCTGCAAACAAGGAGTACAACCCCCTAATCATCATTACTGTCCTCAGTGACCAGCCAGATGCAGTGAAATTTAATCTCGGCACTGCAGTCAAAACAAAGATCAACATAACAGGCAAGCAGCGTATAAGCTTAGCCTTTGACTCAGCTGAAGTTGCAGACACAGAGCAGGGAAGTCAAGTCATCCTTAAACTCACACTTACAAATAATGGCAATGTGCTGCTAACTCCCAATGTGGTGGTTAGCATAAACACCCAAACCAATTTTACATTGAGAGAGATATATCCTGGGCAAAAATCAGAGCAAGCCCTTAACATAAGCACCAACAACATGGCAATAGGCAGTTATGAAGCCCGAATTGAAGTTTTGCTCCTGGGCAAAACAATGCAAAAAACAGCCAGTTTCACTCTGCTCCCATATGGCAGCATGTCCAGAAAAGGCACACTCGAAAAAATCGCATTTGTACAAAAACCAGCGCTCAACCAGATATCCAAATTAGAAGGCACTTTTCTTAACACAGGTAAAATCCCTGTGATGGCAAAACTTGAAGCAGAGCTATACCTCAACAACAAGCTCCTCACTGTGTTATACAGTGAAGAAAAACTTGTGGCTCCAAACGATCGCGCCGAACTCAATATTAATATAAATCCAACCCAGCCCGGGCACTATCTGCTGAAAGTACAGGTACTCTTCTCAGGAGCCCAGTCAGATGAAAAACAACTCACATTCGAAGTTGCAGCAAGCATAACCACTGGGCTAACAATCATGTTTTCAGTTGTGGCAATTGGATTCTTTGCCTTCGAATTGTTCAAAAAGTCAAAGTTTAAATAATCCTGCAACCTATTGTTTGATATGCACACACAGGATAACACAATCAAAGTGTATGATCTTATTACCCAAAAATACGCAGAAAAGTTTTTCAACGATTTCGGGGATATGGTAACAATCAATCAGTTCTTGTCAATGCTCCCCGAAAAATCCAAAATCTTGGACGCTGGCTGCGGTCCAGGGGGTTTTGTGAAATACGCAATAAGCAGAGGCTTTGATGTACAGGGTATCGACCTCTCACCTAGAATGCTAGAGATTGCCAAGCAAAAGGTCAAAGCAAAATTCTCATTAATGGATATGCAAAACATGAGCTTTCCAGACACGACTTTTGATGCAATTGTGTGCACCTATACCCTTATCCACACGCCATCACCCCAAATTAATAAGACACTGATTGAATTCAACAGAGTACTAAAACCTAAAGGATTCCTTTATCTTGCTGTCTTCAAAGGCCAGGAAGAGAAATTTATTGATGAACCGCTCATGAAAGGCCAAAAGATATTCACCAAATACTTCACTGAACCCGAGCTTGAAGAACAGCTTGGAGAAGCAGGGTTCTCAACACTCAAGATTACAGAAAGCTATGAAGGGGGGGATATGGGCGCAGAAGAGCTTTATGTCATAGCGCAAAAATCTTAGATCTGCTCAATTATCCGCAAAAAGAACTCTTTATCTTTAGCATGTTTTAATTGTCCACTAACTTCACCCTTATCAACCCATCTCACCTCTGCAATTTGAGGGTCCAGTGGATACAGCTCTTCCTGCTCGGTTCTAAAAAGGAACATGCGGATCTTCTTCAGTTCATTGTAGTCATCCTTGCCAAGATTATTCATCTTAAATCTTTCATAAATTCCAAGATCTTTAATCAACTCGAGCTGGCTAATACCTGTTTGTTCAAAAATCTCCCTTTCAGCAGCATCCGAGTCAGTTTCATCAGGTTCGTTATGGCCAGTGGGAAAACACCAATACACTCCGTTCTCACTAACTAGAATCACCTTGTCCTGCCTAACCACAACTCCACCTGAAGTTGGGCATATTCTAGCCATAATAAAGCCTCCCCTCAGCCTTCTGCTTCCTATCCATGACAGAATCCGGCTTATTTGCCCTTGGCCTGTTGGTCTCAGCATCTCTTCTGAAAGTGATGCCAATATCATTCAGAAAATTGTTCATGCCCTGCTGCATCTCAAAAGGCCCAGTGACTTCACCTTTGACAGCTGGCTCACCCTCAAAAACAATCAACTGGTCTGACAAATAATCAATAAAAAGCAGATCATGGTCGACCACAAAAGCTGCTTTCTCTCTGTTAACCATCTCCTCTTTTATTATCTTGGAAATCAAAAGGCGCTGCTCAACATCAAGATAGGCAGAGGGCTCGTCCATCAAATAGAGATCTGCATCTCTGCCTAAACATAGACAGATGGCAACACGCTGCAGCTGTCCGCCTGACAGCTCGCTAAGCTTCCGCTCAAATAAAGGCTCAAGCTCCAGAGGATTAACAAGCTGGTTTTTATATTTCCCAATTGCATCTTTGAGCACACCAACGACCAGCTCCTCAGAACTTTCAAGATACTGGGGCTTGTAACTCACACTAATCTTCTCACTAATACTCCCCTTAGCCTGCAGCACCCCGGCCAGTATCTTTACAAAAATCGTCTTGCCAATTGCATTCTCACCCAGGACACCAATCACGCTTCTCTTCTCAAGATAGCCCTTCTGTGCTATCAACTGAAAATTGCCAAGCTGCTTCTCAATATTCTCCCATACAATCAGAGGATCATACTTAATCTTCTTGACAGCAGCCTTGGCATCAAATTTGATCTGCTTATCCCTGAATCTGATATTCTCCTCTTTTAAGAACCCTGACAAATACACATTTATCCCTGTCTTGGTAGACTTTGGCAACCCGACAATACCATAGCAGTTTTCCTGGCCATACATGATATGCACAAGGTCAGTCATATAATCAAGAATAATCAGATCGTGCTCAACCACAAGCACAGCAGTGTTCTCGTCTGCAAGCCCTTTAATGAACTTGCTCACTTTGATACGCTGCTTAACATCAAGATAGGATGTGGGCTCATCAAAAATATATAAGTTGGCCTTTTTCAAAACAGTGGCAGCAATAGCCACACGCTGTAGCTCGCCCCCTGAAATATGGTCAATATCATTGTCCAGCACCTTATCAATCTCTAACGCTTTGGTTACAGTCTCAAGCTGCTTTTTCTCATCCACTTTAAGCAGAAGATCCCTCACTCTTCCGCCATATTGTTTTGGAATGCTATCAACATGCTGCGGTTTGTAGCTTGCCACAATCGTGCCATCCCTAACCCTTTCAAAAAATTTCTGCGCCTCACTGCCTCTAAAATACTCAATCAAGCCTTTGATATCAGATTCTTTTCCAATCTCACCCAGATTCGGCTTTAATACCCCAGCCAAAACCTTGATGGCTGTTGACTTCCCAATCCCGTTTCTGCCAATAACGCCCACAACCTTCCCAAAGATAGGTGTGGGTAAAGAGTACAGAGCAAACTGGTTATCTCCATACCTATGGATTGGCTTTTTGGTAAGTTCCTCTGGCAGATTGATAATATGGATGGCTCCAAACGGGCACCTGTTGACACAAATCCCGCAGCCAGTGCATAACTTCTCATCAATCCATGCTTTGCCATTCCCTTTCTGGATGCAATCCTCTCCGCTTCTGTTGATTGGGCAATCCTTAATGCACAGCCAATTGCATTTAACGGGGTTGCATTTCTCTCTTTCAACTATGGCAATTCTGGTCATTAAGCTATGCTATATTTAAAGGATTTAATAATGTTTTTATTATATTTTTGTCACTATATGGTAACTAAAATAGAAAGATTTATATACTCCTGCGGACTTTTAGGCAGCATGACCAACCAAGACCATATTGTTATTGAATTGGGTGATTTGGAACCACCGAGAGTATTAAATGTTCCACCTGAAATGCTAATGCGTTTGGATGGCATTGAATTCATGGTAGGGGTACCTACGATTCCTACACAAGATGGACAATACTGGATTTGTCCCAAAAATACACCATATGCATTTTATGCACATAAAGCATACCTAACTGATGCAACTCACCACAATGTGCCATTAGATGACGTGGTAGTTGTTATGGGGCATGCCATACATGATGGTAGGAACTGGACATTTCTGAATGGCCAACCAGTTGAAGCTACACTCGAGGCTGTAAACAGATACATATCTAGTTTTGGAATAGATGCACCTTTAACAGGATTAGTGATTGCCTGCAATCCTCTTCCTCAAACTGAAGTACCGATCATTTTGGCAGATCTACCTAGTGATAATATTGTTTATTCTGCAGGCGAGGCAATTAACATCCATCCAGGTACTGGAACCCAGAGCCACTATGAGGGCTTCGGTATGTCAGTGGTGAATATCAGTGTGACAGGAGAATTCTGGAACCTTGATAGGATACTGATAGAAAGGGCAATTAGGTTGCTTTAATCATTACCATTTTTAATTGGGATAATACTCTCATTACCCTCAACACCAGCCACACTTATCCTACCATCCTTCCTTAACTCACCAATATACCTGTAGAAACTTGCTTTAGAACAATAATGCTTCTCATCCACCACCAAATCCTTAAGCTCAGGCAGTGAATACTCTTTCTCTTTAATAAGCCCAAGAATCCTCTGTTTAATCAAGCCTTTCCTATTGCGCCTGTACTGCCTAACAAGCTCGCCTTTCAAGCCAGAAGGCTTCAAGCCCTTTATCTCCTCCTTTAAGCCCAGAATTTGCTGCTGCAGCCCTTTGTTAAGCTCAACAAGCCCCTGTATCTGTTCCTTATTAAAATGAATATCCTGCTTCATTCGAGAAAAAGAGACTTTCAGATTATACTTTAGCTCTTCCAACTCATCCCCCATACTTGCCAAAACAGCTTGCAGCTTTATATAAATTTAGTCTCACAAACATATAGATTGAGACAGTCTCAAGCCCATCTTGATACTTCTCTGAGACACCCCTGCATTTCATATGGAGAGGACACCCCTTGGTTTCCTGTGGAACTATCTGAGACAAAACTGAGACAGTCTCAATACCACGCTGAGACTACAGCTCCAAAATCCTGCCAGAAGGCCCAGGATTCACCACTAGACAGCCTGAAACCCATTCTTGCTTTCCCCAGTTCTCATGAAAATGGCCACAAACCACAACAGCTGGTCTGAACTTCAGAATAAGATTCTTCAGACTGTTGTTTCCAACATGTTTCCTATCCAACCTGTCTAATTGCGTCTTATAGGGGGGAGCATGAGTCAAAAAAACCACCTTTGAAGCTTTTAAAGGCTTAACTAGCTCTTCTCCAAAAAAAGCCTCCATTTCTCTATTACTTTGCTCAAACCCGCCGCTTCCGAACCCCAAAAAGAGCACACCATCCACAATCTCAGCCTTTTTGTGCAAGAAAAACACATTTTTAAGCCTGGAACACTGCTTTTCAAGCACCCCTGGCTCCTCATGGTTGCCAGGCACAATGAAAACCAACTTGCCAAAGCTATCCAATTGCCGCAGCAGCTTATCAAGATTAGTTTCGAACCTAGAGATATCTCCAGCGCACAAGAGAATATCTGCTGCTCCAGCCTTTTGGCTAATAGTCTCCAAAGCATTCATGCTTCCATGTACATCCACAAAAGCAAGGATTCTCATTTCAAAGCTAATATCTCCCCCATATTTAAAACTTTTATCAGCCAAACCCATGCCAAAGCCTTTTATATTTCATGTGTTTTACTACTTGAAAGTCGAGCTAAAAAATGACAGAAGAAATGAATGCTATGCACTCAGTTTTGGCAGCTCAGCAACTAGTTGCTGAACCACATGGACTGTTTTTCAGTTATGAAATACGAAACAGGGCTTCTGACTGGCTTGTATCAGTAAACCAAGTAACGTATACAACCATTGCCCATAATCCGCTTAGGGCACTTACCCTTGAAGATGCATTATCTCCAAGAAATCTTGATCTTATGACAGTAGCACTTAGCACCATTCCTGGTTTTTCACCAGCACATCAAGTAGAATTGCTCCAAATTATTGGATTAAGACCTTTGGTTCAGTGGACAGGACTTAGACCACACATTGCCCTCTGGAATATCCAGCCAAGCTACACTTATGACCTACTAGAAGGAGCTTATGCAGTACGCGAAAATGGTGAACTCGCGACAGTTGTGGAAAATCCTGGAGATCCATTAACCTTTGCCCAATTATTGCAACCAGGCAGTCAATTTAACCTTGCAAGCATGCAAAAGATGTTTCACAAAGTTGCGAGAATCCCTGCAGAATATCCAATTGAATTATCAAGATTTACAGTAAGAGGCCTTCTTATTCCAGGCTCTGTTCTTTCATATCAAACGTGAGATCATTTGGATTCTAAGTAACCGAATAATAATCCTCAAGAACCAAGCCGCCAATATCCTCAAGATTCCTCACAGCATATAACCTCCCTTTCCCCAATGCGACAATCTGTTTTGCCAACTCTTCTCCTCTCTGATCCAATCCAATCCCAACAAGACTAATAGTGATACCCTTTGCCTTTGCTCTTGAGACAGCCATCATTGTGGCCTTCTCAGGGTCATTCCCCACTGTGGGCAATGCATCAGTAATCAGTATCAGATGCTTGGTAACCTTTTTATCCGGGAACATATCAACAGCATGGAGTATCATCCCTGCAAGATCTGTCTCATTGGCAGCTCGCACCCCTGTAATGGTCTTGAGCAGCTTCACAAAATCCTGCGTCGGACCAACCTTGTGCTTAACCTTGTCACCAAAAACAATCAAACCCACATTATCTTTTTCATGTATGGCCCTGTAAGCTAATCCAACTCCTGCCTTTTTACACTCCTCTATTTTCTTGCCTTTCATAGATCCAGAAGAATCCAGAGCATAAACCACAAAGATCTGCCCTTTGCTTTTCCTCTTGAAAGCCTGCAAGTCCTCAACTCCCAGCTCACTATGGCCTCTTCTTATTGCAAGCTTCAACGACTTCCTCAATGCAATATCTCTGTAGCGTTGCCCTCTGAATGCGGTCAAATCGCTTTTTTCACCATATACTGCAGCTCTCTTGTGAGGCTTATCTCCTGCAAAACCATGTGGAAGCAGATTATCCAGCTCTGAAACATACAAAATGAGGGAAGCAAGTTCTAGCCCTTTCCCACTGATGGAACCATCATCCTCAACAAAACCCCTCCTTGTGAGCCCTCTGAAGTTCTCTTCCATCACCCTCTTCAATTCTCGCCTGAACTCAGGGATTCGAATATTGTTTTCCACATACCTAGCATCATACCCAGAAATCAGCTGAATAAGCCGCTCGCCATACAGCTGCTGTGCCAGAGAATAATTCTTTACCATATTCTCAAACATCAGGTCAGGTGAAAAAGAGCCCAAGCCCTGATTGATAGACTCAAGTATAAGCTTACCATCATCAACATGCTCCTTGTCTCCCTCAAGCACAGTGTGCATCAGCTTCTGGTCAGAAAAATTCGATGACAACTTCCCTTTTAGCTCTTCAACAGGTTCTGCCTCATCCAAACTCACAGCCGCATTAGGGAACATCACCCTCTTCAGAACTACCACTGGAAAAACGTGCAAATTGCTCCCGCACAAAATCCTCTGCAGTTGTAAGATATTTAACAGAAGGTTTGAGCCTGATCCTATGACTCAACACTGAGACAACAGCGCGCTCAATATCTTCAAAAACAACCTTGTGCCTTCGCTCAAGCAGCGCATTTGCCTGGGCCCGCTCATACAACCCAAGAGAAGCGCGCACACTCGGTTTTTTCTCCAGTTTTTCGCTATTCCTCAAAAATCTAACAAAAGCAAGTGTCGACCTCAGCAGACTGTCTGGGAACTCAACAATATGCTTCCCCTTGCTCTCGACAATAACTCTCTCAACATCTTCGCTCTCTGGATATCCCATATACACCACATCAAACCTATCCAGGAAAACATCAGACAAAGGCTCGGTTGAGGAATCCTCTGGGTTCATAGTGCCAACAAACACAAAGTCAAGATCAAAATCCAGCTCATAGCCGGCAATAGTCAGCCTCTTCTCTTCCAGTACTTGCAGCATGGCATTCTGCAGCTTCTCTGGACATCTATTCAACTCATCAAAAAAAAGCACCCCATTGTTGGCTCTAAAAATCTTTCCAGGGGTGAAAGCCTCCAAAGACATAGCTCCGAACTTCATTGCTTTCATTGGATCAATATCACCAAGCAAATCCTCAACAGTGAGATCTGGGCTGCCCTGTACACGCACAAATCTCTCAGCCCCTCTTATTACCATGGTCTCATGCGCTTTAGCCAAAACACAGCTAGGACACACAGGCTTAGAAGGCAGGCAATTATAGCCGCAGCTGTTCACTTTGAGTGAGGGCAGCAGTTTAGCCACATTCTTTGCAAGGGTTGTCTTCCCAATCCCTGGCGGCCCAATAATTAGCACATGCCGCTCCATTAGCAGTGCGCTCTGCATCTGCATCTTTGCAATCTCCTGGCCAACAATATCGCCGAAAGGATCCTTTTCCAAAAGCTTCCGTCTGAACTCATCCGATATCATAGACCAACTGCATATGATTAGCAGCTATATAAATATTGGTTTTTTCACATAAGCTATTTTACCACTGTCCGATAGATAAATATTTATTGTTCAGCATTTCCCTAGCATTATGCAGCAATTCTTTGATCCAGGATTGGATTTGAATGTGGTTGGAGCCAATACATCAGAAAAAATTACCCAAGATACAATCCAACTGGCACCAATTCAGGCCAAGATACACCCTAAGTGATCCTATCATATCCCCTACTTTTTTTATAATTCAAGATAATATTTGCATATATGCTACTCTTATTTTTTGTTTTCTCAAACTCTTTAGCATCAACAAACCCAAAATTACCAATTTCTTCAATCTTCAGCTTAGAAACATCCAAACAAGCCAAAGGAATTTTGGGAGAAGCCTTCCTACTAACCACTGGATTTTCCTTCAGAACCTCAAAAGTCTTCACACTATATTTCTCAGGCTCTTCCACCAGCAGCACATCCCCTTCCTTAATATTAAGCAGATTCTTCTTAATCAAAAACTCATCATATCTCAGATTAAGCAATTTTTTCAAAACAACCTTACTACTAATATCTGCAATTACACTCTGCAATAAATTATTTTTCTTCTCAAGTGCCAAAATCTCGCGTTGCATCCTGCGTCTGCTCTTCTCTTTCTGTTTCAGCAGTTTCTTGGCACGCTCACTCGAAAGCATTGTCTCCAACTGTTTTCTCAACCCTGCTTCTGAATTTTCAAGCTTATCCTTGCCTTCAGCTAGTGCTGCATTCTGTTTTCTAAGCAGCAAGATATCATTTTTCAGCTGCTGAACCTTAGCCCTAAGCTTAGTCACAACAGGATCAACCTCAACCACAACCTGCTTTGACTCAGGCTTGACTGGTTTAGGATCAAAACTTGCCACAGCATCAGTTATGCTCACACCCTTATTGGTTATGAGTAACGCCTTGACATTATCAGCCAAGATTTCCTTGCGCTCTTTTTTCAGAAAGTTGTCAACCTTCCGCAGTAAAGGCCGGATGCTTTTATAAGCCAACAACGCGCTTGCAAGCGCATCAGCTTCATGCCCATTCCCCGTTGCATAACCACGCGTGAGCAGCCGCTTCTCCTCAACACCTGCATCAACCTTAGGCACAACAAGCCTTGCTCCAAACTTGGTTGCAAAGCCCTCAACAAACTTCGGGCATTTAGCTTTATCAGTACCGACTGCCACCACCCTGCCAGACCCTGATGCAATTGCCACAACTCCCTCAAGGCTGAGCTCTTTTGCAGAACCAATTTTAACAACATCCCTATTCAGATCAAGAAAAGCATAGCCAACTGTTGTCCCAGGATCTATCCCCGCAACAAGCAATCTCCCCATCAAAAATGCTAAAGCAAGCTCACTTTAAATGGTTTTTGATTAACTCTAGAATCGGCTCATATTCTGCATATCCAAATTCAGAATTAATATGACCACACCCCATTCAATAAATGGTAAAAACTTTTATCTCCTGAAATAATCTTGAATTGCATCATGCAATAAACTATTTGTAGCAATAATTGATGTAGTATCCTTACCCACTACATTACCATTAATATCTGTAATTTTCCCCCCTGCCTCCTCAACAATAACCTTAACAGCAGCAATATCCCAAATTTTGGTTTCAGCCTCAATCATAATATCAATCTTGCCTTGTGCAAGCATATGATAACTCCAGAAATCACCAATCCCTCTATGACCTCTTGTAGCCCTAACCAAAGATAGTAAATTATCAACAAGTTTTTGTCTCTCAAAATACTTCAAGCCCCCAAAGCTCATATATGCCTCGTCTAAAGCATTTATTGATGACACATTGACTCTTTTTTTATTAAAGAACGTTCCTCCACCTTTCTCTGCATAAACCATCTCTTTTAAAACAGGAGCATTTGAAACTCCCACAATCAAATCCCCTCCTTTCATCAAGGCAATTTGCGTAGCAAAAATGGGTAAACCTCGGCTGTAATTTTTTGTTCCATCAATCGGATCAACTATCCAAAGAAACCCAGAAACATCAGCAATGCCACCCGACTCCTCCCCAAGAAAGCTATGTTCAGGGAATTCATCTTTAATAGTGCTTTTTATTATATTCTCAGCTTCTTTATCAGCAATACTAACAGGAGACAAATCCTCTTTAATCATCAATTCTCCATCTTTTAAAAAATGCTTCATAATCACTGACTCAGCTTTTTGAGCTGCATTCAAAGCAATTGTTAAAAATTTGCCATGTCTCATTTTTTCAAGATAATAATATTCCCTCTCCCCTTTTTAATCTTCTCAACCAGCTCTTTGGCCTCAAGCTCTGCAATAATCAGGCTGACCTTAGCTTCAGAATAAGGCATGTGCTTCCTGATCTCCTTTTGGGTGGTCCTGCCTCCTTCAGCTCTAATGATACTCATCACTTTCTGCAGATCGTCACTCCCCTCAACCACAATCTTCTTGCCAGGGCGTCTGAGCAACAGCAGCACTGCAACACCGAGCAAAACCAAGACACCGACAAGCAGATAGTTGGTTGTTCTCGCGTCAGCAAAAGGCACATCAATCTCAGCATCATCAATTAGAGCTTCCTCTTCCTCAAAACTGGGAAAAAGAAACAGATCCAGCAAATAATCACCATCATCCACAACATCCAAAAACTCTTCAGCATGGGCCACAGTAAAGTTCCCATTGCTTAAGTTAGCCTCAATCTTATAGTGGCCAACTGGCAGCTCGAACTCATAATCCCCACCTTTTGAAACAAATCTCTGGTTTGGCGAAGAGTTCACAACAACCACAACATTCCCCACCTTGTCCAGCGAAAGGTCATAAATCGAACCACTAATAGAAGCATGACATATACCAGCAAACAAGATTATCACCAGAAGATACACCCCAACCTTACACATAGCTCCCTTTAATCCACGCAAATATAAAAAGGTTTTGTATAGCGCAATCTGCCTTGAAGCTACCAGAGTAATCTTCTTCCATTACGCCCCTTAAAGCAAAACCACAGCTAATCAACCTTCTTCAACTCTGGTCAACCAAATTAAAGCTTCAATTTCCGCAAATGTGCAAGTGTAGTTATTAATAAACCCCGCTAACCAAATCCCAAGAGGTGAAAAACAGATTGTGAGATAAAAAAATGAAAAAGGCATTAGTTGCTATGATGATGTGCTTGCTATTGGCAACAGTGGTAAGCGCACAGGACAAAACAGAAGCATCAATCAAAGCAAAGGCAGAAACACTTATCCAAAAAATTGATGCAGAAACACTTGAGCAAAACATCGCCCAAAATCCAGCAAAATTCTTGCTGTGGACCCGGGACCTCGAACACATTATGTGGGGCAAATTCAGCAATGGCTATTTCAAAGGAACAGACAACCTGGGCAAAGAGGCCTTCGGTGTCTATCAAGCAGGCATCTTTGCAGGCTTCTATGATGGCAAACTGTTCTATGGCAAATACAAAGCAGGTAGCTGGACAGCCTATGGCCTGTTTGGCATGAGGTCAGCATCAGGCAGATATGTGCTCTTCCCGATTTTGCGAGCAATGCCACTTGAATAAAACTATTTTACTTTTTTATTTTTGTCAGAAAAAGAAAAAGAAGGCTGGATAGTGCTCTGTAAAGCATCCGGAGACAAAATAATGCTCTTCCGACAATAACAAAAAAAGTGTGTTTATAAACAACACAACTATTCTGAAGAGAAGGTGGTAGCATCCCCCCACCTTCTCTTTGGAGGTAAACATGAAACAAATAACACTTATGCTATTAGTCATAATCTGTATAGTACCATTGGCAATTGCTGCCAAACCCGAACCATTAGGCACAAGTCTCAACCCAAACATAATTATCGAACAAAATGCAACCGAGCCGGGATCAGGCAGCGGGTCAATGCAAACCCAGGAGCAAAACACAAATCAGGTTCAGACCCAAGCCAGAAGGCAGGTGATGGTTGCCCTAAACACAACTGAGGCCTTGCAGAACATGGCAACCTTCAGGACAAGGACAATGCAAATCCTGGCCAACCAAAGCCAAGAGAAAACCCAACTAGTCCAAAACCTGTCAGTCAACCAAACAAAAGTGCTGGCGCACCTCACAAGGGCGCAGCAGAAAGCAGTAATGGAAATGGCCAAGGAACAAGCCAAATTGGCGTTGGCAAAATACCAACTCCAGATTATCAACAAAAGCAGGCAATTCAAAGCCAGAGAGATTACTGCAGAGGTTATGGCAAATGTGCGCCAGAGGCTCCAAACTGCAAAAGACCAATACACCCAAGTCAGAGAGCAGTTAAAAACTCAGAAGCAGCAATTTGAGCAAGCCAAACTTGAAGGAGATCAGACCGAAGCAACAACCCAGGCGAAAAGATACTTAACCAAAACTGCTGACCTAGTAATAAAATCTTTAGAAAAAGTACAGTACACTGTTAAGGCAAGCGAAGACCTCACCCAAGAGGAAGCAGATGAGATCATCACAGCAATTGACAGTGAAATATTGAAGATGCAAGCTGCTAAATCCGAAGTGGAATCAGCACAAACTAAAGAAGGGGTCCAGGCAGCAGGCGAACAAATCCTCGAAGCATGGCACGTTATAAGGCTGGAAATCAAAAGATACGCCACCTGGATGATCCATGCAAAATTGGGTGAGATCCTTAAGCGAGCACAGAATCTTGAAGACAAGCTTGACTGCACTATTCAGCAGATGGCAAGCCAAAAAGGCGATGTTGAGGCAATCGACACCAAAGTAGATGAATTCAGTATGCTTGTACTCGATGCTACCACCAAATTCAAGCTTGCCAGAACCCAGCTTATTCAGGCAAAAATATCAAAATCCACACAAATTCAGGCAGAGCAGGAGATTGACGCTGCCAAGCAGCAGATAGAGGGAGCAAAACAAAATTTGGTGGAGGCCCACACTCTGCTAAAGGGGATTGTCAAATCAGTTAAGGAGCAAGGTTTTGACATTGCTGAATGCAGCGATCCTGAATTGGCAGAAGGTGAGGCATATGAAGTTGCCGAGGTTTGATAAGATGAGAATCTTGGCATTACTCTGCCTGTTCCTTATACTTGCTATTTCCGGATGCCAAAATAAGGAGCTTAAGCCAGAATCAGAAGTAGAATCAGAGTATACACTCTCAGCACAGCTCTCAGATATTGAAAACCTGGAAGCAGAGCTTGACTTTAGCGAGTTGGACACCTTGGAGCATGAACTGCAGAATCTTACCTGGTAAACTTTATATTTTCCTTCTATTTCCTTAGTGTTATGCTGATAGATGGCTCTTATGGTGAGGGAGGAGGAGCAATCCTTAGAAACAGTCTGGCACTCTCAATACTGACTCGGAAGCCATTCACCATTAATAATCTCAGGATCAACAGGCAAAACCCCGGGTTAAAAGCCCAACATCTGAGCGCAGTACTAGCTGGGCAGCAACTTTGTGAGGCGACTGTTGAAGGAGCAAGCCTTGGTGCAAAAACGCTCAAATTCGCTCCAAAACATCTAGAACCACAAACAATTTCTATAGACATTGGCACAGCAGGGTCAATAACCCTAATGCTTCAGGCACTCCTTCTGCCAAGCCTTTTTGCAGCTGATAAAATCCACCTAAAAATCAAAGGGGGCACTGACACAAAATGGAGCATGCCTATCGACTATTTCTGCAATGTTTTTCTCCAGCACATCAACCATTTAGCTAGCATTAGAACCCAGGTGGTTGAGAGAGGCTACTATCCCATTGGTGGGGGCAAGGTTGACATTACGATCGTCCCAAAATATCACATCAAAGATACATCCCTTCATGAGTTTATGGCAATACTCAGAAATACAGAGCATGCATTCAATAATTTGCACTTAGGTGATCTTGTGAGCATCACAGGGATTTCCCATGCGACCAAAAATTTGCAGGAGGCACAGGTTGCTGAAAGGCAGATAATCGGAGCCAAACACGCACTCTCTCAGCAAAACTGCGCCTTAAAGTTCAAAGCAGAGTATAATCAGGCCATGGGTAAAGGCTCTGGATTGTGCTTATGGGCAAAATTCAATTCCGGGGCCATAATCGGGGCAGATGCTCTGGGCGCGTCAGGCAAACGCGCAGAAATTGTTGGTCAAGAGGCAGCAGCCAATCTGCTTGAGCAGATATCAAAAGCTGCGCCAGTTGACAAATATCTTGCTGACCAACTCATCCCATACCTAGCACTCATAGGTGGAAGCTACAAAGCCACAGAAATCACAAAACACACTCTGACAAACATCCATGTGGTGAACCAGTTCATCAATGATTCAGTCAAGCTCACCCACAACACAATCAGCGCGGCTCAATACCCTTCATAAGCCTCATAATCTTATCTTTGAGCTGTTTAGGGAGATTGGGTCTCTTAATCCTCTTTGCTCTTGGCGATTTGAGAATTCTGAGGAATTTCTTATCCTCTTTGGGAATCTTCTTTATCTTTTTCCAAAGTCCTTCCTCCTCTTTTATCTTTGCCTCCATCTCCTTTAACCTTTTCTGAGTCTTCATAGAGCTACCATTGTGCTGCAAGCATAAAAATCTTTTGATCAAATATCCCGCAAATCAACAACTGGTTTTGGGAACTTGGCTGCTTCATCATAAGCAAGCCTTGGACATGCTGTGTTTACAAAGCACTCAATAAATGGGAAATTCTCAAGCTGTCCAAAATCAACATCATCAAACAGCAGGAAGTAAAATTTCTTCGCCCTATACTTTTTCTGCAAACCCAAGGCTTCCTGCAGCCGATTTTGTCGGTGTTTTACACTCACAATGACCCCCACACGCTCAGCAGCAAGAAATTTGCAATATGCCCCTTTGTTCCTAGCATGCACCACTTGTTTTTGCAGCCTCTTTGTCTCAGGGTTATATGTAAAAACCGGTTTTAATCCTGCGAACTGGCCAATATGGAAACCCCCTGTCCCAACAAATATGTAAGTATCCACAGCACAATCTGCCAAAACATCACACCCTAGTATCTGCCCCTTGTACTTTGAATGTTTTCCCGTGATTAGCACAGCACATCTGCCTGTCGCCTCTATCTGCCTCACCAAAATATCCAAATCATGTACATGCTGCACAGTTGCACAAACACCCACCCTTTTGGGAAGCATTGCAATCTGTGCTTTGGAAAGCTTAACTGCCAGTTTGCTCCTAGCTTCGACAAACATAACCCTCATACCGCACATAAGCCATCAACCATTTTTATAGTTTTCCACTACAAAAAGTTTATAAGAAAGACCCGCCCCTACCTAATTATGAAGAGTTATGCCATAGTTGCTAGAAATCCAGATTCTCTAATCAATATCAAATCACAATTCACTGACTTCGAGTATGCTGAAAAATCTCCAGACTTTGTTGTCAGCATCGGGGGTGATGGTACATATCTGCTTGCAGAACAGATCTACCCTGGCGTCCCCAAATTAATCATTAAAACCAAATCTGCATGCCAGAGTTGCAGCCAAGGCGATTATTACCATCTTGTCTCACCCCTCCTTAGAAAAGAATTCTCAGTTGAGAATCACTGCAAGCTCAAAGCAGATTTATCCCATGCTCGGATGGTGTGCACCAATGACTTTGCCATCAGAAACAAGTTTCCAACTCACGCAATAAGATTCAATATTTTTGTCAATGGCCAACAGCTAGGCAAGATGTTAATAGGAGACGGCATTGTGGTGGCAACCCCTTTTGGATCTACTGCCTATTACCACTCAATTACCAGAAAAAGTTTTCAAACAGGGATAGGCATTGCTTTCAACAACACCACCACACCAGTTGACAACCTAGTTGTCGATGAAAATTCAGAGATAATATTTGAGCTCATCAGAGGCCAAGCAGTTCTTGCAGCTGACAACAACCCAAACATAACAGATCTTATAGAGGGCCAGAGCATAACGATTAGCAAAGCACAAGAATTGGCCCGGATAATCAAAATTGCAGGGAACCATGGATAACATCCTCTTTATTTGTCTGCTAAACCAGAATAGAAGCGTGACAGCAGCCAAAGTTTACAAAAAGATCCTCAACAAACAGCACAAACTTGCAGAGGTGAAAACAGCCGGCATTGACCCATACTCAAAAAAAGTTGTGGACAAAGAACTAATCAGCTGGGCAGACCATATCTTTGTGATGGAGCCATATATGGCATCCCAAATTCTAACCATGGATAAGACAGCAAAGCGCAGAATCACAATCCTCAATATCCCTGACATTTTCAATGCAGATGATCCTCAGCTCGCAGCCATTCTTGAGCAGAAACTAATCAATATGTGATGTGGCACTTCCTTCTAAAGAAG